>CAZHHG010000076.1:0-13203 GCA_964532065.1 uncultured Melioribacter sp.
CAGAACTTCTTATATAATATTTTAAGATGAAGCCAGTATACCAGAAGAGATTCCCGGCTTACATCCAGAATAAATGAGGAGTAATTCTCAAACCGGTTAATATAGTACCAGAAAATTCCGAGAAGTAACAGCAATACACCTAAACGCTGGAGAAAAAAGAATGGATTCGGTTTTATCTCTACTGCAGAAGCCGGTAAAATAAAATCGAGCAAAAGGTAGGAACCGATAAATAGGATTGTGCCGTAAATAATTAAGTATTCGGAAAACTTTTTCTCCCCGATTTTCACCCGCGCTTCAACATAGAGTTTCCCGATTAGCGCACCGGTCAGGATAAAAGAAAGCCAGGGGAATAGAGGAAAAAGAGAACCGTGAATCCGGTTGAAATAGTTTGCTATACCGAGTGGTATTACATCAGAAAAATCAGTCGCCCATGCGTAAGGGCCGAAAGCAAGAACAAACAGATCGAGCAGCAGAACGGTTATGTAGAATCCTTTATCATTCACTATTAATATTCTGAGCATTAAAAGCATAATAAGCCCGACAGCAATGCACTGAAGTATATCAACTTTTAAAAATTCCTGAAGCATATGCGGATATTCCGGATTCGATAATTTCCTGAGTGATAGATAGGACATGTGTATTGAATACCCGGCAAGGAATACAAGCATCAGTCTTCCAAGCTTGTTCCAGAACTTCATTCCGAATTTCCTCAGCTCGTCCAGGCCTTTCTGAAGGGATAGAACAAATACCATCCCGGAAGAAAACGTAAAGGCCGGGGCCACAAGTCCGTTAATAAAATTAAGGTAGGTAAACCACCACGCAGATTTAATTTCACCGCTTATAAAAATATTGACTACGTGCACTTCTATCATTATCAGAAGCGCAAGTCCTTTCAGCATATCAATGAACTGTGCGCGGTTTTTCTTTTCCATAAATTTATTCCCGATTATCGCCAGTCAAAATGTTAAAATATAACGTTCCGCGCCACTAAAAAATTAGAGTGGAACTATGTTGTAAATTTATTAGATTATAAATGAAATCAAATTCTATGGGGGAATAAATGAATTTGATCTGCGACATTGAAACTGCCGGTTACGACTTCGAGAACCTCTCAGAATCCCAGCAGGAATACCTTTTAAGATTTTCAGTAAGCGAATCTGACCCTGTTAAAAAAGAATTCCAGACGGAAGAAACAAAACGTTATTTAAGTCTTTATCCGCTCACTGCTAAAGTTGTAGCGATAGGTTTGATGAATACTGAAACAGAAAAAACCACCGTTCTCTTTGAAAGTGAGGATAAAGAGGAAATTTTAATTGAAGAAAAGGGAATTAAGTACAAACCATTACCCGAATCCGGCATGCTCGAATATTTCTGGAATATTACGGCCAAATCGGAAAAAATCATAACTTTCAACGGAAGAAATTTCGACATCCCGTTTCTGATGATAAGGTCGGCTATGCTTGGTATTAAACCAACCAGGAATCTTATGAAGTACAGATACGATTCCAGAGAGCATATTGATCTGCTTGACCAGTTTACTTTTTTCGGGACAACAAGAAAATTCAATCTGGATTTCTACTGCAACGCGTTCGGAATCCAATCCCCAAAATCAAAAGGAGTTACGGGAATGGAGGTTAAAGAACTTTATAAGGCAGGCCGAGTTAAGGAGATTGCTGTTTATTGCGGGGATGATGTTTCGGCAACTTACAAGCTATTTAAGATCTGGAATGAATTCCTGAATCTTTGAATAAACAAATTCTGTTAAAACGGTTCTGGTTATGAGTCGCATATTTACTTTAACATCAATTTTAATTTTCCTTCTTATCTCAGATCCCATTCTCTGTCAGTCGGATAAAGCGATTCTCAAAGGGAAGGTGTCGGATTCTAAAACGCGGGATGCTCTTGTGGGAGTGAATATCTATGTAAATAATTCTACTGTTGGTACTACCAGCGACAAAAACGGGAATTATTTATTATCTCTGGAGGCTGGTGGAAGCGAGATTGTTTTCTCAATGATCGGTTACGAACCTAAAAGCAGTTATATTCAGATTAATAAAGGTGAAGTAAAGAAACTTGATATTTCTCTTTCAGAAAAGACTTATCAGATCAGCCAGATTGATGTGGAGGATCAGTACTCCGAAGAATGGTTTAAGAAATTAAATCTATTCAAATCGTTTTTTATCGGGGAGAATGAATTCTCCCGGTTCTGTACTATTAAAAATGAAAACGAGATCTATTTTTCAGGGGATTCTGATACTCTGTTCGAAGTTCATTCATATAAACCGCTTGTTGTTTTAAACAGGGCGCTCGGTTACATTCTGGAATGCTCACTAATTAAGTTTGAATGCGATCCGGTCAATAATGTAAGTACCTATTCAATAAAAACGAAGTTTACGGACTTATCCGGTCCTGAAAATCAAAGCGGGAATAACTGGATAGAAAACAGAAGGAGAACTTATCTCGGTTCGTTAAGACATTTTTTCTATTCCGCAATTTCTAAAAATGATTTAAGTGATTTTGATGTACATCTTGTAAATCACCTGGATATAAAAGAGAAAGGAATAAAAGTTCAAAGCAGGGATGAGTTTACGGCGGGAATATCCGATGGCTCAGGTTCTATCTTATCTTTTAATGAACTTTTGAGGGTCAAATATAAATACAGTAATAATTGTTCCTGGTTGAAAATTGAAAAAAGGGGAATCCGGATTAATAGGAACGGATACCTCATTGACCCACTGAGTGTTCTTCAATATGGCAGCTGGGCTTTTTACGGTATGTCAAAATCCCTCCCGATCGATTATATTTCCTTCTGAATTCTAAGATCTATACCGGTTTTGAATAGAAGTTGGTAACAATTTTCTGTTACAATCATGAAAATGAGAAACGACCAATATCATTATTCTAGGAATTATAAGTTTGCTTTAATTTTCAGCCTGTTATTGATCATAATATCATTTGCTATTATCCGGCAAAATGATACCAACGATATAGCTCCTGTATTTCCGCCGGAGACAATTATTACCCTGTCTGATATCCCGTTGACCGCACAACCGGAAACCGGTTACAATGTATTTACTCATTTACCGTCAATAGATCTAAGTTTCTTAGCAATCGAGGATCCGCAAATCCTTCCCGATCTGGAAATTATAAATGAAACCGGAATAATTAGCGGTAACCTGAGTGCTTCCGGCCGGGAGAATAAATATGAAGCCGGCTCAAACCGGTATAGTTCATTACCATTCATTCCCCGGCAGACTCTGGAAGTAATTCCTGAAAAAGTTGAAGATGCTGAAGGGATTGTGAAACTCAGAATTCTCATCGGCAGTGGTGGAATCCCGCTGCGCCATGAAATTCTCTTTAACTCTACTAATAATCAAACATGCGCAATTAATGTGCTCGCAGCAGTTTACAAATCGAGATGGACACCGGTCAAAATTGATGACGCTCCAATTGAGTTCTGGTTGGAGAAATCCTACACGTTTAGTAAATAATTCCGATTGATGATAAAGTTGAATTTATAAACCAGAAAAAGTAACTTCTAATCAAATTTTGGAGGCATCATGGATTTTTCTAAGATGATTAATTTTGTTGAATCTCACATCGATATTCTTACAAGATCTTATTATGAGCAATTATCCAAATCTGAATATATGACTACTTATCAGAAACTTGATGAAGCGAAAGTAATTGCTCGTGAAGAACTTGTCTTTAAGAATTTTATTAAATGGCTCAGAAGCGGTGCTTCGAATGATGAAGCCGAAAAATATTTTGAGGTTATAGGCGCCGAAAGATTTAACGAAGGGTTCCCCCTCACGGAAATAAATTACGCTCTCTATATAACCAAGAAAGTCTTCTGGAGTACAATCGCCTGGAAAAAGGAATTGTTCGAGGATTCGGATTTCCACCACCTTATTGAATGTATGACTATACTGAATAACTATTTCGACCTCGGAAGCTTTTACATTATCCGCGGATATGTTCATGAATTATTTACCAGGCTCGATATTTCTGATAAACTCACACGCGAGGAAATTCACAAGATTCTTGTGAGGGGCTCATTCGACGAGGAGGATTTCGATAAGAGCGATTTCGTCTGGCGGCACGTTTAGAAATCTACAGGATCATAATAGAAAGGGGTGCCCGACCGGTATCCCTTCTTTAACAAACCAAACTCTTCCATAAAATATCTTATAGTTACATGCCGGCGGAAAAATTAAGAAATGATGTAACTGGTGTTATTCTATCAGGCGGAAAGAGTAGCCGCATGGGAGTAAATAAATCACTCCTTATGATCGACGATATCCCTCTTATTCAAATTATTTATGAACGGATGCAGAAAGTTTTTCCCAGAATCATAATCAGTACAAATGAACCGGAACTTTATGGTTTCTTAGAAGCCGAAAAAGTTGAAGACATCTATAAGAATTTTGGTCCGCTTGGTGGTATCCATTCATCTCTTTGCTTCAGCAGGACTGAACGTATCTTTGTAGTTTCCACTGATATGCCTTTTCTCTTGCCCGATCTTTTCCGGTTTCTTCTCGATTTTAAATCTGAAGATGATATTATAGTACCGTCAGCTGAAAACAGAATTCAATTTTTGTGCGGAATTTACAGCCGACGGCTGATCCCGATTGCAGAAAGTATATTATCTGCCAGCAGGGAGGCACTAGAGAATAATAAAGAACTTATAAAGTCTTCACTTAGCTTGTGGAATTTTGCTGAAAGAGTAGGGGTTACAATTGTTGATGTAAGTGAAAAGGTTTTTTATATGAATGACCTTTTCTTTAATATCAATACCCCGGAGGACTTTGAATATGTTAAAGAGAGATTAATTTAGGATTTCTGGAATCCAATTTTCCCCGCCTTAATAATTCCTGATCTGTTTTTCCCGAATATTGTAAAAAACTTAATCCCTATTCCAAGAAATGAAATTCTCTCTCAAGAATCTCTTAATTTTTCAACGAGATTGATATTTATTGCTGGCAGGAAAGTTGATATTTATAAATATCAACAATTTGAAGACAGAATGACTGAAATAAATATAGGACGAACCGAACCGGTCTTTCCGATCGGTACAGCCGCCAGATTGCTCAATATTTCCGTTCATACTTTAAGAATGTATGAAAGGGAAGGATTATTCATTCCATTTAAAAAAGATTCAAATCAGAGATTGTTTTCCAAGGATGATATTTCAAGGATTGAATGCATTAGAAATGCCATCAATGAATTGAAAATATCGATCAATGGTATTAAGCTGATTTATTCAATGATCCCGTGCTGGGAGGTTGTTAAATGTTCCGAATCGGACCGGAAAAAATGTGAAGGTTATAACGGACATGGAAAACCGTGCTGGACTTATTCTCACCCCGGTACTCCCTGCGAAAATAAAAACTGCAGGGAATGCGAAGTCTATATTAATTATTCAGAATGCGGCAGGGTTAAAGAACTAATAAAATCGATTTCGAGGTAATAAATGAATTCTATTTCCCGTAGAAAATTTTTGAAGATTACTGGTTTCTCTGTCGGCGCTGCGGCAACAGTTTCGGCATTGAGCCCGATTATTAAAGGTTCAGAAAAAATTAATAGTGAAAAAGTAAAAGGGATTCAGAAAATTCCGACATACTGCGATATCTGTTTCTGGAAATGCGGTACTATTGCTTATTTGAAAGACGGCCGGCTCTGGAAACTTGAAGGTCACTCTGATGATCCTTTGAGCAGGGGTAGATTATGTCCGCGCGGAACAGGCGGCATCGGCGCTCACTACGATCCCGACCGGCTCCGCTCGCCAATAATCCGTACCAGAGAAAGAGGAGAGGAAAAATGGAAAGAGGTTACATGGGATGAAGCCCTCGAATATATCGCCGGTAAAATGAAAAAATTAAAATCGGAATACGGACCTGAATCAATGGCCTTCTTCTCCCACGGTATCGGTGCTAACTTCCTGAAACATATGTTAAAAGCTTACGGCACAATAAATATGGCTGCTCCCTCGTATGCTCAGTGCCGGGGACCGCGCGATGTCGGATTCGAACTGACATTCGGCGATACCGTCGGATCACCTGAAAGAACCGATATTGAAAATTCTAAATGTCTCGTTCTTATAGGATCTCATCTCGGCGAAAATATGCATAACTCGCAGGCGCAGGAATTTGCAATTGCCGTTGAAAAGGATGCTGCAATAATTGTTGTTGATCCTAGATTCTCTGTTGCTGCCTCGAAAGCAAAATACTATCTGCCTATTAAACCCGGAACAGATATAGCTCTGCTTCTGGCCTGGATGAACGTTATTGTCAAAGAAAATTTATATGATGCTGATTACATTAAGAAGTACGGATTCGGGTTTGAACATTTCGCTGCAGAAGTTTCTCAGTATACTCCGGAATGGGCTTATACCGAAACAGGAATTGATGCTGAATTAATCAGAACTACAGCCCGCGTTATGGCGGCTAATAAACCCTCAACACTGATTCATCCGGGAAGACATGTAACATGGTACGGTGATGACGCGCAGCGAAGCAGGGCAATCGCATTATTAAATGCTCTCTTAGGCTCCTGGGGAAGAAAGGGTGGTTTTTATTTTGCATCAAATTATAGCATACCCCCGTATCCATACCCTGAATATCCGGTCCCATCAAAAGAACCTCTTGATAATCCCGATAATAAATATCCTTTCGCCATTGAAGAGATTACAACCGGAATTCGCGAAGCAACAATTTCAGGTAAACCGTATCCGGTAAAAGGATGGTTTATCTATGCCACTAATCTGTTCCATGCATTACCGAATGAAGAGGAAACCATAAAAGCGATTCAGAATCTGGACCTTATGGTTGTTGTAGATGTAATTCCGAGTGAAATTGCCGGCTGGGCTGATGTCGTTCTTCCTGAATCAGTTTATCTTGAAAGGTACGACGATCTTCATACTTCAACGTTTAAGGAAATATTCGTCGGGATCCGTCAGCCTGTTATCCATTCACCTGCCGATCAGAAACCAAACTGGTGGATAGCCAAAAAACTTGCAGAGAAACTCGGATTGAATAATTACTTCCCGTGGAATCATATTGAAGAATATCTCGACTACAGATTGAAAAGCGCCGGATTAAGTCTTGATCAATTGAAAAAAGAGGGAATAATCCGCGGAGAAAAGATTCCTCTCTACATCGAGGATGGTATTGAACCGGAATTTGCGACTCCCTCCGGTAAAATCGAATTTTACTCCCCGCAGCTTGCTGATGCCGGATTCGACCCCGTACCAAAATATTCCAGGCCCGAAGAACCGCCTCCGGGATATTTCCGGCTTCTATTCGGACGGGCTCCTGTTCATTCATTCAGCAGGACTCAATCAAACAGAATTCTGATGGATATGATGAATGAGAATGAAGTCTGGGTAAATAATGATATTGCTCAGAGGCTCGGACTTTCGAACGGGCAGTATGTAAAGCTAAAAAACCAGGATAATATTATAAGCAATAAAATAAAGGTTAAGGTAACCGAAAGGATCAGAACGGATTGCGTCTATATGGTTCATGGTTTCGGTCACAATTCTAAAATGCTCAAAGGAGCTTACGGTAAAGGCGCCAGCGATGCACAATTGATAACCCGCTATAAAACAGATCCGATAATGGGAGGAACAGGCATGAACGTCAACTTCGTAACTTTTGAGACGGAGGTGTAATATGGCCCGATTCGCTATGGTGATCGATACAAAAAAATGCGTCGGATGTATGGATTGTGTTGTGGCATGTAAAACTGAGAACAATGTTCCCGAAGGATATAACCGCGATTGGATCGTTACGGTTGCAAACGGAAAATTTCCTGATGTTCATATGGAAATTCAATCGCAGAGATGTAATCATTGCGATAATACTCCGTGTGTCTCCTGCTGTCCTACAGGTGCCAGTCATGTTGAGGAGTTCGGCAGAATAGTTCTTGTAACACATGATATGTGCATCGGATGTAAAGCCTGCGTTGCTGCCTGTCCTTACGATGCCCGGTTTATTAATCCGGAGGGTTATGCAGATAAATGTACTTTCTGTTTTCATCGGGTTGAAAAAGGAGAACTCCCGGCCTGTGTTTCTGTGTGCCCTACTCATTGCATGTATTTCGGAGATCTCGATGATCCGAACAGTGATGTAAGCAAATTACTTGCTTCGCGTAATAATCATCCGCTTATACCCGAAGCCGGTACAGGTCCGAGAATTTATTATTTGACCTGATAAATAAAATTGTCTGATAACTGATTCTAATTAGGAGTATTATCAATGCTTGAATTAACAACTACCCGTTCAAATCCGCATATTGATCCGGTAATGAGTGTCTGGGGATGGGAGATTCCTGTTTATCTGTTCCTCGGCGGAATGGTTGCCGGTATGATGATAATATCAGGTTACTTTTTGTTCAGCAAAAGATACCGGGATACCAGCTGTGCATGCTATACTTTGCCGTTAATCAGTCTGATTCTTCTTAGTCTAGGTATGATTGCACTATTCCTCGATCTTGAACATAAATTCTTTGTCTGGCGACTTTATACAACTTTTCAATTTGCTTCTCCAATGTCCTGGGGTGCCTGGATATTGATTTTAGTCTACCCTGTAATAATTGCAAATCTTCTTATGGGTCCGCCGCAATTCATTGTCAATTTATTTCCAAAGATAAACTCCGCTACTACATTTATTAATAAGCGTCCCCGGTTGATTCAGAATATCGGGGTTGCCAATATGCTTCTCGGCGGATTGCTTGGAGTTTATACTGGTGTCCTCTTAAGTACAATGGGCGCACGGCCGCTCTGGAATACCTCGATCCTCTGGGTCCTCTTTTTATTTTCAGGTTTGTCGGCTGCAGCTGCCTTCGTTCATATGATTGCAAAGAATGTAAACGAGAGAGAACTCCTGGCTAAAGCTGATAACGGATTTTTAACGATCGAAATTTTAATAATCGCATTGATGCTGATAGGACTGTTAACTTCAACACAGGTACACATCGATTCGGCTAATCTTCTAATCAGCGGATCATACGCGCCGGTCTTCTGGGTATTCGTAGTTGGAATGGGAATAATCATTCCTTTGTTCATTCAACTTCTAGCGGTTAATCATAAAATTAAACATACTCCGATTGCTCCTGTTATGGTTATCATCGGAGGATTGATATTAAGATTTGTAATAGTTTCGGCCGGACAGTACAGTCATTGGCTTAATGCACATAATTAAGGGAGAAATAAATGGGTTCAATTACAGGGATTTTTTCCGGTAAGGATGAGGCTGTTCATGCAAAAGTTCATGAACCGAAACCTTATTCAAATCCTTACCTTGTAGGAATTGGTTTAGGCCTGGTTCTGCTTGCAGCTTTTGTAATTATGGGAAGAGGATTGGGTGCTTCAGGTGCATTCTCCTCGCTTGTTGCCTCAGGTGTTAATCAGGTAGCGCCCGATCACGCCGCTTCGAATACTTATTATCAGGAGTACATTGGAGACGGAACGCTTAATCCGTTGAAAGACTGGCTCGTCTTCGAAGTCCTGGGTGTTTTCGTAGGCGGATTGATTTCAGGTCTGCTGGCACACAGAATAAAAATCAAAGTGGAAAAAGGAGACCGGATCTCAACACGCAATAGACTGATCTTTGCATTCGTTGGAGGAGGCCTGATGGGATTCGGCGCTAAGCTTGCAAGAGGTTGTACTAGCGGACAGGCCTTGACTGGAGGCGCTCTTCTGAATCTTGGCAGCTGGGTCTTTATGATGATGGTCTTTGCAGGCGCTTACGGTATGGCTTATTTTATGAGGAGGCAATGGACATGAACGCACCATTCTTTAAATTCGATCTCTTTTCGCCCGACTTCAGTCTGGTAATTGCATTCTTAATAGGAATCGGATTCGGATTCGCTCTCGAAAGAGGAGGATTCGGTAACTCACGGATCCTGGCTTCTCAATTCTATTTCACAGATATGCGTGTACTTAAAGTTATGTTCAGCGCTATCGTTACGGCGATGCTTGGAGTCTTCTTTTTCGTGGCTTTCGGATGGCTCGATCTTTCATTGGTCTATTTTACAGACACCAATCTTATTCCTCAGCTCGTTGGCGGTTTAATTCTCGGTGTTGGATTTGTTGTAGGCGGTTATTGCCCGGGTACTTCGTGTGTCTCGGCTGTAACCGGAAGGATTGACGGCGCTGTTTATCTGCTTGGTGTTATGGCGGGAATTTTTGTGTTTGCAGAATTATTTCCGATGATCGAGAATTTTTATTATTCATCCGATATGGGAAGGGTGTTTCTTCCGGATTATCTCGGTCTCTCATATGGTATGGTTGTCTTTCTTGTTGTATTAATGGCTGTTGGGGCGTTCGCTGCTGCTGAATGGGGTGAAAAGAAAATGAGCGCTAAGAAGTCAGGAGGAATCAAATGAAATTTCTTGAATTTCTTTTAAAACTCGATCTTAAAATAAAATTAGCGGCTGTGGCTCTCTTTCTGGGATTTACCGCTTTTATAATCTCGGATCCCTTTCAGAACTCAACTGCAAAAATTAATTCGAAGGATCTCGCTTACATGGTTCAGAATGAAGTGGATCATGTCAATGTTGATGACCTGGCAGACTGGATTATAAAAGGGAAATCGGACTACCGGCTTATAGATATCCGCTCAGAAAAAGAATTCAGCAATTATAGTATCCCGGGTTCTGAAAATATCCCGATTAACAGTCTTCTCGATGGAAATTTATCTCGCAATGAAAAGATAATCCTTTATTCTGAAGGGGGGATTCATTCGGCTCAGGCCTGGTTCTTATTGAAAGCAAAGGAATTTAAAAATGTCTACATTCTGAGAGGAGGGCTCGAAGAATGGAATGACGTTGTATTATTCCCGAAGCTAAGCGCAAATGCGTCTGAACAGGAAAAAGCCCGGTTCGAAATCTCTTCTGCTGTAAGCAGGTATTTCGGCGGTACTCCGCAGCTTATTTCCGGAGAATCAGCATCAGCAGTTGCTCTGCAGCCGTCAGTTCCGAGCGCTCCTAAAATTAAAGCGCCTGCATCATCATCACCCGGCGGTGCAAAGAAAAAGAAGAGAGAAGGCTGCTAAATTGTTTTTAACTCGTTTGATTGCAAATGATTAGATCGGTTTCGGAACTGCGCAATTTTTAATGTTGCGCAGTATCGAATTCTTCATACGAGGATATTTTGTAATGATCTAAAAACCGGTTCAGAATCTTCTCTCGTACAATAAAAATTATTCTGCCTTTGAAATTCCCGCATTCAGAAATTATTTTAGAAATTACCGGTTCAAGTCCTTGGCCTTCCAATTCAAGAGGGCCGACTTCGTCAATAATCAACCAATCTGAATTTTTATAGAAGGAATCCAGCAGGGAATTTCTTGCCCATTCAAGGGTTGATAAGTCGAATTTGTAGTTTCCGATTATGATTGAATTGGCTTCCTCGCTGCACTCTAATGCTTTAAGACTTCTTGAATCAATGTGATAAACGAATCTCTTTTTATCAATAACCGGCTGAAATATTCCGCACACATTTTTTTTTGATGCGGCCCATTCCATTAAACGGGTTGTCTTCCCGCTTTTAACTCTTCCGGTATTGATCAGAATCTTATTCATTTATGATTGATGTTAGTTGCCAGTAGAAGAACCAGAGAGTCACCCAGAAATTTTTTGAATCTCCGGATACTTCCTTTTTCAGAAGATGTTTTCCATGTATAACTTATGATTCTCTTGAACTCAGGAAATAAACCTGTTACAAGATTTATTTCAGATGCTCTCTCAAATTTATTCCGCTCAATAAATCTGTTGAACCACTTAACTACATATGGAGATAAAAAAGAAAACCATATAAATGTTATAATAATCGAACGGACTAGCATTATCAGAATTTCAAATCCTCTGTTATTTTCAAATCCGGGGGATACATAAGAAAAAATCATAAGAAGAAGTAAGAAAAGAATAAAAAGCATTCGTGAAATTCTTTTCCTTACACTTTTCTTCGCACGTTTTCTGTCTGTATCAAAAAGATCTTCGGCCAAATGATTCTTATAGTTTTGTGAAAGCATATGATTGTGTGTGTCGTTTAATTTATCCGGAATAGTCGGCGCTTTCCATCCTACATATAATCCGGCAATGATGTGGATAAGCGAATAGAATCCAATCAGGAAAAACGAGAATCCTAAGGTTACATCAAAAACTTGTATGTTCACCTGGAGCAGTATATAATTCACGAATCCGTCGAGCGACTCCCAGAGTGTATTCCCGAAAACTATTGTCAGGATTACAAATTTCTGTAGTGCTGAAAATAAAAGTGCAAAAAATCCCAGCAGCAGAGCGGCAATTCTTTCTACTCTTATCAGTGAAAATAATAGATAACCTAACATACCCTGAAGTGCCACAGCGAAATAGGCTGTAAGTGGAGTGTGCGGACTTATTACCGCTTTAATAATTATAACGGTAACTGTTGCATGAAGAATTGACTTTTTACTTTTAGAATAATGCGCAATTAATGTTATGAACAGGACAGCAGCACCTCCAACAAACATTCCCGTAAGAGGGATCCGTAAAGCGTGAAGGATTCCGCCGAATGCTGCTTCGCTGAATCCCCATAATGCTATTATCCTTTTTACATCTATCGTTAAACCGGGTGAAGATTTCATAACAAACAACTGATGATCCTATTTCCCTTTTTTCTTGTCGAGCAGATCATCAATCCAGCTCATTGCTGCCATTGCCGCCGGGAATCCGATTGTCGGAATTGCCAGAAGTGCCACCTGCCGTATTTCAGCTTTTGATATCTTCATTTTCAGAGCTTTGCGAACCTGGGCGTGAACCGATCCTTCCATACAGGATCCGATTGCGATGCCGAGTTTTACCAGAGCTCTCGACTTTTCGTCAAGAGGGCCCTGTTTATGCACAGCATCGCCGAGGTTTTCGTAAGCAACGGCGATCTCCGGAAATTCTTTCAAAAATCTTTCGAAACGTTTGGGTAGCTGGGACATTTTTTCATTCCTGTTCTGATTATTTGTAAGTCAAAGTTAATTTAATTTCGCTGCAGCTGCAATTTAGTACGGGTTATTTTTACAGCGGGCAAAATTACTTAAAGAATAATTTTGTATTTTTGAGCGCTTCAATAACATCGGAGTAATATTGAAAATCCTGGTAACTGGCGGTGCCGGATATATCGGTTCTCACTTTGTAAAAATTCTCGTCCAAAAGGGATACGAAACAATCGTG
>CAZHHG010000077.1:0-13118 GCA_964532065.1 uncultured Melioribacter sp.
TTTATTATCCGGAGTTCTTAAGAAAGATGTGAAGGAATATTTTTCCATTAAGCACACTCCTTTCAAAAAAAAAGATGAACTAAAAAAATAGTCAGTGCTTCCGGGGATTAATCGTCCTGAATTAATCCCCGCATTTTATCTCCAATTATTCTTCGATTTTCCTGCGATTTATTTTTGAGATTATTAAATTGTGGCGCAACCTTCAGAATTGTTGCATCCTTATTTTTACAATCAATGTTACTCATAAATGGTAATCATTAATAAAGAATAGGTATTTAGATGCATTCAAATTCTATACGCGAGCAATGGGGCAGTAAAATCGGATTCATTTTAGCCGCCGCCGGCTCCGCAGTGGGACTCGGGAATATATGGCGGTTTCCATATTTGGCAGGTGAAAACGGCGGAGCCGCTTTTATTTTTGTCTATGTTATCTGCGTTTTTGTAATCGGAATTCCGGTACTGGTTGCAGAAATTCTGATTGGTAGAACTACTCAGAAAAATCCTGTCGGCTCTTTTAAATTATTAAGTAAATCTCCTTTCTGGTCCGGTATCGGCGGAATGGGAGTGATCGCCGCATTTGTAATCCTCTCTTTTTATACTGTTGTTGCAGGATGGACATTCGGATATATTATTGAAGCTGTCAACGGTAATCTGATGAATTATAATCTCCCTGATACTGCAAACAGTCACTTCACTGAACTAACTCAGAATTCCTTATGGAACGTTGGACTTCTTGCCCTCTTCATGCTTCTTACAATGGGTATAGTCTACTTCGGCGTTCAGAAAGGAATTGAAAGAGGAAGTAAAATTATGATGCCGATGCTCTTCGTTTTATTAATAGCACTTATGATAAGAGGGTTGACTCTGGAGGGTGCTTCAGCCGGACTTGAGTATTTATTCAATCCCGACTGGAGTAAAATAAACACCGGAGTAGTTCTTGCGGCTCTTGGACAGGCGTTTTTCTCTATGAGTCTCGGAATGGGGGCAATGCTTACCTACGGAAGTTATATGTCGAGAAAACAGAATGTTCCGACATCATCAGTATGGATTGCAATGCTCGATCTTTCGATAGCAATTATTTCCGGTATCTGCATCTTCACAGTAGTATTTGCAACCGGTCAGAATCCGGATGCAGGACCGAGTCTTATTTTCCGCACGCTTCCTGTAGTATTCACAAAAATGCCGGGCGGATACTTCTTCTCGATAATATTTTTCTTTGCATTAACATTAGCAGCACTTACTTCAACCGTCTCATTGCTCGAAGTGGTAACCGCGTATTTTGTTGATGAGAAAGGATGGAGCAGGAAAAAAGCAGTTCTCTTTTTCGGTTCGCTCGCATTATTACTCGGCGTGCCGAGCGCATTATCATTCAATCTTCTTTCAGACGCTCAGCTCTTCGGTTTAACATTTTTCGGATTAACAGAATTTATTTCTTCGAATTTATTATTACCGATCGGGGGATTCTTCATTGCCCTGTTTGTAGGATGGTTCTGGGGATTTAATACGGTAATTCAGAATGTTAAAGAGGGAGCCGAATCTTTATTCGGAAAATTTCCGTGGCTTATAAACTACTGGAAGATAATTTTAAGATTTGTCGCGCCAATATTAATCATAATTGTTCTTTTGAGTTCAATAGGAATTATCTAGCAAATTGATCATTCATTTCACAACAAATAATAGAGAGATATGAAAAAATCAACTGCCGGTCTAATTACGCTTGGAATTATCTTTTCAATATTTATTTTTGGCGGAGAGGAGTTTTTTAATACGGTATGGTCCTTCCCCGGAAATATTGAAAGCATTAAAAATTTTCCGAGTAAAGAGGTGCCACTCGGCTCAATCCCGCTAATGCTTCTGCTATTGTTAGGTACAGGAATATTTATCACATTCAAACTTCTCTTCCCTCAGATCAGATATTTCTGGCACGGAATCAAAGTAACCGCAGGGACATATGATGATCCCAATGATCAGGGAGATCTCAATCATTTCAAAGCACTTGCAACAGCAATTTCCGCGACGGTTGGAATCGGTAATATTGCCGGAGTCGCAACAGCAATTTATTACGGAGGACCCGGTGCTTTATTCTGGATGTGGATGACAGGATTATTCGGTACTGCTTTAAAATTCGCAGAAGTTTCACTGGCGCACAAGCACCGGGATATTCTGCCTGATGGATCTGCCGCGGGCGGACCGATGTACACAATTGAAAAAGGATTGGGGCCTAAATGGAAATGGCTTGCTATTCTTTTTGCAAGTTTCGCAGTAATCTGTTCTTTTGCGACTGGGAACGCGATACAGGCCTTTACCCTTTCGGATCAGTTGTTCTCGGAAACCAAACAGATTCTCGGTACCGAGAGTTTCTGGACTATTCAGCATGCAATCATCGGAAATTTTTCAGTTTCCTATACTCAGATTATAATAGGCCTTATCTTATCGAGTCTTATCGGCCTGGTAATAATCGGTGGTATAAAGAGAATCGGTAATGTTACCGGTTTTCTTTCACCTTTCATGGCAGTTATTTATGTCCTTACATCGCTGGTAGTTTTAATTTCCAATCTTCCTCATTTAGGTCCTGCATTCGGTATGATTTTCGATTTTGCATTCAACCCCCCTGCTCAAATTGCGGGAGTAGGCGGCGGAACATTTTTAATATGGCTTAATACTGTATTATGGGGTGTGAAAAGAGGACTCTACTCAAATGAATCCGGCCAGGGAAGCGCGCCAATCGCCCATTCAACAGCAAAGACTAAATACGGAGTAAGAGAAGGAACCGTAGCATTGCTGGAACCGTTCATAGATACAATTACAATCTGCACTTTAACCGGATTAGTTATTGTAACAACAGATGCCTGGCATCATACTCAGTACTATGTGAATCATATAGATCCTTCATTTACCGGAGCTATGTACAATGCAAGTTTACTTACTTCATATGCGTTCAAACAGGGCTTGAGCTGGCTTTTCAGCTACGGAGATAAGATTGTAACACTAGGTGTTCTGCTCTTCGCAACATCAACAATAATCAGCTGGTCATACTATGGTGATAGAGCATCGCATTATCTCTTCGGAGAGAAAGCGATTCTTCCTTATAAATGGGTGTTCATAGTATTTGTATTTATAGGGGCAATTGCTGAACTTGAAGCTATCTGGGCTTTCGGGGATGCCGCATTAGGATTTATGACTGCACCAAACCTTCTGACAATTATTTTATTATCAGGTGTGCTGAAGAAGGATGTTAAGAATTATTTCTCGATGAAACATGTGCCATATAAAGAATTGATGAAAGAGAAGAATAAATAAATGATTATTCATTCCGGGTTTCTGCAACTTAAAGCAGAGACCCGGAATTTTAATTTTCTAACCGAAGAATGTTTCGGCAACCTGCATCAGTTCCAGATCAACAGTTTTTAATTTCCCGGTAGCTTCTGCCAGTTCAACTCCAATAATTTCATTACCTCTCAGAGCCGCCATCTTGCCCCAGTCCCCTTTATTAACCAGTTCAGCTGCAAAGACACCGAAACGTGTTGCAAGAACTCTATCATAGGCTGTAGGGCTTCCGCCTCTCTGAATGTGTCCAAGAATTGTCGCCCTGGTTTCATAACCGGTTCTTTTTTCTATTTCATCAGCAAGCACATTACCTATTCCACCAAGACGGACATGACCGAACGCGTCTTTCTTCATACTGCTTAGAATGAATGATCCGTCTTTATCCGCTTCATCTTCTGTCTGAAGTTTAGCACCTTCGGACACAACAACTATACTAAAGCTTTTTCCGCTGGCATGACGTTTTGTTAAGACAGAACAGACTTCATCAATGTTGAATGGTTTTTCCGGGACAAGAATGATATCGGCCCCTCCTGCAATTCCTGCCCAGATAGCGATCCATCCGGCATGCCTTCCCATAACTTCAACCACAATAACTCTGTTGTGCGATTCCGCGGTCGTATGAAGTCTGTCGATTGCTTCTGTTGCAATGTTAACAGCAGTATCGAATCCAAATGTAAAGTCGGTTGCATTTAAATCATTATCAATTGTTTTAGGTACACCAACAACATTAACACCTGCCTTATACAATTTAGAAGCGATACCGAGAGTATCCTCGCCGCCTATAGCAACAATAGCGTCAATTCCGTTTTTAGCAAGATTGTTTTTTACAATCTCTTCACCGTTTTCAATTTTATAGATATTTGTTCTCGACGTGCCGAGGATAGTTCCGCCGCGATGAAGTATACCTGAAATGGTTTCTCGGTCGAGCCTGCTATAATTATTGTCAATTAATCCTTTCCACCCTTCTCTAATACCAATCACTTCTTTTCCGCTTTGAAGAGCTTTTCTTACAACAGCTCTAATAACCGCATTTAATCCGGGGCAATCCCCGCCGCCGGTCAATATTCCTATTTTCATATCAGCTCCAGTTTGAAAATTATATCAGTTTTAAATTGGCAAATTTTGTTAGCAGCTGTTTAGTACCGCTTTCTTCGAAAGCGATTGTTACTCTCTGCAGATCGCCTGTTCCAACAATCTGAAGTATCTTACCCATTCCGAAGAGTTGATGAGTAACCCGGCTTCCAACCCGAAGGGATCTTCTCTCCTGATCGAAATCGTCGTAACTCTCCTGATAATATTCATCAACAAAATCTCTTTTACGCCTTCCTGACTTTCTGCCGCCTGTTCCATTCAACTCTTCATATGTATTTTCATCCAGTTCATCGAGGAATCTAGACTTACTCTGATATGCAACCTCTCCGAAACGATATCTGGACCGGGCATAAGTAAGAAATACTTTCTGCTGAGCCCGGGTAATAGCTACATAAAACAATCGTCTTTCCTCTTCAATCTTTGAATCCGAATCGAAACGTGGGCTTAACGGGAAAATATCTTCTTCGAGTCCGGTGATAAATACTAACGGGAATTCCAATCCTTTAGCACTATGGACAGTCATAAGCGTCACAGAATTGACTTTCTCGTCATACTGATCAACACCCGAGACAAGAGAGACTTCGGCAAGAAAATCATCAAGTTTAGAATCCGGATTTTCCTTGCTGTACTGCTGAACCGCGGAGAGCAGTTCCTGAATATTATCGTACCTGGCCATCGATTCGGCTGAATTTTCTTCCTTATAAATTTTCAATATACCGAGTTCGTCTACAAGGGCCGAAGTCAATTCACCAATCGAGAGTTTATCTTTAAGATCAGTATACTTATCAAGCAGCATTTTAAACTGTTTTACATTTTTCTGTATTCGTTCTTTTACTTCAATCACCTCAAACACACGGGACATGGTAGTAAACAGAGACAGTTCGAGCTTACGCGCGAACGCAATCATCTTGGTTATCGATGTATTCCCGATACCCCTTTGCGGGAAGTTCATAATCCGGAGTAAACTTTCTTCGTCATTCTGGTTAGTAAGAACTCTCAGATATGCTAGTACGTCCTTCACTTCCTTTCTTCTGTAAAACTCGACACCGCCAACGATCTTGTAAGGAATCTTCTCTCTTCTGAGTGCATCTTCAAGAGCTCTCGATTGAGAATTCAACCGGTAGAAAATTGAGATATCATTTAAGGATAATTTACGTGTAGAGATTTCCTTCTTAATTTTTTTAGCTATCTGGAACGCTTCATCCTTCTCATCAGAAGCACGCATCAAAGTAAGTTCTTCACCGTCGTTATTCTCAGTCCATAATGTTTTTGTAATCTGTTCCGTATTATTCTTAATGATCGAATCTGCTGCGGCGAGAATCATCTTGGTTGAACGGTAATTCTGCTCGAGCCTGAAAATTTTCGCACCTTTAAAATCTTTTTTAAAGTTGAGCATATTTTTTATTTCGGCACCGCGCCAGCTGTAAATACTCTGAGCATCATCACCAACAACACAGACTTTGTCTTTAGCGGGACTTAATAATTTAAGCAACTGATACTGAGCTTTATTTGTATCCTGATATTCATCAACAAGAATATATTTGAATTGCTTCTTGTATTTAGACAGGATTTTTGAATTTTCTTCGAATAATTCGATCGGCTTAAGGAGAAGGTCGTCGAAATCCATTGCGTTATTTTCGAATAAACGTTTATTGTATTCGGTATAGATTTCAAGAAATTTTTTATCGGCAAGTGTAGTGGCCATATTTTTGCCGAAGTTCTCCGGTTTAATCATCTGGTTCTTAAGAAAGCTGATCTTATGCTGAACTCCATTTGGAGTAAGATTTTCAAGGTTAATATTGAGATTCTGCAGTACATTACTGACCAGGGAGACCGAATCCTCCCGGTCGTAAATCGAAAAATTTGGTTTATAATTAAGGGATTTTGCTTCAATCCTAAGAATCCGGGCAAAAATGGAATGAAATGTGCCCATCCAGAGGGAAGCGGCTTTTTTTCCGACCAGAACTTTAATCCTTTCTTTCATCTCCTTGGCTGCTTTATTAGTAAAAGTAAGCGCCAGGATTGAATCAGGTTCAAGCCCTTTATCGATCAAATAAGCGATTTTATAGGTTAAAACGCGCGTTTTTCCCGAACCGGCGCCGGCAACTATCATGTGGGGACCGGAATTGTACTCCACAGCTTTGAGCTGTTCCTGATTTAGATCATTTAGAATTTTCATGGTTTCTTGGTTTTTGTGGAATTTTAGCTGGCAAAGGTATGAAAAATCGGACGGATTTTCAATCCGGATCAAAGAAAATAATAAGTGTAAAAAGAGACGGAAAAATTAGATAAGAAGTTTTCCGTTCTTCATAATCATAGCACCGTCGAAATAGACTGTCGGTTTTTTTACTACCCCATCGAGATGAATCGGAACATTTACCAGTCCGCCCATCGATTTATTATCTCCGATGGCAATATGAATTGTGCCCATTACTTTTTCGTCTTCAAGAAGAAGTCCGCTCAACTTCGCTTTATCATTTGTGCCGATACCAAACTCAGCAATATTTCTAGCGGGCATATCATAATTGCTTAAAATCTTATTAAGTTTATTCGCCTGAGCTCCACCTGAAATTTCTACAGCGAAACCGTCTTCAACAACAATTTTTATCGGTTTACCTTTAATTACGCCGATACCGGCCATCGATCCGTCAACAACAAAGACACCGTTCGATTTTCCTTCGAGAGGAGCGATGTAAGCTTCTCCGGTAGGCAAATTTCCGCTCTCCCCTTTTGCATGAAAAAGACCTTTGCTAGCGTGGCCCTTCCTTGTTGAAATATCCATCGTGATTTCTGTTCCGTTTGGAGCCGTTACTCGGACAACATTAGTATTTGTAAGAATATCGGTTAATCTGATTGTCAACGCAGCAATTTTTTTATAATCAGCATTTAATCCTCTTACCATTATTTCTTCAGTAATACCCGGGAATGTTGCAATTCTCGAACCCTGTGCCGACGCGTCTCTTCTAGCATTAGTATGAGTTAAAGATTTTGCAGTTGGACACAATACAACGTCAAACATTTTCATTAATCTTCCTACCTGTTCAGGCGGTTCCTGTCCGTGCATCTCTCTCGATTTGATTTCAACATATAATGATTCATGACCCAGACTGAGAGCATTTTTATAAAGGTTGTAACCGATTTTTTTCTTTTTCTCGTCGGTAATTATTAAAACAGATTCTTCTTCTTTTGTCCCCATACAGTCGCGTATTGCGATAATCGAAGCTTTGTCGAGTTGAGATAATTTCATTATTCACCTTTAATAAATTAGAGTGGGAAACCGATATTTAATTGAACAGTTGCCAGGAAGCCCCCTTTTGAAACCGGATTGGTGATTGTACCTTTACCAACAGGAGATTCAGTTTTAAGATCGAACCGATCATATTTGAGGAAACTGTATCCTGCAGTACCTTCAATACTGATATAATCCGGAACTATATGAATTAAAAGACCGGAAGCGATGTAATAATTTACTTTTTTATTATCCGGTTCATACTTTAATTCATAGATCTGCTTTTCATTTTCCAGCACGGTATGAACAAATTCTGTGTTATAAAAAACGATACCGCCTTCAATAATTTTTAAATCAATAATCGATAAAAGCGGGACACCAATATCAACGGCCAATCCCCAATGATTCATCGAGAGCTGATATTTATTTTTAAATAATGAATTTTGAGCGGTCTGATTAAGTTCAAGATTCTCCCTCATAAACTGGTAGAAGCCCTTAGCCGAGATAAAGAAATTTTCGAACTTTGCCCTGAAAAGATTAGCACCGATTCGGTAACCTGAACCTTTTTTGAATTCAACATAAGAGGAAGGAACAGGCCCGTAATTATTAAATTTAATAAAATCGTTAAGGCCATCCACAACATACTGCTGCTGGGAAAATCCTGCATAGAAACCGCTTAAGCCGAGACAGCCAAAACCAAAGGTCTGGGATTTTATTACAGCTGAAGGGATTAAAAAGATCAGCGCAAGAATAAATATTATTTTTGAAATCAGTTTCAGCATTAGATAAAACACTCCATAGCTGCGGAACAATTTACAAAAAAAAGAGCTAAGTTCTTATGGGCTATTTCGAATTCCCTTTTCCAGGCCATGACTACCGGGCCCCATTTCACTCCGTCTCAGCATAAAAGCGAAAATGAGCCCGAAAAATCCAAGTGAAGAGAAGATCCACATACCGAGTGAATAACCTCCTGAAAAGTCGTTAGCCCAACCGATCATAAAATTAAATCCGGCAAGACCGATATTCTGTATCATTGTCATAAGTCCATATGCGGTCCCAAGTTTCGATTCATCTACGATTATCGCAACCGAGGGCCACATAACCGCGGGAATTAAAGAAAACGCGAGTCCCATCATCGCCATTGGAATAAAGAGAGATATATTAGTATAGGCCATAAGGAGGTAAACAGGAATAAGAATTAGAGACCCGATCATCATCAGCAGCGACCGCCGGCCGATATAATCTGCAAATAAACCGAATAATGGTGTTAAGACCATTGCCGAAAGTGTAAGCATGCTGGAGAGAAATCCGCCGAATTCCCTGGTTGTTCCGTGTACATCAATAAAAAACTTAACAGCGAAAGTCTGGAATGGGAAAATTCCTGAATAAAAAGTAACGCAAAGCAATACTACAAACCAGTAGGACTTTGAGAAAGAGAAAATTTCCCTGAAAATAATTTTATCCTGTTTAGGGACCGGCCTTAATGAATAATTTTTTTCGGCAAATGAATCCATTCCCCAGTAGATTATTACGGAAGCAATAGAGATTACACCGGCACCAACTGATAAAAGGAGCGGATACTGCCAGTTGTCGTATAATTCCCCTGCCCAGGTAGGAGAGTTAAGTGCTGCAAAAGATCCGAGCCTCGCAAGTGTAAGATTTAATCCGAATGCAAAGGAAAGCTGTTTCCCTTTAAACCATCTTCCGATTACAGTAGTAACAGCAACAATCATCGATTCTGCACCGAGTCCGAATACCAGTCTGCCGATTGCCATCATAGTCAGATTATCGAATGAAGCAGTAATAATTGCTCCAATAAGACATAATGCGGTGAAGAAGAAAGTTGAGATGCGTGTTCCGATTTTATCAATTATAATTCCGCCTAGTAGAACCATTAAAACATTCGGGACACTATATATTCCCTGGAGTAAACCGATATCCGAATCAGTAAAGTTCAGTTGTTTTACAAGCAGGTCGGCGAGCGGACTTATGCTGTCGTAAATATAATAATTGCCGAACATTGCAAGTGAAACGAACACAAGAATAAGCCACCGGAAAAGCTGAGATGGTTCGGGTTTTACAGAGGATCGATTTTCCATTTTCTCCCTTTAAAAGAATAAAAAACCTGATCATGCACTGATTGAATCAGCCGCACGATCAGGATAGAGAAACAAATATTAATTAGCAGGAATGTTCCTTAAAGCGTTTGCCAGGAGATTCCAGAATTTTTCAACGGTACTGATCTGAACCTGTTCGTCAGGTGAATGCGCACCAGTAATTGTAGGACCGAAAGAGATCATATCCATATCCGGGAATCTTTCTTTAATTATACCGCATTCAAGTCCGGCATGAATCGCTTTAACCTCCGGGTGGTTATTATACATCGACTCATAGACATTTTTCATAACGGCGAGGACCGGCGAGTGTATATCGGGCTTCCATCCGGGATAACCATCACCCTGCTTTACATCAGCTTTTGCGAGCCTGAAGAGTGCTGCGATCGAATTTGAAATATCTTTCTTTTCTGATTCGACCGAACTTCTCTGGCTTAAAATAACCTCGACGGTTTTTCCTTTAGTAACAACGACTGCAAGATTTGTAGATGTTTCAACTAATCCTTCTATATCCGCACTCATTTTAATAACGCCGTTGGGAACAGAATAAAGAGAATCGATAAGATTAGCGGCAACGGTTTTATCCATAACCTTTGCTTTCGATTTAACCTCGGAAGCTGAGACATTCAGATTCGGTTCAACACTTGCAAGTTCCTCTTTAACAATGCCATTATAATTCTGAACATAAGCAAGAATATCTGCGGATAATTTCTTTGCGATTCGGATAACCGCAAACGTCTCACGAGGGATTGCATTATGCTTGCTTCCTCCGTTAATTGCGACAAGCCGGATTCCGAATTTATGGTTCAATTCGTGAAGAAGTCGGGACATTAATTTAACCGCATTTCCTCTTCCTGTTTGAATATCCAGACCCGAATGGCCTCCTTTTAATCCGGTAACTTTTAATTCAACCGCCACCGTATTGGCAGGAATTTCCGAGGGTTTGAATGTAAATTTCACAAAGGTATTCTGCCCGCCTGAACATCCGATATAAAAAGCTCCGTCTTCTTCGGAATCGAGGTTAATAAGTATTTTGGATTTCAGGAAACCCGGTTTCAATGCCTGTGCGCCGTTTAAACCGGTCTCCTCGTCAAGTGTGAAAAGTGCTTCGACGGGGCCATGCTGAAGATCATTCGATTCGAGAACAGCAAGCGCAGCAGCGACGCCGATACCGTTATCACTTCCGAGAGTTGTTCCGCGCGCTTTTACCCAGTCGCCATCAATATATGGTTGAATCGGATCTTTATCGAAGTCGTGTGTTACATCATTGTTCTTTTCTGCAACCATATCGAGATGTCCCTGAAGGACTACCGGAGTGCGGTTTTCAAATCCGGGTGTAGCCGGTTTTCTGATTACTATGTTGCCAAACGGATCGGTTTGAAATTCTAGATTGTAAGCTTTTGCAAATCCTGTTACGTATTTAGCAATTTTTTCTTCTTTGCGCGACGGATGCGGAATATTGCAGATCTCTTCGAAATGTTTCCATAATAGTCCGGGTTTTAAATTTCCTAATACGTTTCCCATCTAGTGCCTCCTATAAATTAATTTCTTGAAATGTGATCAATCTTTGTTCATAAAGGCCCGTAAGAAATTTTGTAAGTCTCTGATTTACGGGTTCAATTTTTTCGCCGAATTTATTTAAAAGAATACTTGAAATTTCTCTTACAGTTTTATTGCCGTCGAGAAGGAGCCAGGTCTGAGATCCGATCTCGTCGAGTTTTAATTTTATTTCGGGTGATTTCAGCTTCGGGACAATAAATTTGAGGGCAATTTTATTTTTGAATTTCGGAATAAGGATTGTTACTAAATTATCTTCACCGATTTCATCTTTGTGCAAGCGTAAAGGCCTAAGATCAAGGTAATTGGCATTTTTCAAAATTCTTCTGCGTTGACTAAAGCTAAGGGGCATGATCGATCCTTAAAAAAAATCTTCCCCGGCACATTGAACTTCAATGAACCGGGGAAATTATTAATGATGATAATTCGACTACATTGATACTTGCGGCGGAGCCGGTTGATCCGGACTTCCGGCATTCTTAACCGGTATTCTGATCAGATACCAGGCAATCAATGCAAACACTAACAGACTTATGTAGAAGCTCGGGGTTTCGAAAATATGGAATAAGGAAATCTCGAAGAATGCAAAACCAGCAAAGAGAAGTCCGATAAGTGCCTCCCCTGCAATCAATCCAGCTGCGAGCAGAATTCCGGTATTCTCTACTCTTGATTTCTGGGCATCGTTAAATTTCTTTTTAGCATTTACCATTTCAACGGCACCTTTAATTAAACCGCCCACAAAGATTGCAAATGTAGTTCCGAGAGGTAAATACATACCGACCGACACAAGCATTGGGCTTTTAATATTCATCAGAATAAATCCTACTCCCATCAACATACCGGTAAAGATAAGAATCCATTCCATTTCGCCGGCGACAATTCCTTTAGAAAGAATTGCCATAAGGCTCGCCTGAGGTGCAGGTAATTTTTCTCCGCCGAATCCAGTGCCTCCCATCTTTATATCACCTTCATGAAGAATAATAAGAGGAATAAACATTACGGCTGCCGATACGGCAATACCGATTAGATCACCGATCTGCATCTTCCAGGGCGTACCACCTAGGATATGTCCGGCTTTCAGGTCCTGAAGCATTTCCCCGGCAACTGCAGCACTTACGCATACAACAGCTGCTACGCCAAGAACCGCGGCCACTCCCTGTGTACCAGTCATACCAAGTACAACCATCAATAATGCAGCAACTACTAATGTTGAAAGTGTTAATCCTGAAATTGGATTATTGGACGAACCGATTATGCCGACAAGATAACCCGATACTGCTGCAAAGAAGAATCCGGCAATTATCATAACGACAGTAGCAATAAATGCCGCAACTAAATTCTGAGCGAAGAACTCATATATAATAAAAGTTAATACTGCTGTAGCAAGTATTCCAATCATAACCCATTTGAAGGCAATATCCTTTTCAATTCTATCTACAACATGGCCGCCGCTGGCTGCTTTTTTAACATCGCCGATCGACCTTGATATACCTGCGATTAAATTTTTTCTCATTCTCCAGAGAGTGAATGCCGCGCCTACGAGCATACCGCCGATTGCTATCGGCCTAACATAATCTCTCCATACCTGAACAATAGTACCTGCCCAATCCTGACCTTCCATAGGTGTATTACCGAACTTAAAGTAAGCGATTATAGGAGCTAACAGACCCCAGGCAATAACTCCGCCTGAGAAGTTTAAGGAAGCCAAACGGGGACCGATTATATATCCAACGCCCATGTATGCAGGACTAACATCGGGTGAGCGGAAAAGGATATTTCCTTTACTCAAAGAAATTAAT
>CAZHHG010000078.1:0-12778 GCA_964532065.1 uncultured Melioribacter sp.
TCTCATAAAATCGATCTTCTTTTTATACTGTACACCGCCGATCTGTTTTGTAACATCCTTACCCATTCCTCTTTTATTCATATCGTAAATCCAATCGGAGAAATAATGGAGTCGTGAAGGATATTCCTTTTTAATACCGTCCCGGTATCTTACGTTAGTCAATTCATTCTGATAATCTTCAAAAGTAGTTTTGCCGGACTTAATACATCTAGCAAAAACCAGAGCGCTTTCGAGAAACGTGTAACAATCCAGGCCAGTAAGGTGGATTACGAGTTCCTCCCTCTCACCTTTTTCGAGAGTGTTAGGGACATAATCTGTTCCGAGAAAACTTTTTCCAATTTCAGTAATTATTTCATTAATCGGTTTTTCAGATAGATTTTTAGAAACAGCAAGTTCAAATTTCGAGTTACAGATTTCAACATCCTGCTGAGTATAGACCGGCTGCGAGTAGATTAAAGTGGAAATGGCTGATAAGATTGTAAAAATTTTAAGAGCATTTTTAAACATATTGCAAAATCCCGATTAATTTTTAATTGAAGGAATAGTGCTTAACACAGGAACGAGATCGTTTAAAACGGCGGTTCTTCCAGGGCAGCAATCGGTTCTTCACCCGCTGGAAGCTGCTGACGGAATCTCTCAAGATTTTCGAACCGGGCATAATCTTTAATAAATCTGAGTTTGGCTTCGCCTGTAGGTCCGTTTCTTTGTTTACCGACAATCACTTCGGCAATACCTTCGGTCGATTCGCCCTGCATATCACCTGTTCCGAAAGATTGAATTTGATACATTTCAGGTCGGTACAGGAAAAGTACAACATCGGCATCCTGTTCAATAGAACCTGACTCGCGAAGATCCGAGAGCATCGGTTTCTTATCTGTGCGCGATTCAACAGCTCTGTTGAGCTGCGAAAGCGCTATTACAGGCAGGTTTAATTCTTTGGCGAGTGCTTTTAGCGATCTTGAGATTGAGGAGATTTCCCTTTCACGACTTTCCATTGAATTCGACGGATTAACAAGCTGAAGATAATCTACAATTATCAATCCGCAGTTCTTTTCATTCTTCAACCGTCTTGCTTTAGCTCTTAATTCCAGAATCGAAATACCGGGAGTGTCATCAATATAGATAGGGGCTTTGCTTAGTTTATGAACTGTACGGCTGATTTTAGCTCCTTCTTCGGCCCTGAATTTTCCGGTTCGAACGTTATGGGCGTTGATACGCGCCTCGGCGGAGATTAAACGCGTCGCAAGCTGTATAGTGGACATTTCTAGGCTGAAAATACCGATCGGGACATTATGATCGATAGCAGCATTACGGGCTGCCGACATAGCGAACGCGGTTTTACCCATTGAGGGACGGGCAGCAATAATTATTAGATCCGATTTCTGGAAACCGCCTAGTAGTTCATCGAGCTCAAAGAAACCTGAGGGAACAGAGAAAGAGGAAATATTTTTCGAGTGAATCGCCTCGATAAGTTCCAGTGCTTCTTTAACGGCCTTATCCATCGACTTGAATGATTCTTTAATCCCCTCTTCAGAGATTTGAAATATTTTTGATTCAGCCGCATCGAGAAGATCGAACACATCCTCGCTTCCTTCATAGGCATTGCGCGCAATATCCATTGAAGCTGTGATCAATTGCCGGAGGATCCATTTTTCCAGAACAATTCTCGCGTGATAATCGACATTAGCAGCCGAGGAAACATCCTGCGTCAATTTTCCCAGATAAGCGGCGCCGCCTGCTTCATCCACCTTACCGGATTTTTTAAGCTCTTCATAAATTGAGACGGTATCGATCGGCTCATCAGCTTCGTAGAGAGAGCTCATAGCTTCGAAGATTACGCGGTTTTTCTTTTCGTAGAACGATTCCGGTTTCAGTACTTCAATAGCTTTAGGCACAGCTTCGGTTTCAATTAGCATAGCGCCAAGCACAGACATTTCCACTTCGGGCGCTGACGGGGGTTGTTTAGAAGCGGTTCTTAATTTGTCCAGAATCGCATCGTCTCTTTCGGTTTTTCGTGTTGAGGATTTTTTTGCCATTTTATTATTTCAATAGTTCATCGTAAAGTTTTTTGAATTTCTGTACATCCTCCCAGCATCCCCTTTTCCAATTCGGATTTCTCAAGAGTGCAGCCGGGTGATAGGTTGCCATTACCTTAATCCCGTTAAACTCGTAAACGGAATTACGCAGATCGCCGAGCGATAGTTTTTTATTAAGTAAACCGTTAGCGGCAACGCGTCCCAGGCAGAGAATAATTTTCGGTTTAATCAGTTCTATCTGCTTGTGAAGATAAGGAATACAAGTTTCCATTTCCAGAGGTTGCGGATCCCTGTTTCCCGGCGGCCTGCATTTGAGGATATTAGCAATGTAAACTTCTTCTCTTTTAAGGTTAACAGCTTTTAAGATATCATTCAGTAATTTCCCGGCGCGTCCGACGAACGGTTCGCCCTGAGCGTCCTCGTCGGCACCCGGAGCTTCGCCGATCAGCATTGCGTGAGCATTCGGGTTACCAACACCGAAAACAAATTTATTTCTTGTTTTACCGAGAGTACATTTCTGACAATCGTGAATCATGGAATAGAGTTGATCGATTGAATCAGAATTCTGGAAATCCTCTGTAAAGAGATTATCGTTTGATTCCATTTCTATCCTGCCGGTTATTTTAACAGAATTATCAACAGCCATAAGACCTGTATTCATGGATTCAGAGAAGAGATCATCGCCGAAAATATCCTGCTGGTCTTTTAATGCTTCAGTAATTAATTTTTGAAAATCTTTGTTCAAATAAGCACCAGGAATAGTTTAACAGGCGTTCGAATTTAAGAAAAATGGGGTTATTTAAAAACAAAAGCGGAGAATGTTTTTCTCCGCTGTTTTTTAACCGGATTAATTTTATTTGTCTTTATCCGTTTTATATCTGAATTCGATTCCATCATTAACCAATTCATTAAGGGATTTGATATGAGGTTTTTCCCTTTTTTCGAATTCAAGAGAGAGTTTAAGCTGTTCGGGATTTTCTCTATCCTCGAACTCATCGTCGTGACCTGAAGAGACGGTACTAAGAAGAGTGTTGAACTCAAGTTTAGTATCGTCGTTTAATTTACGAGCTCTTTTAGCCGAGACAATAACGGCTTCGTAAAGATTCGGGATTCTTTCCTTTATCTTGGTAAGACTCATCGGTTTTATCATTTTACTATTCCTCCTTTGATAATTCTTTTTCTATAATTTCTTTTACTTCTTTTTTTGCCTGTTCAAGGTTGACATTAGTAACTACATAATCGAACTGATTCTGAAAACCGATCTCCATTTCAGCTCTTTCCAGTCTTTTCTTCAGATCCTCATCCGATTCCGTATTCCGCTTAATAAGCCGTTCTTTCAATTCATCTATACTGGGCGGAGCAATAAAAATCAATGTTGCGAACGGATATACTTTCTTTATTTTAAGCGCACCTTTTACATCAACTTCAAAGACAGTGGCTAAACCATTGCTGATATTCTCATCAACCGGTTTTTTCAGGGTTCCGTAATAATAGTCGTAAAATTTTTCCCATTCGGCAAAATCATCGTTTTCAATTCTCTTTTTGAATTCATCTTCACTTATGAAATAATAATCGACACCGTCTTTTTCAACATTTCTTCTTTTTCTCGTAGTAGCGGAGACAGAGAAGACAAACTCAGGGAATAATTTCATAATATTTCTGACGATAGTCGTTTTGCCTGAACCGCTCGGAGCGGAAAATACGAACAATTTAGGTTTTCTGGCCACTATCTACTCAATATTCTGAATTTGTTCTCTTATTTTTTCAATTTCTTCCTTAATATAGATGCCCGAATGGGAGATATCCGAAGCCAGCGCTTTACTGTTTATTGTATTTGCCTCCCGGTTCATCTCCTGAAGAATAAAATTAAGTCTTCTGCCGGCATCATCGGATTTATCAAGAGTATCGAGAAACATCTTAAGATGACTTCTGAGTCTGACACATTCCTCCGTAACATCGTAACGTTCTGAAAGGATAGCAAGCTCGGTAATGAGTCGTTGTTCATTATCAATCAGATCCGAAACAAGCTGATTAGCTTTCTCCTTAAATCTCGCAAAATAATTTTCGAGACTTTCCTGTTTAATCCTCTCAATTTTTGAAACTACTTCATCAATATGTTTAATTCTTTTGCGGACATCTTTTTCAAGTTCTCTGCCTTCAGCTTCTCTCATCCTGTTCATATCATCGATAGCGATATCAATAGCTTTTTCAACAAGGGGCATTTCGGCTCCGGCCTGTTCCTCATCCTCTTTAAAGAAGAGATTCTGAAATACCATCAGGTCACTGAACGTGATTTTATTTTTCAGTCCTGAAGCTTTTCTTATATCCTTAAGAACTTTCATAGCAAGTTTAACGGAAGCCGGATCTACCTCATTAAACTTTTCCTCAAACTCACCTCTGCGGACAGTAACCGAGAGATAAATTTTACCTCTTTTAATGCGTGTTTTAACTTTTTCTCTTATCTCAAATTCCTTAGCGGCAAGAAATTTGGGTAGTCTGAGCGAAAGATCAAGATAACGGTTATTAAGGCTTTTAATTTCAGCCTCTGCGGAAAGGTCGTTTTCTTCCACATAACCTTTTCCATATCCGGTCATACTTGAAATCATTAACGCTCCGTAAAAAGTGACTGCAAATTTACTTAAAAAGAGGCACCTAAACAAAGAGGGATAATTAAATTAAAAGCTTTAAAAAATTGGGTAAAAAAACTCAGAATGCTTCGCCTATTCCGATATGAAACTGAACGAGATCCTTCCAGAACTGTTTAGAGGAGATACTTCTTCTATCTGCAGGGTCATATAATTTAATACCGAAATCGAGACGGATCGGCGCAAAGTCGGAGTAATACCTGATTCCGAATCCTCCCGCTACAGCGATCTGGTCTGGCCGGAATTCTGTATAGTCATTCCATGTATTACCGTAATCGATAAACAATGCGGTTCCGAATTTTCCGAAGAGCCTGTTACGGGTTTCAATTGAACCTTCGAAGATAAAAAATCCTCCGGTCGCAGCACCTTTAGAAAGTACGGCTTCGAGGTCCTCCTGCGACGGATTTTCAAGATTCAGGAGCGGTTCGAGAGGAACAAGCTGCCGGGTACTCCAGCCTCTAACCGAGTTGCTTCCGCCTGCGTAAAAACGCTGGTTGAGTGATATATCCGCTTTATCACCTTTGTAATTAAAAATCTGTCCGGCTTTGAATTTGAGTCCGAATGAATTTGTGTTCGAAGAATAGAATGGAAGAAAAACAGAAGCCGAAGCAAGTAATTTGAAGTAGAGGGGCCTTTCGAAATCCGAACCGAATATATTGCTGAAAAGATATGGGATTGAATTGGCTTCTTCTATAAGTAATGAAAGTGAATAACCGGATGTAGGAAAGAAAACATCATCAGTTTTATTTGCGCCCATTACAATGCCGAGCAGTGCGTTAGTACTTTTGGAAAAAATCTGTCCTCCCAGATCAGTATCAACAAATTCTGTAGCGAGAGAATCCGCAAGCTCCTTATCCCCGCCAATCTCTTCTGTCCTTTGGAAATAAATACTGAGGAGGTCGATAAGGTAATCTCTTTTATATGTGTACTCAGCTCTTTCAATATTGAAATAAGTCGAAAGTGAATTAAGATATGTAAACTGGGGCATTTCGATATCGAAGCTTAGCTTGGCTCCGTACAAGGTTGAGTTGTATTCGTTCTTCCTTTTCTGTAGGGTGAAATAGGATTCGAACTTGGTATTTATGGGTCGGCCGAAGAGGAACGGCTGCTCAATAATAAGTCGTGTATCGGTATAGCCGAAGACAGTAGAATCATTAAATGACGGCTGCTTAAGAAACTCGGAGATATTCTGCGCAGCGGCAGAAGTACTTAGAGTAAGTTTGCGGGCATCGCCGAATAGATTTTTTTTTGTAAAGCTTAAACCAAGACCGAGGTTAAACGTATTATCCTCGTTATTAATAATTATTTCAGGAGATAGCTCGTGAAGCATTCCTACGTCCGCGCTTATATTCAAAGGGACTCTATTACCCGATGTATCGGCAATAACAGCATTAATGATCGCAGAGTTGAATAGCTCAGTCCTGTAGAGGCGTACCTGGCCGCGCTGGATGTCGTAATGACTGTAATAATTCCCGGGTGAAATTCCGACAATATCTTTGAGAAGCTGGTCTTCGACGAATTCCATTCCAGGACCAGTTCTGGCCGTATAAATATCGCTTATCATGTATCTTCTGCCGGGATTATATATGATTTCAACATCAACCCTGTTGATCATCGTGTCAATAATTACGGTCGGCTGCTCGAATGAAGCGAGCATAAAACCGTTATCACGAAGGTAGGAGATCGTAAAGTTTTTTCTCTGTTCGAGGAGAATATCACTGTAGATAATGGTAGTATCAACTTTAATGTTATCCAGAATTACATCCAGAAATTCTCCGGGTATTTTATCTTTAAGACCCGAGACATTAAATGAACTGAATTTTGCCGGCACCGATTCATCGATCAGATAGGTTAATAATACTCCGTCATCACCGGTTTCAATTTTATAACCGATTTTAATTTTGAAATATCCTCTTGAGAGATAGAGAGTCTTAAGGGCCTGAAGATCGAGGGGAATTAGAAGAGAGTCGAAATAGACCGGCGGGCCGCCGAAACTTGAAAAGCTGTGAAGAAATTGCGAGAATCCCGATGGAGTTTCCTTAGATAATATGACTGAACTAAGTTCGGAATATGGTATAGAATTATTCCCGACAAATTCAATTGATATCAATTCTTTTGGGCCGTTTGACTGTGCAAAAAGATTAAAGGAGATTAAAAAAATAAGTATGTTGATCGATTTTAGTCTCAACGGGATTCCATTTTCAATAGGTTATTTTAACCTGTGTACCAATTTTTACAATTGAAGCAAGTTCATCAATATTTCTGTTACTAATGGCAACCGAGCCGTTAGTCCAATTAAATACAAAAGGAAGGTTCCTGAAAATCAGATCGAAATCCCCTATCCCGTGAATTCCGATATCGGAACCAAGTCTGGTTTCGGGTGGCGGACATTCATTTTTCTTTGATGAAATCATAATCACTTCAAATTCATCCTGATTTATGTATCCCCTTTTTAACGCTTCGGCCGCATCATTCTCATTCGGATAATTCAGCTGTAAGAACTTATGATATTTATGCACCGTATCAATGGAGCAGACTATATACTCACCGAGCGGAGTAACGAGATCATCCCCAGAAGTTTTTATTTTATTTAAATTCTTTCCGAATACCGCTTTATAAGATTTAATAAAAACATTACCGGAATAGATCTGGACCAGGTAATTGCTCCGGTCTACAACAATTTTAAGATTTTCAATGCGAGCGACATTCTTTTCTTTTAGCGCAACATCAAGAGGTATTTCACCTGAATTAAGTAAAAGTCCATATAGAATAAGCCCGGCAAAAAAGATCAGGATACTGGCAACGATATAAAGAATATTCTTAAGCACTTAGAATAATTTTTTTACTAAACACAAAATTATTGCAAATAAATATAAAAAAGCGCCTATTAAGGCGCTTTTAATAATTAATGCAATAATTGATTATTGGTCATTATTTTTTATTCACATCGGCTTCAACAACCGCAATTGCGGTCATATTGAAAATATCCCCAACTGTATCGCCGCGTTGAATAACATGAACAGGTTTTTTCATGCCTGTAAGGATCGGTCCAATAACCGTAGCGTCAGTCAGGCGCTGGAAGAGTTTGTAGGCGATATTTCCCGCATCAAGATTAGGGAAGATCAATACATTAGCACCGCCCTTTAGAGTTGAGAACGGGAATTCGGATTCGAGTCGTTCCGGAATAACTGCAGTATCGGCCTGCATTTCACCGTCAATCATCAGATCGGGGCGTTTCTCTTTAACAATCTTAACTGCTTTAGCAACCTTATCCGATTGAGGATAAGACGCACTTCCAAAGTTGCTGAACGAGAGCATCGCGATCTTCGGTTTGATATCGAATGCTTTTACAGCTTCCGCCGTACTGATTGCGATTTCGGCAAGCTGTTCGGCAGTAGGATCGATATTTACAGTGGTATCCGCAAAGAAGAAGACACGGTTTTTCACTATCACGACATACATACCGGAAACTGTGCTTAATCCTTCCTTAGCACCGATACACTGAAGAGCAGGCCTGATAGTCTGAGGATAATGATAAGTAAGCCCTCCTATCAGAGCATCGGCATCGCCGAGTTGAACCATCATAGAGGCATAATAGTTCGGCTCTCTCATCAATACTTTGGCATCTCTAAGAGTAATACCCTTTCTCTGTCGAATCTTATAAAACTCCTCAGCATATTTGTCTATTTTCGGACAGTGTTCAGGATCTCTTATTTCGAAATTATTAGTGTCGTAACCGAGCTCAGTAATTTTAGATTTGATTACACCTTCATTGCCGAGAAGGATAGGCTGCCCGATATTTTCTTCAAAAACAGAATTTGCGGCACGAATAATTTTTTCTTCCATTCCTTCGGGATAAACGATTCTGCGCGGACTCTTCTGCGCTTTATGAACCATAACACGAACAATTTCGGAAGAGAAACCAAGACGTTCCTGCAACTGTTCTTTATATTTATTCCAATCCTGGATCGGATTCTTAGCCACTCCGGTATCCATAGCGGCTTTGGCAACTGCGGGTGCAACATACCAAAGTACTCTAGGATCAAACGGTTTCGGAATAATATATTCGGGGCCGAATGAGAATTCCTTACCGCCGTAAGCATTGATAACCACTTCGGGTACTTTTTCCTTGGCAAGTTCCGCAAGGGCTTTTGTAGCGGCCATTTTCATTTCTTCATTAATCTTCTGTGCTCTTACATCGAGAGCGCCACGGAATATGAACGGGAAACCGAGAACGTTATTAACCTGGTTCGGGTAATCGCTTCTTCCCGTTGCCATTATTATATCTTTGCGTGCGGCAACGCCGTCTTCGTATGAAATTTCAGGATCGGGATTTGCCATAGCAAACACGATCGGATTCTTCGCCATTGCTTTAACCATATCCTTGGAAACAACATTACCTTTTGATAATCCGACGAAGACATCGGCACCTGTCATAGCATCCAGAAGATCTTTATAGACAACGTCCTGGGCGAATATCGCTTTATATTTGTTAAGGTCCGTACGTTTTTTATGGATGTGGCCTTTAGTATCGAACATTGCAATATTCTCAACTTTTACACCCGCAGCGATATACATCTTGCAGCACGCGACTGCCGATGCACCGGCACCCGAAATAACCAGTCTCATTTTGTCTAGTTTTTTACCGGCAATTTCAGCGGCATTAATCAATGCAGCACAGGAAATGATTGCTGTTCCATGCTGATCATCGTGAAAGACCGGAATATTCATTGTCTCAATCAGTTCTTCCTCTATTTCAAAACATTCGGGAGCTTTAATATCTTCAAGGTTAATACCGCCGAATGTAGGTTCGAGGAGCTGGACAGCGCGGATAACTTCTTTTGGATCATGAGTTTTCAATTCGATATCAAAAACATCTATGTCGGCAAATCTTTTAAACAGAACTCCTTTTCCTTCCATAACAGGTTTACCGGCATGCGGGCCGATATCACCGAGTCCAAGTACAGCGGTACCGTTTGAGACGACCGCAACGAGATTTCCTTTCGCGGTATACTTGTAGACATCGTCGTCGTTCTTTTCGATTTCTCTACACGGTTCGGCAACTCCGGGAGTGTAGGCCAATGATAATTCACGTGCGGTATAGCATGGTTTGGTAGGGATTACTTCAATTTTTCCTTTTCTACCTTCGCTATGATACTTCAAAGCTTCGTCACGATTAAATGCCATGTTTTTTCCTCTTTGAATTGTCTAATGTTATTAATTGAAATGAAAAATAAAGCTATTTAACGATTGTAAGATAGGCAGATTAAATAAAACAAAAAAGCCCCGAATTAATCGGGGCTTTTAAAATTTTTATTTTTGTGGATGAAGATGATCAGACTTCCATAATATCCTTCTCTTTATGTTTAATCATATCATCAATTTTTGTGATATGTTCATCAGTAAGTTTCTGTGTTTCTTTTTCGGCTTCTTTCAATTCATCCTCAGTGAGTTTCTTTTCTTTTTCCATTTTTTTAAGATGATCGTTGGCATCACGCCGGACGTTGCGCAGGGCAATTTTAGATTCTTCACCGAATTTTTTAACCACTTTAACGAGCTCTTTACGGCGTTCTTCTGTTAATGCCGGAATCGGTATTTTAAGATTCGTTCCGTCACTTATTGGATTAAGTCCGAGATCCGAAGCTAGTATTGCCTTCTCAATCAGCGGGACCATACTTTTATCCCATGGAGTAACTGAAATGGTATGAACATCAAGAACCGAAACGCTTCCGACCTGATTAAGCGGACTCATAGTTCCATAATAATCAACCTTAACACCGTCGAGCAGTGCAGTTGTTGCTTTACCGGTCCGGATTTTTGATATCTCGACTCTAAATGCTTCGATGGTTTTATCCATTCTCTGTCTGGCATCTTTAATAATTTGATTATTATTCATAACCGCCTCAAAATTTTGTTTCTATTAACTTTCTACTTGTGAGCAAAGTTTCCGACAGCAGTTCCGATACTCTCGCCGGTAACAAGTTTAAGAAGATTATCCGGCTGATCCATATTGAAAACTATTATCGGCAGATTATTCTCCTGGCAAAGACTAATGGCAGTAAGATCCATAACGCGTAAGTTTTTCTTAAGCACATCCATATAATTAATTTCATCGTAACGGCTGGCGTTCGGATTTTTTTCAGGATCGGAATCGAAAATTCCGTCGACACGCGTCCCTTTAAAAATTGCATCGGCTTCAATTTCAACCGCTCTTAATGATGCGGCAGTATCGGTACTGAAATAAGGATGTCCGGTTCCGGCACCAAGTATTACAACTCTTTTCTTTTCGAGGTGCCGTATCGCCCGCCGTCTTATATATGGTTCGGCAATTTCCTCCATTTTTATTGCCGACATAAGCCGGGTAAAGACGCCATGATTCTCGAGAGTATTCTGCAATGCAAGAGAATTGATAATTGTAGCGAGCATTCCCATCTGATCGCCGGTAACCCTATCTATTCCCTGTGCCTGCGCATTCAAACCGCGGTAGATGTTCCCTCCGCCTATAACAATTCCGGTCTGTACACCAAGTTCATGTACTTTCTTTATTTCATTTGCGAAGTATTCGAGAACATTCGGATCGATACCATAGGATTGTTTTCCCATAAGGGATTCGCCGCTAAGTTTCAGCAGGATTCTTTTGTATTTAAGGTTCTTTGCCATAATTGGTTTCCAATATAAAAAAAAAGGCCTTATTGCGAAATAAGACCTTTTAGGTAATCATTTATTTTCATCACTGATGTGAAATCTTCGGAATAGAACCAGCTTCGATTCCGCCGAATTCTTTTTGTTGAATTCAGCAATAAGGTCGCCTACCTTCTTTGTATTATCCTTAATAAAGGCCTGTTCGAAGAGGCAGTTTTCCTCGAAGAATTTATTCAGTTTACCTGTAGCAATTTTCTCGAGAACAGGTTCCGGTTTTCCTTCTTTACGGGCAAGTTCCTTATAGATTTCGACTTCCTTTTCAATAACTGTCTTGTCAACCTCATCCCGGTAAATAGTTAATGGTCTCATAGCAGCAATCTGCATCGCGATGTCTTTAAGAACCGGATGCAATTCAGCCGACTTATCAGCCGGGATATTATCAGTTTTTACAATAACACCAAGTTTAGAACCATGATGTACGTAATCAACAATGTCACCGCTATCGGTATTCTCGATTGCAAAGCGGGACACTTCAATCTTCTCGCCTATTTTTCCGATAATCGCGTTGAGTTCTTCAGAAACTTTTTTACCATCTGCAGATAATTCCATCAACTTGGAGACGTCGGCCGGTTTCTGTGAAACGAGTATCTCAAGAACGAAATTAGCGAAGTTGATAAAGTCTTCGCTTCTAGCAACGAAATCGGTTTCACAGTTAACTTCCAGAATCGCGCCGCTTTTTCCGTTATTAAATAATTTTGTAAGCACAACGCCTTCATTGGCACTTCTTTCAGCTCTTTTAGCAGCTACAGCCGCACCTTTTTTGCGGAGAATATCGATCGCTTTGTTAAAGTCACCGCCCGATTCCTCCAGAGCCTTTTTACAATCCATCATTCCGGCGCCGGTTTTTTCTCTTAAGTCTTTTACTTGATTAGCACTTACTGACATAATTTATTCTTCCTATTTTTCAAAAATCTTATTTATTATCCTGAGTAGTTTCAGGTTTGGATTCAGTTTTTTCAGGAGCGCTTGCTTGAGGTTTTACGTCCGACGGTTTTTCGTGTCTCGGTTCGTTTCTATCTCTTCTATCCTGACGCGGTCTTGCTTTTCTATCGTCCCTATTCTCGAGGCGTACTTTTCTGATTTTCCCTTTCGAATCCTTCTTATCATTATCAATTGTTTCAACTTCGGCAGTCTTCTTTTCTCTCTCTTTTTCAGCAGCTTCCTGAGCTCTTAATTCTTTCGATTTTGCATTTCCTTCAATCACGGCATCGGCAATTATTTTTGTAATAACTTCAACCGCTCTTGACGCGTCATCGTTAGCAGGTATAAGGTAATCGATCGGATCAGGGTCACAGTTAGTATCAACGATTGCAAATATCGGGATATTCAAGCGTAAGGCTTATTTGATAGAGATCGATTCTTTTTTAATATCTACAACAAAGATAGCGCCGGGTA
>CAZHHG010000079.1:0-12669 GCA_964532065.1 uncultured Melioribacter sp.
AGCTTTGAAGGTTCTCTGTTAAGCGGAACCCGATTGCTGAAAGTTGATGTATATGATAAAGAAGGGAATAAATATCATGCGGTCTCGAGGACTTTTCAGGTTGTATCCGCAGAAGTAGCGGCCGAGGTGAGCACACGCTGGAAATCTTCCGGTAACCTGAGGGCAGAATCTAGAAGCGAATCGTATAACTCGGTCTCCACCTGGTACAATAACGTAAGTGCCGATCTTAATGCCTCCTACGAAAGCTGGAAGTTTAACGGTTACGTTTATTTCACATCCGAGGAAAAGAGCAGTCTTCAACCCTATAACAGGTATTCGGCAAATATTAGCGGCGGTGACTGGCTTAGCTTGTATGTCGGAGATTCATATCCCAGGTTTCCAAGCCTGATTATGGATGGTAAAAGAATACGTGGTTTCAGCGGTTCCCTTAACCTCGGATTCATCAACGTTGAAGCGGCCATTGGTGAATCGGAAAGAAAAATTGAAGGAAAATTAATTGAGACTTATCCCCAGGGCCAGGTTCCGCTTGGATCAGATATTATACAGATTAACGCCGTTAAGTACGGAAATCCCTATGGCAAAGTTGCTCTCGGCACTTATACAAGAGATTTATTTGCTCTCAGGCCTTCATTCGGAAGCGGTGAGAACTTCCAACTCGGATTTACTTACCTCCATTCGAAAGACAACACCGGATCGATCGAGTTCGGATCGAGACCGCAGGAGAATGTTGTACTAGGAAGCGACCTCAAATTTGCGATCGATGATCAGAATTTTATTTTTACTGCTCAGGGCGCGTTCAGTATGTTCAATAAGGATATAGCTTCGGGAAATCTGACCGATGCCCAGATCGATTCCATATTCGGCCCGAACGGATTATACGATATCGATCCCGACCAGGTTAAAACCATCAGGGATATTTTAGGAAAATTTATAACTGTTAATCAGTATATCGGTCCGCTCAATCCTCAGGAATTTGCCTCTATTGCAGGTGAAGCTGCATTAAGCATGAATTATTTTAACAACTCGCTCCGTGCGTCTTATATCTACCGCGGGAATGATTACCTCTCGTTCGGCCAGTCTTTTATCCGCACAGACGTTAAAGGAATTAACATAGTTGATCGAATCCGTATGTTCGATAATAAACTCTTCCTGTCCCTCGGCTACGAAAGTCTTGAGGATAATCTTCAGGGGACAAAGCGGGCTACTACAAAGTATAATACTTTGAGCGCTTCGGTTTCAATCTTTCCGCGTGCCGACTTCCCTAACATTACAATCGGTTTTAATAAGTCGGATAATAATAACGGACTTAGAACAACCGACCCGGCTAATCAAGATTATGTAGTAGACGACGTAACTAACAGGGTAATCGTTCAGCTCTCTTACGATTTTGTTGCGCACGTTAAACATAATACATCACTCTCATTTACGACTCAAAATAGGGAGGATAACAGTCTGTCTAACACCGACGCTACATATAATGCAGCCGGTTTAACTTTGAACAGCTACTGGTCGCCGCAGCTTAATTCACTTTTTCAAATTCTCTACAGCTCGAGCGAAATAAAGAACGTTCCGTTCGATTATTTTACCATTACATTAGGAGGACGTTACAGACTGCTCGATAACAAACTTCAGCTTTCGGCTACTTTGAGTCCGAGCTTTGGTGATTTCAAAAGACAGGCACTGGAATTTGTGGCCGATTATAATATACTGGCCAACTTAAACCTTGCTTTACAGGCCCGTGTTTACAGGATACCGGACAAAGCTACCAACTCGATAATCGGATTGGTAACGCGGTTTACTTTTTAGATCGGATCGTAACAAAATGACGGGCGGCAGAATCAAGTTTAACAGTCTCTGGAAAAGTTTAGTATTTATTCTCGCCGCCTCTCTTCTAACAATAATCCTTACACAGGATCTCCTTTTTACTTTTGCTCCTCTAAAAGAACTTGAACTTAAACTGATAGACAGCAGATTCTCCGAAAGAGGAAAAATAGAAATAAAGGATTCTGCTGATGTTGTAATTCTGGAAATTACACAAGATGCATATGATCAGATACCTCCTCCGTACAATAGGTGGCCCTGGCCCAGATCCATTTTTGCGCATGTTATTGAAAATCTTTCAGAAGCCGGTGTTAAAGCTATAGGAATAGATATTAATATGTCAGGACCTGATCAATTTTCATTATCAAATGATAGTATATTGGTTGAAGCTATAAGGAGATCAAGTAAAGTTGTTGTAGCTGGCAAAATTGATGTTGAAACTGAGCATTTGATTGAAACCAGATCATCCCATGTTTTGGAAATTGATCAGAACTTTGGAAATATTTTTTATACCGCTGATAGTTCAATCGGTATAGTTAATCCGCCGCCTGACTATGATAAGGTTTTTCGAAGATATCTTCCATACATCGAATCCTCTGCTGCCCAAAAAATTGTACCGAGCTTCGGCTTTGCCTTATTAAATAAATATCTTGGACTAAAAAACTCAGATATTGCAAAGAGATTAAACGGATATTTTATAATAGGATCGAAATCAATTCCTCAATTCGATTTTCATAGTGTATTAATTAATTTCTATGGCCCATCACGAACTTTTCCTCACATTAAACTAATGGATGTCCTGGATGACAAGGATTTTCAGACAATTGATGAAATAGAATTAAGTGAAGAGATTAATTCCTGGGAATTATATTTGACTACTCCGGAATTATTGAAAAAGTTCGAGAATAAAATTGTCTTGATAGGCTCGACTATGCCTGAAGATAGGGATATTATTCCTATCTCATCAGCTGAAGGTAAACGAAAAGGAGATAATCAAATTTACGGTGTTGAATTCCATGCGAACATAATTCAAAATATTCTTTGGAATGATTATGTAACCGTTCAATCCGCAGAAAGTGAAATAATTCTCATCTTCATATTAACAGTAATTGTTTTTATCGTTACTTCGCTTGTAAGAAAAATAAAATTGAGAATCGGTATCTTCATCGAAATTATCAATCTGCTCTTAATTGTTCTTTCTGTATATGGAATTTACCAGTTGAGCATTTATTTCTTTATTAACGATAAATTCCTGATTGTAATTGTAAGTCCCGCTCTTGCTCTTATACTCGGTTATATTGGAAGCACAGCCTATCATTTTATTATGGAACGCCAGCAGAATGTTTTGATTAAAGGGATGTTCAGCCAGTATGTGAGTAAATCGATCGTAAATGAATTGCTCGCTGATCCGGATAAATTAAAACTCGGCGGCGAGAAGAAAAATCTCTCCGTCCTTTTCAGCGATATTGCCGGGTTTACAACCTTCGCAGAAAAGAAAGAGCCGGAAGAACTTGTCAGTTTCATAAACGAATTTCTTAACGAGATGACGGAAATAATCCTTTCGAACGGAGGAACTCTCGATAAGTATCTCGGTGATGCCGTAATGGCTTTCTGGGGCGCGCCGCTTGAAGTGGATGACCATGCTTACAAAGCATGTCTTACATCGCTTCAGATGCAGGATAAACTCGCAGAACTCAGGGAAAAGTGGTCTAAAGAAGGTGAGCCGCTTATTCGTATCCGTATCGGAATCAATACTGGCGATGTGATTGTCGGAAATATCGGTGGCGTTAAACGTTTTGATTATACAGTGCTGGGTGACGATGTTAACCTTGCTTCCCGCCTTGAAGGAGCCAATAAGGAATACGGCTCAAACATTATGATTAGCGAATCAACTTATCAGCTCGTTAAAGAGAAAGTTCTTGTAAGGGAACTCGATATCATCCGCGTGAAAGGGAAGACCGAACCTACACGCGTATACGAACTGATCAGCTTAAAGGGGGATCAGAAAGCCCGAACGGCTATCGAACAGATGCATGAATACTTTCAGGGACTCGAACTCTACCGCAGTAAGAGCTTTGAACCGGCCCACGATTATTTTAAAAGATGCGCTGATAAACTGGGGGACTATCCTTCAAGAGTTTATTTGAAACGTTGTGAATATTATTTGAATAATCCTCCCGCGGAAAACTGGGATGGAGTATTCGAATTCAAAACGAAATAATTATTTGATCGACCGCTTAATATTAATTATTGCCGCAACCAGGAAAATAAAATTTGCCATCCATGCTGTTATCAGGGGATCGAGAACACCGTTTTTCCCGAATGCCTGGCTGACCTTCATAAACACCAGATAAATGAAAGTAATCAGCAGGTTAATTCCGAATTGAATTGCCAGGCCTCCACGGCGCCTGTTTGCAGATATCGGAAGCCCGAATAAAACAACTACCAGACTCGCAAACGCATATGCAATTCTCGATTGGTATTCGATCAGTATTGAAGTAGGATCATTGCCGGTTCTTCTTTGCTCATTTGCAAAGTCCGAGAGTTCCGCCAGGGACATTTCCTCTGGTTTCCGCTGTTTCTTAATTACATCGTCCGGTTTAAAATTTAATCCGGCAAAATCGAGCTGTATAAACCGCTCCATCACTTCTGTTGAATCTGTAATATCCCTGACTGTTCCGTTCATTAGTGTCCAGAGGCTTTTTGTTGAATCGTATTTCATCCGGAACGCGTCGGTTCTTTTTATCAGTTTTGTTTTGTCGGACGGATTGAATTCCTGTATGCTTACCTGGTGTGCCTGCTCGTTTGCAAGATCATAATAACTGATTGTTACTATACGCGATTTGGTATCCTGGAAGAATATGTTGCTGCCGAAATAAACGATCCCTTTTTTCATATACGTCTGTTCAATAAAAACTTTATGCTTATTTGCCATCGGGACCAGATATCCGCCGACGTAAACACTGAGCAGGCTTATAAAGAACGTAACAATTATAAAAGGAGCTATAAAACGGTAGAGGCTTATTCCGCCCGCTTTCATTGCGGTCAATTCATTAAGCGTGGACATTTTACCGGCGGTAAACAATCCCGCAAGCAGAACAGCAACCGGAATTACAAGCCGGATTATCTCCGGCATAAAAACCAGGTAGTACTGAAGTATCATCTCCGATGGCACGTTCTGATCGATAAAATCGTCCAGGTTCTCCATCATATCGATTACTACAAATATTAATGTAAAAGCCAGCAGGCCGAATAATGTGGTCTGTATGAATTGTTTTATCAGGTATCTGTCCAGGATCTTCATACTAGTCAGAATCCCCGGAATTATTTATTTCAGAAGTCCGCCACGATCTAGGTATAAGTTTTGAGAGCCAATCGAAGCTGATTGTTACTTTTTCCCGGGCGCTTTTTATCATAAGCCAGATTCCAACAAAAGTCAGTAGGAAATTCGCGCTCCACATTCCCCAGAATGGCGATAGTAATCCTCTGTCGGCTAATTTCTCACCGCCTATCAAAAATGCCCAATAGAGGAGGAAGAAAAAAAGGCTGATACCCGCGGCCATTCCGAATCCGCCCCTCTTCATCATAGTTCCTAGCGGTGCTCCGATCAGAATAAACACTATACATGCAAAAGGTAAAGAATATTTTTTGTGGATCTCTACCCAGTACCGGTTGATTTCCTGCTTGCCGTATTCAATCCGGTTCAAAATATTTATTAATGAATTCTCGTCGGATTTAATTCTCTGCTGGGATCTTGTGTAAATATTTGTGTTCACCCCGGTATTTACTATTGGAGCAGATGAACTGTCGCTTAAAATGAATTCCACCGGTGCCCTTCGAGTTTCGAAATCCGAAATATTCTTATTGTAAATAGCGGTAAGACTATCAACAATTTTTATCATTTCAGACGAACTGAGTTCCCTGTCGCCCCGCGGTCCGCCGGGTGCGGTCTGCTCAAATGTAAATTGTTCTGCAGGCAGTGCTATTTTATGTCTTATGAACCGGAGCTTTCTGTAAGCCGACTCCTTCGTATTATCGGTCTCGTGGATCTCACCCTCGTTAAGATCCATTATAAGCTTTTTCTGATTCTTCGATAAATAAATTTTCCCGTTCCGTGCGGTTACTATATTTACCTTCGGCGGCATCGTATAATCGTAAATCAGTACTTCTCCAAGTTCATTTCTGTTCTGGTCAATCTCCCTTACCAGTATAGAATAGTTCGGTATCTCCTGAGAAAAGACTCCCGGTACTAAAGACAACGTCGGTTTCTTACGAGAAATATCCTCCATCAGCAAACGTGCGGCATGATTCGCATCCGGGTAAATATTATTGTTGAAGTATACTAACAGCAGTGCGATTACTCCACTGGCTATTAATGGAGGAATCATCATCTTGTAGAGACTTACACCCGAGGATTTGAGAATGGCCACCTCATTATTCTGGGACATCGAACCGAATGCCATAAGGGTTGCTACTAGTACCGCCATTGGAACTACAAGAACCACCATCCATGCAAGATTATATAGAATCAGCTGAATTATTATCCACGTATCAAGTCCTTTTCCTACTAGCCGGTCGGCAAATTTCATCATAAACTGGAGTAGAAAAACGGCAATTAATGTGAATACCGAAAAGAGGAACGGTGCCAGATGGTTCTTCAATATGTATTTTACTATTATCAATTCAATTACCTAAATCGGCACTTAAATTTACCAATATTCCACTTAGAATGAAAAACAGTAGATTTATATCTATCGCAGCTTCTATCACAAGAATTAATCCGTCCGACTTTTAATTCGGTCATTGGTTTCCGAATATCTTTCTTCTTATTCATCCCGATATCCGTTTAATCCGCCTCAATATTAATTTTATTCACTTGAAGCGCGTATTTGTTAGGCGTATATTTGTTTTCGTAAATGCGAAATCGGTACTAAATTAAAAACATAGATCAATTCTGAACAATTTTTTTTTGGGAGGGTAAGTGGATTCCGTAATTAGTTTTATCAAGTCTAACACCGAAACCTATATTAACGAATTAATGGATTATATTAGGATTCCGAGTATTAGTACTCTGGAATCTCACAAAAACGAGATGCAGAGATGCGCAGAATTCGTTTCCGGTAAACTTAAATCTGCCGGTATGAGCCGTACTGAAATTTTTCAGACAGAAGGACATCCGATTGTCTACGGTGAATGGCTCGGCGCTCCGGGTAAACCGACTATTCTGATTTACGGTCATTATGATGTTCAGCCGGTTGATCCGATTGAACTCTGGAATAATCCTCCTTTCGAGCCTGTTATTAAGGACGGAAAGATCTGGGCCCGCGGTGCTAACGACGATAAAGGACAGGCCTTCGTTCATTTCAAAAGTGTTGAAGCTTTTTACAAAACTAATGGTGAACTTCCGCTCAATGTTAAATTTATTATCGAAGGGGAAGAGGAAATCGGAAGCTCCAACCTCACAAAATTCCTATCGACTAATCAGGAACTCTTAAAGTGCGATGCGATTCTAATCTCCGATACAAACATGTTTCAGCCGGGTGTTCCTACAATAACTTATGGACTCCGCGGATTACTCTATATGGAAGTTGAAGTAACCGGACCTAACCGCGATCTCCATTCAGGCAGTTTCGGCGGCTCTGTTGCAAATCCGATCAATGAACTCGCGAAAATTATTTCGAAGCTGCAGGATAAAAACGGCAAGGCTACAATTCCGAATTTCTATAAAGATGTAATGAAACTGACTAAAGAGGAAAAAGAAAACTTCAAAAGATTAAAACATTCCGATAAAAATTTTGCTAAGGAACTGGATGTGAAGGAACTTCAGGGAGAGAAAGGGTTTTCTACTCTGGAAAGAATCTGGGTCCGTCCTACTCTCGATTGCAATGGAATTGTAGGAGGTTTTACCGAAAAAGGCGCAAAGACCGTACTGCCTTCCAAAGCCACGGCAAAGATAAGTATGCGGCTTGTGCCTAATCAGGATCCTAAAAAGATCGCAAAAGAATTCGAAAAACATATTAAAAAACTCGCACCGCGCAGTATAAAAGTTGAAGTTAGAACTCTTCATTACGGGTATCCGGTTGTTGCACCTCTGGACGGAGCAGCTATTAAAGCCGCCGCTGTCGCTGCGTCAAAAGCTTTCGGAAAGAAAACTGTCTATACCCGCGAGGGAGGTTCTATACCGGTAGTTGTGGACTTTATGAAAAAACTGAATGCCCCTGCGGTTCTTATGGGACTGGGACTCGATAGCGATAATATCCATTCTCCTAACGAACATTTTAGAATAGAAAATTTTGAAATGGGGATTCTAAGTTCCGCTTACTTTCTGGATGAATTCTCGAAAGTTTAATTTAAATGGGTAATCAAATGAAACCCTTATTAGAAAAATTAGCACTGCTTTCTCTCTTCATTTTTCTCGCCGTATCCTGTACTTCAAAAGATACCGGCGAAGGAGATGCTACCACATCCACATCAAAGGATGAATCGATTCGTGAATATAATATCGATATCCAGAAGGAACAGGCAAAGAATAGATTCCCCTGCGATACTATCGCCCTTCAGGAGCATATACTCGCAAGCTATGAACCGGGAACCTACCTTGTAAGGTTCGATAGAACTTATACTTACAATATCCCCAAACCCGCTGTTATCTATTTCCGCGACGGCGCTAACAATTATATCCTTGCTGTAATTGCGAAATCGAAACCGGGTGAAAGGAATATTGAAGCCAAAAATATTACCGGATTCGAATCGAGCTTTATTAATCTCGATAGTACCAAGCTCGGAACTGCTTTCTTCTTTCTAACGTTATTTGAATGTAAGGAGAGTCAGTTCGAAAGAATATGGGAATCCGAAGTACCTATACATGGCGGATTCAACCGGATGACTATTAAAACATGGTCTCCTAAGAATATTAAATTTGTTGAGCTTAATTATGAGGACGGAATAATCTCCGGACACCGCAACTATAACTTCTTCCTTGTGGACGGATGGCGTAAAGAACCTCATCTGCTCGAAACATATGTCGGCATTGTTCACAAAAGAAACATGAATATTGTAAATAACGATAAGTACCCGGATTATTATGAATACCGGTTTATTGAAGACTCGCTCCGCATAAGAGTAAGAGATTCAATCCCGTTCTACTGGAGCGAGAGAAGAAGTCTTTATATAACCGACCGGAATCCGAGGTGGTTCAGAAAATACTAATTATTCATTTTCAGAGATAAAATGTTTATAGAGAATTACACAGTAAATTCAATGATCGATCAGATTGAAAAAAAATTTCCGCACGCCTCTTTATCGGGATCGGATGTTAACCGGTTTACGAATGTAGAAGAGGAATATAACTCCCTTAGGTACGGAGTTGGAATCCGTCTGTCATTCGGAAAGTCCGTTGTAAAACTGACGGGAAAGGATACGCTCGACTTTCTGCACAGAGTCTCTACAAACTATGTTAAGGATTTGAAACCTTTTTATAAACACCCTACACTTTTTCTGAATGAAAAAGGAAGGTTTATTGATAGAACTGTATTGCTGAATCTTGATTCCCACTTTATTCTGATCGGTGAAAATGATTCCGGACGCTTAAATAACTGGCTGACTAAATATATTATAATGGAAGAAATTCAAACGGCCGATCTCTCAAAACAGAATATTGTAATCGATCTTGCCGGTCCGCAGTCTGAATCTTATTTTACCCTTATTCTCGGTGATGAAATAAAATCCCTCAACGGAGAGAACATATTAAATCCTTCGGTTGACGGTTTTAACTTTTTACTATTTTCTATGCATGAACCGAACGGATTGAAATATTTCCGGATACTGATATCAAGCGATCAGGCACCGAACTTTTTCGATTATCTGCTCGAGAATAAAAGCGTATTCGATGTTGCTCCAGTAGGGTTGTCGGCTTACAATATTTTCCGTGTGGAGTCAGGCATTCCGGCCTATCCTAACGAAATAAACGACCAGTTTAATCCTCATGAAAATTCCCTAATCGGCGAGGTTAATTTCAAAAAGGGCTGCTATATCGGTCAGGAGGTTATCGCCCGCCTCGATACTTACGATAAAGTATCCAGGGTTATGACCGGATTTGTTTTTGATCAGCCGTTCGAAAACCCATTGCCCGCTTCAATCTTCGACGGTAGCGGCGAGGAAATCGGGATTGTAACAAGTGTTGCCGATTCTCTTATGATCGGTAAAAAGATCGGGTTGGGTTTTATCAAGAAAAAATTTATCGGCGCGGATAATGAAATCTATCTAAAAGCCGGTTCGCAAAAAATCAATTTGTCTGTATCCGGAATACCGTTTAAAAAATGAAAATTTATACGAAGACAGGTGATAAAGGGGAAACTTCCCTCTTCGGTGGGGAGAGAGTCTGGAAAGATAATTCCCGCATCGAAGCTTATGGAACTGTAGATGAGTTGAATTCCGTCATCGGTGTTTCTATAAATGAATTAAAAGATCCGGAACTGAAAGAGATTTTAAGAAGTATACAGAACGATTTATTTACTGTGGGCTCGGATCTCGCGACTCCTGCTGAAAAGGGGAATAAGGGTTTTATAATTCCTCGGGTAGAATCCCGGTTCTCTACACGGCTTGAGGAACTGATCGATTCATTCGATTCACGCCTGCCGGAACTCAAAAATTTTATTCTGCCGGGCGGTTCGAAAGGCGCAGGGTTTCTTCACCTGGCCAGGACTGTCTGCCGGCGTGCTGAAAGAGAGGTTTTTTCTCTTTCGAAAGCTGAACAGATAAATTCCGAAATCGGGATTTATTTAAATCGGCTCTCAGATTTGCTTTTTGTTCTTGCCCGTTTCGAAAATTTCCTATCCAATCATCCGGATATCGAATGGAAGAAATAATTTCCCTTGCAGGAAATTGATTTTTGAAATTTGATTATTCACTCAGGGGGTGACACTGGTTTCGACGGGGTTATAAGTTCTTTGAACTGCACACCGTGTTCTCCGTAGACACGTTAAACGACGGTAAAAAAAGTAAATGGCGAATATAATTACGCTTTAGCTGCGTAAATAAACGCAGCCGTTCTTCAATTCTACTCACGCTGGGGATTGAAAGAACGTCGCACAGTGTGATAGCCGAATCGAATGTCCGGATAGATGAGGCGAATCTTTCTCCGGAATAGTCCCTGCATAATCTGTTTGCCGATGCTGTAGGGATGAATCTAAAAGACAAACTATGTGTGTAGATGTTCCTGGAAATGTAGCTTCGGACCCGGGTTCGACTCCCGGCACCTCCACTCGGCTTCATTTGAGTTTACGAAAATGAAGCCTAACACGGCGGAGTTCAGTTTATTGAACGAAGCCGGAATTTCTAATAATTCTAATCACTCAAATTTCGCCGAAGTACAACTCATTAATGTTTTATTATGTTTATATATTACAAAGTATCAAATACCCCGAACATTATTATGTCGGTTGTACTTTAGATATTCATCGCCGCCTAAAGAAACATAACGAAGGCGGATCAGTATATACTTCCAATTACAAGCCATGTAAATTGAACACTGCTATTGCATTTAATGATAAACATAAAGCCTATCGTTTCGAGAAATATCTAAAGAGTCATTCAGGTAGAGCTTTTTCAAAAAAACATTTTTAAAACAATCTAGCAACAATAAAGGTTTTGTTTCTATATGTAGAGCAGTTTCAAGATTCTTCTTCCCGTTTTGCGGGGCCCGGAATGACAAGCGCAATGTCATTCTGATGCAATTAAGTAACTGATTGCAAGTGAACAGATATTATTCATTTATTAATTTAATATCAACAATATTTACTTTCTTATTAAATATTTTTAATTTGTTTACCGTATAGTATAGTTAAACAAAACTGCCGACAAATAATAAGCTTTACTAATGCAGAATCGTATTAAAGCTATTCTCTTTCCTTTCTATTTAATTATAAGCATAACAATTGAAGCCCAGCAGCAAAGAGCGATTGATCCGAGTATTTACATAGATCGGCTTCACAAAAAAAATAATATAAATGTTGAAAGTCCTCCCCCCGGAGTAAATTCATTAAAAAAAGCGGGTGGATGGAATTTTAGAATAGGAGATAAAAAAAACCTGTGGGCCGGGGATTTATCGACCGGGCAATATTACCAGGTAGAAACAACATGCCGGGGAATTGGAAATTATTGTTATGTATTTGTAGAAGATGCGGTATGGGGTAAAAGGGTTGATCAGGCATCAATAGAAAATATAATTGCAGCGTTTGAAAAATCGACACCGGCAAATAGCAACAAAGGAATTTATCAGACCAATGTTGAAGCATTCGGCAATCCGCCGGATGTAGATAATGATCCTAAGATAATAATTTGTATTCTGGATATAAGAGATAACTATTCACCGGGTAATGCTTATATAGCAGGTTACTATGATTCGGCAAATCAATTTAATTATTCCACAAGTAATAATTGTGAAATTTATTATATGGATTGCGACCCGGCAATTTTAACGAATCAGAACAGCTTCAGAACTATCTGCAGCACTATGGCGCATGAATTCCAGCACATGATAATGTTTAATTACCATGGAATAATAAATCAGGGTAGGCAGCAGACATTTTTTAATGAAGGTTCATCGCTTGCTGCAGAGGTTATTAATGGATATCCTGTTTATGAACAGAATTCATTATTCAATCTCAATTCAAACCGTTCACTTCTTGTTTGGAATCCGAATAATAATCTGAATGATGTTTTATTCGATTACTCCAGAGCTGCGAGATTTTTTCTTTACTTAAAAGAACAATTCGGTATATCGCTATTCAAACACTTTGTACAGGCACCGGTTACCGGGATTGATGCTTTTGATCAATATGCGCTACC
>CAZHHG010000080.1:0-12537 GCA_964532065.1 uncultured Melioribacter sp.
TTTATCTCCCGTTCGCTTCAATCCTCGCAGCTTCTTGGAAGTCATAATTTTAATCTTCTCAATGGATTGGTGTTCGACTGGAATCTGAATTACGCTCATTCGGAACGCGACGAACCCGATGCAAGAAGGTATATCTATGCACGTTATATGGATGATGAAACCGAACCGATGAGACTCCTTTTAGACCAGGGGCTTTTCACAAGGTATTTCGGAAATCTGAATGACAATAATTACGGTGCCAATTTTAATTTCGGATTCCGTAATATCCCCGGCGGAAATTTTATGGAAGAGGATCGAATAATTCAGCAGAGTATCGATAAAATATTCGCTCCGGAAAATATCAATCCTACATTCATTGAAATAACTGAAGTTACGCAGCCTACCGACAGTTACTCGGCGGAACAATCGATACACGCCGCATACGCAATGGTTGATTTCCAGCCGTTCGATAACGTAAAAGTCGTAACCGGTGTCCGTTATGAAAATTCTGTTCAAAAACTCGATTCCAAATCACGTACCGGCGAACCGATTAATATTAACGCTAAATACAATGATATTTTCCCGAGTCTGAATGTTACATATCAGCCGTCCGATAAAATCAACCTTAGATTTGCAGTAAGCAGGACTCTTGCTCGTCCTGAATTCAGGGAACTGGCACCGTTTACTTATTTCGACTTCGTTACAAATGAGCTTGTACAGGGGAATACAAATCTTAAAAGAAGTCTAATCTCCAACTATGATCTTCGCTTTGAATTTTATCCGGCTCCGAGAGAATTATTCTCTGTGAGTCTCTTCTATAAAAAATTCAATGATCCTATCGAGCAGGTTCTACTTTCCTCATCGTCGTTCGATCCGATCAGAACATATGAAAACGGTAAAGACGCAAGAAACTTCGGTATTGAATTCGAATTGAGAAAAACTCTCGGATTCATGGGAGCCGTTCTTGATAATTTCTCTTTGATAAGTAATCTCAGTTTGATCGATTCCAAAATTGAACTGGAAGATAGAGGATTTCAATTAGCTGAACGTCCATTACAGGGCCAGGCGGATTTCATTTTGAATCTCGGTCTTTATTATGAAGAGTTCGACGGTAGTTTCTCCGCATCATTAGTATTTAATAAAGTGGGTCAGAGAATTTCGCGTGTAGGATTCGGCGGACTTGGCGACGTAATCGAATTGCCGAGAGACCAGGTTGATTTTTCTCTATCAGCCAGAATATTCAGCAGTCTTTCGTTAAAAGTTGCTGCAAAAGATCTGCTTGCTCAAGATATCAGGTTTATTCAAAAAACTCCTGATGGCGATAAACCATCGGAAATTGCTAAAAGAGGTCAAACATTCTCAGTCGGTTTCACATACAATTTATAGTATAATTAGTTGCCGCGTGTTTGCCTGAGAATGATGACCGATGAAATGAATTTATTAATCAAATGGAGGTAAGATGAAGAAGTTGTTTCTATTTCTGCTTATATGTCTGGCAGCTGTTAGTTCTGTTTATTCTCAGGATGTGGTTGTATCAGGAGATATTACCACGAACACAACGTGGACTTCCAACAATACTTATATGCTGAGCGGAATTGTGAGAGTTCAGTCCGGTGCTACTTTAACAATTCAACCCGGTACAAAAATATATGGCCAGAATTCTACACAGGGTTCTCTTGTTGTTAAACCCGGTGCAAAAATTATGGCTGAAGGAACTCAGAGTAATCCTATTGTATTTACAAGCGAGTTTACGAAACAAGGCGCAGTTAGACAGCCTACTTACGGCGATTGGGGCGGAATTATAATTCTCGGTAACGCACCTATCAACGTACCGGGCGGTACAGCTGCTATTGAAGGTCCGGGTGATACTTATGGCGGCAACAGTGAAAACGATAACAGCGGAGTAATGAAATATGTAAGAATTGAATATCCCGGCATTGCTTATTCACTTAATAATGAAATTAATGGACTAACACTTGGCGGTGTTGGTAGAGGAACCAAATTGGAATATATCCAGGTTAGCTACTCAGGGGACGATTCATTTGAATTTTTCGGCGGAACAGTTAATGCGAAATATTTAATCGCATACCGCGGCTGGGATGATGATTTTGATACAGACTTTGGATATAACGGGAAATTGCAGTTTCTACTTTCAGTAAGAGATCCTCAGATTGCCGACCAATCACAGTCGAACAGTTTTGAATCGGATAACGACGGAAGCGGTTCAACCAATTCACCCAGAACAAGTCCAACATATTATAATGTAACATTGATCGGTCCGGCTGCAACAACAGCATCTAATTACAACGCACTATACAGAAGGGGAATGCACTTAAGAAGATCATCCCAGAATAAAATTTACAATGCGCTTATTATGGGCTGGCCAGATGGAGTACTTATAGATGGAACGAACACAGTCGCAGATGCAAAAGCTGGAGTAACATTCCTTAAGAACAGTATTATTGCCGGTTCGGTGTCGGGACATTTGAAATCTACCGACGCGGCATTCCAGACGGAAATGCCGACATGGTTTACAACCACAAACAACGGCCGTACTTATGCTACAAACGCTGAAGTCGGTCTGGTAAATCCTTTCCATGCAACTCAGCCAAATCCGTTTCCGCAGCCTAATTCGGTTGTATACACAGGAGCAGCTATACCTCCCAACGACGGATTCTTTGATGCTACGGCAACATTTATTGGTGCTTTCGGATACAGCAACTGGGCGGCAGGTTGGAGTTCGCTCGAATTCATTTCGACAGACCTGAAAGATGAAGGAAACGGGATTATACCTGACAAATATGAATTATCTCAGAATTACCCGAATCCCTTTAACCCTTCTACTTCAATCAATTTTTCTATTCCCGCTGCTGGAAATGTTAAATTCGCTATTTATAATGTCCTCGGTCAACAAGTAGCCGAACTTGTTAATGATTATAAGCAGGCAGGTTCTTATACATTAAACTGGAATGCAAATAATCTCTCGAGCGGTATTTATATCTATCGAATGGAAAGCGCCGGACAGGTAATAACCAAAAAGATGACACTATTAAAATAATTCTCTCTCTCTCCCTCTTCTCCGGGCGTCGTAAGGCGCCCTTTTTTTTATTCTCTTGGAGATCACTTTTTCATCATTAACTCATTTTTACTATTTTCCGAATGAGTTTAAGTCCGATGAGAAAAATGAAGTCAGGATATTTAACAATACTTCTAATTTTAATTCAGCAGTTTCTTGGCTTTGCCCAGGTTAGAAATTCTGTTATTGATCCGTCTCAATTCAGCAGTTCCGAATTTTTTCGCCACGTTAATTTTTTAGGAAGTGATCTTCTCGAAGGACGGGGCACAGGAATGAATGGAGGCAATCTGGCTGCCCGTTATCTTGCACTTGAATTCAATAAGATAGGTCTTAAACCGGTCGGCAACGATAATACATATTACCAGAATATCCCGATGCACGGAAGCAGAGCTCTCCCTTCCTCAAAATTGATTCTTCATAATAATTCGACTCAATCCGATCTGAATCTGTTTGACGATTATCTCCTTTATCAATCGGGGTCTCAGAATTTCATACCGATACCTGCCCAGCTTGTGTTTGTTGGATACGGCATAATCGCACCCGAGTATGATTACAATGATTATCAGTCGGTAGATGTTGAAGGCAGGATTGTTGTTTTTATAGATGGCGAACCTTACTCCGAAGATGAGGATTTCTTCCAGGGGTCTTTACCGTCAGTCTACAGTTATGCGGAATCAAAACAGAGAATTGCAATTTCCAGAGGTGCAAGAGGGAGTATATTGATACCCGATTACGGAATCGATAAAAAAAGTTACTGGGATAAATTAAAGAAGGATTTTTCATTCGAAAGTATTTCGCTAGCATATTCCGTCTCTTCAAATTTCAGCGCAATTATAAATTATGAAGCCGCCGTAAAACTCTTTAATAATTCCGGCTCTTCTATTGAAGAGGTCCGGATGATGCAGGCCGGTAACAGGATTAAAAGTTTTCCTCTTTCTACCAGTTTGTCATTTAAAGGTCATTACCAGACGAGGGATTTCATTGCTCAGAACGTTATCGGTATGATCGAAGGGAATGACCCGATGCTGAAAGACCGCTACATCATTGTTACGGCTCATTACGACCATCTTGGAATCGGCCCTGCCGTAGACGGCGATTCGATCTACAACGGTGTCTTCGATAACGCTTCTGGTACTGCAGCCCTTCTCGAACTGGCTGCTTATTTCAGCAGGAACAGTTTTTTACTCCGCCGGTCTATTGTCTTCCTTCTGCTTACCGGTGAGGAGTCCGGACTTCTCGGTTCCCGTTATTATACGGATAATCCGGTCTTTCCACTCTACAAAACCGCGGCTAATATTAATATCGACGGAATTGCCTCGTTCGATAAATTTAAAAGTATTATCGGCATCGGTAAGGAATATTCGACATTAAAAAATTTTCTTGAGAATACCGCCCGCAGTATGAATCTTGAAATAACGGGTGTTCCGCCTCAATTTGCATACAGTGAATCTTTTTCCAGATCCGATCAGATCTCCTTCGCTAATGCTGGAATCCCTTCGATTCTTGTTTCGGAAGGACTCGATTACGTTAATCTGAGCAGGGAGGAAGGATTTGAGAAATATCTTGAATACTCAAAAAAATATTACCACACTCCCTTCGACGATCTTAATCTGAAAATAAATCCTGATGCTGCAATTCAACATATTACGGTCCTTGCGTCATTTATAAATGATCTATCACAAAATGAACTGGAACCCGAGTGGAACAGAGGTACCCCATACCTTAATATCCGGCTCAGGTCGATTGCGGAGAAGAGGTAGATGAAGATTAGAATATTTTTATCAATCATTGTTCTTGTGATTATTGCCGGATGTTCTGCAACTCCCGTTCAGGTTGCATCGCTCCGGATTAAAGGTTCTGATACTATGTATCATCTTACAAGCATCCTTGCGCAGGAATATATGGAACAGCATCCGGGGATCTCTGTTTATGTCGATGGCGGAGGAACTACATCAGGTGTGCGGTCTCTTATTAAGGGAGAGATTGATATCTGTACCGCTTCAAGAAATCTTGAGCCTGAGGAAGTTAAACTTCTTGCCGATAATTTCGGATCTATCGGTATCTCGTACCTTATAGCTAAGGACGGACTCTGTATCTACCTAAATAATGATAACCCGGTGAGCAATCTTACGGTTGAGCAGCTGCGAGGCATTTTTTCTTGCAGTATAAATAATTGGAAGGATCTTAACGGATCGGATATGTTAATTGAGCGAATAAACCGGACTCCCAGTTCGGGCTCCTATCTCTACTTTAAAGAACATATACTTGAAGGAAGCGATTATTGTGAAAACAGTTCTGTTGGGCTCACAACCGAAGGCGTTATCTCCCTGGTAAGAAAGAATCCCGCGGCTGTAGGTTACGGAGGTATTGCTTTCAAATCCGGTGTTAAATTTGCGGCGATTAATAATGTTATCCCGAATGAAGAGACGATTAGAAACGACCGTTACCCGATTACCCGTTATCTCTACTTTTATACCCTTAATCAACCCTCCGGCCCGCTCAAGGATTTTATTGATTGGGTCCTTAGTCCTAAAGGTCAAAATATTATTAAGGAGAACGGATTTATCTCTCTTTTTGAAGTTAAGTTCTGATTCTATTATATGAATTACTTATTCGTAATGAAATTATTAAGTTTGCAATGAAAATTGAAAAGGATTTATAAATGAAACCGAATCTGAATCAGGAAATTGAAAGCTTAAAAACAAATTTGATAAAAATGGCTTCCATAGTTGATGAACAGGTTGAAAAAGTAATTTACGCTCTCGAGACCGGTGAAGTTGATCACTGCAAAGGAATTAGAAACCGTGATCTTGAAGTGGACGCATACGACAACCTGATCCAGACTCAGTGCGAAAATCTTTTAACTCTCTTCAGGCCTCTCGATTCTGATCTTAGGTTTATTCTCTCATCGCTTATAATCAATAATCAGCTCGAACGCTGCGGCGATATTGCCATCAATGTTTCTCAGCATCTTAAAAAATCTAATGCGCAGAACGAACTGATTATCGAAAGCAGAATTTATGAGATGGGTCAGAATGCACGCAAAATGCTTAAGCAGTCAATCGACTCATTTATTCACCAGGATTCCGATCTTGCAACGCTTGTAATCCAGAGCGACGATAAAGTAGATCAGCTTAACCGCGATACATTCAAATTCCTTATTAAGAAAATGGAAACGAATGTAAAATTAATTGAGCCCTGTTCACATCTCCTTATACTTACAAGAAACCTGGAGCGGCTTGCCGATCATGCGACTAATATTGCCGAGAATCTCCTCTTCTTTGTCGATGGCCAGATTATAAGTCACCGTAAGAATATCGATAAGCTTCCGAAAGTAGAATAAGTCCGGATAGCTCAAAATCCTCTTTTTCAGCCCGGATTCTGAACATTTACCAACCTATGATCTTCCTCAATTCCCCGGCCGGAGGATCAAATTATTTACCCGACTAATTTATTTTAATTGAATGAATTACTATATTGAGCCCGAGTTACTTGACATACTTAATGCGAATAATCAAACCAAAAAAACTGAAACCCGGGGACGTGATTGGAATTATTTCCCCGGCATCTTCACCTGACGATCTCTCCAAAGTAAACCGCGGCGTTCAATACCTTGAAAAACTCGGATACCGTGTTGAAGTCGGTAAACACGTCGGTATTCAGGAAGGTTATTTGGCCGGTACTGATCAGCAGAGAATTACAGACATCCATTCGATGTTCGCTAACAAACTTATTAAGGCAATCTTCTCGATCAGAGGCGGTTACGGTTCCGGAAGACTCCTCGATAAACTCAACTACAACCTGATCCGCAATAACCCTAAAATATTTGTCGGGTACAGCGACATCTGCGCTCTTCAGATGGCGTTATTTGTTAAATGCGGATTAATAACATTTGCCGGACCGATGGTGGCGGTCGATTTCCACGATGAGGTGAGTAAATTCACCGAAGAAGTTTTCTGGAAAACTATCACTTCCGATAAGAAGATCGGAAAACTTTCTAATCCCCGCAACGAAAAATTCTATGTTCTGAATAAAGGACGGAGCTCCGGAAGAATAATCGGCGGCAACCTGAGCGTTTTAACTTCGCTTATGGGAACCGAATACCTTCCGAAGCTTAAAGATTCTATTCTTCTTCTGGAGGATATTAACGAGGCTCCTTACAGGGTCGACAGGATGTTTAATCAATTGAGGCTCGCCAAAATATTCAAACAGATAAATGGAATTGTGCTCGGTCATTTCGTCAATTGTGTTGAGAGTGATCCCGAAAAAAAATCGTTCACGCTCAATGAGGTCGTAATCGAGTATTTCCAGAACCTTGAGCTTCCTGTGATCTATAATGTAAAACACGGTCACATAAAAGAGAATCTTACTATTCCGTTCGGAGTCCGGTGCGTACTTAATGCATCGAGGGGATATATAGAAATTCCTGAAAGCGCGGTTACCTGAAATTCTCTTAAAAAGCTGAACTGGTCAGGCATATCTCAATTTGCTTAATATGTAGAATAACGAATTCTGTTTATTCTCTTTTTTAAGAAAACCCTGAAAATTCTGCGTATTTTGCAATTATTTTCACTCCTTTTTCAACTGGTATATTTGTTGTTCCTTTGTCCGGTAGCCCTGGCATTACAATTATCCGGAATTTTAAATGGAATTTCTTTACGGAAAATATATCGGTTCACATTTATATAATCCTGAACTGAACAATCAGATATTTCAAAAAGAAATAATTCTCTTTACACCTCTTTATGTTACGAATAAGGACGTTATTAATTTTTACTGTTGCTGATGGATCTTGAAAAACTTTTACATAGCGACCGGCTGACAAGAGAGGAGATAATATTTCTTCTTAGCCTCAAAGAGAAAGAGGAGATTGAACGCCTCTTCAGCAGAGCTGACGAAGTACGCCAGAAATACTGTGGAGATGAAGTCCACCTCCGCGGAATAATCGAGATCTCAAACTTCTGCGATCAGAACTGTTTCTACTGCGGATTGCGTGAAGATAATTATAATCTCGAGCGCTACAGGATGACACCGGACGAGATTATCGAAACGGCGCACCTGATCCATAATTTCGGAATTCATACGATCGTACTTCAATCGGGTGAAGACCATGTTCTGGATACCGACCTTATAGCGTATATCATCTATTCGATAAAGCAGAAGACCGATGCAGCTATTACACTCAGTCTCGGTGAAAGGGGATTCGACGAATACCGCACTTGGAAGATTGCCGGAGCGGACCGATACCTGTTGAAACACGAGACAGCCAATCCAAAACTTTACGAAGCTTACCATCAGAAGCAGAAGCTTGCCGACCGGCTCGCTCATTTAAAATTTTTAAAGGTGATCGGTTATCAGATCGGATCGGGTAATATGATAGGGCTTCCGATGCAGACTATTGATGATATCGCAGATGATATACTACTCTGCAAAGAACTCGATCTCTATCTGGCTGCGTTCGGGCCATTCATTCCTTCGCCCCATACACCGTATCAGTTGAAGAAACCGGGCAGCGTTGAGCTCACTCTTAAGACTATGGCGGTTGCACGGCTTGTCCTTAAGAATATTCATATTCCCGCCACAACTGCGCTTGCAACGCTTGACGAAGAGGGAAGAGTAAAAGGACTGAATGCCGGCGCCAACGTTGTTATGCCCGATTTCACTCCCAATCCCTACAGGGATCAGTATCAGATCTATCCGGACCGTAAGTGTGTTTCCGATGATCCGATGAAACTGAGGCCCACACTTCAATCCCAGCTCGAATTGATCGGAAGGCGGATCTCTTCATCCAGGGGCGATTCACTCAAATTTACACCCCAGCAGATTACAAACTGGTCGTTCAAATAAATCCCTTTTATTGATTGACCGATTGATTGTATATTTCCACAACAAAATTTTACGGAGTTAAAAGATGCGAAACAAATTTCTTCTTTTTTCATTGATGATCTTCATTTTCAGTTTCTGCAGTTCGATAAATGATAAAGAGGTTTTCGACAAAGCGGCAAAGGACCTTAGCGAACAGAAATACCAGGATGCGGTCGATGGATTTACACAAGTAGCCGATGAAGCACCTGGAAGTGATTACGCACCCCAGGCACTTTTTGAATGCGCAAAGATCTATCATATGGAACAGATCCCTCTGCTTCCTAAAGAGGAATCGTTGAAGAAAGCCGTTGAATATTATAAAAGGATCTACTCCGATTACCCCGATTTTAAAGAAGCTCCACCTTCCATGATGATGACCGGATTCATTCTCGCCAACGAGTTGAATAATAGTGAAGAGGCAAAATCGGTTTACGAGGAATTCCTTAAAAAATACCCGGGCGATCCTCTCGCCGGTTCCGTTAAACTGGAACTTGAATCGATCGGGCTTACTCCTGATCAGATTCTTCAGCAGAGACTCGAAGGCACAAAATAGTGTCCGTTAAAGCAAAAGATTACAGAAAGTTTCTCGATCCTTCCGTAATCTCTAAGATCAAATCGCTTGAGCTTAAAGCCAGAATGATTGTGGAAGGATTTATGGTGGGACTCCACCGCTCGCCTTATCACGGTTTCAGCGTTGAGTTCAGCGAACACCGTCCGTATATGCAGGGCGACCCGATCCGGAATGTAGACTGGAAAGTATATGCGAAGAGGGAGAAATATTTCATTAAGCAGTTTGAAGAGGAGACCAACCTGATCTGCAATATCTTCGTGGATATCAGCAGGTCGATGCAATTCAAACACGCATCCTCCATTTCCAAGCTCGAATACGGTATCACACTCGCAGCGGCGCTCAGCTATATTATGATTAATCAGCAGGATGCCGTGGGGCTTACAATCTATTCCGATCAGATTCACGATTACCTTCCGCCGAAATCGAACAGGGTCTACTTAAAAACTCTTCTTACGGCTCTGAACCGGATTAATCCTTCAGGTGCTACGCAGACATCAAAATGCCTCGACTCGGTAGCCGGGAAAATAAAAAAGCGCGGGCTCACAATAATAATCTCAGACTTTTTTGATGATCCCGATTCAATTATCTCCTCATTAAAACAGATCCATTTCAGGAAGAATGAAGTGATTGTTTTCCAGGTTCTCGATCCGGTTGAAAAGAATTTCGGGTTCGACAGGGATTCTATTTTTGTAGATCTTGAAACCGATGAAAAGATGACTACACAGCCGCATCATATCCGGAAAGCATATCAGCAGGCAATGGCCGAATACCTGAACCAACTTAAAAGCAGCTGCCTCAATTACGGAATTGAATATAATCTGATAGAGACCGATCAGCCTTTCGATAAAGCGATTATCGCCTACTTCGCAAAACGTGAAAGGATGGGGTAGGGAAGGAGTAGTTCTGGGTTACCCGCAAAAAGCGCGGGGCAGGCTTGGTTCGCAGATCCTGACTTCCGTCAGGATGACACCGTGCCTGTCATCCCGATGACAATCGGGATCTGATCGTATTCTAATTGTAGCCGGAAGCTTCGTAGATTCTGACTTTCGTCAGGATGACACTTGCTCATAATGACAGAGACTCTTTAACGCATTATCCTCCCCATTAATTTCCGGATTACATTTAAATCAAAACTCTTCGTAACTTTCCCGTGTTTATAAGAGTCAAATTAACATTCATCCTGAAAAAATTGTGATAAAAACTCTATACCTTATGCTTACACAAGTCACCCTAAAAAATCTTCATCATTTTCTTTTCGTTAATATATCTTAAGGAGCATTTAATGAAAAAACTAATCCAATCATTCTTACCGGGCAATAAAATATTAAGATTGCCCGCTGTTATGATTTTAATTTTATTCATAACAGCATCAGTCTTTGCGCAAGGGACACGTCTTCTGCGCCAGCCGGCTGTAAGTTCCGATAAAATTGTATTTACATACGGCGGAGACCTCTGGGTATGTAAACTCGATGGAAAAGATCTTAAAAGGTTAACCAGTACTCCCGCGATTGAAAGCGATCCTCATTTCTCACCAGACGGAAAATCGATCGCGTTCTCTTCAAACAGATCCGGAATTAATTCCGTTTATCTTATGTCTGTTGAGGGCGGTGATCCCGTCCGGCTTACATGGTACCCGGCACCTGCTACAGTACTCGGCTGGACTCCGGACGGAAAAAATATCCTCTATTCATCCAACCGGGAGACTGCGCCTACTGCTTACGACCGTCTCTGGCTCGTTCCTAAAGATGGCGGATATTCAACGCTTCTCTCAAGACAGTGGGGAACAGACGGCGCGTTTTCTTCCGACGGTAAAAAAATTGTAGTCGATCGAATCTCGCGCTGGGATAAAGAATGGCGCAATTACAGGGGCGGACAGAATTCCTCCCTTTACATTCTCGACCTCAGCAATATGAGTGAAGTCCTGATCCCGAATGAAAAAAGGACTGTTGATATTCAGCCCGTCTGGCTCAACGGTATGATTTATTTCCTTTCCGACAGGGATTGGATTGTAAACATCTGGTCTTATGCACCCGGTTCAGGCGAACTGAAACAGATTACAAAATTCACAGGATCTGATATTAAGTGGCTCAATGCTGGGGCAGGAAAATTAACTTTTGAACGGGACGGATATCTCAATATCCTCGATCCGCAATCCGGAAAAATTAATCAGCTCGAGATTAATGTAATTGGGGATTTCCCGTGGGCAGAAACAAAGTGGGAGGACGTCAGCAATTCGGTTACTTCTGTTTCTCTTTCACCAACCGGTAAACGGGCATTGATGGAGAGCCGCGGCGAAATTTTTACAGTACCGGTTAAACACGGCAACGAAAGAAATTTAACCAGGAGCTCAGATGCAGCGGACCGCTCTCCGATCTGGTCTCCTAAAGGCGATAAGATCGCTTGGTTCTCGGATAAAGGGAATGACGGATATAAATTATTTATCGCGGATCAGGACGGGCTCTCGGAACCGAAAACACTTTTAATAGGTGAATCAAAGTTCGTTTGGATCCCCGCATGGTCGCCCGACGGCAAGTATATTGCGTTCTGCGACGACGAGGTAAGAATACAGGTGATAGAAATTGAAACTGGAAAGATTACAACGGCGGATACCGGCGGCAATAATATTGAAAGAGGGAATAACGGAATTACATGGTCGCCCGATTCCAAGTGGATTGCGTATTCAAAATCCGGTTCGAATAATTTCAGGCAGATCTTCGCATGGTCTCTCGAAAGTAAAACTTCTAAACCTCTTACAGATCCTTTCGCGGATTCATTCTCGCCTTCTTGGGACAGGAACGGAAAACAATTATACTTCCTCGCCAGCACCGATGTGGCTCTCGCTTCAGGATGGGCGAATACTTCGGCTATGACTGCCGATCCCACATACGCGGCATACTTAATAAACTTAAGGGCCGACGATCAATCTCCTTTCAGTCTGCGCAGCGATGAAGAGAAAGAAGTAAAAGATAAACCTGAAAAAACCGGCAAGGAGAATGAAAAGAAAGCCGATGATAAAAACGCGAACGCTACCAAACCAGATAATGCT
>CAZHHG010000081.1:0-12097 GCA_964532065.1 uncultured Melioribacter sp.
TTATCCGAATCCATTTAATCCCTCTACAACATTAAAGTTTGAGCTGCCTGCAGAAAGTAGGATTGTGATAACAATTTACAATGTATTAGGAGAAAAAACTGCAGAGCTTATTGATGAAATTAAACCTCCCGGTTATTATTCAATTTTCTGGAATGCAGATAATTTTTCTTCGGGAATTTATTTCTATCAAATTAAAGCGGTGCCTACAAACGGTGAGAAATTATTTCAACAAACTAGAAAGATGATTTTGATCAGGTAATGTTCCTGAAATTCCCGGGTCATTTTTGAACCGAAAGGGATTTAAAAATAAATTATAGTATTTCCTGTTGCTACACAGCTTTCTAAAACGCAGTGGTTATGGCAGAGTATCTGAACTTTTTCGGGATCAGTCTAACCTGGACGTTATTAGATGCAATTCTTGTCCTGGTCGGTTTTACATTTCTATTCAACAAGCAAAGTTTTCTTCAGACGTTACTCGGTCTTATAAGAATCATGGCGCCAATTTTCTACAGTCCCATTATTTACTTTAAAAAACTATATTAAATCCCTTAGTACTACTTGCCGAATAATTTCTTAGCGGATACCTAACATCGTCCTGATCAGGATGATTGACTACCCGTCATTCTTAGAGATTTAGTCCGTGGCAGAAGGTTGAAGAATCTAATAATGGAATTATTTATACTCCTTTAATTACCGAAACAAAAGGTCAATCAAAGCATCTTATATGTTAGAAATTTGCAATTCTTTGGAAGAAAGGATTGAGAAAACCTGATCTTAGAATTGATTTACATAAAGTTTCTGCTGCTCCACTCTTATTACTATTGATCTTCAGCAATCTATCACCTGTCTGCGCAGATAATAGAATTGACTCCTTAAGCCGGCTGATTACTTATAATAGATTAAATTCAAGAACAATCCAGGTCACTCTTGGCTACGACGCAGTAACCGCTGTATCAACAAAAAGCGGTATTGTTCTGATTGATTCTGGTATATCAACATCTCTTGCAAAAAAGTACAGGGAAATAATCCGGAAAGAATTCGGACTCGATAACTTTGTATACCTGATTAATACACATTCTCATCCCGATCACACCGGCGGAAACCCAGCTTTCCCTGAATCTGTTATTATTAGCCACATAAACTGTGAATCTGAAATGCTGGAATACCGGAAAGAACCTGAAAAAGTAAAGAAGGGATTGTTAAGAACTATTGATCAGCTCAATAAGCAGCTTAATTCTTCCGGCTTGAATAAAGATGATCTGGATGAAACTAAGAAACAATTGATCCGTTATCAATCCGCTCTGGATGATTTCAATACGCAGAGCGGAATTCTTTATCCCCATAAAACTTTTAGTGATCAAATCAACTTTAGTGTGGACGATTTATCCTTCAGCTTAATCTATTTCGGCGAAGCACATTCTAAAAGTGATATAATAATACATGTACCGGAATTGAAGCTTCTCTTTACGGGGGATCTCTTCTCGCGCTATGGAAGACCCCATTTCGATTTTGATAAAGTGAAAAAATCTGAACGTTGGTATAAAGTAAAAAAGTGGCTGCTGGATCGGAAGGCAAACATTGAGCAGATTATCACCGGACACGGCGAAATTTTATCCGTTGATGATCTCATTGCTTTCATCAATTACTAGGTATCATTGGGGGGAGAATGTCGGGAAAGAAATTTTATCTTTGCATCTTAATTTTTTTCTATCCATACTGGATTGCATCCCAGAATAATCCTGCAATTTCAAAAACAGATCTCATTCCTTTTCAGCTGATCAACAATAAAACAATTCTCCCCGTAAAAGTGGGGGATTCAAGGGAATTAAGAATTATTCTTGATAGCGGAATGGGCTGGGATGGATTAATAATTATGAATCCGGGTTTGAGAGACTCTATTAAATTAATCAATCCGCAGGAGGCAAATCTGGGGGGTGCCGGTTCCGGTAATTCTCAGCCGGCTCTTGTCTCCGATTCAATGAGTTTCATCATAAGTAAAACGGAATTTCAGAACGAGCGGATTGTTGTTCTGACAAGCGATCACTACAAAGGAATTCGGAATGACGGCGTAGTAGGATACTCATTATTCGGGCATTACTTGATGGAGATCGACTATGATAATTTGACCATTTCTCTTTATCCTCCGGGCCGGAAAACAATTGATGATTCATGGACGGAAATTCCGGTAACTTTCAATGAAAGGAATATACCGTGTATTGACGTACTAGTATCTATTGAAGGCGAAGCTCCGGTTCCTCTTAACTGCTATATCGATTATGCTTCTTCAGAATCAATCGAGTTTCTTATGAAACCCGGTCAGAAATTTTCATCCCCGGATTCAACGGAGGAATATTATCTGGGGAGGGGTCTTAGCGGGGATATTTATGGCAGGCGCGGAAAAATATCTAGGGTAGTCTTTGGCCCGTATGAAATAATGAATCTGTATGCTGCCTTCGCCCCGGCTGAAGTCCGTTCCAAACAAAGAGGAGCCGATGCGGTCGTTGCTAATAATCTTCTGCGCAGGTTTAACCTGATTTTTGATTACTCTAATAAAAAATTCTTCATAAAACCGAACAGTCATTTTAAAGGGCAATTTTAAAAGAGGGGATTAAAATGAAAAAATTATTTTCTGCTATGATTATTGCTTTATCCTTATCTGCTGTAACAGGCATTAAAGCTCAGGAAATATTCGATGCTGTTAAAAACAACGATCTGAATCTGGTTAAACAGATTATTGATAAAGAATCTTCAGTTCTAAATCAAAAAGATAAAACCGGCAATACACCTTTGCACGGTGCGGCAATAATTGGTTCAGTTCCAATTTCAGAATTCCTGCTTTCAAGTGGTGCTGATATAAATGCAACCAACACGATGCAAAGCACTCCTCTCCATACGGCAATTGAGAATAAACAGGATGAAGTTGCAAAGTTTTTGATAGAAAAAGGAGCCAACCTTAATATTAAAGGAAGGGGAGGAAATACACCGCTCCATGCAGCAGCATATAGTAACCGTAAAGAAATTGCTGAGTTGTTAATTTCCGGAGGTGCCGATCTTGAAATTAGAAATGAACAAAACTATACTCCGCTTGCTGCTTTAACCCGCTCAACCCGGAATTATGAGGTCGCTGAGGTCTTTGTTAGAAGAGGCGCAAATATAAATGCTCCATGGACGGATGGAGCTACTCCTTTAAATTATGCCGCAATGTACAGTGATGATAGGGTGATTAATCTGCTGTTAGACAATAATGCGGATCTGGATACAACTGACGATAATTTAAAATACACCGTTTTCTCAACGGCAAGTAAAGGCCACGTTCGTTTGCTAAAAAAAATTCTGGATAAATGCGGTGATAGGATATTTGCAAATGAAGCAATAAATAAAACCATTATGAGGAATGCAATTGTAAGCGGATCCTTAGAGTTTGTTAAGCTGCTCCTTTCAAAAAATATTCCATTGGATATTTCTGCAAGCATTACAGGTGCAACACCACTCCACAGCATTGCTGCTAATTCAAACGCCCTGGAGATGATTGAGTATTTAGTACAGAATGGAGCCGATATCAATGCAAGAACTAATGATGGACGCTCTGCTTATAATATTGCTGAAGCAAATGGTAATAAAGCGGCATTATCACTTATTCTTAAACTTGGGGGGAATTCTGATCCTCAAAAATTTCCTGTTCTTTCCGGACCTTATCTTGGCCAGACTCCGCCCGGTAATCAGCTTAAACAATTTGCACCTGGAATTGTCTATGCGAACCATTCAACGGTTTCTGTATCGCCGGATGGAAATGAACTCTACTGGGGAAATGGTTACTCGATTCTATTCTCTAAACTTGAAAATGGTTTTTGGACAAAACCCGATTATGTCTCTTTCAGCGGAAAAAATGAAGTGATGTTTTTTGATGATGTCCCGTTCGTTTCTCCTGATAATAAAAAATTATTCTTTACATCAAAGAGACCTTTAGATTCTCAAAGTGCTAATTCTAATAAAGAGAATATCTGGTTTGTTGAAAGAACCCCTTCAGGATGGTCTCAGCCAAATCCGGTTGGTGCTGAGGTCAATGCTCTTGGATTACATTGGCAGGTTTCAGTTTCAAATTCGGGAACACTGTTTTTCAGCGGATCAGACCAAACTAGTTTCGGCAATAGTGATATTTATTATTCCAGGTTTCAGAATGGCCAATACACTAAACCTGTCAATCTCGGTTCTGTAATAAATACTGCAGAAGGCGAATCTATGCCTTACATCGCACCGGATGAATCGTATCTGATTTTTTACAGAGTAGTGCTTCAAAGACCATATCTATATATAAGCTTCAAATCGAAAGCCGGAGAATGGTTGCAGCCTAAGAAAGTTGAATTGCCGGCTTATAATTGTGGAATTGTTTCTCCGGACGGGAAATATTTTTTCTGTGATAATAGATGGGTCTCTGCAATATTTATTGAAGAGTTGAGACCGGAGGAATAAAAATTATATCAGGGGAAATCTTAAAATGAAAAACTTTTTATGCTGTTCAGTTATTGCTAATTATTGTCAGTGGTTCCAAGATTCAGATTGAGGAATATCAATGATTGACCTGTCACTATTCAGTCAATTATTAGACTTGAAGAAACTACACTGTTTTGCAAACAAATAAATATTTACAAAGTAATTACTTCTCAGTCTCTCTTGCTTCCAATAAAATCATTTCAGGCAATACTTTCCAAAACCTTATAATCTTGCTCTTTTTACGATAGAACAGTCGTAAAAACCATGCCAGGCTATAATTTTCATTGCTTTCAGAACTATATTAAGTTAAATTTGAAACCGAAATGAAGCAGATTTACTTCACAAAACTGAGCGGCGCAGGGAACGATTTTATTCTTATCGATTCTAAGTTAAACCCTGATTTTAACCCAAATTCTCAATTAATTGCCCGGTTTTGTGATCGCAGGAATGGTATCGGGGCCGACGGACTTATTCTAATCTCGGACCCGGCAGGTAAAAGCTTCGGTATGACTTATTATAATGCGGACGGCACTACAGGAAGTCTCTGTGCTAATGGCGCCAGGTGTTCTTTACAGTATGCTTTCAGTACCGGCAGAATATCAACCGGAACCTCTGATTTTAATTCCAATGGGATTGATTATTCGGGTGAGATCCTTCAAGACGGGAATGTAAAATTTTATCTGAAAAATCCGGTTGGTTTTAAGAGCAGGTTTAAGATTAAAGCGGGCGGACAGTTAATAACCGCGTCCTATATCAATACCGGTTCGCCGCACGTAGTGATAAAGATTTCTGATGTTCTACGAGATCCCGGAAACCCGGCGTCGAATAATTATTCAATAGAGGATTTCCCCGTGTTTCAGCTCGGCAGGGAAATCAGGTATTCTAAAGATTTTGCGCCAGAAGGTACCAATGTAAATTTTATTGCGAACGATGGGAAACTATTTAGGATCCGGAGTTATGAAAGAGGAGTGGAGAATGAAACTCTTTCTTGCGGAACAGGTGCCGTAGCATCTGCCCTGGTTTCTTTTTTTAATGATAATATTAAACCGCCTTTCAGTATTATCCCTCTTAGCGGGGATCTCTTAAAGGTGGACTTTGAACCGTTAGGAAATGAATTCAAAAATATTTCACTAACCGGTCCGGCTGTAATTGTGTACAAAGGTGAAATTACAATTTAATTGAGGAGATAAATGAGTAGAGTAATTTTTTCGATTCGTTACCATGTCTATCCCGAAAGAAGACAGGAATACCTTGATGTTATAAGAGAGTTGAAAAATATCATTAAAGCTGACGGATTAGAAAGCTATTCCGTTTATGAACAGAAAAATAAACCGAATAATTTTGAAGAAATCTATCTCTTTAAGTCCGAAGAGGCATTCGAGAATTTTGACGATAATCAGGATGAGAGAATTGATATTCTTATGACAAAACTTTCTGATATGATAAAAGAGCAGACAACTCAATATACAACATCCCTCGAGGTAAATAACTGAATATCTGTTCGCTAATATTCGAAATATTATCCCGCCCATTTATGACGGTGTAAAATGTACGAATTAGTCGGCGCTATTCATATTCATTCCCTCTTTTCCGATGGTTCTGGTGAAATTAAGGAGATTACCGGCTTTGCTAACGAGGCCGGTCTCGATTATATCATCCTTACAGATCATAACACTCTGCGTGCCCTTCACGAGGGGTACGAAGGCTGGCACGGCAAAACTCTTCTACTTGTCGGATGCGAAATAAATGATAAGGAAAATAAGAATCACCTCCTGGCTCTTAATGTTAACGAAGCCTATTCAACAAGGCTCCCCGCAAAAGAATATACACGGCTTGTAAAAGAGAGTGGCGGGCTCGGATTTCTGGCTCACCCCCATGAAGTTAGAAACTCGATGAAAGAACATCCACCTTATCCATGGGTTGAATGGGATACCGAGGATTTCACTGGCATGGAAATCTGGAATCATATGTCCGAATGGATGGAGGGTCTTACCGAACAGAACAAGTATAACTACTTCATTCATCCATTAAGATCTATTATTACTCCGCCGGCGGAAACTCTCCGGGTCTGGGATCAACTCAGTCAGAAAAGAAGAGTCGTCGGTATCGGCGGTGTAGACGCGCACGCTCATAAAATTAATCTCCTCGGTTTTTTTGAAGTTGAGGTTTTCCCTTACAAGGTTCTTTTCAAATCGATTAGAACACACATTCTGGTCGATAACAAATTGGAGCCTTCGGATAATCCCGATGATTTTTTAAGAGCTAAAAAGGAAGTCTATTATTCGTTACAAAACGGGAGATGCTATTTCTCAAATTATTATCACGGCGACGCAACCGGATTCCGCTTTTTTGCGGAGGACGGATCCAAAATTTATCAGATGGGCGATGCTCCTCCTCTTTCCGGTAAATTGAAATTGAGAGTAATTCTGCCCGATATTAGCGCTACAGTTAGATTAATTAAAAACGGTGAGATAATCTCTACTACTGACGGATTCGATATGGAATATCAGGTCAAGGAAAAAGGAGCATACAGGGTGGAAATTCACCTGAACGGAAATGCCTGGATTTTTTCAAATCATATTAGAATTGGATTGTAATATTTACTAAATTTCGCCCCTAATTTTAGAGGAAAATCCAAAAGAGGTTAATGTGTTAACTAAGAAAAAAAGAATTTCTAAGAAAGAAATGAAAGAGGATAAACTGGTTACTTCCTACTACAGCGCTTATAATTTCTTTGTAGAAAACCAGGCTAGAATTTTAATCGGTTTGGGTGCTATTGCACTTATTGTTGTTGCGGTTATTCTTTTCTCCAACAAAAAGTCGAATGATGATTTAGCTGCCGCAGCTCTACTCTCAAAAGTAATTCCGGTATTCGAAGCAGGACAGTATCAGGAAGCAGTCGACGGTCAGCCTTCTTCAAATATTAACGGTTTGAAAAGTATTGTTGAAGATTATGGTAGTACTGAAAACGGCGAAGTTGCCAAAATATATCTCGCTCATGCGTATACCTTCCTTAATAAATGGGAAGAAGCTTACAATTACTACAGCGATTACGGCGGTTCGAATATTATACTAAAATCGACGGCGCTTGCCGGTGAAGCCGCTTATTATGAAACTAAGGAAGATTATAAAGAAGCCGCAAACCTATACAAAAAAGCAGCTAAAAATTCCGAAGCTAATCCTTCCAATGCCGAGTATCTTCTCAAAGCTGGAATCAACCTTATTAAAACCGGCAATAAGGAGGAAGCAGAATCATTATTCAATGAGATTAAAGAAAAATATAAAACCTCCCCCGTTGTTCAGGAAATTGACCGGTATCTCATTCAACTCAATGGTTAATTTAACGGTAATTAATCCGCTTTAAGTTTTTTACCGTTTACTATATAATTAATAACACAATAGGAAATTGAATTAATGGCCGATACTTCCGATTTAAGAAATGGATTGATAATCAGATTTAAGAACGAACCTTTCCTGGTTACTGAATTTCAGCACGTAAAACCGGGTAAGGGAGGCGCTTTCGTAAGAACCACACTCAAAAATATGAAAACCGGTAAGGTGCTCGATAATACTTTCCGATCCGGTGAGTCCTTAGATGTTATTCAGATTGAAAGAAGAAAATACCAGTACCTTTATAAAGACGCTGAATTTTTCGTGCTTATGGATAATGAAACTTTCGACCAGATCAATGTCCCAGCGGATGTTCTTGGCGAAGGACAGATCTATTTGAAAGAAGGGGACGAAATTCAGATTATCTACGACGATACGGAAAAAATAATTTCGGCCGAAATCCCGATGTTCGTTAATTTAAAAGTAGTTGAAACTGAACCGGGATTTAAAGGGGATACAGCAACTAATGTTTTAAAGCCGGCACGCCTCGAAACAGGTGCTCAAATAAGTGTTCCTCTTTTTGTTAATGAAGGAGATTTATTAAAAGTGGATACCAGAACCGGTGTCTACGTTGAACGAGTTAAAAACTAATTTCAGAAGAGCATGGATATAAACCTACTTAAAAAGCTCATCAAAATGGTTGAGCAAAGCGAAGTCACCGAATTCACTGTTCAGGAAGGTGATCTGAAAGTAAAAATTTCCAAAAACTCAAAAGGTTCTGCTAATGTAAATCTTCAACCGGTTGTCGAGTATTCCCGTCCGGCTGCTCCTTCTCAACCTCATCCTGCTGAACCTGCACCGGCTTCTACAGTCGTAGAATCTAAATCGAATTTGCATGAGGTCAAATCGCCGATTGTCGGTACCTTCTACAGGGCTCCTGCTCCGGATGCGGATCCTTATATTCAGGTTGGCGATGTTGTATCGCCCGGAACTGTTCTCTGCATTGTTGAAGCGATGAAACTGATGAATGAAATTGAATGCGATATGAGCGGCAAAATCGTTAAGATCCTTGTTGAGAATGCCACTCCCGTTGAATATAATCAGCCCTTGTTCCTTATTGAAAAATCCTAGTGATATCCAACTTTTGAGAGGTTATTTTGTTCAAAAAAATTCTTATCGCCAATCGGGGTGAGATAGCACTTAGAATAATCCGCACGTGCAAAGAACTCGGTATCAAAACCGTTGCTGTCTATTCGGAAGCCGATCGCGATTCGCTCCACGCAGTTTTTGCAGACGAAGCTGTTTGTATCGGACCGGCTAAAAGCTCCGATAGTTATCTTAAAATCCCCAGCATCCTTTCAGCTGCAATGATCACCGGTGCCGATGCAATTCATCCGGGATACGGGTTCCTCGCAGAGAATGCCGAATTCAGTGAAATATGCTCGGACTCTAATATAAAATTTATCGGCCCTTCTCCGGATTCGATCAGGAAGATGGGTGATAAATCCTTTGCCAAAGACACAATGAGAAAAGTTGGAGTTCCGGTTGTCCCTGGGAGCGATGGCATTATTAAAAGTATTGATGAAGCTAAAAAAATTGCTTCCGAAGTTGGCTATCCCGTTATGCTTAAAGCTTCTGCCGGCGGCGGCGGTAAAGGTATGAGGATTGTCTGGGAGGAAAAAGATCTCGAAAAATTATTCCAGACAGCATCTAACGAAGCAGATGCCGCGTTTGGTGTACCGGATCTTTATCTTGAAAAATTCATTGAAAATCCCCGTCATGTGGAAATTCAGGTGGTGGGCGATCAGTTCGGAAACGTTTATCATTACGGTGAACGCGACTGTACAATTCAGAGAAGACATCAAAAGCTCATTGAGGAATCTCCTTCGCCTGTTGCCTCGGCTGATCTTAGAAATAAAATGGGTGATGCCGCGCTTCTAGGTGCCAAAGCTGTAAATTATGAAAGCGCCGGTACAATTGAATTCCTGGTTGATAAGTACCTCAATTTTTATTTTATTGAAATGAATACTCGTATTCAGGTTGAGCATCCTGTTACTGAAATGGTTCAGAATCTCGATCTTATTAAGCAGCAGATTCTAGTTGCCGCAGGACAGAAGATTCAGAATCTTCCGCAGGAACCGCGCGGACACGCAATCGAATTCAGAATCAACGCTGAGGATCCCGACAATAATTTCAGACCTTCACCCGGTAAAATTGAATATCTCCATTTCCCGGGCGGTTTTGGCGTGCGTGTCGATTCCCATGCTTATAACGATTATATTATACCGCCTAATTATGATTCTTTGATTGCGAAACTGATTGTATGGGGTACCGACAGACCGCATGCAATCGTAAGAGCAAGAAGAGCGTTCGAGGAATTTAAAATTGAGGGGATAAAAACTACAATTCCGTTCCATAGAAAAGTTCTTGATCATCCGATATTTATAGATGGTAATTTTGATACCGCGTTTATTGATCAACATTTAAATAAATTGTAGAGGACATATGAATATTCCAGCAAATTTGAAGTACACCAAAGATCATGAGTGGATCAAGGTTGAAGGAAATACCGGATTTATCGGTATTACGGATTTTGCGCAGGGTGAACTTGGTGATATAGTTTATATCGATATTAATCCCGACCTCTCTGAAATTAAATCCGGAGAATCTTTTGGTACTATTGAAGCCGTTAAAACAGTCAGCGATATGTATGCGCCTGTAGACGGAAAAGTTTTAGAAGTGAATAAAAGCCTGAACGAAAATCCACAGCTTCTTAATTCGGATCCTTACGGGGATGGCTGGATAATCAAAATTGAATTAACAAATCCTGATCAGGTAAATGATCTCCTTACACCCGAGGCTTATCAGACACAACTCGGGCAGTAATACTCAATTGTAAACTTAGAGCAAAACCCTTTTCAGGGTTTTGCTCTTTTAAACCGATCCTTTTGCCATGAAACATCTTCAGAAAATTTTAATTCTCGATTTCGGTTCACAGTATACTCAGCTTATAGCGCGCAGAATCCGTGAAAGCAGAGTCTATTCAGAAATCCATCCCCATAATTATCCGGTTTCGAAAATAATAGATGAAAAACCGGCCGGTATTATACTTTCCGGCGGTCCGATGAGCGTTTATGATTCCGGTTCCCCGAGTATTCCCGATCAGATCTTTGAACTTGGTATTCCGGTACTCGGACTCTGTTACGGGTTACAATTGATTGCTCAATCCGGCAATGGAAAAGTTGAACCGGCTCAAAACAGGGAGTATGGAAAAGCACATATCGAACTTCTTGGCAGCGACCCGCTTCTTAATTCCGTCGCCAATAATTCAATTGTCTGGATGAGTCATGGGGATTACATTACAAAACTTCCCGATGGATTCAGTATATCGGCTAAAACAGAAAATTCTCCTATCTGTGCTATCTCCAACTCGGATAAAAAAATATTTGGATTGCAGTTTCATCCTGAGGTTGCTCATACGGCCGATGGAGCCAGAATCATCAATAACTTCCTCTTTAATATTTGTAAATGTAAAGCAGACTGGACTTCAGAAAATTTTATCCATTCAACAATTGATGAAATAAAAAATAAGGTTGGAAATAAGAAGGCAATCTGTGCACTCAGCGGCGGGGTCGATTCCTCTGTTGCTGCCATTCTTGTTCATAAAGCCCTCGAGGATAATCTGATCTGTATTCATGTCGATACCGGGATGATGCGCAAAAATGAAAGCGCCAATATCATCCGGATGTTCAAGGATCATTATCACCTTAATCTCATTCATGTTGATTCATCCGAACTCTTTTTATCCCGGCTTAATGGTATTTCAGATCCGGAAAAGAAAAGAAAAATAATCGGCAATACATTTATAGAAGTGTTCGAAAAAGAGGCTGCAAAATTTAAAGATGCTGAATATCTAATCCAGGGTACTCTTTACCCGGACGTTATTGAATCTGTCTCTGTGAAGGGAGCCTCGGCTACTATTAAGACTCATCACAATGTTGGCGGTCTGCCAGAAAAGATGAATCTTAAATTGATTGAACCTTTCCGCGAGCTCTTTAAAGATGAAGTAAGGGAAATTGGTAAAGAACTCGGGCTCCCCAATCAGTTTTTGAAAAGACATCCTTTCCCCGGTCCGGGTCTTGCCGTTAGAGTCCTTGGAGAGATTACTAGGGAACGACTTAATATTCTTCGTGATGCGGACGATATCTTTATTAATGAACTCCATACATCCGGTGTCTATGATAAGATCTGGCAGGCTTTCGCTGTCCTTCTTCCG
>CAZHHG010000082.1:0-11090 GCA_964532065.1 uncultured Melioribacter sp.
TTGCAGGATTTGCTTATCCGGATCGATTCTGCCCTTAATGCCAAAACCTCGAAATACCTTATGATGAATGCACCAAAAACTTCAATCGAAGAAATAAGAAAAATTGTACCTTCTTTGAACAGCCCGACAATATTACCGCTTGCCGACGAGGCAATGGTTGCAATTCATGCAGTTATCCCTTCGGATCAATTCTGGATAATTCACAATCAGTTAAAAGACGCCGGTGCTTCCGGAATTTTGTTATTACCAATTGAAAATATGATAGTATGAGAATCTATAATTACAGTAACCTTTCAATTAACAGGTTGAAAAACCTGTTGAAAAGACCTGCCGAGCAGGACGGGCAGATCTACAAGCGTATTAAAATCATTACTGATGATGTTAAGAAGCATGGTGATAAAGCGGTCTTTAAATATGCCCAAAAATTCGATTCGTTTAATAAGACATCCATTGAAATATCCAGAAAAGAAATAATTAAAAGGGCTCAGCTGTTACCGGTTGAAATTAAAAATGCAATTAAACAAAGCGCACGTAATATTGAGAAATTTCATATGAAGCAGAAACCACTCAATTATTCAATTGAAATATCTCCGGGGATAATGTGCAGCAGGAAATTTATTCCTATTGAAAATGTCGGGCTCTATATACCCGGTGGCAGTGCCGTTCTTTTCTCTACTATGCTGATGCTGGGAATCCCAGCTAAGATTGCAGGTTCTAAAAGGATTGTGGTTTCTTCTCCATTGGGACCAGATGGTCTCGATCCGGCTCTTGCATTTGCATTCCTCATTACGGAAGCAGATCAGCTATATGGAGTGGGAGGGGCTCACTCTATCGCAATGATGGCTTACGGTACAGAGTCGTTCTCTAAGGTGGATAAAATCTTCGGTCCCGGAAACAGCTATGTTACCGCAGCTAAGTCAATAGTGAGTATTGATCCTTCCGGATGTGCAATTGATATGCCTGCCGGACCGAGCGAAGTTCTGGTTATTGCTGATCATAAATCCAGAGCCGATTTTGTAGCATCCGACCTTCTGTCGCAGGCAGAACACGGATACGATTCGCATGCTCTCTTATTTACTACAAGCAGTAAACTTGCTTTCAGGGTGAAAGGAGAGATTAAAAAGCAGATCGGGATTCTTCCGAGGAGAAAAATTGCTACCGGTTCACTCTCTCATTCTTTTATTTTAACCGTGCCTTCTATTTCCAAAGCAATAGAACTCAGTAATTATTATGCACCGGAGCATTTGATATTGAATACTGAAAACGCATCCGATCTTACCGGCCTAATCAAAAATGCCGGGTCAGTTTTTATCGGCGCCTATTCACCCGAAAGTGCGGGCGATTATTCCTCCGGTACAAATCACTCTTTGCCAACTTACGGCTATGCAAAATCTTACGGAGGTGTAACTGTTGAATCGTTTATGAAATCGATCTCGTTTCAGAAATTATCCAGAGCCGGCTTGAAGAAAATTTCAAATTCGGTAATTACTTTAGCGGAAAGAGAAGGATTACAAGCACACGCTAATTCGATTAAAGTGAGGTTCTCTAAATGAATATAAATAATCTGGTCAGGCAGAATATAAAAAGTCTTAAACCTTACGTTTCTGCACGGCTGTCGCACCTGGAAGGTATATTACTCGACGCTAATGAAAACGGACTTGGGCCTGTTGTGGATAGTTTTCCGGAACTTGAATTAAACCGGTATCCTGATCCTTCCCATAACGAGTTAAGAAAAGAACTAGGTTCGTATCTGGGTATCCCGATTAACAATCTGTTTGTTGGTGTCGGTTCTGATGAGATTATCGATCTATTATTTCGAATCTTTTGTGAACCGAAATCCGACTCTGTAATAATTATGGAACCGACATATGGTATGTATAGAGTTGCGGCAGAATTAAACGATGTAAATGTAATACAGGTGCCTCTAAATCCGGATTTCCGGATAGACCATGAAAAGCTTGACAAGTCTTTTAATGAAAAAGTGAAATTAATTTTTATTTGTAATCCGAATAATCCTACGGCTAACTTTATCGAACCGGGTGAGATTATTAAAATTGTTGAAAACTACAAGGCAATTTGTGTTGTTGATGAAGCGTATATCGAGTTTACGCAAAAGAAAGTATGATTTATGAAGCCGCTCGGCTCCATAATCTGGTAGTTCTTAGGACCTTCTCGAAAGTATGGGGCCTTGCTGGGATCAGATGCGGATACTGCTCGGCTTCTGCTGAAATTGTGAACCTTCTTTATAAAATTAAATTACCGTATAACCTTAATAAGATTACATCCGCTGTTGTAATGGATGCTTTGAAAAACAGTAATAAAAAAGAGAAAATGTTAAAAGAAATATTATTACAGAGGGAATTATTAATTGAATCACTTAAGGCAATTAACGGAATAAGAAAGGTATATCCTTCCGACACTAATTTCATACTTTTTGAGGTTGATGAACCAAAAATGATTTATGTGGAATTGATCAAAGAGGATATTGTGGTTCGGGACCGTTCCGATCAGATAGAACATTGTTTAAGAGTTACTGTTGGATCGGAACAGGAAAATCTTAAATTTATCAATGCGATTAATAAATTGATTGGATAATAAATATTAATTCTGATATGACCAGAATAATTAATTATACTCGAAATACGAATGAAACCAGGATTAAGATAAAGTTAAACCTGGATGGAAAAGGTAAATACAAGATCTCAACTGGAATCGGTTTCCTTGATCATATGCTTGAACAGTTTGCCAAACATTCCAATGTTGATCTTAATTTGAAGGTTATTGGCGATCTCAATGTGGATGAACATCATACCGTGGAGGATGTCGGGATTTCTTTAGGTGAAGCGATACTAAGTGCTCTTGGTGATAAAAAGGGAATTTCGAGATACGGCTTTTTATTGCCTATGGATGATTCAATAACGGAATGTGCCGTCGACCTTGGCGGCAGACCGTATCTTAAATTCCAGTGCAGATTTAAAAGAGAATATGTAGGAGACCTACCTACTGAGTTAGTAAAAGAATTTTTCAGGGCTTTCGCCACCGGACTAAAAGCAAATATTTATATAAAAACAAAAGGCGAAAATGATCATCATAAAATAGAATCGATTTTCAAGGCTGTTGCCAGATCATTAAACGATGCTTTCAAAATCGATTCACGTAATAAATCGGGATTACCTACAACCAAAGGTAGATTATGATAGCATTAATTGATTATGGCGCTGGAAATATTGAATCTGTTGCAAATGTAATTGAAGAACTTAAATACCCATTCATAATAAGCGGAAAAGAATCAGATCTGCTTAAGGCCGAAAAAATCATTTTCCCGGGAGTAGGTGAGGCCTCATCTGCCGTTAAGAAGCTTCATATGTCAAATCTTTTTACGATGCTCAGAATTACAAAAAAGCCCTTGCTCGGTATCTGTTTAGGTATGCAGCTTCTATGCGATAAATCTTCCGAAGGTAATGTAGCCTGCCTCGGAGTTATTCCGGTAACAGCTCAGAAATTTAATGCCGCACTGGTAAAAGTGCCTCACATCGGCTGGAATAAAGTATTTATAAATACCCAATCGAAATTATTTAACGAAATAGAGAACGGAGAGTATTTCTATTTTGCACATTCCTATTACGTACCCCAAAATGACTTTTCGATTGCAGAAACAAACTATGGAATTAGCTTCTCTTCATCTGTCGAAAAGGGGAATTATTACGGTGTCCAGTTCCATCCCGAAAAATCGGCTGCGGCCGGAATAAAATTGATAAAAAACTTTATAGAGTTATGCTGATTATACCCGCTATTGATTTGTACGAACAAAAAGTTGTCCGGCTCCGAAGGGGTGACTTTTCTGAAATAACCTATTACGATTTTCTGCCTCTGGAAATCGCTAAGAAATTTGAAAACTTCGGTTTTGAATGGATTCATGTTGTCGATCTAGACGCCTCGCGGAAAGGAACCATTACTTCTGAAAAAATTATACGTGAAATAAAAGAATCAACATCCCTTAAAATCGAATTCGGCGGTGGTATTAGATCTTCTCAGGATGTAAAAAAATTATTCTCGGCAGGTATAGATAAAGTTATAATAGGATCTTTGTCACTTGATAATAAATCCGAATTCGAAAAAATCATTTGTGAAAATGGGTCAGAAAAATTAATCGTTGCTCTGGATGCTGAAGATGAAATGATTAAAACGAGCGGATGGACTAAAAAAAGCGGTGTAATGATTCTTGATCATATCAGTTATTGTTCCGGTAAAGGGATTAATACTTTCTTGTGTACCGACATTAGTAAAGACGGAATGCTTGAGGGTCCGAACATCCAGCTTTATAAAAAAATTCATGAGAATTTTCCTGAATGTTATCTTATCGCTTCCGGCGGAATTGGCTCGATTAAGGATATTTATGATTTAATTGAAATTGATATTTACGGCGCAGTTGTCGGCAAGTCAATTTATGAGAATAAAATAAAATTAGAGGACTTAATAAAAATTGGTGACTAAAAGAATAATACCTTGTCTCGATGTAAAAAATGCCAGAGTAGTTAAAGGAACCAACTTTATTGATCTGAAGGATGCTGGTTCGGCAGTTGAACTGGCTGAAAAATATTATCTAGAAGGTGCCGACGAACTCGTTTTTCTTGACATTTCTGCTACTGAAGAAAAAAGAAAAACACTTATTCCGCTTGTAAAAGATGTGGCAAAAAAAATCCGGATACCATTTACAGTCGGTGGTGGAATTAATTCTTTAAATGATATTGAGGAATTGCTTAAAGCGGGTGCCGATAAAGTCTCGTTGAATTCTGCAATAGTTAAAGAACCCGCTTTGATTAGTAATGCGGCGAAGCGATTCGGTTCTCAGGCAATTGTTGCAGCAATCGATGTTAAATCAGAAAAAATGGAATTTGACCCGGAATTATTTTACCGGGTTTTTATAAATGGGGGAAAGGAACCTGTCGAAATTAATGGACTTAAGTGGATCAGGGAAGTTGAAAATCTGGGAGCTGGGGAGATTTTATTAACCTCGATTGATAAAGATGGTACCAGATCAGGATTTGATATTCCACTTATAAAAAAGGTTACGGAAATGGTCACAATACCAGTTATTGCCAGCGGTGGAGCCGGTAGCAAAGAGGATTTCCTCGATGCATTCGTAAATACAAATGTAGATGCCTGCCTGGCCGCCGGATTATTCCATTATAACATTCTATCTCTGAAAAATTTAAAAGAATATCTATCAGAGAACAGTATTGAGGTCAGGTTATGATCGATATTAATAAAATCAATTTTTCCAAATTAGATGGACTGGTGCCGGCTATAATTATTGACTATAGGTCGCAGCAAGTCCTTATGCTCGGATTTATGAATAAGGATTCCCTTAAAACAACTATTGAAAAGAAAAGAATTACTTTCTGGAGCCGGTCGAAAAAAAGATTATGGGAAAAAGGAGAAACATCCGGTAATTACCTCGAACCTGTTGAAATAGTAACTGATTGTGATAATGATTCCTTACTTATCGTTTGCAAACCGGCGGGGAATACCTGTCACACTGGAAATTATTCATGCTTTAATTTAGAAAGGGACAATATTCATTTCCTCAATCAGCTATTTAAACTAATTCAAAATAGAAAAAAAGAACTCCCAGAAAAATCCTATACAGCTGAATTGTTTAGGAAAGGTTCAGACAGAATAATTCAAAAGGTGGGTGAAGAAGCTGTTGAAACAGTAATTGCGGCAAAGAATTCAGACAAAAAAGAGTTAATAAACGAAATATCAGATCTTGTGTTTCACCTTTTTGTTATGATGACCGAAAAGGATATTAACCTTGATGATATTATGACAGAATTAATTCATAGGCATCAGAATTAAAAATCAATCGATAGAAAACCAGCCATTAATTATTTCATATTCCTTACCGCTTGTGGAATTGTGACAATACTCATTTGTCTTTGATGAATAGATGTAATCTTTTGACCATTCAATATGGTTTTTAATAACGTCTTCGATACCCGTTAGAACATAATCGAGTTCCTGGTCTGTCATGGTAGGATGTATCGATAATCTAACCCAGCCGGGTTTTTCCGATAGATCTCCGTTGTTTATTTTATCCGTAATTCTTTTCGACCTGGTTGGGTCAACATGAAGCAGGTAATGTCCGTATGTACCGGCACACGAACAACCGCCTCTAACCTGAATTCCAAACCTGTCATTTAATAATTTCACCATAAGATTGTAATGAACATCTTCCACATAGAACGAAATAATTCCAAGTCGCTCCTTTGTCTCCTGAGCAAGAATATGCAAAGAAGGTATTGAGGTAAGGCGGTTAAAAACTTTATCGAGAAGATGTTTCTCACGTTCGGCCATATTTGTTGTGCCCATTTCTTCTTTTAATTTTATTGCAAGAGCAGTCTTAATTGCTTGAAGAAATCCGGGTGTACCGCCGTCTTCCCGAGCTTCGATGTCTTGAATATATTTATGTCCTCCCCAGGGATTTGTCCAGTCTACTGTTCCACCGCCGGGGTGGTCGGGGACTCTTCTGTTATAAAGTTTTGAATCGAAAATCAGCACACCCGAGGTACCGGGTCCACCCAGGAATTTATGAGGGGAAAAGAAAATTGCATCGAGTTTTTCCATCGGATCTTCAGGATTCATATTAATATCAACATAAGGAGCGGCGGCCGCAAAATCGACAAAACATATACCCCCGTATTCGTGGATCATTTTTGCCAGACGATGATATGGGACATGAATCCCTGTTACATTTGATGCCGCGGTGAATGAACCGAACTTATATTTTCTGTTCTGATAAAGCTTCAATAGGTGGTCGAAGTGGTCTAAATTAATTAATCCATTCTCGTCAGGTTCAATTATTACAACATCGCAAATAGTTTCGAGCCATGAAGTCTGATTGGAGTGATGTTCCATGTGTGTTATAAAAACTACCGGCTTTTCTTCCTCCGGTATATTTGTATATTTTATTAATTGTTCACAAACTCTAAGGCCCAATAATCTCTGAAACTTGTTAACAGCGGCAGTCATACCGAAACCGGCAAAAATGAGTAGGTCGCTTTGCGAAGCATTTACATGTTTTTTAATTATTTCTTTTGCACCATGATAAGCCTTGGTCATTGATGTCCCAGTAATCGACGATTCTGAGTGCGTATTACCAACAAAAGGGCCGAAGTTTTCGAGCAGAGACTTTTCAATTGGTGAATACAACCTTCCGCTTGCAATCCAATCGGCATATATAATTTTTTTAGGTCCGTGGGGTGAATCGAATAGCTGATTTATTCCAATTATATTATTTCTGAATTTGCTAAAATATAATTCAAGGTTGTTCATATATCCCTGTAATTTTTTTTGCAAAGATAATAAAAGGTGAGTAAGATTCTAAAAAAAAAGCCGTCTTACGACGGCTTAAATTTTATCCTAAATATGCTTTCAGATTTTTACTCCGAGTAGAGTGTCTGAGGCGGATTAGAGCTTTCTCTTTAATTTGTCTTACTCTTTCTCTGGTGAGGTTCAATTTTTCTCCGATTTCTTCCAGTGTAAGAGAGTGTTCTTTCTGCAACCCGAAATAGAGCCGGATTACTTCTGCTTCTCTATCTGTCAGTGAAGAGAGTGATCTTTCAATTTCTGCTTTAAGGGACTCTTTCATTAATGAAAAATCAGGTGTCGGCTGATCTTCGTTCGGCATAACATCGAGAAGGCTGTTATTGCTGTCTTCACTGTGGGCGAACGGAGCATCCATCGATACATGTCGTCCTGCTATCTGCATAGCGTATGTAACATCCGAAACGTCCATATCAAGCTGTTCAGCAATTTCTTCGGGACTTGGTCTTCTCTCGTATTCCTGCTCTAATTGGCTAAGTGCTTTGCCCATTTTATTTAGGGCACCAACACGGTTAAGAGGGAGACGGACCATTCGCGATTGTTCTGCGATAGCTTGCATAATAGACTGGCGGATCCACCAGACTGCATAAGAAATGAATTTAAAGCCCCGGGTCTCATCAAATCTCAGACCGGCTTTAATCAATCCTAAATTGCCTTCGTTGATCAGGTCCCCGAGTGGTAATCCCTGGTTCTGATATTGTTTAGCCACACTTACAACAAAGCGAAGATTGGCTTTTGTTAACTTATCTAGGGCTTGTTTGTTCCCTTTTTTAATCTGAATTGCCAGTTCAATTTCCTGATCCGGTGTAAGAAGATCAACTTTACCAATTTCCTGGAGGTATTGGTCTAAAGATTTACTCTCACGATTGGTGAATTGCTTAGTTATCTTCAATTTTTTAATTACTCCTTCTGATGTAATTTTTGCTTTATAACTTTTTACAGCAAATTAGTTCCGTTTAATGAATGATCCATTCATTAGTCGAGTGTTAATTATAATATTTTAGTTACCTTAAACTAAAGGTTAATATGAAATGGTAAAGATATTTACTATAGGCAGTAATCTGATATGTTTTCTCAAAATTCATCGGCTAAATATAAGAAAAAAAATTCCGCTTGTCTACTGAAATATTTTTTACCATAACTGATTTTTTAGACGCAAAATTTCTAAAAAGGATGTAATCGGGATATTTATTTGCCCCGATTATAATCATGATTTAATCAATTCAAAATTTCTCATTTTCTTTATTTTTTGCTTGATTTCGGGTTTTTTAATCATGCCATTGGATTGAGCATATGTAAATAGCAGGGCATATAACATTTTTCTTGCACGGTGAAGTCTGGATCTTACGGTTCCGATTGGGCAGTCCAAAAAATCTGCTATTTCTTCATAGGTATAGCCCTCAATATCGGAAAGAAATACGATTGTTCTAAAATCATCTGGCAAAGTAGAAAGAGCATTTACGATTTCATCATCCAGAATGTCATTAAATGCGTCACCTTCGAAATGGGGAGATTTAACTTCGTCAGCTTTTATATTTTCATAAAAATTCTGAATATCCTCATAGTCTACTTTATCAGGTTCCTTTGTATTTTTCCTGTAGCTGTTAATAAAGGAGTTTTTCATTATCTGAAATAACCATGCTTTGCAATTTGTCCCTTTTTCAAATTTGTCGAAAAAACGGAATGCTTTTAACATAGTATCCTGTAAAAGATCATCAGCTTCATCAGCATCATTAGTCAGTTTAAGAGCGTAAGATTGCAAGGCTCCTAAATGCGGAAGAGCTTCATCTTCAAAATCCTTGTACTTTACTTTCAAATCTCTGTCAGATGATATAATGGAATTATTCATGCTTTCCTCTATTTTATATAACCTTCTAACACAAGAAAAATCAAGATAGTTCATTCGAATTAAACCACCGGAATTTTTTTAGATGAAAAATTCTTATTTTTAACACCCAAAACTCGGAGTAATAATGAAAATCAAACCTTTATATATTTATTTAATCCTGTTCACGGCTTTTATCATTGGAATTGTTGTTTTTTCGAATTTAAATTCGAAAGGGGAGAATCAGAAAGAAATTTCCCAACAAATACCGGATGACGATATCCACAGAGGAATGAGCGGCGATGGTGATATGCCGTCGGGTACAAATGTAACCGAGGATGCCAGAAAACGTCTCGAAGAATATAAAACCAACTATGAAAAGAACCCAAATGATACACTTAAGGCAAGGGAATACGCTGATATGCTGAAAATGGCTCATCAGAATGATAAAGCAATAGAACTTTATGAAAAAATTTTGGAAAAGGATAGCAAGAGAATTGACCTGCTATTGGAATTAACATTTCTATATTTCAATAACGGTGATCTCAATAAGGCTGAAGAACTTACTAATAATATCCTAAAGATCGAAAACAATAATCAGCTTGCAATCTATAATTCCGGGGCGATCGCTGCTTCCAAGGGAGAAAATCTTAAAGCTAAATCAATCTGGGAGGGACTTGCAAAAAAGTTTCCGGGTACGGACATCGCGCATATCGCAAAACAGTCAATTATGCAGCTTGAGATGATCAATAAGAAATAATCTGTGTAATTAGTTTCTTATCAATTCGTTCGAAATAGTAATTCTCAATTTTAACTTTTTCCGGATATTGCCGCCAAATCTCCTCTGGCGGCATTTTTTTTACAGAATATCTTTTAGATTTTGAGAATTTTTTTCTGTCGGCTACTACGTAAAAAGGTTTGTTGAAATGCCGGCATGCTAATCCAAGTAAAGAGCTTCCTGATTTATTAATTACGTCACCGTTTCCCAGTATTGCGTCGGCTCCGGTAATCGCAGCATCAACTTTCCCAATAAATTGGTAAATCATGCTTTCGGTTATAAGTCTGACTTTAATGTTTGAAGCGATCAAATTTTTTGCAAGTAATCTTCCTTCTAGCATCGGTCTAGATTCGCAGACTATAACATTTAACGCCGGGTTACTTACCCTTAGATGTTTCATTACTTCTAAGACAGTTTTGCTGTTTGAAATTGTGATGAAACTTGAATACCGTCCTAGAATTTTACCGGCGTTGAGGAGGAGTAATTTCATCGAATCTTTAAAGTATCTGTCGTATTCGTTAAAAAAATCGTCGAGTTTTTTTTCTTTACGTAACGCTGATTTCATTTCAGCAAGATAGATCTGTATATTCTGAAACGACCTGAATTGCTTTGCAGCAAAATCTATCAGTTCCGGAAAAATGTGAAGAATCTTTTTCTCGTTTTTAAGGTGTTCGTGAAGTTCAACCAATAATTCCAGACTTCCCGATTTTTTGTCGGTGAATAGTTTGGATATTTTCTTACTAGGTGATTTAATCATTAAGATACTTATTTCCTTGCGTTATAATTAAATCCCTTAATCGGTTCTCTTAATGTTAAAACCGGGCAGGGAGCCTTACGAACTACCTTTTCAGCCGTACTTCCGAATAACAAATGTTCAACTCCGGTGTGTCCATGTGTTGCCATAATAATAAGGTCGGCATCAATTTCTTTTGCTGTTTCGATAATTTCAACAAATGGTTTTCCTGTTTTAATAATTGTTTCGGATTCTACAACCTTATTGATAAATGATGATGCAAGATTTTTCAATTCCTCCTCTGCACGTGAATGCAGGTCAGAATCCATTGAAGGAATAGCAACCTGACCCATACTGAAATCGGCAGG
>CAZHHG010000082.1:11100-11726 GCA_964532065.1 uncultured Melioribacter sp.
CAGGATAGATCATCGGTTCAACGACATAGACAAGAAACATTCTCGCTTTGAACTGCTGCGCAAATTGGACTGCATACCTGAGCGCGTTTTTTGAATAATCCGAAAAATCAATCGGTACCAGAATATTCTTAATTACATTCATAATCCCTCCTTACTTCGTTCTTGTTCGGTTGTACAAAGAAAGATAATCATGATTTAAATTTCTAAGACGTGTCGCGATTATCTGCGACATCCCCCGCAATATTTTAATTCCTTCTTTGGGATGAGTCTCTACAAACTCGTCCAGATCCGGTTTGAATAAGACTGCAAGTTGCGAATCTTTAAGTGCGATTGCCGAAGCAGATCTTGTTTCTTCATCCAGCAGGGCAAGTTCTCCGAAAAAATCACCTCTGCCAAGATTTGCCAGATCAAATCTTTCTCCATCCTCTGTCTCTTCGGTAATTAAAACCTCTCCTTTTATTATCAAATAAAGCCCGATTCCAGGATCTTTCTGCATAAAGATGTATTCGTTTGCAGTATAAGCCCTGTAATGGATCAGTTTTAAAAGTATCTTAAAATATTTTGGCTCCAGTTTTTCGAATGGGGGCATGGATAAAAGAACATTTTCCAGGTCATCTTTTTTTTGT
>CAZHHG010000083.1:0-11516 GCA_964532065.1 uncultured Melioribacter sp.
CTACAAAGCTCATATCGCCTTTAAGAACATTGTATACCTGAGGGATTTCATCCACTCTTATCTTACGGATAAGTCTTCCGGTTTTAGTAATCCTTGGATCGTCCTTTGTAGACCAGACAGGTCCGGTAAGTTTCTCCGCATCTTTAACCATAGTTCTGAATTTTACAATGCGGAATATTTTCCCGTTCATACCCATCCGTTCCTGCCTGTAAAAAACAGGGCCGGGGCTTTCAAGTGTGATTGCCAGTGCAGTGAGCAAAGTGATCGGCAGTGTAATAATTATAAGAACAAGTGAAAGGAGGATATCCATAAGCCGTTTCAGTTTTTTCTCCCATTCGGGCATCAGTTCCGGCATAACATCGATAAGCGGAACTCCATAAATCTGAGACGTTCGTGCCTGTCCGCTAATTATATCATATAGGTCCGGAACAATTTTAATTGATATGTTCTTCCCTTCGCACCTGGAAATTATTTCGAGAAGAGTATCCTCGTGATGACGTTCGATAGAGATAATGATATTTTTAATGCTGAACTGATCAATAATCTTTTGAAGGTTGGCAACGGTATCAATTACTTTTACATTCTTATATTCTTTCCCGAGGTTTTTATCAAAGACCGCAATATAGGCAACAACATCGAGGCCCAGTGCGCGGTGATCCAGTATTGTATCATGAATTTGATTGGCCCGTTCATTAAAACCGATTATAAGCGCATTCCTTCTTCCGATCCCTTTTATTAAAAGATTCCGCTGAATACTTCTTACAATAAGCCGTCCGCTTCCTACCAAGAAAAGAAAGATCAACCAGTAGAGGAAAATATAGAACCGGAATGACGAGACAGCGCCGGTGTTGTAATCATCCCACATTATTAGGAATAGAAGAATAAAGATACCTACGAAAGACGCTTTGAATAATGTTGATAACTCATCAAATCTTGAGAGGGCAAACCAGGTACGGTACATTCCCACAAATGTGAAGATTATCAGCCAGTAGAAATAAATTGAAAAAAGCGGAAGGAGAAAATCGGGCTGGGACAACAACTGGAACCATCCTGTTTCAACTCTCAGATAGAAAAAGAGGATCCAGGAAAGATTTACGGTGAAGAAGTCTGTTACAAGAATAAGAAGTTTTTCAATCTTTTTGTTCAATATATCCTCAAGGACTTAATTCAGATTCGCTAAAACTTTATTTGCAAGATAATCTCCAATTGATAGAGAGCTAGTTGCCGCCGGCGAAGGAGCATTGCAAACATGGAAAATTCTTTTATCCTCAACAATGTAAAAATCGTCGAGCAATCCCCCGTCTCTACTGCATGCCTGAGCGCGTACTCCGGCTCCTCCGGTAACAAGATCATCCTTTTGAATCCCGGGTATCAGTTTCTGAAGTTCATGTACAAAAGCGGACTTATTGAAAGATCTGTAAAATTCTCCGATGCCGACTTTCCAGTTTTTCTTAACAACCTTATGAAAACCGGGATAAATAAGAGTTTCGAGAGCATCTTTTATATTAAAACTCGTTTTAGAATATCCTTCTCTTTTAAAAGACAGGACAGCATTTGGCCCGGCCTCTCTTTCACCGTTTATCATCCTTGTAAAATGAACGCCGAGGAACGGGAACTCGGGATTCGGAACCGGGTAGATCAGATGATTTACAAGATTTTTCTTTTCCTCTTTTATCTTAAAATATTCACCGCGGAAAGGAATGATTTTTATCTGAAGTCCGGGATGAGTCATACGTGCAATACGGTCCGACTGAAGACCCGCACAAGTAACAACAAAGTCCGATTGATAAACGGAATTAGCGGTTATCACCTCGCATCCGTTTTCAGAAAGCTTAATGTCAGTAACTGTCTCATTGAAACGGATATTCGAGCCATAGTTGAGAATTAATTCAAGGTATTTATTGCAGACGTCAGTGTAATTAATAATTCCTGTTTGAGGTACTTTAATGGCTCCTTTGCATTCTACATGAGGTTCAATTTCCCTTACTTCCTCCCTTTCCAGAAGTTTCAATCCGGTAAGTCCGTTTTTGACCCCGCGGTCGTAGAGGTTTTTCATGTAAGGAATTTCCTTTTCGGAAGTTGCGACAATAATCTTTCCGCAGATTTCATATTTAACATCATTCCTGTCGCAGAAATCGAGAAGCATTTTATAACCGTTAATACAATTTGTTGCTTTCAGACTGCCGGGTTTGTAATAGATACCCGAATGAATAACGCCGCTGTTATTCCCGGTCTGATGACGGGCAACCGAACTTTCCTTTTCGAGGATAAGGATTTTAAGTGAAGGATTTTTTTCGAGGATTTTAAGTGCCGAGGCCAGTCCGACAATTCCCGCACCGATCACAATAATGTCATATTTCATTTATCTCTCCGTTGATGTCCAGATCACACTGTGCTGTTTCTTTAAAAATTTTATAAAACCTTCCGCCATTGCGGTATTAGAGACAACAAAAAAATACGGAAGCGAGAAGACAGGTATCCTCACTTTAATAAGAGAAAGCAAATAACCGCAAAGAGCGAGCAGATAAAAAATAAACTGAAGATAAAAAACTTTCTGTGCAAAAATATTCTGGTTCATTATCAGATAACTTAGAACAAACAGAAATAATAAAAGGAGAGGCAGGAACCACCGGGTTACTTTATGCGACCAGAATGCATAGCTTAAGAATTTATTTTTATCCCATAGAAGTTTCTTAAAATAGATCAGTGTCTGGAAATTTGTTGCACCGAACCGGACCTTTCTTCTATACTCTGCAGAAAGATCCTTGCCGGTATCCTCATAAGCAAGTGCGTCATTTCGGTATGTGAATTTATACCCGCCGGAAATAACCGAAAGCGAAATAAAGAGATCATCGGTAACGGCTTTATCTACCGGTACCGGTTGATAAAGTTCTTTTCTTATTGCGAAAATACCGCCGTTAGCGGCAAGAAGTATTCCGAGATGTCCTTCAAGTTTTTTTATGAAAGTCTCGTATTTCCAGTACTCAACCTCTTCAACTCCTTCATTTTTGCTCGCTTCATTATCAACTAGTACGAGTTTGCCGCATACTCCGCCTATCATATTATCCGAAAAATCTTCTACAAGATTCCTTAAGGCATTCTTCTGGAATTTAGTGTTTGCATCCGTAAATACAAGTATTTCATTATTAACATTTTTGAAGAGCTCGTTTAGAATTCCCGCTTTCCCTTTTCTTTCTCCGGAGAGATAAATATTAAGCCAGTTATACTTTTTCTTCTGTTCAATTAAAATCTCGTTAGTGCGGTCGGAAGAGAGATCGGAGCCGATAAAGACTTCTATCTTATTCAGGTCATAATTGAGTTCGGAGATATTTTTGATCCGTTCCTCAATCACTTTCTCCTCATTATAAGCAGCGATCAGAATAGATACTTTCGGTTCGAAGCCGGATTCAGATCCGGGTGCTGAATGTTTTCTGCTTTTCAAATAAATAACCACCGGATAAATGAAAAAAGAATTGAGGATAAGAAACCCTGCCAGATAAAATAATATTTCACCTAAATAGATCATTCCCTGCCTTTCAGCAACTTACTGTAAAGATCTTCAAATTTTTCTGCAACCGACTCCCAAAGATAATTCTCTTTAATGAATTCTTTTCCTTTAAGGGATATATTTTTATTATCAAATTTCTCCTCGAAGAAATCGATAATCAAAGATTCAAATTCCGACTCATTTCCGGCTATAAGAATCTCCTTACCGTTTTCAACCGGAATTCCCTCCATACCAAGCGGAGTTGTTACAATATTTACTCCGGCGGCTAGCAGTTCAAGGATTTTAACCCTAATACCGCTCCCTATCCTGAGCGGGACAACCGCAAGAGATTTGTCCGACAATTCATGGAAAATATCCTTTACAAATCCCTTAACAATAATATTATCTTTCAATGACGAGGGAAAGAAGAATTTTGGGGGTATTCCCCCGCCGTAATGATAAAGTTTTACGTCACTGAATTTTTTTACAATTGCCGGAAAAATACTGTTAACAAACCACTTAAACCCATCATAGTTCGGATACCAGTCAAGCGAACCGATATGAACCAGAGAAAATTTTTCAATTTTACTTCTATTTACTTCCAGCAGTTCCTTTTCAATGCCGAGGGGAATAGCAACGGTTTTTAGATCCGGATTAAACCGCATTAATCGTTTTTCATCCTCCGAGCTCATCATAACAACGCAGTCGAAGCGGGAACAGAGATCCGGTTCGTATTTAATAAATTTTCTGTACTGAATATAGGCATAGAATTTCAGAAGAGGATTCGATTGTTTTTTATAATACCTCTCCATAATTGTCAATTCAAGATTCTCCTGCCGTAATACAACCGGCGTATCACAAAGTTCTCTTATCTTATCAACAATCCATCCCATGTGGGCATTTGTAATATGAATAATATCATATTTGTTTTTTTCGAGATGCTCAGTTATAAAAGATTCGAGTTCGGGACGCACATACTTGCTTAAATTGTAAGGAATATTGCTAAGGAGATTTCTTAAAGCACCGGAAATACTGTTCCCGGTATTTACATCGAGCGTGTAAAGCTTTGCGAACTTTTCTATTTCATTAATATCATTTCGAAAATTCTTCTTCTGACTGTATGCAATTATATCGATTTCATGTCCTCGCAGCCGAAGATATTTTATTACCCCCCACATGCTTTTCGTATGGCCATCTACAGGAGGATAAGGAATTTTCGGAAGTATCTGGAGAATCCTCATCTTAATTAAACCTGTTTACGGGATAAACAAATAATTGTTTGATAAAATAATATCCTTTCAGAATCAGCCTCTTATTTAACGAAACCAGTCCGCCAAGTAAATATAAGTTAGCTCTGAGAATCAATCCTATCCAGTGAAATATAAGGAGAAACAAGTAATTGACGCCGCCGAAGTGTTTCTGATAGAACTGAATTTTTCCCGTCGTTTGATTTTTAAATTTGAACCAGAGATCCGAATCGGCCGTAGCTCCTCCGTAATGGATAATGGAAGTAGAGGGATTAAAAAAAATTTTACCGCCCGAATCTTTAAATCGTTTGCAGAGGTCTGTTTCTTCAGAATAGAAATAGAATCTTTCGTCGAAGCCGTTCAGCTCTCTAATTTTTCCGGAATGACAGAACATAAAAGCCCCGCGTATCACATCCACTTCAACAGGTTCTTTAAATGAGATCCGGTTCTGCCAGTACTTATCGAATAATTTATTCCCGGCAAAAAGCTTATAAAGGAAGAGGTTTTCTGTTATCGTATTCCATAGACCGGGAAATTCAACAACGCTTTCCTGTCTGGAGAAGTCTGAATTCATCAATTGAATACCAGCAAACAGTGGTACATTTCCCGATTCTGCAAAATCAAAAACTATTTTTATAGAATCCTCGGTAAAAACCGTATCGTTATTTAAGAACAGAATATATTTCCCTTTTACGAACGGCAGCGCTGCATTATTTGCCGCGGCAAACCCGATATTAGAATTATTTTTAATAAGCCGGACGCCGGAATATTTGCCGGTCACATCCTCAATATTTCCCGAGGTTGAATGGTTATCCACAACTATTACTTCATTTACTGTTCCATTACAGAAATTAAATATAGATCCGAGGCACTTATCGAGAAGATCGAAGGCATTATAATTTACTATAATAACAGATACATCTATCTGTGTAGGTACCGGCTCCATTTTTCCCTGTTGATTAACTTAAAGATGAGATTCCATTCTTCATTTTCGAAATAACCGGATATTTTCAAAGAGATCAGAATTGTTATTAAAGAAAAAATGAGATAGACAAGTAGAGGCAGAAATGAAAAGAGAAATATCAGAAGGGCAACTGATATTGCCCAGACAATAAAACGGAGGTTAATAAATGAAAGACTGAAATTATTCCTGCTCAGCGCCCAGAAGAGAAACGCGAATCCTGTAAATCCGGCGATCACTTTGGAGAATCCTACTCCAGCGTAGGAAAATTCCGGGATAAGCAGAACGTTTAAAATTGTATTTGATGAAACCAGCAGAAACGAATATAATAAGTTTATTAACTGCCTTCCGTGTGCCGTTAGAAGATCGAGTGTGAAATAGTTGAAGAACATAAAAACGAGCGACCAGAAAATCATTGCGGCAGGAAGTCCGGCAGCCCGGAATTTTGCACCGAAGAGAATTGTGATTATCGATTCCGATCTGAAAGAAAATACGAGTGCAAGTGAGAACGAAACCAGGAAGAGAACTTTGTAAACAAGTGAATTTATCGAATCTGTTTTTAACCTGTCAGTAAGATTCTTAACCAGGAACGGGAAAACAGTTGTAACTACTACATTCGGAATAATATTAAGAGGCATCGTAAGCCTTGTAGCAACCGAATAAATACCTGCGGAATACTCATCCTTGTAAAAAGTAAGCAGAACCACATCAAACTGCTGATAAACAATTGCAAGCAGAACGAATCCGGCCAGCGGTGCCGATTCCTTGAGAAGCCAGGCGGCTTTATAAAAAATGATCTTCGGCTTGAAGTTGAATTTTTTCTCGAGGTAGATGAATTGAAGGACAAATCCCGGCAGTGTCGAAAAAACATATGCCAGAACAAAGTAATAGATTCCGCCCCGCACTAAGGGCATAATAGCAACGAGTATAAGGAAGAGAAGGCTGTCAAGTATTGTCAGTGTCATCGGGTAGTGCATCTTGAGATGAACTTTGAAAGGAGTTGCAAGAAGCTCCCGGAAATTTGCCATCCTTGTAGAAAGGATTATACTTACAAATAAAATATTCGAGAGGATGAATTCCTCGGTTGTAAAATCGATTAAATAGATCACCAGATCGAAGACAACCAGGACAGCAAAGAAAAGTACCAGCCGGATCGAGATTGCGCTGTTTAGAAAATTATCGTCGCCTGATTCTTTGGATGATTCACGAAAGACGATAGGGCCGAGTCCGAAATCGATCACCTTCGATAGAATTCCAACGATTGCAACGAGGTATCCGAACTTGCCGAAATCGTGAACCGATAAAAATCTTGCAGCCAGGACAAATGCCGCAAAATTGAGAGCAAGAGACAAACCCTGTCCCACCGACAATGAAAAAATATTTTTGGTGATCTTCTGGATAGAATCCCTTCAATTAATAAATTAATTAAGACTCTGAGCCGGTTTGATTATATATATAACTATATAATCTTTAACACCGTTGCAAAATATTAAATTATCACGAACTTTATAATCAATTATATATTAATTGGTTATTCCTGACATGGAAGTTATATTTGACCTTATAAAATTATAATTAACAGCAGGTGATTACAAATATGATTAATAAGGATATACCGGTTTTTATTCTTTGCGGCGGACTCGGTACCCGATTAAAGGAAGAAACCGAATTCAGACCTAAACCGATGGTTCCCGTTGGCGACAAACCAATTCTCTGGCATATTATGAATTCCTGCTTTCAGTATAGTGAGATTTCGATCAGGAGCGAGACCGAGGCGTGGGACAGTTTAGCAGATAATTATTCAGATAAATACAGTAAAAGAGATTGATGCCGAATTTCTACTTCTCTTCAACCGGGACGTAATTGGAATAATTGTTTTTAAAGTATTCGTAGGTAAGCCGTATCCCCTCCTGAATAGAATACTTCGGTTGCCATAAAGTAATTCTGTGTAATTTGGAGATATCAACAGAGACATCGCCGGTTTCAATCTTCTCGTAATTATCGGGCCACGGAATAAATTCCATCCTTCCCTTTTTAACACATGAGATAACACTGCTAACCATATCACAGAATCTTGTCGAATTTCCCGAACCGATATTAAGTATTTCTCCGATAGCTTCATTACTGGATGCAGCCAGAACCATTGCATCGATAATATCATCAATATAAATGTAGTCTCGCAGCTGTTTTCCGTCGCCGTAAATCTTAATTGTTTTATCCTCCATCGCCTGTCGTATAAACCAGCCGACAAGAGAATACTTATTATGTTTAATCTGCTGTCTTGGTCCGAACGGATTCGTAATTCTGAAAATTGTACAAGGTATTCCAAAGTCCTTGTAATACATCAATAAATATTTTTCAGAAGTCAGTTTGTGAATTCCGTAAAGACTTAGGGGATTGGTTTCGCTCTGTTCGGTTATAGGAGAATTTTCGGCTTTGCCATAGACCATCCGCGAACTTGAAAAAATAATCCGGATAACCGGATTAAACTTACGGCAAATCTCTAAAATATTGAGTGTTGATTTTGAGTTAACATCGAGATCTTCAAACGGAATACTCAGGCTATCGATATAACTTACCTGCGCAGCCAGGTGAAAGAGATAATCAGATTTTTCAATAATCGGTTTAATAATTTCCGAATCCCGCACATCGCCTATAACTACTTTTACACGGTCGCTTATATTTTCCAGGTTATAAAGATTCCCGCCGTATAAGGGATTAAGATTATCGACAATTGTAATTCTGGCCCCGTACGATAAAAGCTTATGGGCCAGATTGCTGCCGATGAAACCGAGTCCGCCTGTTATAAGAATATTTTTATTATTGAACGAATTTTCCATGCATTTCCAATTATTCCGGATTCAAGAGATTATCTCCGGGAATTTCCGGTTGCAAAATATACTTCTTTATAATTATTGACCATCTTTGATAAAGAAAAATCTACTCTAAGAGAGGCATTATGCTCAACAATCTTTCTACGTTCATGCCGGATCTTTAATAATTTACTGAGGTATTCTTCGAAGTTATCGAGTTCAAAAAGCTGATTACCGTCCCTACCAACCACATCCGGATTACCTCCGACATTGGAAACCAGAACCGGAGTATTTGAGTATATTGCCTCAATCAAACTTATTGCAACCCCTTCATATCTCGATGTAAGAGTAAAAAGATCGAATCCGTTTATGAAACGGTGGGAGTTTTTTATTTCACCAAGCAGATAAAAATCGTTTTCAATACCCCGCTCTTTAATCATCCTTTTATAATCATCATAATCCTGTCCGTCTCCGATAATTAAAACTTTAGCTTCAGGTATCTTTTCTTTTATTAAATGGAAATTATTTATAAGGAATTCATAATTCTTCTGATATGCAAGCCGCCCTGTAGAACCGATTATAAAATTATTCTTTAGATCAGTCCCGCATTTATCCGATAGAAATTTCCGGGCTTCAAGGGGATTCAGGAATTCCAGTTCTTCCGGATTCAATCCGTTATAAATGATTCTGGCATTTTTAAACATTCCTTCTCCGGCCAGTTCATCGTAATTCATCCGGCATTCAAAAATAATTTCGTCCACTGCTTTAAGAAAAATTTTAAAATAGAGCTTGGCAAGATATTTTATAATGAAATTAGGATTGAAATTTTTATCGATGAATGAGAGTCCGTGAAAAGTAAAAACATTCTTTGGTTTATCTTTAAGAAAGAGGGAGGCCGCCGCTCCGATGAGAGTATTGGAACTGTTTAAGTGAACGACATCATATTTATTTTTTTTCAACAGATTGCGGAGCTGGGCGACAAAATAAAGAGCGTTAAAGACACTGAAATTTCTTTTTAATGAATTCAGATAATAGTATTTGATGTTATTCTTATCGAGCTCGCGGAACAGGAAATCGCCGTCGCCCGCTACTACTTCCACTTCATCACCGTTATTCCGGAAAGCCCTGGCAAGGTTAAGAACAAAAACCTGGGCACCGCCAATATCCGATTTCGTAATTACGTAGAGAATCCTCATCGGTTCTTAAACCTTTTTTCTTCGTAGATGGATTTGAAGAGTCCGGCCAGCCTGGGCCCCGTTGCCTGAAGAGAGTATTTTTCCTCAACAAGTTTCCGGCCTGCCAATCCCATCTTCTTTCTCAATTCAGTATCGTTTTTTAGAATAGTAAAATACTTTATCCAATCTTCCGATGTAGTGGCAAGGAATCCATTAACACCGTGTTGTACAATTTCAACATTAACACCTACCGGCGAAGCAATAACCGGTTTAGCGCATGCCATATACTGGATCAACTTAAATCCGCATTTACCCCTTTCCCATGGACTATCAACAAGCGGCATAATACCGATATCAAATCCCTGAATATCTTTAACTTCATTTTCGTCTTTCCAGGCTCTTATCTCTACCGGCAAACCATCCATAGAAAAATCTTTTGAACCGATTACAATCAATTCCGATTCATTATCGCTGCAAAATGTTTTAAGTTCCTCATGTATCGATAGCAGGTATTTGGCCGTTGGAGGAGAGCCGAGCCATCCTATTATGAACTTATCATTCTTAACTTCCGGGCCTACAAAGAAGCGGTCAAGGCTTACAACAGTTGGAAATATTTCTATCTGTCTTGCAGAATTCAACCTGGCTCGATCGGCAAGATATTCATTGCCTGCAACAACAACCCGCGAAAGGTTCATTACACTGTCGATCTTTTTTCCTAATAATCTACGGACCAGCGTATTGCTGTGAAGGTCGTAACGATGGAAGAAGGCGTCGTCGTAATCTACAACTACCGGGATATTTGATTTAAGCAGAATACTTTCGAACCATCTCGGAAGCCATGGAAATGCCTCCTGCTGAAGCCAGATAAGATCTATTCCGCTTTTAGACATCAGCAGCGATATTCTATTAAAATAGTTCTTAATAATTTCAATATAGGGTACCGGGGCATCCTCAAAAAGATAGTTAATATACCTGTAACTCAGGAGCGGCTGTTCAATTATTTCCCAGCCGTCTTTTTTTAGATAAGGTAAATACTGAAATAACCTAATCCTGCTACTCGATCCTTGCTTGTCGTATCTTGATAGAAGTAAAATTTTCATGGCGAAGCTTTTGTAATTAAGCTGATAATCTCCTGAACAATAATTTATATCCTTTTAAGACTTCTTTAACTTCCCCGGGATGGCCTTTTAAAACTAAATCAACTATTCTAGCAACCGGTTCGAATATTATTGTAGCACAAAAAATGAAAAAATACGCGACCTTATTAAAATGCTTTTTGCAAAATATCAGTTTACTATTAAGTATCAGTGCAAGCCGCATTGCCTTAATACTTTCAGTAGTTCCCCCCCCCTTGTGGAATATTCTGGTACTGGAAAGATAGAAATTACTATATCCAAGTTTTTTTACTCGCAAAGCCAAATCTAGATCTTCAAAATAAACAAAAAAACTTTCATCATAGCCTTTCAGCTTGACAAATAAATCTCTTCTTATCATAAAAAACGAACCCATAACCTGATCTACTTCCCTATCCGAAAGATGATCCCATTCAATCATAAAATGTCCCGGAAAAATTCGCGGAAAAATCTTATCCAGTCCGAATGAAGTATAGATCATTCTAAACGGTGTAGGAAACCTAGCACAGTTTCTGGCTACATCACCCTCATCGTTAACCAGTTGAACACCCACAATTCCGACATTCGGGTTGCGGGCAAGAAATCTGGAGGGATTTGATAATGAATTATTGTAAAGAACCGTATCGGGATTCAGGAAGAGCAGAAAATCCGCTTCGGAACCGGACGCCCCTTGATTACATGCTTTGGCAAAACCTGAATT
>CAZHHG010000084.1:0-11387 GCA_964532065.1 uncultured Melioribacter sp.
CTTCTTTCAACAAAATCTCTGTCGATACCGCCATTAATTACCCTGTCCCGGTCGGAATAATAATTATTTCTGTATTTGGTTCTTGAGAAGACCTTATAATTTCTGCTATGATCCAGTATATAATAATGCAGCCTATGGCTATAGAAGCGGCCGAATGTTACAAAATTCCAGTACGAATGATGCGACTTCCATCTAATTGAGAAATGGATTCCGATTCCGGTTCTGAATTGTGCATATGGAGGAAGAGGAGCCCAGCCGATATAATCGTCGTCATATCTCCACTCTACCCATGAAGGACCCCACACATTATCAGGAATCCAGATCCAGCCGTAATATTCGTCATAAAACCATCTCCCGTAATGATAAGTTGCCCATCCAAACGGCTCATAAGAATCCCAATACCAGCCGTATTTTGTCCAGCTCCACCTGCCGATTGAGTAAGGACGCCAGTACGAATGTACTGAATTCGGACGCCACCCGATCATTCCTGCTTCAAATTCGATCCACTCACCATAAGGACTTAATGAGGAGTAGAATATACCGATTGATACAGAATTATATCTTGGTTTCGCTTCATTCTCTGTGAAGGCAACCAGGAAAATTATTATTAGTAATGATATTAACTTTTTCATGATCCACCTCTTTGTCTCAAGTTCGATAATAAAAAATCAATTTGTATGCCATTTAAAAATCCTCATAATATAGGATTTTACACCATTTTCGCTTCTTGTTGTTCATTCCAGACTACAATTGATTATAAAATAAAGTACACCCCCTTTTTGAATCCTTTACGCTTCTAAATAATCTAATCATCACAATATATTGGGAGTTGCAGTGATTGATAAAAAATTATTGGAAAGAATTGAACGGGACGGAATTTCATACAGTAATTTTATGGAATTAACCCAGAAAAAAATTAATGACGAGACTTTTAAGAATAACGAAAAATATGATGTCACTAAATTAAATCTTCAGCGGAGCAACAGGATTTACAGGACTTATATCGTAAGCGAGGAGCTGAAAAAATCGGTATTAAATATTGATTCACCCCTTATCTGGATGGTTATAACCGAAGACTGGTGCGGCGATTCGGCTCAGAACCTGCCGTATATTTCAAAAATAGCCGAGATAAATCCACTTATAGAACTGAAAATAATCTTGCGCGACAGCAATTTGGATATTATGGATCTGTATCTCACCGACGGCAAATCGAGAAGCATTCCTAAACTAGTTGTTTTTGATAAAGAAGGAAATGAAGTTTTTCTATGGGGTCCAAGACCTAAAAACGCTCAGAAGAAAGTTGAAGATGGAAAAAGGAGCGGTTTAACCAAGGATGAATATCTTGCAAATCTTCACTCATGGTATACTGAAAATAAAGGAAGGGATCTTGAAGATGAATTTTTTGAATTACTAACAAAAATTAATTCTCCTCTTCATAGTTAAATAAATATTTTACAACTATTTTAGATTCGATTTCAACACCACCGGAGCGGGCTGGTAAAAATTTCGTTCTTAGGATTGCGATTTCAAGAGCATCGTCGCATCCATAGCCGATTCCTTTAAGCGTTTTTGTGTCCCGCACAATTCCGAATTTGTCCACTAAAGCTTCAACTTCAATTTCACCTTTGAGTTTAAGTCTCTTTGCAACCGAAGGGGTTTCAAATTTTTCTGATATTGATTCTATTCCGTCAACCGGACGGGCACATTCATCCAAGTCACATTTAATAGAAATCTTACTTACCTGATTATCAACTTTAGCCGGGATTTTCGTCTCCTTACTGCCGACATTCAAAATGGGTTCCTGCCTAATCCCATTATTTTGAATTAGTGACCGGTCAAAAATCTTAAACTCAATTTCAAGTGTCACTTTTGAAGGGACCGTAATTCCGGCATTCTGCCCGGGTATGAATGGAGTTTTAAGAACCGCATCATTTGCAGCTTCTTCGCAACCCAGTCCTAATCCAATCACAATCTCTGTGGAAACAGCCTCTCCTTTTTCATTTATTGAAGCAACAAGTGTAACCGTGCCTTCCAATCCGTATAGAAGCGCATGCTCGGGATATACAAGATTCTCCTGAATCGACTTCATACCGCCAATAGGGACCGGACATATTTCCACGTCGCAAATAACCGTCTGCTTCCTCTTTTCAAGAAGCTGCTGCTGCCTGTTCCCGGCCTGATACGCTTCAACCGGGGCGTTATAACCCGGCTCATATTCAAATGAAGTTCTGTTTACAAGAATTCCCTTTTCATATATATTCAATTCCTTCAGAGCTCCATTCGGAAAATAAATTCTATGACTTCCCTCCTTGATACCATCTTTGAGATAATATTCTTCTTTTAATAAACCGGTTTCATAAAATTCCCGGACCGGGCCGTGTAAAATTCCTTTACTGTAATTCTTTTCCGTCTTCAGGTTTCCATTTACATGATAGTATAAAGCCTGACCATCCAGAATGTCGTTTACATATGAAACCTCCGACCTTGGAATTCCATCCGGATAGTAGCTTTTGAAAACTCCTGTCTGCCCGTAACTCATTACCCGGAGAAAAAATATCATTACTAAGGAAAGTATTAGATTTTTATACACATTATTCCTAATCGTCAATAACAATTTATAGATTTTTTCCCAATCAGATATCTTCTGCTTTAAAATAGTTGCATATCTCATTTCTAGAATATAAGTTGATAAAGAAATTAGACAACAAAGTATAATTCAGGAGGAAGGATGAATAATAGATTCCTATCAACTCTATTCATTATAATTATTCTCATTATGAATTCATCTGTTAATGGTCAGACAAAGATGGGGACATTAACCTACGACGACTTCAAAAAGCCTGAATATTGCGGAAGCTCCTGTCATTCGGATTTTTATCAGCAATGGAAGCAGTCGATGATGGCACAGGCATATACGCATGAATGGGATGAAATAGAATATTTTAAGCTTGCTGTCCCGCATGCAGAGAAAGATGAAAAAGTTGCTGAGGTTAAAGCCGGATGTAACGGATGCCATTCACCAATCGCATATGTAGTAGGTGATGTACCGCCTCCATTGCCGAGTATGAATTCGAGAGCAAATGAATCAGTTTCATGCGAAGTATGCCACAGTATTACAGGGTATGCCGGCGATACTCCGTATAATTTTAATTACATAATGAATCCGGGAAAGACAAAATACTCTTCGAGGAAAGGTGAAATAACCTCACCGGCTCATGAGATCGAAATTAACCCTATTATGAGAACCGGAGATTTCTGCGGAATCTGTCACAACGAGAAAAGTCCGTATGGTGTTTGGGTTAAATCAACTCATCTTGAATGGAAAGAAGGTCCCTATTTTAAAGAAGGAGTCCATTGCCAGGATTGTCATATGCCTAAAGCTGAATTCAAAACAGCCGCAATGGGACTAAAATATCCCGATGCACGCCTGCATCTGTTTCACGGCGCGCACGACAAAGGGAAATTAAGCGGCGTAATTGAATTGAGAATTTATCCGGACATTGAAGAAGCGGAACCTGGGGAAACAGTTAAGTTCACAGTGGCGCTTTTCAATCAGAAGACCGGACACAAATTTCCAACCGGTTCAGTTGAGGATCGGATCGTCTGGCTTCATGTTGAAGCGATTGATGAAAAAGGAAACACTTATCATTTACCCGTTGATAAGAAAGGTTTTAAAGGAGAGGAATATACCATTGCCTCCAATACTCTGGCTTATCAGGATATGGGAATTGCATTAAACGATCCGGATTTTAAAGGTGTGGAAAGGGATGCTGTCCCAACCGGGAATCGTATCTTCAGGATGCCTTATTTCGATCCGCAGGGACGAATGACAATTCAGCAATGGAATACAGCATCGCTCGGTACTGACTATCGAATTGGGCCGAGAGAGACGCAGACCGAAACATTCACCTTCAATATTCCTTATGATGTACCGGAAGGTAAATTGAAAGTAAGAGCTGTATTGAATTATCAGTTACTTGTAAAATCCGTCGCTGATTTCCTAAATGTTCCTGCAAGTGAATCTGAAATTGTGAAAATCAATGAACAATCAACAGTTATTAAAATTCTTCCATAGGTGATTTTATGAAAAAAATAATTTCCTTTTTATTGATTTCAGTTATATATCTTACATTCGTTCAGACTATAAGCGCAATTCCTGCATTCGGAAGGAAATACAATTTAAGCTGTCAAACCTGCCATTCCCCTTTCCCTAAATTAAAAGCGTACGGGGAGGATTTTGCGGGAGATGGATTCGTAATATCCGACAAAGATGCCCCGCGTTATTTTCTTAGAACCGGTGATGATGAATTATCGTTGCTCAGGGAAATTCCGCTTGCGATCAGAATGGAAGGATACGTTACATACAACAATAAGAATACGGATCAAAGCGACATAACCGCCCCGTATGTTTTCAAATTACTTTCAGGCGGATCAATTGCCCCGGATATAGCATACTATTTCTATTTTTTCTTCAGCGAGAGAGGTGAAGTTGCCGGTATTGAAGATGCTTTTATTATGTTCAACGGTCTATTCGGTACCGATCTCGATTTGTATGTAGGTCAGTTTCAGGTCTCCGATCCGTTATTTAAAAGAGAATTGCGTTTGACATTTGAGGATTATCAGATTTATAAAGCAGCTTCGGGATATTCTAATACGGATTTAACTTATGACCGGGGCATTATGCTTACATACGGCCTACCTACCGGAACCGATTTCACGCTAGAGGTACTCAACGGAAGCGGTATCGGTCATGCTAACGTCTTCAGGAATTTTGATAACGACAAATATAAGAACCTTCTTGTAAGAGTGTCGCAGGATGTAGTAGAGGGGTTCAGAATCGGCGGGTTCGGATATTTCGGTAAGGAAAAATTATCGGATGAACTTAATAACAATTTTGAAAACGCAATGCGTATCTACGGACCGGATTTTACATTCAGTCTAAAGGACCGTCTTGAATTCAACTTCCAATATGTAGCGCGCGTTGACGATAAGCCGACAGCCTTTAATACCAACATTAAATCGAACGGAGGGTTTGCCGAACTGATCTATACTCCTGAAGGCGACGAAAGCAAATGGTACGGTGTTGCCTTATACAACTGGATTAAATCCGATTATAAACCGATTGAATACCAATCTGGTACGCTAAGTCTCGGTTATATGATGAGAAGAAACATCCGCTTGATTGGTGAATTAACATATAATTTCGACAAGAAATTTGCACAGTTTTCTACAGGTATAATTGCTGCGTTTTAGAAAACACTTATTGAAAGGAACAATTATTTATTGAATACGATACTAATAGTTGTTCCTTTCCCTTTTTCGCTTTCAATTTCCAATTCCATATCATTAATTTCGCAGTACTTCTTAACAAGCGCTAATCCAAGTCCGTTTCCTTCATATTCCCTTGTATATCCTCTATCCTCCTGAGTAAATGCTTCGAATATATTCGGCAGATATTCTTTTGAAATTCCAATTCCTGTATCTCTGATAATAACATTAAGTAAATCTTTTTCATTTTTACGGATAATAACTTCTACACTACCCGACTTTGTATATTTAATTGCGTTATCTATCAAATTAGCTATTGCCTGACTAACACTATACTCATCAAGGTTAACTACTGCACTTTTCAGTTCCGATGTAATAATCAATTGAAGACCTTTTAACTCGGCAGTTTTCCTGTACTCGTTAACAATAGGTTTAATCACTTCCTCAAGCAGATCAAATATTTTGATTTTCGGTTCATAAGAACCGGTGTGAAGTTCGGACATATTAAGTATCATGTCGATAGTTCTGATAATTCTCCTGCCCGCACTATCAAGGCTGCTTACATATTCCTTAATTACACTACTGGTGTCAGGGCCGAATTCCTCCTTAATAAGGTTTGAAAAATTGAGGATAACATTCAGGGGTGAACGGATTTCATGCGACATCTGAGCAAGGAATTCGGATTTAAGCTGATTAGCTTTCTCGGCATTCTCTTTTGCATTTATCAGTTCAAGACGATTCATCTCTCTCTCTATAGCTCCGCCAATGCTGGCAGAAGCAGCAACGAGAATCGACTCCTCGCTTGAGGTCCATAACTCTTCACTATGGACATTGTCAAAGCCGATAAATCCCCAGAAGTTGTCTTTAATAAATATCGGGAAGATGATTATGGCTTTTATCCCCTGTTCTTCAAGGAATTCTCTTTCCGACTTGCCGAGGTTTTTTACAAGATGGCTGAAGATTTCATTCCTAACAAGTTTATTATAAAGGTTTGGAACGAATTCCCTGTAGCTTAAATTTTTCAGCCTTTCATTCTCAAATTGTGATTGTATGCCGGGTTTAGTCCATTCATATTTCTGAGACATCAGCAATTCACCGGTTGTCCCGGAAATACTATTCTCGAAAATATAAGCTCTGTCAACTCCGGCAGCATCTCCAAGCGTCTGAAGCATTTGAACAATTGCAAACTCAAAATCCGATTCAGTTAATAAAATCCTTACCGATTCCGATACACCGTTTAGGAGATTCTGATAACGCAGAAGTTTTTCAAGCTGCAATTTTTTTTCTGTTATATCCTCTTTAACGGAAACATAATTTGTGATATCACCTTTTGAATTTTTAATCGGTGAAATTGATGCTGCTTCCCAGAACAATTCTCCATTTTTTTTCCGGTTCAAAAATTCACCATTCCACTCGAGCCCCGAGTTAATTGTGGTCCAGAGATTTTTATAGAGATCCGGTTCATGATATCCCGATTTTAAGATATTGGTTTTGTTACCTATAACTTCCTCTCGGGTATAGCCGGTAACTTTACAGAATTTTGAGTTTACATACTCAATTAATCCCTGCGGATCGGTTATAATTACGGAAGCAGGGCTTCCGTCCAGAGCCAATAATAATTTTTGAATCTGGCTCATTGCGGCTTTTCTATCTGTAATATCCCGTAACGTACCTTCAACTCCAATTACGTTACCGTCGTCATCCTTCAATAAATGTGTATTTACCGACGTATGGATTACTCCGCCCCATTTGGTTCTAAGAGTAATTTCAAAATCGGTAACTTCCCCTTTTTCATTAAGGATTTTTAAAAGATTCGCTCTTTCTACCGGATCGCTGTAAAAGTCGGTAACGGGTTTCCCATGGATTTCCTCCGGTTTAAACCCGGAATATCTGCCGATTGAAGGGCTTATCTCGGTTACAATTCCTTTATTATCGGCCTGGTAGAAAATATCCTGGACATTTTCGAAAATCGTACGGTATTTTTTTTCACTTATACGAAGTTCATTCTCAATAGAATTTCTTGCAATTGCATTTCCGATGGTGTTACCGGTAATTGAGAGTGCTGTAATTTCAGACTCGCTCCATTGCCTTTCTTTTTCGCAATCATCGAAACCGATAAATCCCCACAGCGAGTTTTTTACAAAAATTGGGACAAGCAGCAATGAGATAATCTGCTGAGGCTCCATCAAACTTCTAATACTATCCGGAAAATCTTTTACAAGACTTTTAATAACTTTCCCTTTGCTGAAGAGTTCATACCAGCCAGGGAAAACTTCATCTAGATCCATATTCTGCAAATCAGGATTACTCAACTCAACTGATACAAGCCCGTTTGTCCATTCAAATCTCTGACTCATCAGGATTTTATTAGTGACCGGTTGTAAATGTTTTTGGAAAATATAAACGCGGGATACCTTTGTAGCCTCTCCTATTATTCCGAGAGAATTATTTATGGATAGATTGAGATTTGAAGTAGAGATCAGAATTTCAGCGATCTTTGCGGAGGCTTCAAGTAGAGCATCCTTGTTCTTCAACTGTTGAATGGATTTTTTCCGTTCAGTAATATCACGGTAGATTCCCTGATATGCAGGAGTCCCCTTCCAATTAACAACGGAAACACTAACATCGAGATCCAGTTCCCTACCTTCTTTTGTAATCGCTTTCATTTCATATCTCGACGACCTGGGCCCTTTATCTATGCCGGATCTGAATTTGTCCTCGATCATCTTACGGCTTTCCGGTGCAACGATTTTCATAATATCCCAATCCTTGCTCATCACCTCGTCGAGTGAATAACCGAACATGTTAAGCCATGCAGAATTAACAAGAAGAAGTTTTTTACCCTGCAGAACATAAATTGCATCCTGAGATGATTCGATCAAAGATTTGTAAGAAGCTTCACTTTCCAGGAGTGAAATTTCCGATTTACGCTTTTCGGTTATATCCTGGGCAATTGCTATTACAACTTTTTTTCCGAAATAGATACCATTATACAGTCTGACATTTTTCAAAAAAACTTCGCCGTTCTTTTTCTTTCCCCAGAATTCAAATTCCTGATTAATCCCTTCGAAAGCGCTTTTAACGTTTTTCGCTATCTTATTCAGATCATTCTTACCAGGAGCTGAAAGGAATTCGGGTGTTTTACCTATAAAATAGTCTCTGGGATAACCATAAATCTTCTCTGCACCTTCATTAACGTCAAGAAATCTTCCTTTTTCATCCTGAATATAAATTGCTTCTTCAACGCTATTAAACAATCCGCGGTAGCTTTCCTCACTTTTTTTCAGTTTTTCAGCAGAGAGTTTAGCATGGGTAATATCTTCAATGGTGCCTTCGTAATACTGTATCCTCCCATTTTTATCCTTTACTGCTCTTGCATTCTCTCTGAAATAAATAAGAGAACCATCTTTCTTTTTCATAAATGACTCAAATCCTAAAACCTCACCTTTCGCGGACATAATCTTTTTAAATTCGGAGCGTGGATAAAGAGGATTAATGAGATCGGTTTTAATATTTATCTTTTTCAATTCTTCCAGAGATTTATAACCCATCATTTTTATAAATGCCGGATTTGCCAGGATAATTTCGCCTGACGGTGTGGTTTTGTATAATCCGGTCGGTACATTCTGATAGAGCACGCGGAATTGCGACTCACTCCGGAGAAGTTCCAGCTCAACTTTCTTTCTCAATTCTTCCTGATTTATAAGATTATAGGCGAAAGAAATGTCATTGGCCAGGTCGTTCATTATCATCCTGACCCGTGAATCGAAATAATACGATTCACTGATTAATAATAGAATGACCAGTTTTTCTCCTGTGAGAGATTTGATCGGAATAGAAATAACTGACTTAATATTTTTGTTCAGAAATTTTGTTTTGAAAAAGTGGTCGTTTTCAATCTGCTTCCGGTCATTATAATAATGAATTTTACCATCAATAAGAGTTTTCCGTAACAAATTTGGAGAACCGGAAAATTCAGCCAATAATATCTTAGATCTGCTTTGGATAGTCCTTCCGGTGCTATTTGAAGCAATTAAGGTAATGTCCTTATTTCCCGGATTATATTTATACAAACATACTTCCTTAAATCCGGGGTAACCTGTAATCAGTTTACAAACTTTCTTAAATAAGCTTTGACTTTTCTTCTCTCTTATAATCAGCTGGTTCACCCGGCTTAATGCCGAATAAAGCCTTTTAATTTTATTAGTGTTCTGTTCCTCAATTTTAAGGTCTGTTATATCAGTAATGAGTGTAATGAACTTTCCCCTTTCAGGAGAGAAAGCATAAATCTTGTAGAATTTTTTCAATGGAGCCGCATAATCCTCGAATTCAATACTAATTCCTTTAGTTGCAACTTTTCCGTAAGTGGAGATCCATTTCTTATCAAGTTGAGGGATTATGCCAAGCACACTTTTTCCGATAATCCGGGATTTTTTGAGGCCGGTTATTTTTTCGAATGAATTGTTAACATCAAGAAAGATATAATCAACAGGTCTCTTTTTAGTGTCAAGTTTAATTTCGTGGAGTGCGTAACCGAGAGGACTACCTTTAAATATTACGGAAAGCTTTTTATTATCCATTTCATTTCCTTTTCTTCCATTCCTGGAAGAGTATCGCTGATAATTAAAAATTATTCAGCTTGTATTAAGGCAGAAATTAAATCTAATTCTAACTAGTAGAACATATTCCATTAGACTAAAGTTTAATTTGTTCCGATCTCATTTCATATAAATCGTTATAGGGGAGGCAGAGTTCAAGATTTCTGCCGGCATCATTGCTGAGGAACTCAATTGCTGTTTTAAGATCCAAGATTACTGGCATCCGGTGATGGATCTGTTTTATAAAATTATTAGGGACCGTAGTAATAAGTGAAGTATAAACGTTTTTCTGATTGTCTGTATAGTAGAGAGCCGGAACAAAAAATATTTCTTTATCCGGAAGGTAGATTTTATGCGGGATTTTTTTATTCCCTTCCTTTTCCCATTCATAGAATCCGCTCATTGGAACAATACATCTGTTCTTGTCGAATAGAGTAAACCAGTATTTTTTTTCTTTGATTGTCTCGATTCGGCTGTTGAATATAAGAGGTGAATCCTCTTTGAATTTTATTCCCCAGTTAACGAGCGAGAGCTGATAGTTTTCATTGAGTCTTCGGATTGCGAATATCTTATCAGTCGGGGCAATGTTTTCATTCTTGTATTTTTTGATTGATTCATCAATTAAAAGATCTATTTGCATTTCTTTGAACAGTTGAACGAACTGATTTTCATTTACTTTATTTTCAAATCTTCCGCACATTTTTATTTCTTTCTTTTTTGATTGTCTCTCTTTAATATAGCAATTAGATTTTCATAATTCTAAAACCTGAATGGAAAAATTATATATCGGGACAGCCGGGTGGACTTATAAGGATTGGGTTCCTTCATTCTATCCGAAAGGCCAAACGTCGCATTTCGACTGGCTTGAATATTATTCAAACTATTTTAATGTCGTAGAGGTAAATTCCAGTTACTATACATATATAAAGCCAGGGATAGTTGAAGGATGGATCAATAAAGTAGAAGATAAGGATGATTTTCTATTCACAATTAAGCTGCATCAGGACTTTACTCATAAAAGAAGATTCACTTCAGAGCAGATAAAAGCCGTAAAATATAATCTGGACAAATTGATAAATGCCGGCCGTTTCGGTGGTTTGCTAATTCAGTTCCCATACTCATTCGCCCTCGATAAAGAGAATGCTAACCATGTTAAAAACCTTATCGACATTTTCCCCGAGTATGAAAAATTTATCGAGGTAAGACATAAGTCGTGGTTCATCCAGCGTTTTTTCGATTTTCTTGGAAAGAACAGAAGCTCGCTCTGTACAATTGATCAGCCGTCAATCGGCGAAGCCGTTGAGTTCAAGCCGCTGAAGGCAGGCGAAAATCTTTATATCCGTTTCCACGGCCGGAACACTAAAGCATGGAAATCCTCCCTCGGCAATCATAGTAAAGAGAAGACATATGAAGAACAGAATGAACGGTACAATTACCTTTACTCCCCGGGTGAACTTGTTGAGATTGAACAGAAAATAAAAGAAGTGCTCGATACCGTCAAAAAAGTCTTTGTAATACTGA
>CAZHHG010000085.1:0-11368 GCA_964532065.1 uncultured Melioribacter sp.
ACTACTCTTCCTTTTCTAACCAACTGATTTATCGTTGGCACGTATTTCCTCCGAAATTATTTCTTTCTGATAAAAATTCAGACTTCAAATTTATTGATATTCGTTTCAATTGTCAAGAAAACCGATTTAATTATTTTCAAAAATCGACTATACAGTTTCTTTCTCTTCGACTTCCTCAATTTTTGGAATATTAGTTTCAACCTCTTCTGATGTCAGAAGAATATTCTTATACTTTTTAAGTCCGGTTCCAGCAGGAATAAGGTGACCCATGACAACATTCTCCTTCAATCCGTTGAGTGTATCCACCTTAGCTTCAGTAGCAGCATTCGTTAGAACTTTGGTTGTTTCCTGGAAGGAAGCGGCCGAAATAAAGCTTTCGGTTGATAAAGCTGCGTGGGTAATTCCAAGAAGGACATTATCGAATGTTGCCGGTTCAGCATCCCTGGCTTTCATAGTTTTTTTACCTTTACGCGTAAGTTCAGCATTAATTTCTCTGAATTTGGCACGTGTAATCAACTGGCCGGCTTTGAATTTCGATTGACCGGCATCCAACAGGACGACCATATTTTCAATTCTTTCATTTTCATCCAGCAGTCGGTTACGATCAACAAGGTCTTCTTCGATGAAATTGGTATCACCAGCTGAAATAATCTGCAGTTTTTGAAGCATTTGTCTAACAATCACCTCAATATGCTTATCATTTATTTTAACACCTTGTAATCGGTAAACGTCCTGTATCTCATTAACCAGATACTCCTGAACGGCATTTGTACCTTTTATTTTAACAATATCATGAGGATCCATTGGTCCGTCGGTTATTTTTTCGCCAGCAGGTATTTCATCATTTTCCTGAACTAAAATATGCTTACCATACGGAACTGCATATACTTTCTGAATAGAACCATCGAACGACTCAACAATAATTTCGCGTGATCCTTTTTTCCGAGCACCAAATTTTACACGTCCTTCAATTTCGGAAACAATAGCCGGATCATGAGGACTTCTAGCTTCAAACAATTCAGTTACTCTTGGCAAACCGCCTGTAATGTCACGAGTCTTTGCTGTCGCCTTAGATATTTTGGCCAGGATAGTACCCGCCTGAATCTCTTCTCCTTCTTCAACTGCCAGATAGGCTCTTGTAGGGATATTAAATACCTTTTCATTTCCTTTGGAATCCTTAATCGAAATACTTGGAGTAAGGTTCTTATCCTTGGATTCTATAACTACTTTCTGAACGTGTCCTGTTTGTTCATCGGCGACCTGTTGGAAAGTAACATTATCAACAAGATCAATAAAAGAGACTTTACCGCCCAGGTCTGAAACTATAACAGAGTTATAAGGATCGTGATTGTAAAGAGGCTGGCCCTTAACAACTTTTTGCTTATCCTCAACCATTAATTCGGCACCGTATGGAATTTCAAATCGTTTAATCTGGCGATCATCTTCGTCATAAATTCCCATACCACCTCTACGACCGATAACGACCTTAACTTTTCCAAACGCATCAACTTTCTCAACAAGAGTAATCTTATCAAATTTTACAGTACCGGATACGTTAGTTTCAACCTGAGACTGGCTTGCAATACGGGATGATGTACCGCCGAAGTGGAAAGTCCGAAGAGTAAGCTGTGTACCGGGTTCACCGATTGACTGTGCAGCAATAATTCCAACTGCTTCACCATTCTCAACAAGCTGACCAGTGGTAAGATTTCTTCCATAACATTTAGAGCAGACACCTCTTTTAGATTCGCAAGTAAGGACTGTACGAATATATACCTGATCGATGTAGGCTTCGTCAATCTTATCAGCAATTTCTTCAGAGATCAATTCACCAGCTTCAATTATCAGTTCATCCGTACGGGGATCATATACGTCTTCCTGAGCCGTACGTCCTGTAATTCTTTCTGCGAGAGGTTCTCTCTCCTGTTCAACATCTTTCAAAGCAGTGATATAAATACCACGAATAGTACCGCAATCCAGTTCCGAGACAATAACATCCTGAGCAACGTCGCACAATCTTCGTGTGAGGTAACCTGCGTCAGCTGTTTTAAGAGCCGTATCGGCGAGACCTTTACGCGCACCGTGAGTTGAGATGAAGTACTCTAGAACAGATAAACCTTCTTTAAAGTTTGCAACGATCGGATTTTCAATAATTTCGCCCGATTGACCGGTAAGACTTTTTTGAGGTTTCTGCATCAGACCGCGCATACCTGCAAGCTGACGAACCTGTTCCTGCGAACCACGTGCGCCGGAATCGACCATCATATGAAGCGAATTAAATCCACCCTGATCAGTCTTCAAACGATCCATCAGGGATTTTGCAACGTTGTTAGTAGTGAATGTCCAAACGTCAATTATCTTATTATATCTTTCAGCGTCTGTAATAAGACCCTGTTCGTGTTCGTTAAGAATTCCGTTTACTTTCTTATTCGAATCCTCAATCAGTTTCACCTTTTCATCCGGTATAATCATATCGCTGAAACTGATAGAAAGTCCAGCAGCAGTTGCATAACGATATCCCAGATCTTTAACATCATCAAGAAACTTAGCAGTTACTTCGTTGCCGAGTTTCATAAACATTTTATAGATAAGCCCACTGAAAATCTTCTTAACAAGCAATTCGTTAATAAAACCATAATCTTTAGGAACAATCTGGTTAAAGATTACCCTTCCGACTGTAGTTTCAATCAATTCGCCATTTACCTTAACTTTAATTTTAGCATGAAGGTCGACAGCTTTCGAATTATAAGCAATAATAACCTCGTGCATGCTGCTGAAGAATTTACCTTCACCTCTGGCACCTGCTTTAACTTTAGTTAAGTAATAACATCCAAGAACTATATCCTGTGTAGGAACAACAATAGGTCCTCCGTTCTGAGGCGAAAGAATGTTATGACTGCTCAACATAAGTATTGAAGCTTCGAGTTGTGCTTCATAAGAAAGAGGCACGTGGACAGCCATCTGATCGCCGTCAAAATCCGCATTAAAGGCGGTACAAACCATCGGATGCAACTGAATTGCTTTACCATCGATTAAAATCGGCTGGAAAGCCTGAATACCAAGACGATGCAAAGTAGGCGCACGGTTCAACATTACTGGATGTCCGTCAATCAATTTCTCCAAAATTTCCCAGATGAGAGCATCTTTTCTATCCACTGCTTTACGCGCACTTTTAACAGTTTTGAAATGACCTCTTTCAATTAATTTGCGAATGATAAAAGGTTTGAATAATTCAACCGCCATATCTTTGGGCAAACCGCATTGGTGTAGCTTAAGCTCGGGTCCAACAACAATTACAGAACGGCCGGAATAGTCGACACGTTTTCCTAAGAGGTTCTGACGGAATCTACCCTGCTTACCTTTAAGCATATCACTTAAAGATTTAAGGGGACGGTTTCCATCACTTCTAACTGCACTTGCTCTACGAGAATTATCGAAGAGAGCATCAACAGCTTCCTGAAGCATTCTTTTTTCATTACGAAGAATTACTTCCGGAGCTTTAATATCGATTAATCTTTTGAGACGATTATTACGAATGATAACGCGCCTGTAAAGATCATTAAGATCACTTGTAGCAAAACGTCCGCCTTCGAGCGGTACAAGTGGTCTAAGTTCTGGAGGAATAACCGGAATAACACTCAGTACCATCCATTCAGGTTTATTAGGTACTTTACCTTCATATTCCCTGAAAGCTTCAAGCACTCTGAGTCTTTTCAGAATATCGCTTCTTTTCTGCTGTGAAGTTTCAACCGCTAACTGAGCTTTTAATTCCTGAAAGGTCAATTCAATTTCGGTCTGTTTGAGAAGTTCTTTAACGGCATCTCCACCGATTTTGGCCAGGAATTTTTTAGGATCGTCATCTTCAAGAGCATCATTATCATGAGGCAGTGAAGAAACAATTTCATAATACTGATCTTCCGAGATAAGATCTTTTCTATTCAATCCGGTAGGACCGGGATTAATAACAACATAAGATTCATAATAAACTATTTTTTCCAGTTCTTTGGTGGTCATGCCAATAATATTACCAATCTTTGAAGGTAATGCTTTGAAGAACCAGATATGAACAACCGGTACGGCAAGAGAGATATGGCCCATTCTTTCCCTACGAACGCTCTTCAGAGTAACTTCAACACCGCAGCGGTCGCACACAATTCCTTTGTAACGAATACCTTTGTATTTACCGCAGGCACATTCCCAATCTTTAACCGGGCCGAATATTTTTTCGCAGAACAAACCATCTTTTTCAGGTCTGAATGATCTATAGTTAATAGTCTCAGGTTTAGTTACTTCACCATGGGACCTGGAGAGAATATCATCCGGACTGGCAAGACTAATTGTAATTTTTTCAATCTGCTTAAGTTTTGTTTCTTGTGTTTTGAATCTCATAATTTTCTCCTAAAAATCTGTCGCCGACAGATCTTACGGTTGACTAATTAATTTTAATATCAAGGCCAAGGCCCTGTAATTCTTTTATCATAACGTTAAAAGCTTCAGGAATATTCGGTTCGGGGATATTCTCGCCTTTAACAATTGCCTCGTAAGTTTTAGCTCTTCCGGAAACGTCGTCGCTTTTCACGGTAAGAATTTCCTGCAATACGTGAGCAGCACCATAGCCTTCAAGAGCCCAAACTTCCATTTCACCAAATCTCTGACCACCGAACTGAGCTTTTCCGCCGAGAGGTTGTTGAGTAATTAATGAATATGGCCCGATAGAACGAGCATGTATTTTATCGTCAACCATGTGACCGAGTTTCATCATATAGATATATCCGGTTGTAACTTTCTGATGGAATTTCTCGCCGGATCTTCCATCATACAACCAGGTTTTACTACCATCAGCTAGTTCAGCCTTTTCGAGCCAACCTTCAACATCCTTTACAGTAGCTCCGTCAAAAATCGGTGTTTCAAATTTGACACCAAGTTTCTGACCGACCCATCCGAGGGCAGTTTCATAAAGCTGACCGAGGTTCATACGTGAAGGCACACCAAGAGGATTAAGAACTATATCAACAGGGGTACCATCTTCGTGATATGGCATATCTTCAACCGGAACAACTTTGGCAACAACACCTTTATTACCATGGCGTCCGGCCATTTTATCACCGACAGAAACCTTTCTTTTCTTGGCAACATAGACTTTAGCAAGCTGAGTAATACCAGGAGGTAATTCGTCGCCGCTTTGTATTTTCAATTTTTCGCGTTTATAATCTTCCTCGATATCTGCAAGGATTGTAAAATAATTTGAGTAAAGCTGTTTAATCAATTCATTTGGATTCTTACGTTCGAACCAATCCTTGGTATAATCAAGTTTAGTAATATCCTCGATATCAAGGAAAGTAGATTCTTTTATAGAGGTACCACTTCTTAAGACAACCGATCCATCCAGATCGCGGATACCGGAAGTTGTTTTACCTTCCGTAATCCTTGTCAATTTCTTAACTAATTTTGAATAATGATCTTCTCTGATCTTTTTAAATGCTGATTCAAGCTGATCGAGCTGCTTCTTTTCCAATTTCTTGGCTTCAGCATCTTTCTTTTTCCTGCTGAATAAGCGTGTCTTAATTACAGTTCCTTTCAATCCCGGAGGTGCTTTCAGAGATGCATCTTTGACATCACCGGCTTTATCCCCGAAGATAGCCTTGAGAAGTTTTTCTTCAGGGGTAGGATCAGTTTCACCTTTAGGAGTAATTTTACCGATCAGAATATCGCCCTCTTTAACCTCAGCACCTTCACGGACAATACCATTTTCATCGAGATCTTTTGTAGCTTCTTCACTAACATTAGGAATATCTCTTGTTAATTCCTCTTCACCGCGTTTGGTTTCTCTAACCTGAAGCTCAAACTCTTCGATGTGAATCGATGTAAAAACATCATCCGCAACGAGTCTTTCACTTAATACAATAGCATCTTCAAAGTTATATCCTCTCCAAGGCATGAACGCTACAGATACATTTCTTCCGAGAGCAAGCTCTCCATTTTCAATTGCCGGACCATCGGCAAGTACGTCACCTTTTTTAACCTTCTGACCTGAAATTACAGCGGGTTTTTGTGTAAAGCATGTTTCCTGATTAGTGCCGGAGAATTTTGTAAGATAATATTCAACCCTTCTTTCGTCGTCAAAACTAACTAGAGATTCTGCAGTGCTATCGTCAACTTCATATTTAACAACAATACGACGGGAATCAGCATATTCAACAATTCCATTATCTTCAGCAACAATAATTGATCGGCTGTCTCTAGCAATTTTCTGTTCCATTCCTGTTCCAACAATAGGAGCTTTCGGAACAAGTAAAGGGACTGCCTGACGCTGCATGTTCGAACCCATTAATGCCCTGTTCGCATCGTCATGTTCAAGGAACGGAATAAGTGCAGCTGCAGCACTTACAATTTGAGCGGGTGCAACATCCATATAATGGACATCACCCGGAGGTATAACCGGAAATTCCCCTTTCAATCTTGATTTCACTCTATCTAACACAAACCGATTCTGTTCATCAAGCGGAGCGTTTGCCTGAGCAATTATAAATTCATCCTCCTGATCCGCACTCAAATAGTCGATACTTCCGGAGACTTTTCCTTCTTTTACTTTACGATAAGGAGTTTCTAAAAATCCATAATGATTTACACGTGTATAAATTGTAAGAGAGGAAATTAATCCGATGTTCGGACCTTCGGGCGTCTCAATAGGACAGAGTCTTCCATAGTGAGAATGATGAACGTCACGGACTTCGAAACCAGCTCTTTCACGAGTAAGACCACCGGGTCCCAAAGCAGAAACTCTTCTTTTATGGGTCAGTTCAGAAAGCGGATTAGTTTGATCCATAAACTGGGATAACTGGTTGGTACCGAAGAAAGCGTTAATTACGCTGCTGATTGTTCTTGCATTAACGAGATCCTGAGGCTGCATATTTTCGTTGTCGCGCATATTCATTCTTTCTTTAATGGTGCGCGCCATTCTGGCAAGACCTACATTATATTGTTGCATCAACTGTTCGCCGACAGTCCTTACTCTTCTATTACCAAGATGATCTATATCGTCAACACTAACATTACCGACCTTAAGTTTGATAATGTTCTTCATGATGGCAATTATGTCCTCAACTGTAAGAACTCTGATCTTTTCGTCAACATTCAGTCCAAGTTTATCATTCATTCTGAACCGGCCGACATCACCAAGATCGTATCTTTTTTCATTAAAGAACAATTTGTCAATTAAACCGACCGCGGTATCAACATCCGGAGCTTCACCGGAACGGAGCTGGCGATAGATTGCGTATAAAGCTTCTTCCTTAGTTTTCGAAGTATCCTTTTTCAGTGTATTGATAATAAGATCCTGCTCAAGAGTAGTTTCGGAGCTTAAGAGTTGAATCTTCTGAACCGAGGATCCTTTTATGCTAAGAATAATTTCTTCATTAAGTTCGGAATCCTTGGATGCATAAATTTCGCCTGTCTGATGATCGATTACATCGTTAGCTACAATCCTGCCGTTATGTTTATCAACATTAAGCTGTTTAGAAGTTACTTCTTCAATGAGATCGAACAGGCTTAAAATCTGTTCATCGTTTTCGTATCCAAGCGCGCGAAGTAGTGTTGTAGAAGGAAATTTTTTCCTTCGATCTATATAAACGTAAAGGACATTATTAATATCTGTTGCAAACTCAACCCAAGAACCGCGAAAAGGGATAATTCTTGCCGAATAGATCGGTGTTCCATTGGGATGAAGTGTCTGGGCAAATGCTACACCGGGTGAACGGTGCAACTGGCTTACAATAACTCTTTCAGCTCCATTGATAATAAAAGTACCGCGTACAGTCATGAACGGAAGATTTCCGAGATAGACTTCCTGTTCAACAGTATTTACATATTCACCTGTTTCATCATCCTTTGTAGAAAGTCGTAATTTTGCTTTTAATGGTGCTGAATAAGTAAGGCCTCTTTCTTCACATTCTGCAATCGAAAAGCGGGGCTTCTCGATATAATATTCGATAAAATCTAATCGATAAAATTCTTTATTGTCGAGAATGGGAAAGTTCTGATTAAACACACCCTGCAGACCTTTATTTTCCCTTTCAGACGGCTGGACTTTGAGTTGAATAAAATCCTCAAATGATTCCAGCTGAATATTCAAAAGATCCGGAACTTTAAGAGCTGAAGTAATAGAAGAAAAGGTAATACGTCCGTTACTTTTGTTAATTTTTGATTTTTCCAAACCAAACCTCCAATGTTTTAAGTAGGCTTTCTTTCATTTTATATAATGAAAGAAAGTGGTAAGACGGATCTTCTCATCTTACCACTTCAATTTTTATTAAGAATCGGCTTTTCTGCCAATTACTTAACCTGAACGGTAGCTCCAGCTTCTTCCAGTTCTTTCTTAATTTTTTCAGCTTCATCTTTAGAGATAGACTCTTTAACTTTCTGAGGAGCGCCATCAACTAAATCTTTAGCTTCTTTAAGTCCTAGACCGGTATGAGCACGAACAACTTTAATAACATTGATCTTAGTAGCACCGGCAGCCTGGAGGATAACATCGAATTCGGTCTGTTCTTCAACAGGAGCAGCGGCAGCGCCGGCAGCGGGCGCACCAGCCATCATCATAGGTGCTGCAGCAGTAACACCAAATTCATCTTCCAATGCTTTCTTTAATTCAGCGGCTTCAACTAATGTGAGAGCTTTGATTTTTTCTACAATTTCTGCAATTTTTTCCGACATTTTTATTCTCCTTAACTAATTAAATTATTTCTTAAACTTTATGCAGCTTTCTTTTTACCAACCTCATCAATAACACTGACGAGATCACGGATAACTGCGTTAATAGCACCAACAATTCCGGTAGCCGGTGAGGCGACACTTCCGATGATACCTGCAATAATTTCCTCTTTGGTAGGCATCGAAGCAATTGTGTCTAACTGGTCAGCACCGTAATAAGCGGTATCGATATAGCAGCCTTTGAAAGTAAGTTTCTTGGCATCGTCGAAATATTTCTTAATAATTTTCGCAGGGGCAACAAAATTCTCCCCGGCAAATGCGACACCAATCATACCAACAAGCTGCGAATTGAATTTTTCAAAACCCCCGATCTGTTCAAGGGCTTTTTTGAAAAGAGTATTTTTAAAGACTTTGTATGTAACACCTTCTTTGCGGAAATTTGCACGTAGCTTATTGATATCCTCAACGGACACGCCGCGATAATCAACAAGAAACATTCCGGAAGAATTGTTTACCAGTTCTTTAATCTTTTCAACGATCTCTACTTTTTCTGTTTTTTTCATCGTCCTCCCGAATCAGTTTATAATCAACGAATCGGCTTTTGAAGCGTTTACAAATCCCGCTCACAAACGGGATGAGTGCGTAATTTTTTATTTAAGCGATAACGATTGTTCTTCTTTAGTGATTCTCAAGCCGGGTCCCATAGTAGAAGAGAGAAAAACACTCTTTACATACTGACCTTTGGCAGAAGAAGGTTTCATTTTAATAATTGTATTCAGAAAAGCTCTGGTATTATCTACAAGCTGTTCTGGAGAAAAATTCAATTTTCCCAGAGAAGTATGAATAATACCTGCTTTCTCAACTCTGAATTCAATCTTTCCGGCTTTAACCTCTTTAACGGCTTTAACAACATCCGGAGTAACAGTACCGCTTTTCGGATTCGGCATCAAGCCTTTGGGACCGAGCACTTTACCGAGTTTACCTACTTCCCCCATAACATCTGGAGTAGCGATAATAACATCAACTTCGGCCCAACCGTTTTTAATCTTTTCGATATACTCTTCGAATCCGGCATATTCGGCACCGGCTTTCAAAGCTTCTTCGGCTAAAGCGCCTTTAGCAACAACTAGAACAGTAACTTTTTTACCGGTTCCGTGAGGTAGAGATACAGTACCCCTGATCATCTGGTCTGCATGGCGTGGGTCCACACCAAGGCGGATAGCGCAATCAAGAGATTCATTGAATTTTACTTTGGAGTTTTCTTTCAGAAGTTTAACGGCTTCTTCAAGTGTATACTCTTTAGTAGTATCTACTTTTTCTCTAATCGTTTTTATTCTTTTAGCTAATTTCATTTGTAATTTCCACGGATATAATTTATAAACTATTAATCTTCTACTGTAATTCCCATGCTACGCGCTGTTCCGGCTATCATACTAACCGCCTGATCAACGTCGTGAGCATTAAGGTCGGGCATTTTAATCGTTGCAATTTCCTTAAGCTGAGCTTTAGAAACCTTAGCAACTTTTGTTTTATTCGGTTCGGCGGAGCCTTTTTCTACCTTAACAATTTTCTTTAAGAGTACGGCAGCCGGGGGAGTCTTAGTGATAAACGTGAATGACTTATCGGAATAGACAGTAATAACAACAGGAATGATCAAACCCTGTTTATCGGAAGTTCTGGCGTTAAACTGCTTACAGAACTCCATAATGTTAACTCCCTTCTGACCTAACGCTGGTCCAACCGGTGGAGAGGGATTAGCCTGACCGGCGGGAATTTGCAACTTAATAAATCCATCTACTTTCTTTGCCATATTTTTACCTGATTAATTATTTCTCTAATTCAGCTTGAACGAAATCAATTTCGACAGGAGTTTTTCTGCCAAAGATTGAAACCATTACTTTAATTTTCATTTTTTCTTCATTTACTTCCTGAATGACCCCCGAGAAATTATTGAACGGGCCGTCAATAATTTTAACAAAATCTCCGGAACGGAATATAGTTTCGGTCCTTTCCGTTTCATCGTTCTGAGAGATTCTTCCAACGATTCTTTTAACTTCATCGTGCTGAAGCGGAATCGGATTATTCTGCGAGCCAAGGAATCCCATAACCGAGGGAGTATTGATAATAAAATCCTTGGCCTTTATATCAAGGTCTGCGCAAACGAGTATATATCCCGGGAAGAAATTTTTCTTTTTTGTTTTTTTCTTACCGTCTTTAACTTCAAAGACCTTTTCAGTAGGGACGAGGACTTCGAATATTCTGGCTCTAAGTTCATCATTGTCGCGAAGCTCATTTTCGATCAATGATTTCACTTTGTTCTCATGACCGGAGAAAGTACGAACCACATACCATTTTGATTTTTCATTTTCCAACTAGAAAATTCCCTTTAAAATTTGAGTTACGGTCATGTCGATAATATAGGTAAATGCGGCAAGAATGAGGCAGACAACAATAACAATTGAAGTAGATTCCTTCAATTCGTCTCTTGTAGGCCAGGTAACTTTTTTCATTTCCTTAACCACATCATTAACAAAGTTGATAATTTTTTCTTTCATAGTTTTTCGCTTTTAACTGGTGCACGTCAGGAGGGATTCGAACCCCCAGCCTGCGGTTTTGGAGACCGCTGCTCTGCCAATTGAGCTACTGACGTATTATTTAG
>CAZHHG010000086.1:0-11151 GCA_964532065.1 uncultured Melioribacter sp.
TGTAATGGAAGTTAGAAAGTTAAGTTGTGAAAAATTTGTCGGCAGAGGAGGTAGAATTCCTGCTCCAATGAGAAGTTTAACAAATTAATTTATTATTTATTAACGGAGGGTAAATGAAAAAAGGATGGATTATTGCTCTCGTTGTGATTGCTGTAATCGTTGTTCTGGGAATTGCTGTTGTGGGTTGGGGTGTGGGTGTATATAATAAATTGGTCGGTTTGAATGAAGGTGTCAGCCAGGCATGGAGCCAGGTTGAAAATCAATATCAGAGAAGATACGACCTTATCCCTAATCTGGTTGAAACGGTTAAAGGTGTTGCAGAATTCGAGAAGGGAACCTTTACTGCTGTAACTGAAGCCCGCGCTAAAGTAGGACAGATTCGTCTATCGGCCGATCAACTGGGCGATCCTCAGGCGTTTCAGCAGTTCCAGCAGGCACAGGATGGATTAAGCAGCGCTCTTTCGAGACTACTTGTGGTCTCTGAAAATTATCCGCAGCTAAAAGCGAACGAAAATTTCCTTCAGCTTCAGGCTCAATTGGAAGGGACTGAAAACAGGATTTCAGTCGAAAGAATGAAATTCAATCAGGTAGTTCAGGATTATAATACACAGATAAAACGCTTTCCGGCAGCCCTCATTGCAGGAATAACCGGTTTCTCTGAAAAACAGTATTTTAAAGCCGCTGAAGGTGCGCAACAGGCACCCAAAGTTCAATTTTAATTTTTATAAAAGGGTGTAGAGTTAATGAGAAAAATATACTGGATTTTTCTGCTTCCTCTAATTGTTAATGCTCAGGTTCAATTTCCTGAACTCAAGAATTATGTAAATGATTTTACTTCTACTTTAAAAAACTCAGAACTCTACACTCTTAATTCTTCACTTAAAAAATTCGACGATTCCACTTCAAATCAGGTCGTATTTCTTATGATCAGTTCTCTGGATGGTTATTCCCTCGAGATGTATACTTATGAAGTTGCTACAAAAAACAAAATCGGAAGCGCAAAAAACAATAACGGCGTACTTTTCTTTGTGGCTAAAGAAGACAGGAAAATGAGAATTGAAGTTGGTTATGGATTGGAAGGTGCTTTACCGGATGCTCTTGCCAGTTCAATACTCAGGAATGAAGTGAGACCCTATTTCAAGCAGGGGGATTATTATGAAGGAATTTTTGCCGGACTGAATTCAATTATGAAAGCAACTGTGGGTGAATATAAAGGGGAGAGTAAAGATGAAGAAGATGGGCTTGGATTTCCCGTCGTTTACATAATCATGGCAATACTTTATATTATTTTCTCGATTATTGGTAAAGGAAAAGGGGGAGGCAAAGGAGGGGGGGGCAATATTCTACCCTGGCTTATTATCTCCTCTCTCGGAAGCGGTAGAAGCCGGAGCGGTTGGGGCGGTAGCGGAGGCGGTTTTGGTGGCGGTTTTGGGGGATTTTCAGGGGGAGGAGGCTCTTTTGGTGGAGGCGGAGCAAGCGGAAGCTGGTAATTATTATTTTCGAATCCACTTCTTGGCTTGAAGTTATTCACTTCTTTTATTATTATTTCATCGGTTTTGAAAGATATTTCTAAAGGAATTAGTTACTTTAACAATGCCGATTTCTTTACTGCCCATGATATATTCGAAGAATTGTGGGTTGAAAGTAGTCGAGAAGACAGAAGGTTTTTTCAGGGATTGATTCAAGTTTCGGTCGGATGTTTTCATTTGGCTTCCAGTAATTACCGCGGTGCTTTGAATCAGTTAACTAAAGGAATCCAAAAGCTGAATGAATACCTTCCTTCTTATTACAATATAGATTTAGCGGATTTATCAAATAAAATTGATCTCTTAATTCTGGAATTGAATAAGTACTTCACCGATAATAACTACGTCATTGATATTGGAAGAATTCCTAAAATAAAAGTTAAATAAAAAAATTTTTCACTAATCTAGGAGAATTACTTATGGCTATTATGATAACCGACGAATGTATTAATTGCGGAGCCTGCGAACCTGAATGCCCCAATACTGCAATATATGAGGGCGGTGCACAATGGGAATTGGCCGGTACTCATTATGGAGAAGGCGATTCAGCACCATCAGGTGCCGAAGGTTTTTTCTCGAAAGATTTCTTTTACATTGTACCAGATAAATGTACTGAATGTGTCGGATTCCATGATGAACCTCAATGTGCTGCTGTATGCCCTGTTGATTGCTGCGTTCCGGATCCAAAACATGTTGAAGATAAAGATACATTGCTTAAGAGAAAAGAGTACCTGGATGGTATTGGCAGATAACTCCTAATTTTTCTATTCGAGTTTTTAAAAAGCCCCTCAAGAGGGGCTTTTTTTATTTATACTTTAATGTTGCTGTAACCGGAAAATGATCCGACGGATATTTACCGTTTCTGTTTGAGCGGTCGATAGCGGAACTAACAATCTCGAGATTCCCCCGGATAAAAATAAAGTCTATTTTCTCACCGGACTTATCCCCTTTAAAACCGTTGAAAGTTCCTTCATCCGGTGACTTAGAATTTAATGCCCTGTATGTATCGGTCAATCCGGCATCTAGTAGTTTTCTGATGCCCGGATTCGCGTCGCCGCAATTAAAATCTCCTGTTAAGACCAAAGGTATATTCTTATCGTTCAGACCGATCTTTTCCAATAATGCTTCTGAACTTTTTTCCCGGGAAATCTGCGATTGGTGATCCCAGTGAATATTATAAACATACAGAGATTTATTTGTGAATTTGTCGAATATTAATCCCCAAGTACAGATTCTTGGGAGAGAACCGCCCCATGTAATTGAACCGGGATCCCGGGGTTGATCCGAGAACCAGAATGTTTCTGATGTATCAATTATAAAACGGTCTTTGGCAAATAAGATTGCCGAAAATTCACCTTTGTTCTTCCCGTCGTCTCTCCCGGAACCAATAAAACCGTATCCGGGTATGTTTTCAATTATTTCCTGTAATTGAAATTCTAACGCTTCCTGAAGACCAAGTATATCCGGATTATTTTCGCGAATTACTTCAAAGAGAAATTCTTTCCTTAAGTCCCAGCTGTTCTCGCCATCATTCGCAGTACCGTATCGGATATTGAACGACATTACCTTCAGCTCTGTTTCATAATAAGATGCGGTTGATTGCTGCTGAATACAGCCGTAAGGAGTGATAATCAGAATAATACTTAAAACAATATAGATGAATAAATTTCTTCTTCTCATATGATTTTATCTGCATTGTTTTTAAATTTATCCGTATAAAATCTATCAATATTTAGCGAAATAAGCATTATGAAAATCGGTAAATACAATCTTAAGGCAATTGATACATTTACTTTCGGGCTTGACGGAGGGGCTATGTTTGGAATAATCCCGAAACCTCTCTGGCAGAAATATAATCCCTCGGACGATCAGAATCGTGTTACTCTCGGAGCCCGTTCGCTCCTGCTCGAAAGCGATAACCGGAAAATTCTTATAGATACAGGTATCGGGGAAAACTGGGATGATAAGTTTAAGTCCATTTACAGGTTCGCCAACGAAGGGAATACTTTGCTCAGTTCACTTAAGAATCATAATATAGAACCGGGAATGATAACTGATGTTATCCTCACCCATCTCCATTTTGATCATACCGGTGGTTCTACCTCGTTAGTCGATGGCAAATGGGAACCGGCCTTCCGGAATGCGAAATATTATGTTCAGAGAAAGCATTATGAGTGGGCAATTAATCCTTCGGACAGGGATCGTGCAAGTTTTGTTGAGAACCGTTTTGTCCCGCTTTACAATCATGGTGTGCTGAATCTCGTAGAACCCGATTTCCGGCTGGATGACGAAATCGAATTCATGATTATTAACGGACATACTATGAGCCAGCAGATGGTTAAGATCTCAGATTCCTCAACTACACTTTTATTCTGCGGGGATCTGCTCCCTTTTTCATCGCATATACCATTGCCGTATATAATGGGATACGATCTTCAACCGCTCATTACACTCCAGGAAAAGAAAAACCTCTACCCGAAAGCGATCGAGGAAAACTGGCTCCTCTTTTTCGAGCACGATCCTGAAGTCGTTGCCGCAACCGTTACAAAAAATGATAAAGGATACTTTCTGAATGAAGTTTTAACAGAGCTACGATAATGAATTTATTCGATGGATTTTTAAAAGTATGTAAATTGAACGACCTGAAAGAAGGAACCGGTAAAAGGTTTTTTATCGATGATGTTGAAATAGCTCTCTTCCTGATTAATAGTAATGTCTATGCCCTGAGCAACATCTGCCCCCATCAAAAAACACACCTGATGCATGAAGGATTTATTGAAGAGGGAATGGTCGTATGTCCGCTTCACGGCTGGAAGTTCGACCTTAAAACAGGTACTCTCGCACCGGGAAGAAAAGGCCTCGATTCTTTCGAAACCATTCTCCGAAATGACGATGTCTACGTGAAAATTGTAAAAAAAGATTTAAAGTGGTAATCCTTGAAGATCAGCAATCAAATAGTGATTGAGAAAGCCAGAGAACTCGGATTCGATCTGATCGGTTTTGCTAAAGCTGAACGTTTGAAAGACGAATCAATTAATTTGAATAAATGGCTCTCTCGCGGTTATAATGCCGGTATGGATTATATGAATCGTAATCGCGATAAACGGGAGGATGTTAATCTGATTCTGCCTGAGGCTAAAAGCGTCATCTCTCTTGCAATGAATTACTATACGGATCATTCTCATAATGCTAATTCCGGAACCGGTAAAATATCACGTTATGCGTGGGGAAAGGATTATCACCTTATTATCTGGGATAAGCTTGAAATCCTCGAGAAACAATTGAATGAAATTGACCCTGGCTTTATCTGCACCAGCTATGTTGATACCGGTCCGGTTATGGATAAATCCTGGGCAGTTCGGGCTGGAATCGGCTGGTTGGGAAAACACTCAAATGTTATTTCAAGGGAAATGGGGAGCTGGTTTTTTCTCTCAACATTAATAACTAACTATGAATTCGAATATAAAGAGCCTATCGTAGATCACTGCGGTACTTGTCGGGCATGTATTGATGCCTGCCCTACTAAGGCAATTGTTGATGAATATATTGTCGATTCTAACAGCTGTATTTCGTTTTTAACGATTGAAAATAAGGGTGAAATTGAAAACAGTTTTAAGGAGAATTTCGATAATTGGCTCTTCGGCTGCGATGTTTGTCAGGATGTCTGTCCATGGAATAATAAATTTTCAGTTGTTACACAGGAAGGTGCCTTTGAACCAGAGCACGGAACCAGCCTCAGTTTAAGTTATGTGATTAATTTGTCTCAGGAGGAATTCAATTCAAAATTTGAAACCAGTCCGCTTAAAAGAGCAAAATTGAACGGCCTTAAGAGGAATGCAAATTTCCTTTCTCGCTGAGAATCCATCGGGAGTTTAGTTCATCATACCTTTACTTAATTTTTTAAAAAGAATAAATTGCATTCAAAAACTGGAGATTAAATGTCGGAAAATCATCACAAAGTTATTATAATCGGATCCGGTCCGGCCGGATTAACAGCTGCTCTTTATACGGCAAGAGCTAATCTTAGTCCGGTTGTATTCGAAGGATTACAGCCCGGGGGTCAGTTAACTATTACAACCGAGGTCGAGAATTTCCCTGGATTTGAACATGGTATTCAGGGACCGGAATTGATGGATGTTATGAGAAAGCAGGCACAAAGATTCGGTGCGAAATGTTTCTTTAAGATTGTTGACGAAGTGGATATGTCCAAAAGACCTTTTACTGTAAAAGTAGGCGGCGAGGTATATACATCCGACGCGCTGATAATTGCTACAGGCGCTTCCGCAAAACTTCTTAATATCGAAAGTGAAAAAGAATTTATGGGTTACGGTGTATCTGCCTGTGCAACATGCGACGGATTCTTTTATAAGGGTCTTAAAGTTCTTGTTGTTGGCGGGGGAGATACGGCGATGGAAGAAGCAACTTATCTAACAAGGTTTGCCGAAGAGGTTTCCCTTGTTCATAGAAGGGATGAATTTAGAGCTTCGAAAATCATGACCGAAAGGGCCCGTAAAAATCCCAAAATAAAATTTATTACAAATGCGGTTATTAAAGAGGTTTTAGGTAAAAATGAAAACGGTAGAAAATCTGTAATAGGTGCCCTGATACAGAATACCAAAGACGGTTCAACTTACGAAGTTAAAACCGACGGAATTTTTATTGCAATCGGGCATCAACCGAATACAAAATTATTTGAGAACAAACTTGATATGGATGAAACCGGCTACTTAAAAGTGAAACCGGGTTCTACGTACACAAATGTTGATGGTGTATTTGCTGCCGGTGATGTTGCGGATAAAACTTACAGACAGGCTGTTACAGCTGCCGGGTCCGGCTGCATGGCTGCTCTCGATGCTCAGCGCTGGCTCGAAGAACATGAACTTGCATAAATAAATAAAGAATCCCGAAGATCTCTTCGGGATTCTTATTAATACTTGCTGTTATAAATACTTACTTATTTTCCTTTTCAAACTTCCTCTCAGCAAGGTAAGCCAGAACGAATCCGAGACCTGTAAATGAGATCATCAGGAATGGAACCCACTCTTCCACATATGTGTACTCTTTTATCAGGAGCCCTACTCCTAGTCCTATTCCGAAAAACATTACAACAATACCGACTTTCAGCCAGGTATAGGGATTTCTTTTTGATCGTAGGAATTCTATCATTTGTTCGTAAGACATTCCTTTTTCGATCATCATCTGTTTCTCTTTCGATTTGAAGTAGATATAAGATACTGAAATTACTCCAATTACCAGAAACATTATAATCGGTATGAAAATTTCTCCGTCGTGCATTTTATCCTCCGTGTTTATTTGTTACTTTTGACTAAAGAGTTCTTTAACTGGTTACAAAGAATTTCATTTTTTTTCTCTTTTAACAAAAAGCTTTAATTCTCGCTGATTTGGACTAATTTGTAAGTGCAAAAGGTTACAGTATTTTTTTTATTTTATTATGTAACCTTTAGGATTGGGGATCGGTCTAAAATGTCGATGAAACACTTATCCGATATAGAAATCATTGAATCCGTTAACAGGGGCAATCATCAGGATTACTCTCTGTTGATCGACAGGTATAAGGACAAGGCGTTTTCCTTATTAAAAAGAATGTTGAAAAACGAAATGGATGCCGAAGAAGTATTGCAGGATAGTTTCCTGAAAGCTTTCAATTCGCTTAAGGATTTCCGGCAGGATGCTAAATTTTCAACATGGTTCTACAAAATTGTGTTTAATAGTGCATTGACTGTAATCGCGTCCAAAAAAAGAAAGATTGAACAGGAAATGAAATCGATCGATGAATCGTTCGACCCGGGAATATTTGATAATCAGATCTATTCTACAACTGAGAATGCAAGGGGTTATGTCCTTAAAATGGTCGATAAATTACCCCTGAGGAATGCGATTGTGACTATCTTATTTTATGTAGATGGATTATCTTTGAACGAGATAAGTCAAGTTATGGGTACGTCTCTCGTTAATACTAAAGTGTTACTTCATAGATCCAGAAATGCTCTTAGAGATCTTCTCTTAAGGCATAATTATCAGGAGGAAATGTTATGAGCAACATAACAGATGATATGCTGAATGATTATATCGATAATCAACTCGATTCTAACTCGATTAGTAATTTGAACCGTAACATTATGAAAGATCCTGACACTCTTTCGAAATTAAAAGCCTTGAAATCAGTCGATCGTTCTCTTAGAGATATTCCTGTTACCCCGGCACCGGAGGGATTTACAGCCAGGTTAATGCTTAAAATTCTAGCTCATTCAAAATCTGTTGTTCCTAAAGTCAATTACTTTTTTATTTCAATGATCGGTCTCCTCTCCATTGCAATAATGTCTATTATGATTATTGCTTATGCGGTTATTGAAAAGACAGAAAAAGAGGCGGGCAGTATTTCGCTACTGGATTCTGTGGTTAACTGGCTGCGCGATAATACGCCAAAGCTGCTTAACTTTTTTACCAATAGTAATGTTACAACTATAGGTCTGCTTCTTTCATTGATTCTTGTAACAAGCGGTTATTATGTTTTGGAATCGCATAAGGAGTTTAAAAATAAACTCAAGAATCTCTCCTGATTATTACTATTTCAACTATACAATCAGATAAACTCCGGTGAGCAGACGGGTTTACCGGAAGTTTGTCTTTCAGAAATACCTTCAATATTTTGCATACCGGATAGAACAAAGAAAGAGATATGAATACCAGAGCCGGATTCGCTTCAATAATAGGAATGCCAAACGTCGGCAAATCGACACTTATGAATTCTCTAATAGGCGAGAAACTCTCTATTACTACGAATAAACCTCAGACAACCCGAAAGAGAATTTTGGGGATACTTTCGTCGGATCAATATCAGATCATTTTCCTAGATACTCCCGGAATTTTAAATCCCGAATATCTGCTTCAGGAAAAAATGCTATATAATGTTAAATCGGCAGTTAAAGATGCCGATGTTATTCTGTTAATGATCGATGCTTCTTCGGACCCTGATGGAAAAAAAACGCTTTTGAATCCTGTTGTGTCTGATCTGCTTAATGATGCTTCATTAATAAAAATCCTTATTATAAATAAAGTTGATTTGTCGGATCAGGCGTCGGTCTCTAAAATGATTCTGGATTTCAATCTGACCGGATTATTCCGGAAAGTAATTCCGGTTTCTGCAGAGCAAAAATATAATCTCGAATCAATTATTGAGGCGATTCTCGAATATCTTCCGGTTCATCCTAAATATTATCCGGATGATGAATTGAGCGATTCTAATCAGAGATTTTTTGTTTCAGAGATTATCCGCGAAAAGATTTTTGAACTCTTCAGGGATGAAATTCCCTACAGCACAGAGGTATTGATTGAGGAATTTTCAGAGCGTACCGGAAGCAAGGACTTTATACGTGCGAGTATAATTGTAGAGAAAGAATCCCAAAAACCGATAATAATCGGTGATCACGGATCCTCGATAAAAAGACTCGGTAAGGTTGCCCGCTCTGCTGTCGAGGAATTTCTGGGTAAGGGAGTCTTCCTGGAACTCTTTGTAAAAGTACGTGAAAAATGGCGTTCAAATCCTACTCTCCTTAAAAGCTTTGGTTATACTGAGAACAATGACTGATAAGAATAATCCCCTGAGTAAAAAATATTTTGGCGAAAGTGCACTTCTGATTATGACTGTAATATGGGGCGGGACTTTCGTTATAGTTAAAGAATCTCTGAACGATGTTTCTCCTCTTCTCTTTATCGGAGTAAGATTCGGAATCGCTGCCCTCTTAATTTCGGTATACTTCCTATTTAAAGGGATCAGAATAGAACTCAGCTCACTATTGCCGGGAATATTTCTCGGTCTGCTTCTATTCTTCGGTTTTTTTCTTCAGACAAACGGTTTAAGGCTGACTACAGCATCGCGCTCCGGATTCATTACGGGTTCGCTCGTAGTAATGGTTCCTCTGTTCCAGACTATTTTCGAAAAACGTCTGCCTACTAAAGGCGCGCAGCTTGGAACGCTGCTCGTGTTTATAGGTCTATTGTTTCTTTCCAGCAGCGGAAGTTCATTAAATGAATTTATTACTGACCTCGGCACTAATTTCAACACAGGTGATTGGCTGACACTTGGATGCGCCGCTTTCTTTGCGTTGCATGTAGTTTTCATCGATATCATTTCACCTAAATACAAATTTCTAGATCTACTTCTACTGCAGCTTGCTTCGGTTGCTCTCTTCAGCTTTATTATTTCAGGTCTATTCTCCATTACAGGAATAGAGAATATGAAATTTGAAATTACAATTGATTCGGCAAGCGGAATTCTATATACATCTCTACTGGCAACTCTCGTCAATTATGCAATTCAAACTAAATATCAGAAAGTTGTAAGCCCGACTAAGGCTGGAATAATTTATTCATTCGAACCGATATTTGCGGCTCTCTTCGCTTTCTTTTTACTGAGTGAAAAAATCACTAATTTTGGCTTCATCGGAAGCGGATTGATATTTTTAGGACTTATTGTTGCCGAAGCTTTCGATAATCTCCTTGCCGGGAAAGAAAACAGAAATGGAAAGAGCTGAAATAATCGCGAACGGTCTGGTACAGGGAGTCGGCTTCAGATATTTTGTACTTCGGACCGGAAGGGAACTGGGGCTTAAAGGATACACAAAAAATCTTTATACCGGGGAAGTTCTTACAGTTGTAGAAGGTGAGCGGTATTTGATAGAAGAACTTTTTAACAAGATAAAAACCGGCCCTGCTTATGCTGATGTTAAAAATGTTTCGATTAAGTGGGGTTCACATAAAAATGAATTTTCAATATTCGAGATAAGACATTGATCAATCCATTTAAAATCGGTTTCGGTTACGATGTACACCAGCTGGCCGAAAACAGAAAACTTATTATCGGCGGAATCGAACTCGAACATTCTAAAGGTCTTGACGGTCATTCCGACGCCGATGTGCTGCTTCATGCAATTTGTGATGCTCTCCTCGGGGCACTGGCTCTCGGTGATATTGGAAAACATTTTCCCAATACCGATCAGAAATTTAAAGACATAGACAGCAGGATTCTACTCTTAAAAACTTACGATCTTATTAAGGATAACGGGTATCTGCTGGGAAATATCGATTCAACTATTGTAATTCAGGAACCCAAAATTGCGCCCTATATCCCTTCGATGCGGAAAGTGATAGCCGAAATTCTGAACGCCGGGGTAGAACAGATTTCAATAAAAGCCACCACCTCGGAAGGACTCGGTTATGAAGGAAGAGGAGAAGGTGTCTCAGCATATGCGATCGTGTTTTTAATCAAAAAAGAAAATTAATGCTCCAGGAAATCATTTCTTATATAAGTACTCTCGATCCTGCACTTATTTATTTCGCACTCTTTTTATTCTCATTCATAGAAAATATTTTTCCTCCTTCGCCAAGTGATCTTATTCTTGTTGTCGGGGCCGCAATAGTCGCAAATTCTCCGGCCGGTTTTTTACCTGTTCTTGTCCTGACAAGTATAGGAAGCGGGTTAGGATTTATAGTAATGTACTATATAGGCAGTTTTTTAGGTGATAAGCTTTTACGCAAAGGGAAACTGAAATTTATAAAGCAGGAATCGCTCGATAAAGCTGATATCTGGTTTAATAAATACGGG
>CAZHHG010000087.1:0-11093 GCA_964532065.1 uncultured Melioribacter sp.
CGTATTATTATTTATTGATAATATATTCCGTTTTACACAAGCAGGTTCGGAAGTATCGGCTCTCTTAGGCCGTATGCCTTCGGCAGTAGGATATCAGCCGAATCTGGCAACCGAAATGGGAGAATTACAGGAGAGAATTACTTCAACGGCAAAAGGATCGATCACGTCAGTTCAGGCAATTTATGTTCCTGCGGACGACTTAACTGATCCGGCTCCTGCAACTGCATTCTCGCATCTCGACGCTACAACGGTATTGAGCAGGCAGATTTCAGAGCTTGGAATTTATCCCGCGGTCGATCCTCTCGATTCAACTTCAAGAATTCTTCAGCCGGATATAGTTGGCAACGAGCACTATTCTGTTGCTAAACAGGTAAAAGAGATTTTACAGGCTTACAAAGACCTTCAGGATATTATTAATATTCTTGGAATGGATGAACTATCTGACGACGATAAAGTGACTGTCCGCCGGGCAAGAAGAATCCAGAGATTTTTGAGTCAGCCTTTCCACGTTGCAGAGCAGTTCACCGGATTCCCTGGTAAATACGTTAAGCTCGAGGATACTATCAGAAGCTTTAAGGAAATACTCGAAGGAAAGCATGATAATCTTCCGGAACAGGCATTTATGTATGTCGGTACGATTGAAGAAGCTGTAGAAAAAGCGAAGACGCTGGCATGATAAAAGAACTGAATGTTGAAATAATTACTCCGTCTAAATCGGCATTCACCGGCAAGGTTAAATCGATCTCCCTGCCCGGTACACTTGGAAATTTTCAGGTCCTTTTTAATCACGCACCTTTACTAAGTACTTTTGAAATCGGCAGAATTAAAATTGTTGATTTCAATGATAAAGAATCAGAATACGCTACAAGCGGCGGTACCGTTGAAGTTCTTGCTAATAAAATTCTTGTTCTGGCTGATAGTTTTGAATCGAAAGAAGATATTGATATTGAGCGTGCTGAAAGATCGCTTGAAAGAGCTAAAGAGAGAATTGCCAGTAAAAGCAAAGAAAAGATTGATGAAGTTAGGGCCGAAGCTTCATTACAAAGAGCAATTAACAGAATTAAATTTGCCGGAAATTAAGTGAAGTAAAAAAATAGAGTCTCAAATAAAAAACCCCGCATGAACGGGGTTTTTTATTTTTTAAAGATTATTGTACTTCTTTTTATTTAACCGAAGCAAATCTCTTTGCAACTGCATCCCAGTCAACTACATTCCACCATGCATTCAGGTAATCAGGTCTGCGGTTCTGGTAATTAAGATAATATGCGTGTTCCCAGACGTCAATTCCTAAGACCGGAAATCCTTTCACATCTGCTACGTCCATTAAAGGATTGTCCTGATTCGGTGTAGAGGAGACTACAAGCTTCCCTTCGGAAACAACCAGCCATGCCCATCCTGAACCGAAACGGGTTGCGCCGGCATTATTTACAAGTTCTTTGAATTTGTCGAATGAACCGAATGTTCCGTTTATGGCGTCGGCAAGCGGACCGGTCGGCAGACCCCCTTTATTCGGGCCCATGATATTCCAGAACATTTCATGGTTATAATGACCGCCACCGTTATTACGGATTGCAGCAGGGAGTTTTGACATCATGCTGAACATATCTTCGAGAGATTTTCCTGCCAGGTCTACGTTCCCCTCAAGAGCTTTGTTCAGATTGTTGACATAAGCTGCGTGATGTTTACCGTGATGTATTTCCATAGTTTTAGCATCGATATGCGGTTCAAGTGCATTAAAGGCATAAGGAAGTGGTGCTAATTCAAACTTACTCATTTTATTACTCCAATCTATTTTTTGATTTAATTTGTTTGTGATACCTTCTATTTTATTCATACCGCCTGCTACAGTCATAAGACCAAGCGATGCGATAAAGTTTCTTCTCTTCATTTTATACTCCAAAAGATTCGCCGCAACCGCAGGTTTTTGTCGCGTTCGGGTTATTGAATACAAATCCTCGACCATTCAGACCATCGCTGAAATCGAGCGTTGTACCGGATAAATAAAAAAGACTCTTACCGTCTACATAAATTTTGATACCCTCTTTTTCTATAACAGTATCACCTTCCTTCAATTCGCCATCAAAGCCGAGCTGATATGTTAATCCAGAACATCCCCCGCCTTTAACTCCAACCCTGAGTGCAAATTCTGACGGGATGGCATTCTCTTCTTTTATTCTATTAATCTGGTTTACAGCTTTTTCGGTAATTTCAATATCATTCTGAATTGCAGATGCCGAACTCATATTTAGATCCTTTAATTTATCGCAGCTTCTGAATTATTAACAACCTTATTAACTAAAAAATTCACTTTCCAAGTATTATTTCCAACTTTTTTTATTTCGTTCGTCTGTTCAAGGAAATCGGTGAATTCTATTGCAATCTTTTCGCACTCCGAATAACGTAAAAATTTCTCCTTTCTCTCGAAATAACTCTTCACCGCGTATAATACGTCCCTTAAAAAAATATTCGAATTGTTAAAGACCGGATATTTCTCTTTCATGAAATTGATAAAAATCTCTTTGTTCGATTTCAATTCGTTCAAATATTCCATTTTAATTCCTTTCGTTGATTTTAGTAGGATTAGATTAAAAAATGAAGAAAAAGACTCAAACTAATTTAATTGAGGGAAAAAGTAAAAAAGCTTAGATAAAAACGCAAGAAATTGTATTTCAGCTTTTATAAACCCAGAATAACCAGGCAGCTTTTTGCCAGATCGACCATTGGAGTAAAATAGATTCCGAAAACCAATACCGGTATAACCAGCACTAGCACAAGAATCCTGTTCCCGAAAGACGGTATAATAGCCGGAGTTGATTCTCCCGGTTTTGTAAGGTACATATGTTTTAGTACTCTTACATAGTAATAGAGCGAGACAACAGAGTTTAACAAAGCAATTATGGCTACTACAATCATTTTGGCGTCTACGAGCGCAATAAAAAGATAAAGCTTGCCGATAAACCCGGCAGTTGGTGGTAATCCTGTTAACGAGATAAGAAAGATTGAAAGGGCAACTCCTAAGAGCGGTGATGTATATCCGAGTCCGTCATAATCATCTATCTCTTCGGAATTAGTCTTGTTGGCAACAAGCATTACAACAAGGAATGCACCCAGATTCATCATAAGATATACAATAAAATAGATCAGGATTGCAAGGAGTCCCTGATTTGTAAAGACAACAAGGCCGAGTAATAAATATCCTGCATGAGCAATGCTGGAATAGGCGAGCATACGTTTAAGATTACTCTGCCACAGGGCCGAGAAATTACCGAGTGTCATTGTAAGAATTGAAATGGCTATAAGAATCGATTGCCAGTCGAATACATCTATCAAAGACCAGTTGCCGTTTTCATCTATATAGGAGACGAATGTGATTTTAACGAAACGGATCAGCAGAGCAAATCCAGCAGCTTTGCTGGCAACTGAAAGGAATGCTGTAATTGTGATCGGGGCGCCTTCGTAAACATCCGGAGTCCAGAAATGGAACGGCACCGATGAAATTTTATATCCGATTCCCGCGAGTATCAGGATTATTGATAAGGATAGCGTGAATAGATTGATATGAGGCCCCTGGATTAGAGAATTTATAACATAAAGATTGGTACTTCCTGTCATTCCGTAAACAATTGAGATACCGAAGAGCATCAATCCTGATGAGACTGATCCGTATATTAAATATTTAAGAGAAGCTTCACTGTTTCTGTCCCGTAGTTTTGTAAAACCTGCAAGAACGTATGATGATAGAGAAAGTAATTCAAGAGAAAGATAGATCAGAATAAGATCGGTTGCAGAGATTAAAAAGAGCATACCCAGTATCATACCGAATAAGAGGGCGTAATATTCTCCAATGCGTCCCTGAATTTTCTGTATCTCACCGGAAGAAATGGAGAAGAAAAGAATCAGCAGGGAGGAAGCAATTACTATCAGTTTGAAAAAGACTCCGAATGAATCAACAGTAATTAGTCCGTAATCTCTGATCGATTGATTAGAGGATTGGAAACCGAATCCGGAAATATTGAACTGGTTAATTACAAAAGCACCGGTTATAGCAATACCGATTCCGGCTATATAAGGAATTAACCGTTTGTCTTTATGAAAGATCAGATCTGCAAGTACAAGAATGATAAGTCCCGCAGATAAAACGATTTCCGGAAGGATCAGGTTGATCGATTGATATAAATTGTTAAGTTCCATTCTCTAAACTAAAATCCGCTTATTGAAGTTGCAGTGAAATTTGTATGTAAAAAGTTTACTAATGTATTTACAGATGTATTCATTATATCGAGCATAGCCGAGGGATATACTCCCAGGAAAATGATAATGATAGTTAGAGGGATAAACATTGCATATTCCCTGAATTCAATATCCTTTAGTGAAGCCCATTTCTCATTTAAAGGACCGAAGAATATTCTTTGTAAAGTCCAAAGCATATAGCCGGCACCCAGCAGAATTCCGAGTGTAGAGAGCATAGTAAGTATGCGGATACTTTCAACTCCGAACGCTCCTACAAATACGAGTGCTTCAGAGATAAATCCGCTCATACTTGGAAGACCGATTGCTGCAAAGAATGCAACTGTTACGAATACCGTGTAGACTGGCATCTGTGTTGCAAGTCCGCCGAAATCATTCAAACCTCTTGTATGAGCACGGTCGTAAACAACACCTACAATCAAGAAGAGCATTGCGGTTATGGTACCGTGATTGAACATCTGGAATATCGCACCATTGATACCGGTCGTTGTTAGTGAAGCCATACCTAATAAAACATAACCCATATGTGAGACTGAGGAATAGGCAATCAGTTTCTTGAAATCCTTCTGAGCAAGAGCGACAAGCGCACCGTAAATAATATTCACCATACCGAACATAGCAATCCACCACATCAGGTCGCGAGTAATATCGGGGAAGATAGGGTAGCTTATTCTTAGAATTCCGTATGTTCCCATTTTAAGGAGCACTCCTGCAAGTATTACAGAAATGGGAGTCGGAGCTTCTACGTGAGCATCGGGCAACCATGTATGGAACGGGAACATCGGTATTTTAATTGCGAAACCGACGAATAGCGCCAGGTATGCAATCAACCTGAGATTATTAGGATTAAGCGGGGATAATATTCCATCGGCCGTGTAATTGCCTGAATTCATTAACTGTAAGATATTGAAAGTAAAAACCTTAGTGCCATCTGCTAATGTTTCTGTTGCGCTGAAGTACAGGCCTATCATTACTAGCAGAATGAAAATACTTCCGAATAAAGTGTAAATAAAGAATTTTATTGCGGCATATTCCTTCCTTGGACCTCCCCAGATTCCGATCAGGAAGTACATCGGGAGCAGCATTAGTTCCCAGAAAATATAGAAGAGGAAAAAGTCGAGAGAAACAAAGACACCCATCATTCCGGTATCGAGCAGAAGGAAGAGCGCAAAATAACCTTTGAGTGAATGACTGATGTTCCAGGAGGAAATTGTCGCAATGAATGAGATGAGCGCTGTAAGAAGTACCATCGGCATACTCAATCCGTCGATGCCGAGGAAGTAATCGATTTTAACAGTTCCGAGCCAGGAAATACCGCTTATCTCAATCCATCTGAACTTCTCAATAAACTGGAACGACCTCTCTTCATAAACCCCTGCGGCAGAATAATTATAATTTGTTAAGAGGATGATAGCTAATACAACCTGCAGAGCTGTAATAATAAGAGTAGTATACTTTATCGTATTAGCCTGTTCCTTCTTAAGGAAAAGAATAATTATCATCCCCAGGACAGGGAGGAAGGTGATAAAAGTTAATATCGGAAATCCCATCATAATGACTAACCTATATTTTTAATTTTTTTTATGAACACTTCCGGCAACAATTTAAGATTAAGATCCGGAATGGTTTATCAAATTTATTTTATAAAATCAAAATGGTTTAAAAAACAACAACAGCAGAATAACAGCAAAAACTACAAAGACCAGATACGTCTGGACTTTTCCTGTCTGCAGTTTCCTCAAAGTAAATCCAACAAATCCGCTTAGAAACGCGGTGAAGTTTACGAATCCGTCGATCACGAAAGTATCGAAGAGACCGCTTATATTCGAAATAAACCTTCCGAGCCAGGCGGAACCATTTACCGCACCGTCTACAATCTTATTATCAAACCAGGATAAGATTTTCGCAAAACTTAGAGTCCCGCTTATCGCGGTTGCATCGTATGCTTCGTCCAGATACCATTTGTTAAGTGAAAAATTATAGAGCGGTTTAGCTTTCTCAGCCATTTTATCTGAACTGATCTTTTTCCACTGATAAATTATGAACGCAAAAAGAATTCCTAATCCTGCAACTATAATCGATAATGCCATAGCAGGGTAATGAGCCCAGTGCATCGTTTCAGTATATAAATTTGAGTGAATAACTTCACCGTGAGATTCAACGCCTGGCAGATCGCTCTTCATAAATTCAAATCTTGTATTCTCGGGTACAACAGTATGCGGGGTCTTTACCCAATCCTGCATAAACCATCCCGCATCGGAAGAGATCGGATTAGGAGTATACCAGATGAAAATTGATAATGTAGCTAGCAGAACCAATGGCCCAACCATCACCCAGGGCGATTCATGTGCATGATCATATTTGTGATGATCGCGGGCTTCACCATGGAAAGTGAGAATCACAAGTCGGAACATATAGAATGCAGTCATGGCAGCTACTGTGAAACCGATAACAGGAATTAGCCAGTGACCGGTAAGTTTACCGAAGGCCATAGTACCTGCTAGTATTCCGTCCTTACTTAAAAATCCTGATGTAAGAGGAATTCCGGAGATCGCAAGTGTTGAGATAAGAAAAGTAGCATAAGTAAGCGGAAGTTTTTTCCTGAGTCCTCCCATATTGCGGATATCCTGCTCGTGGTGCATTGCATGAATAACTGATCCTGAACCGAGAAACATACAGGCCTTAAAGAAAGCATGCGTAACGAGGTGAAAGAATGCAAATACATAAGCTCCGACACCGAGAGACATTATCATGTATCCTAACTGGGATACTGTTGAATAGGCAAGAACTTTTTTGATGTCATTTTGAGTAAGGGCTATAGTCGCGGCTACCAGCGCGGTGAATGCACCGATTACAGCAATAACCAGCATTGCATCGGCAGTAAGCATTACAAAAATTCTGGTAACAAGGTAAACACCCGCGGCAACCATCGTAGCGGCATGTATCAACGCACTTACGGGAGTGGGGCCTTCCATAGCATCGGGCAGCCAGACATGGAGCGGAAATTGTGCGGATTTTCCGACGGCTCCCATGAATACTAAAATTCCGGCAGCTGTTAACCAGGCTTCGCTGTTAAATGGCAGGTTGCCCTGTGCTATTTGTTCAAAGATTGTATCGAATGTAAATGTTTTGTAATTGGTGAAGAGAATCAGGATACCGATAAACATTCCGATATCGCCGATTCTGTTTACGATGAAAGCTTTTTTTGCGGCATCGGCTGCGGATTTCTTTTCGAACCAGTGACCGATCAACAGATAGGATGATAATCCGACAAGTTCCCAATAGATGTACATCATTAAAAGATTATGCGTAACTACAATACCGAGCATCGAAAATGTAAAGAGACCAAGATTTGCGAAGTAAAGTGTATATCTTTTGTCGCCTTTCATATATTCGATTGAAAAGAGATGAACCAGCATGCTTATAAGGTTAACAACAAAAAGCATGATTGCTGTAACGTTATCGATCTTTATTCCCAGTTCAATATTTATTACACCGGAAAGGGGAGCGGCGCCTATTGTAATCCAGTTGAATGCAGCAACTATGTCCTGATCAATGAAATAATTTAGTTTGTAAAAGAGTATCGCCACAGATAATAGAAAAGCCGAAGAAATGATTGCGACTTCCAGGAAGTATAATTTCGGAATTTTATTACCCAGCAGAAGGAGAATAACAAATCCTGCAAGCGGTAAAAATAGAGTTATTATTGTTAACGTAGTTAAAAGGGATTCAGTCATAACCTAGTCTTTTAAATTATCTATTTCATCTATGTTTACATTTGAAAATGTCTTGTAAATATTAAGGACTATAGCAAGAGCGATGGCTGCTTCAGCTGCTGCGAGAATTATTACGAAGAGAGCAACAATCTGACCGTTTATTCCGAGATTTCCATATTTAGAAAACGCAACAAAATTTATATTGGCAGCATTCAGAATAAGCTCAACTCCCATCAGAACCATCACAGCATTCTTTCGTGTTACAATTCCATAAATACCCAATGAAAATAAAATTGTACTTACTACCAGAAAGTGTATTAATCCAACCTGTAACAATTCAATTCTCCTTAAATTCTATTTTGTTCCTGATCCGTCCGGAATAACAATTACAATTCTATTCTTTTTCACGCCGTGCAATAGAGGCTGCGCCTATAAGAGCGACAAGCAACAGCATTCCGAGTAATTCGAAGATCAACACATAATTTGTAAGCAGCTCTTTTCCAATAGCATATGTAGTAGTAACAGGGATCTCACCAGGCTGCGATTTCCATTCAGTCCAGACCATTATCGAAACAAGAGCTCCCAATAAAATCCCGACACCAATTGCAGCAGGCAGAAGATGAACGGTACCTGTTCTAATATCTACATCGGTTATTTTATTGGTAAGCATAACGCCGAAGAGGAGCAGAATTAAGATGCCTCCTACATAAACCATGATTTGAACAATAGCAAGAAAATCGGCACCAAGCAGAACATAGATTCCAGCAACTCCGAAAAAGGTGAAGAGGAGTGAAAAACCCGAGTAAACAATATTACGAGTTGTAACTACTATAAACGCCGAAGCAATTGTAATAATTGCAAAGAGAAAAAATATTATATCGTAGAGTGTCATATTCTATCTATTAACTTGCCGGTTTTTGTTCGTCTTTTGGTTTAGCGGCAGCAGCTGCTGCTTTCTGAGCTTCCTTTTCAGCTGTAAACTTTTCAAAATTAATTCTCTTTTCGTCCGCTTCATCTTCAGTTAATGAAGCGAATTTATAAACAAGATTATTTCTGTCGTATTCGGAAAATTCAAAAACATCAGTCATATAGATACATTCGGTAGGGCAGGGGAATACGCAAAGCTGGCAATAACAACACTTAGCAAAATCGATATCAAATTTTGTAACCCATAAAGCTTTTTTCTTACCGTTTGAGGTTATTCCAAGATCTTCTCCGGGAATACTTTTGACGGTTTCAATTTCAATACAGCTGACAGGGCAGGCGCGCGAGCATTGATCGCAACCGATACAATCATCAATGTTTACATAAAGCCTGTTACGCTCCCTTTCGGGCAGCTTAAGTTTAACTTCTGGATATTGAATTGTAACAGCAGGAGTAAATAAATGTTTGAAAGTAATCTTCATACCGACAAGTACGGTATAGATCCCGAGCCATGTATTTTTGAAGTATTGCTTCATAATATCACAATAATGAAATAATTCCGATTACAATTAGATTTACAAACGCATAAGGTATCAGATATTTCCAGCATAGACTCATAAGCTGATCAACGCGTAATCTTGGTAATGTCCATCTCAGCCACATCTGAATTAAAATAAAGAACCAGCCTTTAGCTAGGAACCAGAAGGCCTGTTCGTATGGAATGAGCCATTCGACCCCGAGAGAATTACCGAGATAACCGATAGGGGAATGATATCCTCCGAAAAAGAGAATTGATACAATGGCAGAAACCGCGAACATATTCCCGTATTCGGAGAGCATGAACATTGCCCATTTCATTCCGCAATATTCAGTAAAGTATCCGGCAACGAGTTCTGATTCAGCTTCCGGAATATCGAATGGAGTTCTGTTTACTTCAGCGAGAGTACTGATAAAAATTATGATGAATCCGACAACCATAAAAGGAATCAATAAAAATTTTGTGATACCGAAACCTGCGCCGCCGAATATATGCCAGTTCCAGAAGTATGCGGTCTGCATATCACTAATTTTATCCAGGCTTAACGTACCGGTTATCATTACAATCGAAAGGACTATTATCGCTGTTGGAATCTCATAGCTTATAATCTGAGCAGCGGATCTCATTGCGCCTAAAAGTGAATATTTATTGTTGGATGACCATCCGGCCATAAGAATTCCGCCGACTACCAGACTCGAAATTGCGATAACATAGAAGAGTCCAACTTCTGCTTCGCTTCCAATCAATTTACTGGAAAAGGGGATTGCTGCATAAGCGGCAAATGAGCCGGTAAAGACTAGTACCGGTGCAATGTTGTAGAGTTTGCTGTCGATATCCTTAGCTGTCGCGTCTTCCTTCTGAAGCATTTTTACAAAATCGGCTACAGTCTGGAATAATCCGAAAGGTCCTGTGCGGTTGGGGCCAACGCGGTCCTGAATCCATGCAGAGACTTTTCTTTCCAGATAAACGCCGATAAGTGCAACTATTAATACGTTGACCAGTGGAAAAACGGCAACTAATAGAGTTGATATTATCGTATTACCAGTTAAATCGTAAAAGTACTGATACATTATCTATCCACTTCTCCCAAAACTATATCGATACTTCCGAGTATTGCGATTACATCTGCAACAAGATAACCTTTGCATAACTCGCCAAGTATCTCAAGATTAACAAATGATGGAGCTCTTACTTTTACCCTGAACGGATTGACGCTTCCGTCGCTTATAATGAAATACCCAAGTTCGCCTCTCGGGTTTTCTACCCGCGTATAAACAGTTCCCTTTGGCGGTTTAATTCTTTTTGGAATTGCAGATTGTACATCACCTTCAGGAATGTTATCAATTGCCTGTTCAATTATTCTTAGGCTCTGTTCCATTTCCCGGATGCGGACATAATACCGGTCCCAACAGTCGCCTACCGTGCCCATCAAACCCTTACCGACAGGGATTTCAAAATCGAACCGGTCATAAATTGAGTAAGGATCTTCTCTCCGCAGGTCGAATTTGATACCGCTTCCTCTAAGTGTTGGTCCGGATGCGCCATAATTGATTGCGGTATCAACGGGGAGTACACCGATGTTTGCTGTACGTTCAATAAAAATTTTATTATAGCTTAGAAGATTGTCGAGTTCAACGATTGTCGGTTTGAAATAATTGCAGAATTCT
>CAZHHG010000088.1:0-11040 GCA_964532065.1 uncultured Melioribacter sp.
GACTAATGCACAGCAATAAACTGACTGATTATAATTTTTCTCTTACAACTGGAAATAACAGTGGAAGGCGTTTCACACTGAATTGTAATCTTCGTAATGATACGGGTCTGGGTAAATATATTATAGAAGGGACTCTTAGGGACGTTACCGCTCAATTCAAAATTGAGGAATCATTAAGAGCTGCAAAAGTAAAGGCGGAAGAATCTGATAAATTGAAGAATGTATTCCTTTCCCAGGTTTCTCATGAAATAAGAACACCGATTAATGCAATTTTAAGTTCGGTGGAATATCTAAGGGAAGAAATGAAAGGATTTGGGAAAGGCGATTTAACTGCTACTTTCGGAATAATAGATAATGCCAGCAAACGGATTATCAGAACTATTCACCTTATGCTGGAAATTGCAGAATTGCAAAGCGGAACATATAAGTATTCTCCTTCAACCTTCGATCTTTATTCAAACTGCATACTGAAAATTATTAAAGAATTCGATGAACAATTATATGAACGAAAGATAGTAATGCATGTAAATCGGTTGGCTGAAAATTCAATTATTCAGGCTGATGAATATTCTGTCTGTCAGATTTTCAGAAATATTATAGATAATGCAGTGAAATATACCAATCATGGGAAGATTGATATTCTTGTTGATAATGATGAAGATGGAAGACTTACAATAAATGTTAAGGATACAGGAGTCGGAATCTCAGAAGAATATCTTACGAATATATATCAGGTTTTTACACAGGAAGAACAAGGATTCACCAGGAAATTTGACGGAAACGGATTAGGGCTTACTCTAGTAAGAAAATACTGCGACCTTAATAACGCCTCTGTTAAAATAACCAGTAAAAAGCAGAAGGGAACTGAAGTTAAAATAACTTTTCACAATGCGAAACAATTCGCTAATAATACTATTTCTTTGTAATAATTTTCGAGAGCTTCTCCTTAAATTTTTCCATTAAACGTTTTGCCCAGATAAATTCAGTTGCAAGAATTGAAAGTCCGATTGGAATCACAATAAATGCCGGCCCCGGTAATACGATCAACAAAATCCCGATAATTAAAATTGTTGTTCCTATTACAGCAATAATTATTCTCTTTAACTGTCTAAGTGTTTTAATAATCATAATCCTATCCGTATGTAATTTAGAAGATTATTCCTCCCTCGGATCTCCATAGAGATAATTTCCGGTTACTTTCTTGAAGGCATCAGAAGTTTTCTGACCCGGTTTCCCGTCCGTCAGCAAATAAGTATCCGGAAATTGATTGAGGAACTGTTGAAGCTGCTCTCCATATTCAATTCGTTTGTTAGAAAAATATACCAGCGGTCGGCCTGAATCAGCTGAAACATCAGTACTTAAGTCGATTAGATTTTTCTCCACTAATCTACGGATAATTACAGCTGCCCCGATCTGACTTGAAACAGCGGTATCGGACCACCTGCCGTCCGCAACATATTTTCCTCTTATATAATGATTGGAACAACTCCATAAGTAAGGTGATAATACTTCGGGATGACGGTTGCGATATCCCCAGCCGTTATATTCTTCTATTTTATATAAAATACCGGGGATACTCCAATCTTCCCATGTATCAAGGCGCTGGAGTTGTAATGAGTCCTGTGCGCTTTCCTCCCAGGTGAAAGGCGGATTCCCATTTAAAGGACGACCTGCAGGAACGTGAGTGGTCCTGTTTGTCAATGGATCCCCATTATGCAGGTGACAATTAAAATTGAGCGAGGATTCCATATTGTGTATTGCACCTATTACATACCAGGGAATTTCCGATTGATCGGAAACAGTTTCGTATCTGCTTTTATTATTCATAATCATCTGAATAATTCTTTCTATCTCGGTAAGCTTTTCAGTATTGATCATACACTGATCAAAGAGATTCTGATATTCTGTTCTTAATCCATTTGTTAAATTAATTCCGGGCATAATTACCTCAGATAAATTTAATAAAAGGCGGAGCGTGTCCGCCTTAAAAATTAATAGACAGGATTTATTCCCATATTATAAAACATAAATGCCATCAGGTCGGCTGATAATTCAATCGACTTTGAAGTGCTAGTCCCGGCACCATGGCCAACTTTTGTTTCAATACGAATGAGAGTAGGATTCATTCCTTTATTATTCTCCTGCAGCGTTGCTGTGTACTTGAATGAATGAGCCGGTACAACTCTATCATCGTGATCTGCTGTAGTCACTAATGTTGCAGGATAATTCTTTACGGGTTTGATATTATGAAGAGGTGAGTAAGCGTAGAGGAATTTGAAGTGATCGGGATTATCGCTTGTACCATACTCCGGAACCCATGCCCATCCGATAGTAAATTTGTGAAATCTTAACATATCCATTACTCCTACCTGGGGAAATGCTACTTTGAAAAGGTCCGGACGCTGATTTATAACCGCACCTACAAGCAATCCACCGTTTGAACCTCCCTGAACGGCCAGTTTTTCGGGCGACGTATATTTATTCTTAATCAGCCATTCGGCTGCGGCAATAAAATCATCGAATACATTCTGTTTCTTCTCGAGCATACCTGCTTTATGCCATTCTTCGCCGTATTCGTTTCCGCCTCTTAAGCATGCCATTGCATAGACAGCTCCGTTTTCGAGAAGGGGAATCCGGGCTACAGAAAATCCGGGCTGCATAGAAATATTAAATCCACCGTATGCGTATAATAAAGTCGGATTGTTTCCGTCAAGTTTCAGTCCCTTCTTATGAACAATGAAGAGAGGAACCTTTGTTCCGTCCTTGCTTTCGTAAAAGATCTGCTTTGTTTCGAAATCGTTCATTTCAAATTTTACATCGGATTTTCTGAATAATTCCGATCGATTTTTTGTTACATCGTACTTGTAAATTGTAGGAGGATATGTGAATGAAGTGAATGTGTAGAATGTTTCTGTATCCTCTTTGTCCCCGCCGAAACCACCGACTGATCCTACAGTCGGCAGCTCTACGTCGTATAAATATTTACCTGAGGTATCGAATACAGAAACTTTACTGTTGACATCCTTGAGATAAGTAATTATGATTTTACCACCAATTACCGAGATACCCTGCATTACGTCCTTACTTTCCGGAATCAGAGTTACCCATTTCTCATTAGATGGGTTTTCAGGATCGACCAGGACTATCTTTCTATTAGGTGCATTAAGATCGGTTTGTACAAGAAACTTATCATTAATATTATCTATAACGTTATACTCTGCGTCGAATTTATCGAAGAGCCATTTTATCTCTCCGTTCATTGCGAGGTTTTTATACATTATCCCGTTGTAGCTGGAGGAACCCTGCATAACGCTGATAATAAGAAATCTCTCGTCGTCTGTCACCGAAGCTCCAAAGAGTCGTTTCGGATTTTGCTTATCTTCAAGAATAAGGAGATCGTCCGACTGCGCTGTTCCAAGCTTATGATAATAGAGTTTTTGAAACTCATTTGCTTGTTTCAGTTCGTCGCCGGCTTTAGGTTCATCGTAACGGCTATAGAAAAATCCGTCTTTGTACCATGAGGTACCACTGAACTTTGACCATTTGATATTATCGTCCAATACTTTTTTCGATTCCACTTCCATCACAAATATTTCCCGCCAGTCGGATCCACCCTTGGAAATCATATAGGATGCATACTTGTAATCATTGGATAAACTAAGTCCTGCCAGACTCACCGAACCATCACTGGAAAATTTATTCGGATCGAGAAACAATTCCGGTTTACCGTTTAATCCTTTCTGGATGTAAAATACGCTCTGCTCCTGCAGGCCGTCGTTCTTGGAAAAAATATACTTATCGCCGATCTTAAAAGGTGCGGAATACTTTTCATAATTCCACAATTCTGTAAGCCTATCCTTAATTTTCTCGCGGTAGGGGATTTTTTCCAGATAATCGAATGTAATTCTGTTCTGATCCTCAATCCATTTCTTGGTTTCAGGGGAATTATCGTCTTCAAGCCACCTGTAAGGATCTGCTACAATTGTACCGTGATAATTATCCTTATGGTCTACTTTTTTAGTTTCAGGATATTTGATTGCCTGAGCTGAAATAGTAAACGAGATAAGGAAAAGTAAAATGGAATAATTTAAAATTCTCTTCATCGATTCACCTTTCTTTATTTTATTGGATAAATTTCATATGCTTGTTTGTAAAATAGAACAGTTTAATAAATAATTCAAAACAGAATATTCAGGAAAATGGTTGAAAAAAATGGAACTGAATGAATTACCGCACAAGAGGAAAAACATTTTAACGGGCGAGTGGACACTTGTTTCTCCGCATCGTTCCAGGAGACCATGGCAGGGCAAAATTGAAACAGTTCATAGGAAGAATGATGTGATATATGATCCCTCCTGTTACTTATGTCCCGGAAATTCCCGTGCGGGCGGTCATATTAATCCGAAATACAGTTCGACTTTTGTATTTGAAAACGACTTCAGTGCGCTGCTTATCGATTCAGATCAAAAAGAATTAAATGAGTTCGATCTGCTGATCGCAAGTTCGGAACCGGGTATCTGTCGCGTCATCTGCTTTTCTCCGGAGCATAATCTTTCACTCGCCGAAATGAATAAAACATCGATTCTTAAAGTAGTGGATGTATGGAGTAATGAATTCAGAGAACTCGGCAGACACGATAAAATAAATTATGTAACGATTTTCGAAAACAAGGGTGAACTTATGGGATGCAGCAATCCTCACCCGCACGGACAGATATGGGCCGAATATTCAGTTCCTAATGAACCTTATAAAGAATCTCTTCAGCAAAAAAAATATCTGGATGAAAAAAAATATTGTCTCCTGTGTGATTACGTTATTCACGAAAAGAAAAAAGGGGAGCGGATTGTTTATGAAAACGCAGGTTTTGTTGTTATGGTGCCTTTCTGGGCAATCTGGCCGTTTGAGACGATTGTAATTCCCAAAAAACATAGTCAGAATATTCTTGAGATGGATCTTAAAGAGAAAGAATTTCTTGCCGATGCGCTGAAAGTAATAACTGTTAAGTACGATAATATTTTTCAGTCTTCTTTTCCATATTCGATGGGATTTCACCAGGCGCCTACTGATGGCAAGGATTATAAAGAATGGCACTGGCATATTCATTTTTATCCGCCACTCTTAAGGTCGGCAGAGATTAAAAAATTTATGGTAGGATATGAAATGCTGGCGCAGCCGCAGAGGGATTTAACACCCGAAAAAGGAGCCGAAATGCTCAAAAACATGTCCGATTCCCATTATTCGGAAGTAGATTGATTAAACTGTAAAAGTGAATTATTTATTCCATCTATTCATTCCCATTTTGTTTGTTTAAGAAGTCAATACTGTCTATTTTTCACATGTAAATTTTAGGACTTGGATTGTAAACGAGCCATAGGTTAACACAAGGGAAGTTAATCTGTTTGGTTCTCCAGGTTGATTATAAAACATAATTCAGTCCGAGGTTATCAATGGCAAGTAAAGAATTCAATCCCTTTGAAATGGCACAAGCACAATTTGACAAAGTTGCCGAGTTATTAAATCTCGATGAAGCAACACGTCAGCTTCTCCGCAATCCGTTGAGAGAATATCATTTCAGTATTCCGGTTAAAATGGATGACGGAACATCAAAAGTATTTAGAGGATTTAGAGTACAGCATAATGATGCACGCGGTCCTGCAAAAGGCGGCATCAGATTTCATCCCCATGAAACTGTCGATACTGTTAGAGCTTTGGCAATGTGGATGACTTGGAAATGCGCAGTTGTAAATATTCCTTTAGGCGGTGGTAAAGGGGGAGTAATTTGCGACCCTCACCATTTAAGTATGCAGGAACAGGAACACATCTGCCGCGGATTCGTTAGACAGATGGCAAAGAATGTAGGGCCTATTAACGATGTACCGGCACCGGATGTTATGACAAACGCACAGCATATGTTATGGATGCTGGATGAATTTGAAGCTATCCATGGCGCAAAATATCCCGGTTTTATTACGGGTAAACCTGTTGGTATGGGCGGTTCTTTAGGCAGAACAGAAGCTACGGGTTACGGAGTAATTTATACCGTCCGCGAAGCTCTTAAAGAATTGGGTATCAGGCCAGAAGATACTAGTGCGGCTGTTCAGGGATTTGGAAATGTTGCTCAGTATGCTATCGAGCTCTATCAGAAACTGGGTGGAAAAGTTATATGCGTTTCCAGCTGGGATCAGGCGGATCAATGTTCTTATACATTCAGAAGGAAATCCGGTGTTGATCTCCAGGAACTCTTAAAAATTACTGATAAATTCGGCGGTATCGATAAAGTTAAAGCGAAAGAATTAGGTTATGAGGTTCTGGACGGCGATGCTTGGATTGAACAGGAAGTAGATATACTTCTCCCGTGCGCGCTCGAAAATCAGGTTAGAGGCGACAACGCCGTTAAGATCTCTAAAAAAGTAAAAGTTATGGCTGAAGGCGCAAACGGTCCAACCACACCCGAAGCTGATAAGATTATTCAGGAAAAAGGAATTTTTGTTATTCCTGATTTCCTTGCAAATGCCGGCGGTGTTACATGCAGTTATTTTGAACAGGTTCAGTGTAATATGAATTATTATTGGGAAAAAGATGAAGTCCTCGGCAAACTCGATACAAAAATGACTGCAGCTTATCTGGCAGTCAGTGATCTGGCAAGGAAAAGAAAACTCTACATGAGAGATGCGGCCTATGTTATTTCGATCAGCCGTGTAGCTCAGGCATGTAAAGACAGAGGCTGGGTTTAATAATCCGCTACTCTAAAAATGCAGCTTTTTTATCCGGGGATTGAGATATCAGTTCCCGGATTTTTTTTAACCGGTTTTATATCATTATCATTTCACTCAATCATCATAAATAAATTCAACTTTTTGACAGAACGGTTTTAACCCGTCTTATTTTTACATAAATTAATTTGTAAGTTTGCAGCAAATGTCTGCCTATTCAGGAATAATAATCCGGATTGTAAGAATCATATTGTATTTTGACTATTCAAATAACTAAAATCTGTTAACGGAATCGGAGCATTCTAATATGACCAGATCAAAAAAACAGAACATAGATTCGGTATTTGAATTAAAAGAACGGGCAAAGGAATTAAACTGCCTCTATACCGTTGAGAGCAGTCTTAACCGTTCGGATATTTCTCTTCATGAAGCTTTCGATACCGTTATTAAAGCGATTCCGCCTGCATTTCAATATCCTGAACTCTGCTGTGCAAAATTGACTTACGGAGATATTGTTTATTTGTCGGGTGAATTCGAAGAAACTAAATGGGTCCTTTCCTCAGATATAATTGTTCAAGAACAGAAAGTTGCTACTTTATCGGTCTTTTATATTAAGGAGATCCACAAACCGAAAAACGGCCTTTTTCTAAAAGAAGAGAAACGTCTGCTTGATACTGTTGCAGAAAGACTGGGTCATTTCATACTTCATCAAAAACTAAAAGTAGTTTTTAAAGAATACAAAACCATTAAAGAGAGGATACACGGAACTTCAAAACCGGAATGGCGTGTGGTCCTTGATATGATCCGGAAAACAGATCCTAATCTTTTCATAAGCCTTATGAGAAAGATGCTTCATCTACTCTGCTGGAAAGGTGTTGAAGAAGCCGAAATGCTTATGAAGCATACAAGTATTGCAAGACGTGCAGGTGAAGAGGATTCTTCATATGATGAAAACAGGCCGCTTAAAGTAAAAAAGATTGTCGATTATGATCAGTATGTTGAAACTATTCAGAGACTGGCAGATGAAAATCTCCCCGATGATGTTATTCTTAGCAGAATCCAGAAATGGATTCAGGAAGATAAATCGAGTTCTCTCGTAAAAGTTGTTGAGAGTCAGGATACTTCTTTAACCGAAATTGCCGATGCTATAAGAAAGTACTATCACATGGCACCGGAAAAATTTGAATTACCTCCATCTACTGTAAAGGGACTCCGTGTTTCTCTGCTCCGCAGGTTCTTCACGGAACAATTAGATTATATCAGCATTGCAAAGGAGTATGTAAAGCTGACGGATTTTTACCGGCTGATAGATAAAATGATCTTTCCTCCTGGAAGTCACGGGAAACTCGGCGGGAAGAGTGCCGGAATATTTCTGGCGTATCATATACTTCAACAGGAAGCCGGGAATAATGAATTGCTGCGCGATGTTAGAACTCCAAAGACCTGGTTTATTACATCCGATGCGGTTCTCTATTTTATGCAGTATAATAACCTGGAAGAGGTTTTTGAACAGAAGTATAAGGAAGTTGATGAGATAAGAATTGAATATCCCCACATAGTTCATTTATTTAAGAACTCTGAATTCCCTCCCGATATTTTGAAAGGATTATCGGTTGCGCTTGACGACCTCGGCGATAATCCGCTCGTTGTTAGAAGTTCAAGTCTGTTAGAAGACCAAATGGGTGCCGCATTCTCGGGAAAATATAAAAGCCTGTTCCTTGCAAATCAGGGAACGAAACCCCAGAGACTAATTGCATTGATGGATGCTATTGCGGAAGTATATGCTTCTACATTCAGTCCTGACCCGATTGAATACCGTTCTGAAAGAGGTTTACTGGATTTTCACGAAGAAATGGGCGTGATGATTCAGGAAGTGGTTGGAGAAAAAGTTGGTGATTACTTCCTCCCCGCATTTGCGGGAGTTGCATTCAGTAATAATGAATTCCGATGGTCTCCAAGAATCAAGCGCGAAGACGGACTCGTAAGAATTGTTGCAGGCCTGGGCACAAGAGCAGTAGACAGACTAAGCGACGATTACCCTGTACTTGTATCCCCCGGTCAGCCGAAACTGAAAATAAATATTTCGCCTGATGAAATGTTCCGCTATTCACCCAAGAAGATTGATGTTATTAACCTGAAAACCAATGACTTTGAAACTATATCAATTCATAAGCTGCTTAAACACTGCGGACATAAGTACCCGTCCTTCGATAAAGTATTTTCTGTAATTCAGGGAACTATGATCCGTCAACCGATGACATATCAGATAGAAGATTCCAAAGCCGAGTACCTTGTTACTTTCGATGGATTAGTTACAAAAACAGATTTCTTAAAGAAAGTAGACGCCATTCTCAAAGTTCTGCAGGAGAAAATGAAAACTCCTGTCGATATAGAATTCGCTAGTAACGGAAATGATTTCTACCTGCTTCAGTGCCGGCCTCAGAGTTTTCACGGTGAAACCACTTCAGATCCTATTCCCCGGGATGTGCAAACCGATCGTGTCGTTTTTTCTGCCAACCGGTATATTTCAAACGGCAAAGTTCCTGAAATCTCCCATATAGTTTATGTAGATCCGCAAAAGTATACTGAACTTGCCGACAGGAATAAAATGCTTCAGGTTGGTCGGGCTATTGGGAAATTGAATAAACTACTACCAAAAAGAAAATTTATTTTAATGGGTCCGGGCAGATGGGGAAGCAGGGGTGATATTAAACTTGGTGTTAGTGTTACGTATTCCGATATTAATAATACTGCGATGCTTATCGAAATAGCGCGCAAAAAAGGGAATTATGTACCTGATCTCTCTTTCGGTACTCACTTTTTCCAGGATCTTGTTGAAGCAAATATAAGGTATCTTCCGCTTTACCCCGATGACGATGGGATAATTTTTAATTCCGCATTTTTAAACAATTCTAAAAATATTTTCCCTGAACTTGTTAGTGAGTATAGTCATTTGTCTGATACAGTCAGAGTAATTGATATTCCCGAAATGACAGACGGTTATATTTTAAGGGTGCTTGTTAATGCGGAAATTGATGAAGCGATGGGAATCTTCATGCATCCTTCTTCAGAAAAGTTATCGGATAGGGATATTAAAAGCAGTTTCGAGATTCATTCCAGCGACCACTGGCGGTGGCGTATGAAAATGGCCGAAAAAATTGCTTCGGAGCTAGACGGCGCCAGGTTCGGTGTTAAAGGGCTTTATGTCTTCGGAAGTACTAAGAATGCCGTTTCCGGACCGGAGAGTGATGTGGACCTTATAGTTCATATCGATAAAAAGAAATGCGATACAAATCTTTTGAGTGTCTGGTTTGAAGGGTGGAGTTTATGTCTGAGCGAAATAAATTATCTGAGAACCGGTCATAAATCAAACGGATTGCTCGATGTTCATTTTGTAACAGACGAGCAGATAAAAAATAAAGACGGCTTTGCATCGAAAATCGATGCTGTAACGGATGCTGCCCGGTCGCTCAAATTGAAAAGTAGTCTGCTTTAGTTTAATCGGTTTTTGTATTAAATAATTTTTTAAAAAGAATTTTTATTGAATCGTTTGCGTAATCATTAATATTTATTATTTTGCGCATCAAAATGGAAAAGAACTTAAACATACTGCACCATCTCCATCATTGGATAAATCCTCAGAGAGGCGCCGGTATTCTTTAAATAAACGAAATAATTTTAGATAAAAAACCCCGGCGAGTACCGGGGTTTTTTGTTTTATGGAGATCTTATGATTAACGGAAGTCTAAAACTTGCTATCCAGAAAAACGGAAGGTTAACCGAAAAGTCCCTGTCTTTACTTAGAAACTGCGGACTGGAAATCGAAGATTATTCCGAGAGATTGATTATATCTGCCCGGAATTATTCACTCGATATTCTTTTCCTGAGGGATGACGATATTCCGGAATATGTACACGACGGTGTATCGGATATCGGTATTGTAGGCGAGGATGTTCTTTACGAAAAAGAATCCGATGTTCAGATTATCAGGAAACTCGGATACGGCAAATGTAATCTCTCTATTGCTTCTCCGGAAGGAGTGAAAATGAATAGTATAAATGAACTGGGCGGAAAAAGAATTGCAACATCGTTCCCAAATATTTTGAAAGGTTTTTTAAAGGAAAATGGAATAAGTGCTCAGGTGGTTGAAATAAGCGGTTCAGTGGAAATTACACCATCTTTGGGTGTGGCAGACATTATTTTCGATCTTGTTTCTACCGGGAACACATTGAAGTTTAATAAACTGAAAAAAGCGTTTGATGTGTATTCGTTTGAGTCGGTTTTGATTGCTAATAATAATGTGAATAACGATCCTAAAAAAATGTAC
>CAZHHG010000089.1:0-10629 GCA_964532065.1 uncultured Melioribacter sp.
CTTCATTGAAAGGGACCCAGACAATGATTGAGGGGAAATTGAATAACCGGTCTATTATTGATTTCAATTCTATTTCAAACTGGTACTCAGATTGAGCGGTTCGTTTAATCTCATTATTATCACCGGATGGGGCAAATGAATCGCCGCTCGGCATATCCTGCCATACAAGCATTCCAAGTCGGTCGCAATGATAATAAAATCTTTCAGGTTCAACCTTAACATGTTTACGGATCAAATTGAATCCGTATTCCTTCAGCTTTTCAATGTCGTAAAAAAGTGCCTCATCGGAAGGCGCGGTATAGAGTCCGTCCGGCCACCATCCCTGATCCAGAGTACCGAACTGAAATAAAAATTTATTATTAAGATAGAGACGTGGAATTCCCTGCTGATCTTTTGTTACAGAGATTTTCCTCATTGCGAAATAAGAATCGACCTGATCAATTATCTTCCCGTTCCTCATTAGCCTGATCTTTAGTTTATAGAGAAACGGATTTTCCGGCGACCAGAGTTTTGGATTTTCAATTTGGATGGTCATCAAATCGCTGTAATAGAATTTCTCTCTTGAGATCTCCATATCGCCGTCGCTTGCTACCAGTTCAACTTCGTCATCATCCTGAATTCCTTCATAAATTAAATTGACCCAAAGAATTTTTTCATCTATATCAGGAATCAGTTTCATATTTTTAATGTATGAAGGATTAACCGGTTCAATCCAAACTGTCTGCCAGATCCCGGAAACCGAAGTATACCAGATTCCACCGGGTTTATTAACCTGTTTTCCTCTCGGCTGAAATCCGTCGTTAGAGGGATCCCATACAGAAAGAATTATTTCCTGACCGGTGTTTCCGTTAAGAAAATCGGTAATGTCTATGCTGAATGAATCGTATCCGCCGCGATGGGAACCGGCAAACTTTTTGTTTATAAAGACTTCTGTTTCCCAATCGACAGCGCCGAAATGAAGAATAATCCTTTTCCCCTTCCAGTTTTCCGGTATATCAATAATTTTTCTGTACCAAAGGAGATTCTCCTTCCCGACAGATTTTTTAACGCCCGATAAAGCTGATTCAATCGGAAACGGTACAAGAATTTTCCCTTCAAATAAATCAGGAATAGTCAGATGTTTTGAACGGATGGTATAATCCCAAAGACCGTTTAGATTTTTCCATTCGCTTCGTTCCATTTGCGGACGGGGGTATTCCGGCAGCGGGGATTCAGGATTTAATTTTTCTCCCCAGGGTGTCATGATCGGATTCCTGACCGGTTTCCAATCCTGACTCATCATAGGTGTTGAGAAATGAATAAATAAAAAAAGTAGTAAAACAGTTTTTGAAAAAAGTCGCATGACTGCCTCAGGCGGAAATTTATAATTGCAGATATTGAAAGCCGGGACTAAAACTCTACTTATTCTTTCTCTTTCTCCTCATTATTATCTTCGCCGCGCAATCCTTTCTTGAATTGTTTAACTCCCTGACCAATACCTTTCATAAGCTCAGGAATTTTTTTACCGCCGAAGAGGAGAATTAAAACAAGTACTATTAGAATTATTTCAGTTGCGCCAAAGTTTCCCACAGATCATTTCCTTATTTGTTGCCCAAATATACAAATTTCCGATTAATCGGTTTCCATTTTAATTATCAATATAAGATGCCGGAACAGCATACTTGGAATATTTATTGATGAACCGTTTCTGATCGAGAAATAATTTTTCATTAGCTGTGTTCCCGTAAACCTTCATCATATAAAAACGGGCCATTATATTCAGTGAATCCTTGGAGACCGAGGATTTGAAGAAACGCAGACTATTTTCCATGTCACCCGAGTGATAAAAAGTTAATCCTCTTACAGCATCCAGATCCGAAATTCGTCCCGGGCATAGGGATTCTGCCTCATCGCATTTATCCAGAATCTGTTGAGCAAGTTCGTAATTTTCATGTTCGACCATTTCAAGAAAGAGTGTATATGCTTCGATATAAGGTTTAACAAATTTCACATCGCATGCGGGATTATCGAAATGCAAAGCTGTATCTCTCCGGGTAAATACAGGCAGGAGTTGATTCAATTCACCGGAGTAAAAAAGCTGCACATAATAATTAGTATAAAAATCTGGTTGAACAAACAGCGCACACTCGGCAAACGCAGTCGGTTTGGCGCCTGCGGGGAAAATAATGAAGTCGGGCTTCCGTTTAAGAACATACTCAGCATTGTATCTTCTTTCTTTCCATAGTACAGGTAATTCTTCATCAATACCTTCTACTTCCAGAGGATTATGTGCAATATACTGATCTGTCAGTCCGACAATATCAATTATAGTCGCCCCCGAATAGAATGAAAAAGCTCCGATAGTAGAGAGCGCTACCACAACATGGCCGCGTTTATTTCCCCTTTCAGATTCAACTCTTTTGATCCATTCCGCATAAACACTCATTTTGCTTACCAGGCCTACTTCATACGAACGTTTTAATTCCATTTCTGTTTTGTTTCTTTCGTAATTCAGGTAACCGGAAAATAAAAAAGCTATAACGAATAGGATCATCACGGCATTCTTAAGAAATCCATTGTGGATCAATCCGACGATTCTGAATAATGTAATTGCCGAGAAAATAAAGACAACCGGTATAACAGGCAGTATGAATCTGTCGATTGGCAATACATCACCGCCGATGAGTGTAATAAAAAGAAGATATGTAATAATAAAATAGAAATAGAATTTTGTAACCGATGATAGATCCTGCTTCAAAAAGTTAAGTGCTGGAAGAATTATAAGTAGACCGTAGAAAAAATTATTACCTATACCTGATACAACATAGTCTATTCCCCTGCTTAGATATTCCGCAGTAAAACCTGTCTTAGCGTAAAAAGTATTCGGGAAAATGTAACCGTAATAGGTAATCCTGAAGATCAAATAGATCATCACCGGCATTGAATAGAGAAGTATCTCTTTTCCGACCTTAGAATTTATCAGACGATAAAACAATTTTTTATGATTTGGGCTATCAGGTATTTTCCTAATTGCAGAAAATGAGATGATCAGTAAAAAAATCAGGATTCCTTCCGGCCGAGTTAAAGAATTAAGAACAGACACAATCACAAATACTGGATCGGGAGATTCCTGATCTCCGGTGAGGAAACGATGCAAAGAGAACATCGTTAGAAGGACAAACAACGAAGTTTCCATTCCGCTAACACCCCAGTAAATCATCGGAGTTGACTGAGAAAGTAAAAATGCAGGAATGAGAGAAAAGATTGCTCTGTGTATCGAGTTACGGTTTTCCGGTAAAAATTTTTTAATCAGTGATTTTGTAAAGAAGAAGGAATAGATCAGGACAATAAATGAGAAAATCATTGAAAGTAACTGAGTAATCGTAACCAGGGATACATCAAAAGAAAGGAGGTTTGAAACGAACTTCAGTTTTGAGATTAACAATAGCCATAAAAAATTTGTATATCCCTCAACTTTTTCACCATCATTAAAAACCAAACCTTTTCCATCCAGAAAATTTTCAACGTATCTAAGTGTTATGAAAGAATCATCCTGAATGAATTGTGTATTGTTCATCCTTGAATAGAAAAGAGCCGCGATTAACAGGAGCAGAAGAAGAGAAAATATTTTAGTCCATTTGGTATTCATTAATTATGAATTTCGTTTACAGTAGTGTAAATTTTGCCAATTGATTATTCAATATATTTATTTTTCGTGAAAACCTACGGCCGGCATATCATAGAAACCATGAAACTTGCTCTCCCGATATCTCTTGGGCAGCTTGGCCACGTTATGATGGGTGTAGTCGACAGCCTTATGGTTGGTAAAATCGGTTCGGCGCCATTAGCTGCCGCATCGCTTGTAAACGGACTCTTCTTTTTAATTCTGGTACTGGGATTTGGAATGACATTTGCGATCGCACCTCTAATTGCGATTTCGAAAGGTGAAAAGAATCTGTCCCGCTGCGGCGTAATACTGAATCATGGTGTATTTGTGAATTCGATTTTTTCAATAATTCTGATGATACTTGTATTTCTATTGAGTTATTTAATTCCATTATTGAATCAGCCTGATGATGTAACAGTTCTTGCAAAGTCCTATTTACAGATACTTTCATTATCTATTATTCCCTTCGTACTTTTCGCATGCTACAGACAGTTTTTGGAAGGATTATCAATTCCGAATCCGCCAATGATTATTGCCATTGCCGCTAACATATTAAACGCATTTTTAAATTGGATTTTTATTTACGGTAATCTCGGTTTTGCTGCTATGGGACTTGACGGTGCCGGTTACGCAACAACACTAACAAGATGGGTAATGACAGCTGCCCTCTTTTTTGTTGTAATAAAAAGCAGCCGGTTAAAAATTTATAATCCTGTTCCGGTTTTCAAAAACCTTGATGATAAATTGATCAGGAAGATAATGAGCATCGGTTTACCGAGCGGACTTCAATATTTTCTTGAGGTTGCGGCGTTTTCGTTCGCAACTATTATGGTCGGGTGGCTCGGTAAAATTCCATTAGCGGCCAATCAGATAGCTCTAAATCTAGCTTCAATCTCTTATATGATTATCCTGGGGATCTCCTTCGCCGGGACAGTAAGAGTGGGAGAAGAGTTCGGAGCGCGAAGCATCGAAGGTGTGCGAAGAGCCGGATTCTCGGCAATCGGATTTGCTTCCGCAATAATGTTCACATCCGGAATCTTCTTTATACTATTCAGAGGACTTATTCCACAGCTTTATATAGAAGAGAAGGAAGTAATAGAAATTGCTTCGCAATTATTAATCATTGCAGCACTATTCCAGATTTCGGATGGTCTGCAGGCAACTGGCATTGGTGTTTTGCGAGGAATAACAGACGTAAAAGTTCCTCTCTATATAAGCTTCGCATCCTACTGGCTCCTCGGTATACCGACCGGTTACCTGTTCGGATTTGTACTCGGATACGGTGCAATCGGTGTCTGGGTCGGATCGTTCACAGGGCTTACGTGCCTCGGACTGTTTTTATTATTCAGATTTAATAATAAAACTAGAAAAATAAATTTGTCTGATAAATTGACTTAGAAAACGATTATTTTAGGTCGCTCTTTAAATACTTTTATGAAAGAAACTTTATGGGAAGATTAGCACCTTTATTCATTATTATCGCAGCAAGCTTGTGGGGAGTAGACGGAATTGTTTTACGTCCATCACTCTATAACCTGCCCGTTCCGCTGGTTGTTTTAGTTGAGAGCGCAATTGTAGCGCTTATACTTACCCCGGTATTTAAGAAGCAGTTTTCGAAAATCGGCTCACTCGACAGAAAGGATCTCTTTTCATTTTTTCTTGTTGCGTTGTTTGGCGGAGCCATCGGAACAATGGCTATAACAAAAGCCCTCTTCTACGTAAACTTTGTAAACCTCTCTGTAGTGATTTTGATTCAGAAACTTCAGCCTGTATTTGCCCTTATACTTGCATCTATCATTTTGAGAGAGAAACTACCTAAGGAATTTTTCTTATGGGCCGGACTTGCAATAGGAGGAGCGTATTTAATGACTTTCGGCTTAACGCTTCCGAATTTAAGTACAGGGGATAAAACTGTTATTGCTGCCGGACTGTCATTAATAGCTGCATTCAGTTTCGGATCTTCTACTGTATTCAGCAAGAGAGCTCTCAGAAATGTGGGATTTGAACTGGGGACTTATCTCAGATTTCTTTTTTCAACAATTATAATGCTTATAGCTGCCTCTTTTTTCGGAGGAATTTCGGAAATTACTTCAATATCAGGTTCGCAGTGGCTTATTTTTCTACTTATTGCATTTACTACAGGAGGCGCTGCTATCTTTCTCTACTATTACGGTTTAAAAAAAGTAACTGCTTCGGTTGCAACGATATGCGAACTTGCATTCCCATTAACAGCCGTGATTCTTGAATACTTTATTTACGGGAATATTCTTCATCCTGTTCAGTGGCTGGGTGTTGTAATTCTGATTTCTAGTATTATAAAAGTCTCATCAATTAAATAATTTCAGCATCACTGAAGATTCATAATAACTGAGATGTTAATCAGATCAGAACAAGGTTATAATTCTTAAGGCAGGGGGCTAATAACTTCAATTAAAATTTTCCATTTTCCTGAAGTATTCCGCCAGATTCTCAGGTAATTGTATTTTTTAATTTTCTCACCCATCGGCTCAGCATTTTGCATTAATCCATACACAAAACCGAAATCACCTGCCGTAGCAATATTACCATCATTTAGTTCAAACGAGAATTGTTCATTGGTGTTCTTCAAATAGTCAATAATATTCGTAAATCCGATCACTGGGTGAATACCATCTCTTAAGAGCCGGGTATCGTTATCAACATATTCGCGGTACACTTCTATTGCTGCAGTATGGAGAAGTTTTAAGTTGAATTCCTTATCAATTCCGAAAATAACCTCTTTATCAGTTACTCCGGTACTCAGGGTTTCAGATCCGGTAATTTCATATTTACCCGGCTCAAGTTTGTTTTCAATGCTCTCAGGTTTACCGTTCGAGTTACCGGCATCAATCAGGAATCTCCATTTTCCGTCTTCCTGTAGTTTCCAGACCGTCGCAAAATTTCCGTACCAGACCGGTTCAGAATTCTTATCCCTTCTGAAATCTGCCGGGCCGGTAGTGCACCCTATATCACCGGATTGCGAAATGAATGCAAAAGAAGGATACCAGCTTAATAATCCTTCACTCTGTTTCTGAGTAAGTAAAAAATTCTTACCATTTACAGGAGCGGGACGGAATAAAATCCCTTCATCTGAAATGAACGAAAGAAATGCATCGCGGGTACCTGATTCTGCAGCCGTGGCTGCAAATTCATATTCCGTTCTGATCATCCGGTTCATTCTGTCTTCAATTTTTTTTTGTGCCGTGATTTGCGAAACCAAGATTATCATTAATAAAAGAAATAGAAATTTCATATTACAACATTTAATTATTCTTATTAATTTTTTATCAGTGATCTGATTATTTATCATCAGGATTTTTTTCAAACCTTATCGAAACTGAATTAATGCAATAACGTTGACCTGTCGGTTTAGGGCCATCATCAAACAGATGGCCGAGGTGGCCTCCGCATTTACTGCACATTACTTCGATCCGGTGCATGGCAAAACTAAAGTCGTCTTTAAGAATAATATTTTCATTATTAACAACATCGTTAAAACTCGGCCATCCGCACCCGGCATCGAACTTGGTCTCCGAGCTGAAAAGTTCCTGACCGCAGCCGGCACAGTTGTATGTTCCCTTTCCATTAAAATCCCAGTATTTACCGGTGAAGGGTCTCTCGGTTCCTTTCTCTCTTAATACATGAAATTCCTCTGGTGTAAGAGAATCCTTCCACTCTTTTTCCGATTTATTAATCTTCACTTTTTTAGCGCTTCCTTTCTTTTGACTTTGTTGATTATTTAGTGATTGAGCCGCCTGAAATTCATATACAAAGAAAGAAATAACGATAGCGAATAAAATGTATTTTTGTATGTCAATTAATTTTTTCATAATGGGAATTACTGAAATAGTTTTCTGATTCTGAAGTTATCTCAAGCTTTTCTGATATTTTTCAGCTTCTTCAGCCGAAGAGAAATAACCGATTCGAACACGGTACCATGTTCCGCCCCGGTTTGCAAGATAGGCTTCTGAAATAAAAGCATTATGGCCGGCATCCGAGAGTCGCTTAACTTCCGATTCCGCCTGCTGCTTATTACTCCACGATGAAACCTGAAAACAAAACATTTACCCGTCAGTAAATATAGTACCGCGATAAACCTTTTCATTAGCGTTATTATAGGTGCCTTCCTTTTTCGGTTCAGGTTCTTCCTGTCGGACTGCTGGATTTGCTTTTGTTACTCCGGCAGGATTGGATTCTTCCGATAATTTCTTATCAATGAATTTATCTGTAAGAATCTCCCTTTGCGGCCTGTTATCCGTCTCCGTTTCCTTCTTAACCTCCGGTGTAACAGGTTTTTCGGTCTGGTTTGATTTTGTTCTGGAATTAGTTTTTTCTTTTTTGTTCGAAACATTTTCAGCTGCCACGGCCGCTTGCTTTCTGGATACAATTTCTACACACTTAGCAAAAATAGAATTGATCACATTACTGGAATCAATCGGCATCCCAAAAAGAGCCGTATTGATTGAACGGCCGGGTGACGAAGATTCCCCCAGAATTTTCCATTGCTTATCATAGTACAATGTCCCAATAACAGTATACTTTCTGGTCTCCACATCAAAAACCAGTTGAGTCTTGACCGAGAATGCTTCCTTTTTAAGCTGATCAAAATATTGAGGAGATTTGTAAATAGATAAGCCGAGAGCGGAGATCTGCTTTTCAATCTGTTTTATATTGGAAGTATCAACGAAAACATACTGTTCCGGTAATTCAAGAACTTTTTCCCAATTATTATTAGGTGCCTGACCCGAAATAGCAATCTGAACAAATAATAAAAGAATTATAAAATATTTTGTATTCATTTTTTACATTTTTTGTCTGAAACAATTTACTAAAAGGGATTGAATTCTTAAATGCATAAAAAAAATTTTTATCAATCCATTTTTTTTTAGAAAGTAGTCGAAAAAATTAGCCGGTTAAAAGAAGAATTCTTGACAATCGTACTTGGATGTATTATTTTGACCGCAACTTTTTTGAAAGGTCATGCTCACAGAATTCGGAAAAATTCTAATCTTTATAATACTTGCAATAGTATTTGTAATTATTACCCTTTTTATAAACAAACTTGTAAGACCAAACAGGCCAACATACGAAAAGCAAAAAGTCTATGAATGCGGCGAGAATCCCGAAGGCTCACCATGGGTAAAATTCAATATACGGTTTTATGTTGTCGCGCTTATCTTCCTTATCTTCGACGTGGAAGTTGTACTCCTCTTCCCTTGGGCTCTAACATATAAAGAATTCGGTGTTTACGGGTTTATTGTCGGACTGATTTTCCTCTTAATACTTGGTCTTGGAATGGCTTACGAATGGAGAAAGGGTGACCTCGAATGGGCACGTCCCGAACCAAAAGCACCTCAATTAGATGAATTATTAAAATCCAAATCCGATAACCAAAACCAGAATTAAATATGGGTTTACTCGATAAAGAATTCTCCGACGGTAACATAGTAATAGCAAAAGTAGATGATCTGTTTAATTGGGCACGCCTCTCCTCGGTCTGGCAGTTAGGATTTGGTCTTGCCTGCTGCGCAATTGAAATGATGGCAACCTCAATGTCCCATTACGATTTCGACCGTTTCGGGGTGATTCCGAGGAACACACCGCGTCAGGCCGACGCAATTATTATATCAGGTACGGTAACTTTAAAGATGGCTCTTCGTATTAAAAGACTATACGAACAGATGCCGGATCCGAAGTATATTATTTCGATGGGAAGCTGTGCAAATTGCGGGGGCCCTTACTGGGAGCACGGATATCACGTTCTAAAAGGGATCGATCGCGTGATCCCGGTCGATGTCTACGTTCCGGGCTGTCCGCCACGACCGGAAGCACTACTCGAAGGTCTTCTTAAACTCCAGGAAAAAATCAGAAACGAATCATTAAGAAAAAAATCAGCATGAAATCTCCAGACGAAATATTTGATCTACTAAAACAGGAATTCGGTGATTCTGTTCTTTCTTTTGATAAGGAAATTCCTGTAGATCCGGTGATAACAATAGATCCGCTTAAAATTCACTTAGTCGGTAAATTCCTGCGAGAAAACCCGGAATTGAGTTTCGATAGTTTAATGTGCCTCTCAGGAGTTGATGATGCCAACGGTACCAAAGTAAAGGATGCCGAAGGTACTGAGATACTCGAAGGCGGAACGATGAGTGTTTATTACCATCTACATTCGGTTTTGCATAAACATAAGATTACATTAAAAACTGTTACGCAAAGAAATAATCCCGAGATTGAATCGGTTGAAAATGTCTGGAAGAGTGCTAACTGGCACGAAAGAGAAGCTTTCGACCTGCTCGGAATTAATTTCCTCAATCATTCTGATCTAAGAAGAATATTGATGCCCTACGATTGGGATCAATTCACTGACGAAATCAGCAGACATCCATTAAGAAAAGATTATAAGAATCCTGAATTTTATCAGGGAATGAAGGTACCTTATTAGAATGGCTCTTAAAACCGAACATATGGTTCTCAATATGGGTCCGCAACACCCCTCTACACATGGAGTGCTGCGGCTTGAATTGGAAATTGAAGGTGAATTGGTTAAAAAGGTAACCCCTCACCTCGGATATCTCCATCGCTGTTTCGAAAAACATGCCGAGGCGATGCAATATAACCAGGTTGTTCCCTATACCGATCGGCTCGATTATCTGGCCGCGATCGGAAATAATTTCGGCTATGCTCTCGCTGTTGAAAGACTTATGGGAATCCAGGTTCCCGAGAGGGTTGAATATATCAGGGTAATAATGGCAGAGTTGCAGAGAATCGCATCTCACCTGGTTGCAATCGGATCCAATGGAGCCGACATCGGTGCCTTAACTCCATTCCTCTATTTATTCAGAGATAGGGAACATATCCTCAGTATTATTGAGGAGACCTGCGGCGCGAGAATGCTCTACAATTATATCTGGATCGGTGGACTTTCACATGATATTCATCCGGATTTTGTCCGAAAGACAAAA
>CAZHHG010000090.1:0-10587 GCA_964532065.1 uncultured Melioribacter sp.
CACCAACTAGATCCGGTGTAAGTAATATTCCTGCCATAGCAGCAATACCTATTGCCACAATTACCGGAGCACCAAGAAAAATCAATAAAAGCAGAGCGATAAACAATCCGATAATCATTTCAATTCACACCAGGTGATTTAATAAATCCGAGTGAGGATTTTAGTTTTCTTAAGGCAATAAAAAACAGGTAGAAACCTCCGATAACCATTCCGAAGTAAACAAAATCCATCCGTACACCCAAACCTGCACTAGTTTGATATTTCGCAATTTGCATAAGCCGGATTGTATAATAAATTATTGAAAAAGCTAAACAGAGCCACAATAGATCAAATAATCCAGTCAGAAATTTCTTAACATTTTTTGAAAATTTATTGAATAACAACTCCATTCCAATATGGCCTCCTCTGTTATAAACCACAGGGATGGTAAAGAAGATAATCCATATATGCGTAAATTTCTGAAATTCCTCGCTCCAGCTGAGTGAATCATTTAATAAAAACCGATTAAAGACTTGAAGCCCACCAACCAACACCATAAGAATAAAAAGAAGAATAACTGCCGACTCCATTACTAAGTCAATTATCCGGATTATTTTTTTAATCATAGTTCCGTTGGGTATTATTTTAAATAAATAGGGAGCACTTCTGTACTTTGATGTATCAGGCCGATCTTAACTTTTTTATCCATTTTTATTCTATAGTCAAGATACGATTGCAAATCATGCTTGCTTAAATAATGAAATCTCATTACGCTAGTAAGTATTGGATCCATCATAAGAGTTGCTTTAAAATTTTTCTTGATATGATTCAAATACATACTTTCGGCAGCTGCGAATCTGTCCTTAATCCTATTCTGTTTTAACAAATTCCAGATAGTTTCATCATCGAATTGAGCCAAAAAAGCCATTGTTTCTTCATGAGTTGGAGCAATTCCTTCTTCACAAGGAGAGAGAAGAATTATTTCACCCTGTGGTTTAGTAGCTAGCTCTGCGGAAAAGAGTCCCTTGTCGCCCTGCGAAAGATCATAATCGAGCGGATAAGTGCTGCTTAAAGTGATATCAGCATATTCATTAAAATTAACTCCGAAGACTTCCAATCCCCATTTAACCGCTTCACGATGAGCTTTTATAAAATGACCGGCTACTGATTTTAGAACATTCCCATACTTATCAAGAATAACATTTACAATAAAATGGAGACCCACCTCATCAGCAAAATCTTCCATTTCCTGCCTGCATGGTGTTTCTATTTTGCCAAGCTGCTGTTCTGTTGCACCGATCAGGTGCATATCACTTGTAGTTTCATCGCCTGCGATTCCGGGCAGGAGAATTTTAGCACCGCCGCTCCATCCTACCGGATGATGCGGAAGAACACCTCCGATACCAATTCTAATATCGGCATCAAGGAATTCCTTATTAACAATAATCCGAGTTCCCTTACGGGTTGTTCCTTTATTTACAAGATTATTCAGATTTTTATAATCATGATTTTTTATTTCGACCATATTCATCAATTCACGACCATATTTAAGTTCTATTTCCTGTTCGGTCATAGGACGATGAGTTCCGGTAGCAATAATTATTTTAATGCGTTCTAAAGAAACACCGGCACTGAATAATTCCTCGAGGATCAAGGGAATAATTCTATCCTGCGGAGTCATTCTGGTCCGATCGTCTCCGAGTATTACCACAGAATTACCCGGTTTTACGATATCTTTTAACCTGGCTGAACCTAATGGATTCTGAATTGATCTGCGTATTTCTTCTATTTCACTGACTGGGGTAGGAAATTCGTTGGCGCGGAGATTGAAGGCGATATTCTCAACTGGAATTTTAAGTTGGAAAATTTCTTTCCCAAAATTAATTTCATACATGCGTATATCTGTCATTATTATTGATTCCTCAAAGTCCTTATATTTTGGAGCAACTCAGTCGCTCCGATTTCATGCGCCATTTTATCCTGCAGTAATTTTGCATTTACTATTAAGGGTGTTTTATCGATATAATTTATCTGCATTCCATGCTCTTCTAGATTCTTGATAGCTTCCTTTTCGCGCAAGGGAGCTAATGTCCTCTGAATATCCCTTGCCAGCAGAACTCCATCCTGTATTATTCTCTGTTCATCCAGACTTAAACTTTTCCATATTTCGGAAGAAATGCAGAATACGAGGGGACCAAACAGATGCTCCGTGACTGTTAAATACTTAACGACTTCATAGAATTTTTTCGAACTAATTATTGTAGCATTATGTTCAAAGCCGTCTATTACACCTGTTTGAAGACTACTATAGATTTCTCCAAAGGCCATAGGCGTAGCATTCGCACCCATATTATTAAGAGCCGCAATATTTATTGGAGACTGAATAGTTCTGATTTTTAAACCTTTGATATCGGAGGCGTTATTAATTTTCTTCCCTGATGTAACAATATTCCTATAACCCCAGCTATCCAACCAGCCCAGCACTTTAATACCTATACTTTCCAGATCCTTGCTTAAAAGCTGCCCTACTTCCGAGTCCAAAACTCGATGGACATGATCGTAATCATTCCACAAAAACGGTAGATCGAGAACGCCTAGCTTTTGCACAAAATTATTCAGAATAGCAGTGCCACTTATAGCACAAGAAGCCCCGGCACCGAGCTGGAGAGCTTCATAAACTTCGCGTTCAGTTCCGAGCGCACCTGATCCGTAGAGTTTAACCTCGAGTGAGTTAGAATTATCATTCACATACTTTTGAAATATCCAGGCGGTTAGATGAATCTCGGATGAATAATCGACGGGATCATCGTACGAAACTTTAATTATGCGTTTATTAATTTGACCTTTGTTGTCAGGAGAATTGCAGGACAAGAATGAAAACGACAATGGAATTATTGCAACTATTAATATTCTAAGCAAATATTTCAAAAATTCCTCCAAGTCGATTAATGGTAGTTGAAATACTAACCTTCCTTATCATTTTTAATATAGATCATCGGTTCAACCTGTTCAGCCCTCTCTTTACTCATAACAGGTTTCTGAGGCATTAACTCACCATTGATAAGTACATTCTGAATTGTCCAGTTATCTATAAACATGAGATGGTAAGGAATTTGCGCTTTTTGGATAGTTATATTTTTCAATGTAATGTTCTGGAGTTTAGAATCGCTAACACCTTCACCAAAGATCGCGTATTTTCCACCGTTCTTACATTGGATATTCTCAATCACAAAATTTTTAAAAGTAGGTGGAAAATAATTACCGCGGTAGCCGTGATAATTTGTTTCGAAAGCAATACATCTTGCCCTGGCAATTTCTACATCAATATTACGGACCCAAATATTTTCAATGAATCCTCCTCTATCCAGATTGGCTTTAAAGTAAATAGTTGAGCCGGCGTTTTTAACGGTGCAGTCCTCCATAAATATATTTCTAACACCACCGGACATTTCGCTGCCTATACAAAGTCCGTTCGCTTTAGAATTCATCTTACAATTTCGGATGACAATATTTTCAGTAGCCTGCCCAATCCTCCATCCATCCTGATCACGTCCTGCCTTAATAGCCACAGCGTCATCTCCGGTTTCGAATTCACAATTTTCAATTAGCACATTGACGCTACTTTCCGGATCGCAGCCGTCATTATTTAGATTATTACTTTTTACAATTACATTCCTGACAGTAACATTATAACAAAGCACAGGATGAATTACCCAAAAAGGCGAATCAATAATTTTCACACCATCAATTAGAACATTTTTACAATTATAGAATTGGATCATGCACGGGCGAAGAAGGTGGCCATCGCCAAATACTCTTTGATGAACCGGGACTCCATCGTTCCCCATTTGCCTTAATAATAACTGGTCTTTTTTCTGATCCGGTTTCCATGTAGCAAATGTTTTTTCAGAGTTCCCATCAATAGTACCAGTGCCCGTTATAGCAACATTTGTGATTCCATAAGCATAAATAAATGGAGAGTAGTTATAGCACTCAGTACCTTCCCACCGTGTTAAAACCACGGGGAGATAATCTCCGGGATCAGAACTGAACTTAAGAGTTGCGCCTTCTGAAACGACCAGATTAATATTGCTTTTTAAATGAATAGGTCCTTTTACAAAAAATATTCCCCTTGGGATAATTACTCTACCTCCACCCTGTTTATTGGCTGTTTCAATCGCCTTTATTATTGAAGGAAGACAGTCTGTAGTCCCATCATTTACCGCACCAAAATCAACAATATTGAATTCCACATTCTGGAAGCTAGGGACAATAATAGAGTTGACAATTCTTTCAGCTTGAAGCCAACCGTTATAATCCTGCGCGTGAATCAAAGTGGATTGTAGGGATAAAAAGAAAATTGCTACAAAAAGATTCAATCCCGATAAAAATTCAGAAACAATATTTTTCATTTTATTTGCCTTCATTTTTTTCATATTCTGATTATTGGAACTCATCGATTTCTAATTGACTAGCTCAAAAGAATCGTATAAAATACCGTTAACAGTATAAGACGCGTAATCAAGTTTCTTATGTGAAACAGTGATTTTTTGAAACAGTTGAACATTACCTCCTGTTTTAGCCATGATGTGATTATAATTAGAGTTAACGGAATACATCTTTGGTCCAGCAACAGATACCACATAGACCGTTCCTTTTTCAGAATCAGGGACAACAGCCCCATTGCAGATTTTTTTACTTCTTGCATAAGCATGGTCATGTCCAGTAAGCACCAGGTCAACCGAATATTTATCAAATAATTTCAGGAAAGCATTTCTTGTATCGTCATCGTCTCTTTCTCTTCCTGCAGAATATAAAGGATGGTGGAAGACAGCAATTGTCCAGTTATTTGGATTATTCATAAGGAGTTTCTCCATCCAATCAGCCTGTAAACTTAGATTATCTTCATCGTTAGAATTGATCAAAATAAAGCGTACACCCTGGTAATCGAATGAATAGGTGGTTTCCTGGTAATCGGCAGGTCCATTTTCAGGGAGTGTAAAATGAGCATTCCACAAATTTGAAACTTTGCTGCCTCTCAGTTTTTTTCCTTTACTATCTCTAATAACTTTTCCATTCTCGTACAGAAATTCAATATCATGATTCCCGGGTACCATTGCAGTAGGTACCATCGAAAAAAATGGAGAGCCAGCGAAAAATAAACCACTGAATTGTTCATCTTCAGGCTCAGAAGTCAAATCACCAGAGAATAACCAGAACTGAGATTCAGGTGAAATCTTAAATGCCTGACGGAATAGCCTTGAGCAATGGTCTCTAAGATCATTTTGAGGATCACCAAAGAAATTGAAAGTAAATTCTTGAGGATCTTTTTTTGCAGTTGTGAACTGTATCCATTCACTCCAAACTGAATCCCCACCTACACGATACACGTATAAAGTATTTTCTTTAAGATTTTTGAGCACCACCGAATAATGAAAAACGGTTTTCTGTTTATCTGTAAGAACAATCTCTTTTTTAGCATTTGCAGTAGAAAGTTTATTTTCAAATTCTATCCATTGTTCCGATACAGCAAATTGAACCAGCGGATTTGAAACATCACCTGATGTCCGCCAGGTTATTGCTATTTCTGAAGAAGGATTATCAGTTAGATTTAGTATAATTCTTTCTGGTGATAAATTATTAACCTGAGCAAAAAAGCAGTAATTGAAAATCAGAACAAGTATAATTACCATTCTTCTCAATTTATTTCTCCTTAAATGATTAGTCTGTCTTTACTATTTCAAATTCATCAAATATTTCACCGGTCACTGTAACCGATTTGTATTGTAAGCTGCTGCCGTTAACAGAGATAATCTGAAAAAGCTGAATTTTATTTTCAACTTTTTCATTAATTGATAGGTTTGGACTATCAATTGTATATGCGTCGGTACCACATTGCGAGATTAAATATACAGTCCCTTTATCGCCATCATTTACTACCTTATCATTAAACATCTTTTTCGTCCTGGAATAAACGTGGTCGTGACCCTGCAGTACTAAATCGACATTATACTTATCAAGAATTGAAAGAAATGCATCATGTATTTTTCTCTGATTTCTTTTTTTCCCCATCGAATAGAATGGCTGATGAACAACAACTATAGTCCACTTGTTTTCATTTTTTTCAAGAACTTGATTGAGCCAGACAGCCTGTTCGTTTAATTTTTCATTTCCGTTAAGAACTATAAACTTGACACCCTGGTAATCGAAATGGAATGATGTACCTTTAAGATTTGGAATTCCATTATGGGGTTGATTGAAGTGGACGAGCCAATTTTTTTCTAGGTATTCCACTTCCCTCCCATCGATAATAACATCTGTATATTCGTGATTACCCGCAGCCAATACTTGCGGAATTACAGAAGGAATAAAACCCCACGCGTTAAATGCTTCATTCATCTGATAATCGCGAAATGGTTCATCTACAAGGTCACCGGAAAATAGCCAGAAGGATGCATCAGGAGAAGTCATTAAAGCTTTTTGAAATACTTTACTTACGTGGGATTCAAGGTCATGCTGAGCATCTCCGAACCAGACAAACTCAAAAGGATTTTTATCTCCGGAAGCAGTCTTAAATTGTTTCCAGGGACTCCAGATGTTTCCCGAACCAACTCTATAAACATATGGAGTATTAGGATCAAGATTTCTGATAATCGCTTTATGATAATATGCATTGTTTACACTGTCGGATTTGAAAACGATTGTTTCAGCTATTACTGATTTAACTTTGTCTTCGAAGTCGACCCAATTACTGGCAACATGATATTGAACCATTGGATCTTCCGGAAGAGAATCTGTCCTCCATGAAACAGCCATTTCGTGCGTCGGATTTGGAGTTAAATTAAGAATTATTCTTTTGGGAACAAGATTTAACTCTTGTGCGCTTACGCATGTTAAAAATGATAGTAAAACAGAAGTAAAAATAATTCTTTTCATATGACCATAATTAATCAATGAATTGCTGAATAAGAAAAATTAAATTTTACCTGACAGGTTAAGTTTGACAGTATAGACCTGGGGATTACCGGATTTATCGGAAGTAAACATAACATATGTACCATCAGTACTAAATCTTGGGTGCGGATGAGAATCCTGTCCTGCCATATTTGCAGCATGCCTGAATAATACTTTTTTATTCACGACGGTTTCTTTGTTAATTGTAATTAAAGCTAATAGTGATTCGTCATTATTAAAACAATCGACGATCCAATGTTTGTTATCTTTGAATATATTTTGATGTCCCGGAGAGACCTGTTCCCAATACCTGTAATTAATTTTCCCGTCGATCGACTGAAGTCCAAGAAAATGCCTACCAAGTTTTTCACCCATCCTGTATTTGGAGACAAAGGCAATCGCTTTGCCGTCTGCGGTCCATGTTTCATGAGTTCGCTGGGTACCAAATTCCTGAACGAAAGGCCCGCCATCAGTTCCGTCAATTTTCATCCACCAGGATCTTATAGGGGAATGCCCTACAAGCAAAGGTCGGCCGAATTTTTCCCATTGCCAGCAGAATAAAATAAGGCTGGGGTCAACAGGATTGGCCTGCACATGACCAATATTAAAGCCATAGTCTAGTGAAATCTGAGTTATCTTTTTGTCATCAAGATTCAATTTATAGATTGCGAAAGGACCATATCCTAAATTATCCGGTGTTTGTTCTTTCTTATTAACGGCAAAGACAAACCATTTTGCATCGCACGTAACCGAAAAGGAGCCGATACGGTAAGGGAAACTGCTAAAATCATAGATCACATCAGACATAAGTGTACTGGTATTCAATGCGACAAGAAGCTTTCCATCCAGATACCATATAGTGTTGTACTGAGGCAAATGGTCCATAATTCTGTAATTTGAGGCTAATGTCATTTGAATCATTTCGCCATTTTCTAAATTCAATTTATACAACTGTCTTTTACCAGTCCTCTTAGATATAATAATTGCTGTTTGATCATCAATAAACGATTCCACAGTAAAATAGGGATGATTGTTGGAGCCAATACTTGTCCATTGGGTTATTTCTGAACCAGTAGAATCATCAATCCATGTTTTTCTCTCGGAAGGAATTATTTTGCCTACAAAACCAGAAGAATCATTAGCGACCTGAGCAAAGAGACCCTGATTACTAAGCAGTAATAAAGTTATTGCAAAATATTTTTTCATAAAATCCTCAAATCAATTTATTTCGATTGACTATTCCATAGACGATCGATCAAAGAATAAGAATCTGCATCTAAAAACATCCGGGCACTTGAGTGTGTCTTCAATATTGAAGCAGGCACTTTAATTGAGACATCCCCGAGTAACGAATTGAGAACAGCTTCTGCTTTTCTAACTGAAGGCACAACAACACTTAAATGCTTTGCAGACATTAACGCAGGAATAGTAAGAGTAATTGCATGAGTAGGCACTTCTTTCAAGTTGTTAAAACAACCGTCATTAACTTGCTGCTGCCGGCAGCTTTGATCCAGTTCAACAATTTTCACAACTTCTTTATCATTAAAATCTGCCACAGGCGGGTCGTTGAAAGCAATATGTCCATTTTCCCCGATACCCATGCAAACAATATCCGGCGGGTTGTTCCTGATTAATTCAGAATATCTTTTGATTTCATCGTTGGGATTATTAGCAGAATCGATTAAGAAGAGATTTTTTAAATAAATATGACCAAAAAGTTTTTCTGACAAGTATTTACTAAACAAATTATCCGAATCCGCAGGCAACCCGATATATTCATCCATATGAAAGCCGTTAATTCTACCCCATTCAATTGTTTTTATATCCAGCAGGTATTTCAGGAATTCGTTTTGTGAAGGAGCAGCAGCAAATATCATATTAATGGATTCTTTTTCCGCAAGCTGTTTTTCAATCAAACCGGAAACATAATTGGCGGCAGAGAATCCCATATCCTGACGGGACTTTAAAACCTCAACATTTAGAAGGTCGAATTTTCTAGAAAACGAGTTCATTTATACTCCATAAGGATACAGGGTAAAAATCATACTCTGCAATAGCACATTTATCAAAAGTAAAATTTTATTTCTCAAATTCTTTAGAGAAAGTGCTTAAGGCCGGTCCTACAAATACACCCACTATTTCCCTTTTGAATGCAGATAATTATAATAATCGGCAAAAAACCGGAGACCGAAAGCGGTTCCGACATCTCTCTGAATTAGGAAAACCTTTCCTTTCTTAATCTTTGTTCTGGTGTCTATAACAGTCCCCCTCAGATTGGGATCTGAATGATCAGTTGCAAAGCGATTTTTAAGAAGCCAGTTAAATGCTAATTCGATAAAGGGATTGAATTCGGAAGCATATCCGAGCTTTGCCATTCTTATCCAGAGGATACCAAGGAACGCTGTAGCAGATCCAGTAATTGAATTTTCGTTGTATCTTCCATCGGTATAATTAGTATAGTAAAACGTTCCATCTTTTTTTATTAATTTCTTATAGGTATCCAATGTTTTCCTAACAGCAACAAGGTATTTACTTTCTTTTGTAAGTTCATAGCCATCAATTAATGATTCAGCATACCAAAGATTAAATCGCGGGTGAATGGAACCTTCGGATTTGTCGTTAGGTGTGAAATCCATCCATAAACCGTTAGGATCCTGTTTTTCGACCAGACTGTTACAGATTTCAATAAACACTTGTTTATACTTTTCGTCACCTGTATAGCGGTACATGTCAAGATAAAGAGAACCTTCGTTATTCGGTCTGGAAACATCATAAAGAGTCTGTTCCTTCTTCTCCGGCCAAAATGGGCTTTTATCTTTCAAAACTTTACCAGATACAGGATCAACAGCATCGTAGAACAAACCCTTATCCTGTAAATACATATTGTCCAGCATCCATTTTCCTGCGCTTACAGGAACATCAGCATATTTTTTATTTTTAGTAACATCATATAATCTGAATAAACCCGCTGTTCCATCGGAGACAGTTGCAAAAATAATATTTTCAATTCCATCACCATGAATTGCATTGAGCATTCCATTTAAAACAGGGTGATCGGTTATTAATAAATTACACCACCAATCACCCGCTCGTGAGGCAGCACGATAATATTTATCATCACCGGTAATTTTATAGGCTTCAACTAAAGCATAGATCAATTGCCCTGTATGCCAGGGCGGTTCATAATCATACCATTTTCCTTCAATCATATTATAATCGCATTTGGACTTACCATTCTGGTCCAGCAAAACACCGACGATAGCATCGGCAGTTTCTTTAATCACTGGAATCAGTTTGTATTTCTCCTGGGCAAAATTAATTTGTGCAGAGATTGCAGAAAGAAGGATAGCTGATATTGCAAATTTTGATATAAGATTAATAATCAATACACTTTTATTGATCTTTAACATTTCAGTTCCCGAATAAGCTTACAATTATTTTTTTCGATTGAGCAAGTTTCATTTCTCTTTCCAAATTTCTTTTAACCGGAAGGCTACAGACTTTGGAGTTCTATCTCTGGAAAATACTCCTTTCATATTATACATTACTCTGCGATGATGCTGTGAAGTCCTGAAATCGGCGAAATTCCAGACGTGTTCACCAATAACAAAACTTTTTGAACGGGCAACTTTAATATGGTTTTCAATCAAGTTT
>CAZHHG010000091.1:0-10263 GCA_964532065.1 uncultured Melioribacter sp.
GTCAGCCAAACAGTCTCATCTTCCAGGCGAACGTCAATTTTGATATTCCCTTCAGGATTTTGATAAAGAATAATTTCTCCCGTATTCATTTCCTTCGAATTACCCTCCCGAACTCCTTTACGATCAGGTCATTTTTGGCGTATAGCTGGGCACATCGATTCCCAGGTTATATTCAAAAATGTAATTCTTTCGCACTCCCAGCCTTTGATTGGCTTTTTTCAGATCGAACTTCCCGGGATCATAGGAACGGCCTGCCCAGATCCTGTATTCGTGATACTGCGGATGGTTAGGATCGGAGATGATCTCCCTGAAAACTTCAAATCCGTGAACGCCGCCGACATCCTCGGGCTGAGCCGAGTTTTCGCCATCCATGCATACAGGTCTCCGGTAATTCCTCTGTTCATCCCAGGTGATGGATTCCAGTTTAATGGTCATTTTCCAGTAATCTCCCGGATCATATTCATATTCTATTCTTTGATCCTCTTCTTTCAGCAGGTTGCAGATCCTGATCAGTTTGACATCAATCACATCCTCTTCGGTCCATAGACGGGGATCTCCAAACTCAACACCCCCTTTTTTGAATAGATACAAATGGTAATTTCTCCAGTTATAAAAGATCAACTGAATGTAATTATGGAGTTCGAACAAGGTCGTTGAACTGTCGGTAAGCAATCTTCTCCAGATCAGAGGTTCGATCTCATCCATTGAGATGTGAAGGTTAAACAATCTTTTCGGGATATCTGATTTCATGATACGAAGATACAATATTAAACCTGTTTTTGTTGTCAAGGTATGCTACTGCTACCTTTCTTTATACTCCTTTCGTTCAGGTATAACCCCCGAACGCCTCCCTGCTCACAGGGAATTTGTCGTATAAGGATTACCCCGAAGGTTTTCGACTTCAGTTCGGCGATCTTTTCGGAGATCTTCGGGAACTTCTGGATCGTAGAGAGGACGATATCCTTCGATTGTTCCAGGAACTCCCTGAGCTGGGCCGAATCCCTGTCCACGCTGTTCACCACCCCTTTGGTTTGTTCCAGCTGGGTGATGGTATGCTGAAGCTGTTTATCCAGCACTTTGCGGTCGGTGACCACGATGATCGTGTCGAAGATGCGGTGCGTATCGTCCTTGCTGCGGTAGAGCGAAGTGAGCAAGTGCGACAGCCAGCCGATCTCGTACGATTTCCCCGAGCCCGTGGTATGCTGGATCAGGTAATGATGCCCCGTACCCTCGGCCCTCACCTGGTCCCTGATCTTCCGCACGCAATCCAGCTGATGGTAACGCGGGAAGATGAGCAGTTCCTTTGGTTTCTCCACCACCTTACCCTTGTAGGGATCCCATATCTTATCCGTCTCTTTGGCCAGGTGTACGTAGTTTTCGATGATATCCAGCAGGGAGTCCGGCTTCAGGATCTCCTCCCAGAGGTAGTGCGTGCGGTAGCCCCCGGGATTGGGCGGATTTTCTATCCCCCGGTTATACGGAAGGAACTTCGTATCCTCACCCATGAGGCGGGATGTCATGGAGACCACATCATTATCCACGCAGAAGTGGGCCAGCAGCCGTTTAAAGCCCAGCAGAGGCTCCTTCGAGTCCCTGTCGCGGCGGTACTGCAGTTCAGAATTCCTGAAATCCTGGCCGGTGAGCTGGTTTTTCAGTTCCATCGTCAGCAGCGGGATCCCGTTCAGGAACAGCACCATATCGATGGAATTCTCATTTTTTAAAGAATATTTAAGCTGGCGGATGAGCGAGTACCGGTTTTTCAGATACAGTTCCCGGTGTTCAAGGTTCAATCCGGAATTTGGCTCGAAATATACCATCGAGAAACTGCAGCCCTGGTCCTTGAACCCATTCCTCAGCACATCGATCACACCCCTGCGGGCAATCTCCTCATTCAGACGCTTACATTGCTTAATCTTAGATGGAGAAAAAGCTCAAATTAACAAGCCCTCCCTGGAGTAATCTAATCACTTTATCATTTTGATTATTAAAAAGATATCTTGGTGTACAGAACTTGGGGTGAGGTTATTATAATCTCCAACTTTTCTATCTTGCCTTTTAAAAAATGTTCAATTTCCTTATTAATAGCATGTATTGGGAGCAGGTGTTCTTTGTACATTTTAATGTTAGTAAAATTGTAAAGATTTTGGGATATTTTATCCTTTTTTAAGCTATATTTGCCAATATTTGACAAGTCAAATTTTAATCTATGGCAAATCAGTTTGGAGTAAGATTAAAACAATTACGGTTAGAGAAAAACTTGTTACAACGACAAGTTGCCTCGGCTTTGGAAATTGATACTCCTATGTTAAGTAAAATAGAGCGTGGTGAACGCAAAGCAAAAAAGGAGCAGGTTCTTGTATTAGCGAAGCTGTATAAGGTGAACAAGGAAGAACTACTCACAATATGGTTAGCTGACCAGGTGGTGGAGGTGGTGCAAAATGAAGACTTTGCATTAAAGGCAATGCAGGTAGCGGAAAATGAAGTTAAATATCAAAAACGACTCCACAATGAGTTCAGAACAACGTAAAGAAAGTTTAGCTGCACTAATTGCTCAATTCAATGAGTTTAAACAGGCTGGTAAGCTTGATTTAACTTCAGAGGAAACAATAAGAACCTGGCTTAATAATTTATTGGCGATATTCGGATGGGATGTAAGAGACACGTCACAAGTATTACAGGAAAAGGTTTTATCTAAAGCTGCAAAAGAAAGGTTACGAGAAATTGATTCGCAGAATACAAAACCTGACTACACTTTCAGAGTTGCTAAACATAACCTTACATTTCTCGATGCAAAAGATATTACCATAAATATCCTGGAAGATGCAGAGGCTGCATTCCAAATTAAGTCTTATGGTTGGTCAATTTTAGCGCCCTGTGCTTTTATTTCAAACTTTGAAGAATTTGCAATTTACGACTGTACTTATACTCCTGACCGAACCCAACCATCTAATTTGGGAAGGCTATATTTTAGAATGGATGAGTATTTATCAAATTTTGAAATATTAGAGGAGCATTTACTAAAAGAAAACATTTACAAAGGAAAGTTGAATGAATTGTATTCTGCAACGTTGCAGGACAACAAATATGTTCAAAAGGTTACACCTGATTTAAGTTTTGCAGCACAACTTTCGGAATTCCGCTTAGCCTTAGCATCGGATATTTTACACAACAATCCGGCATATATTGGCGAGAACTCGGCAAATCTTAGCTATATAGTTCAGGTTATTATCAACAGAATCTTATTTATTCGGGTATGCGAAGCCAGAAAAATTGAAGATATTGGATTATTGCTGTCTTACAAAGTTCAAGGATTTTGGGATACTTTTAAAAACTCTTCTTATTTTGAGTTTTATAATCATTATGACGGACCCTTATTTGAACGGGTAAATGCAATACATGATATAGCAGTCTCTAATGAGGTTTTTGATTCTCTTCTCCAATATCTTTATTATCCTTCCCCTTACAAGTTTGATGTAATCCCTACCAAGCTTTTAAGCGATATTTATGAGATCTTTCTCTCAAAGAAATTAATTATTGATGCAGGGATAGTAAAGGATGAGATCAAAAGTGAATATTTAAAAACAAAAGGTGCTGTTAGTACGCCACATTACATTGTTCAGGAAATTATTAAAAGAACAATTCAAAGAGAAAAATTACTTAACAATGGGATAGAAAATTTGCTGTCAACCAAAGTTCTTGACGTTGCTTGTGGTAGTGGGGTTTTTGTACTTGAAGCGTATGATTTTATTGAAGATGTTTTTACAGAACTCTATCTGGCAACTCATCACCCCGATTTTGAACAATACTTTTTTACTTCTGAGACCGATGTAATTGTAAACCTATTAGGTAAAAAAGCAATCATGGACAATTGCATTTTTGGTGTGGATATTGACCCTGAAGCAGTTGAGGTGGCAAAAATGTCTTTGTCGTTAAAAGTAATTGATACTTCTGAATATTTAGAATCATACAGAGAAATAGGAATATTTGGTAGTAGAATTCTGAATGGTATTGGAAACAATATCAAGTGCGGCAATTCTTTAGTTGAATCTGATATCTCCGAAATATTTCCGTCCATAATCGATAATGAAGAAGAACTACTCAAAACTAACACCTTTGATTGGAATAGTGATCAGGGTTTCCAGGAAATATTTGAATTAAAGGGCGGTTATGATTACATTATTGGCAATCCTCCTTACGTAGAAGTAAAAAACTACAATGTGGATTTACCATACATGCACCTGTATATCAAGGTTAAATTCCTATCTTCAAAAAATGGTAAAGTTGATTTGGCGATTCCTTTTATCGAAAGAGCAATCGGTCTTTTGAATACTGCTGGCAGGCTAGGCTTCATCGTTCAAAAAAGATTTTTCAAAACTGAGTACGGTAAAAAAATCAGGGGAATTATTACTCAGGCTAACTATCTCAATTCAATCATTGACTTTGAGGCAACAACAATCTTTAAAGACCGGATGACTTATGTTGCATTGCTGATGTTAGATAAAAGCTCTCCTTCGAGCTTTTCATACAAATACTTTCGAAATAACATTGAATTACTGCCATCAGATTTACGGGAAACACCCATTCCGGAAATTGCTCCTGGACAATACACAATTCTCCCTTCAACTACTGTTAGTGAAGCACCTTGGAACTTTGAAGACAACCAACTTATTGAAATTAGGACCAGGCTTTTGGAAGCGGGTCGCTTAGTCGATTATGCAAAAGCTAGGGGCGGCATTCAAGCTCTTTGGAATAAAGCATATCACATCAGACCATCTTCTGTAACCAATGGAATAATAAAAGGTAAAACCCACCTTGAAGTAGAAGATATTGAAATAGAATTAGCGGCTTGCAGACCTTTAATTTGTAATGAAAATTTTTATGCTTATAGAAGCGACACTGCAGATGTGTTCGTAATCTTTCCATATGATGTTGTGAATGGTGTTGTCTCTAAAATACTATTCCCGGATTTTGAAAGAAGGTTTCCACTTGCAGGAAATTATTTGAGGAGAAATAAGGCAAGGATTGAAGCAGCAGTTCAAACAGTACCCCAAAGGCATCCCGGAAAGTCCGATGATCATTGGCATTTATTTACAAGGGAAAACAAACTCCAAGATACATATCCAAAGATTTTAGTGCCAATGACTGCAATGGATGCATTCGCTACAGTTACTTTTTCGGATCTAACCTATTGCGATAATGCTAATATGTTTTTTATCGAAGCTCCTCGCAAAGATGAAAATACTTTGTATGCCTTGTCAGCAATCATTAACTCAACTGTATTTTCTGTATTGGCAAGGTCCATGGCTAACCCTCAATCTAATGGATATTTCAAGTTGAATAAACAGTTTCTCGAACCTGTGCCATTCCCTTGCCAAAATTTCATAGATAACGACGCAATCAAAACCCAGTTGGCAAAGGCAGCAAAGAAAATTAAAGACCTTCAGAATAAATTCATTTCAGCTTCTCCATCTCAAAAAAGAACTTATGCCCGATTGCTATTATCCAAATGGCAAATCATTGACGAATTGTGTTATCAGCTTTACAATTTATCTGTTGAGGAAATAGCCTTTTTCAATGGTAGAGGAAGAAATGTAAACAGAATTGACATTCTTAACTAAATAACCCAATGCAGAAAACTTTAAAACAAATAATCAATCAGTTTAATGAAGATGGTACTTCTTTAAATAAAATTATTGTTTCTGTATTCATTAATGCAAACTCAATACAGGTTAGGAATAATACTCTAATACAATCATTACTGATCGAAGCGCAATCGCCACTGTATAGTTTAATTGCAGGATTAAGCATACCCTTCACTTTTGATGATGTAATAGAGGCGTTTGAATTGGCAATTCCAATAGGCGAGAAAGTAATTAATGGTGCAGTTTATACACCCAACTACATAAAAGGTTTTATAGTTGAACATTCCCTAAAGAAATTTCAAAAGCCTTTACATAGTTTATTAGCTGCCGATATCTCTTGCGGTTGTGGTGCATTCCTTTTTACACTTACAAACAAAATAAAAGCTGAAACCGGCAAAACGTTTGCTCAGATATACCAGGATAATATTTTTGGTTTGGACATCAGTTCGAGCAGTATTAAGAGAACCAAAATACTACTATCGTTATTGGCAATCTCAAATGGAGAGGATAATACAGAGTTTCAGTTTAATCTGCATACAGCCAATGCCCTTTCGTTTGATTGGCTGAGTATTGACAATAATGTAAGAGAAAACAAAGGCTTTGATTTGATTGTAGGTAACCCGCCTTATGTAAGAGCTAAAAATATTGATAAACTTACTAAATCCATGCTCCCGAATTGGATTGTAACAAAAACGGGCAACCCTGATTTGTACATACCTTTCTTTGAAATTGGATTACGGAACATCAACGAAAAAGGAGTATTAGGATATATTACAGTAAACTCCTTTTACAAAAGTGTTAATGCAAGAGGGCTAAGGAAATATCTGCAGGTTAAGAAATATGATGTCAGCATAATTGACTTTGGCCATGAGAAAATATTTGGGGGAAAATCCGCATATACCTGCATTTGTTTAATCTCAAAAAAACATTCTGACATTGTAGCCTTTAAAAAGGAATCTAGCAAATCCCTTGTTAAAAACGGTCTGACAGCGTTTAATGAGATACCATATAAAGATCTTAATTATCAGCAAGGTTGGTTGATGCATGATAAGCTGACGATTGAAATGATAAAGCGGATTGAAGCTGTCGGAACTCCTTTAGGTAAGAAATACAAAATCCGGAACGGTATTGCAACCCTAAGTAATGACATATACATCTTCAAACCTATTGCGGAAACAGAGAATTATTTTGTTTTACTCCGCAATGGCAAAAAATACGAAATTGAGAAAGCGATTTGCAGAGATATAATTAAGCCCAATATTTTAAAATTTGAACATGAGATTGAGTCTGTAAAAGAGAAACTGATATATCCCTATACAAATGGAATTAGTACATTAACGTTGATGAGAGAGGTTCGGCTCAAAAATGAATTTCCTAAAACGTATGAATTTCTTATTGCTCATAAGGACGAACTTCAAAAAAGAGATAAAGGGAATGGCGATTATGGAGGGTGGTATGCATTTGGAAGGTCCCAGGCACTTACCGACAAGGGGTACAAATTAATGTTCCCTTACATGGCAAAAACGCCATACTTTGTTTTCACGGATAATAAGGAAATGCTGATTTATTGCGGGTATGCTGTTTTCAGTGAATCTGCCGAAGAATTGAAGATTCTGAAAAGAATTTTGGAATCTTCTGTATTTGAGTACTACATGGCAAATACCAGTAAGCCTTACTCCGCAGGGTATTTCTCTTATGCAAAAAACTATGTGAAGAATTTTGGCATTTGTGATTTAAACAATGAAGAGCGCAATTTTCTTTTAAATGGTGTTTCAAAAAAAGAAGTGAACGAATTTTTAAAGGTAAAATATGATATCACCATTTAGCATACTCTGAATTGGATTTATAGTCTCATGCTAATTCCTCGCTGGTCGCTTGATATTATCTCTACTTTTCTAAAGTAGTGAAAATTTGATATTTAGATTTTTAAACGTCCTTTTCGAGTTTTGATATTTCAAGCTGCTCACGTTTTTTTAACCGTTTTGCACAACCATACCAACCGACTAAGCCTATTAATAAAAATATAGGTCCTAAGATAAAAAAGGCGATTTGAAAATTTGAAAAATAATCTGCTTGAGATTGTAAAATCAATATTCTTTGCTTTTCATATTTCATTATAATATTTTTTGTCCTTACTTCTAATTCCTTAGCTTTAACATCATTAAAAGTACTATTATATTTTTCTTGGATCAATAAAATTTTTTCGTGTGTTCCAGATTTGGAATTTTTTACAACTTTTTCTAAATTGTCTTTTGTTTCTTTCGTAAATGCACTTAAATGATCTACTTGCTTTGATAAATTTACTATTTCATCATTTAGTATTTCCACCTGTTTATTATAAGTGTTAATTTCAAGATCTAACTGATGCTTTTTTTCTAATGGATACATTAAGGAAAAAATAACCAATATTAATCCACTAAGAAATAAAAACTTATAAAAATTATCCGTGTTGGGTAAAATGCTACTTAACTCCATATGTATATGTGTTTATTTTATCTTTATCTACTTCCAGTTCCTCCATCGCCTGTTTAATCAGCTCAATGGTATCACTTTTAGTCTCGATAAATCTATTCATCTGTGGTGTAGTATTTATATTTCTTTCACAACATGTTAAACTGAGAATTAAAACTAAAACTACAAGGGATTTGCCTACATGAGATTTTATCTCAATAAGTCCTGGTGATTGCAAATTCAAACGAATAGAGTTACTGTTTATTTGCTCATTTAAGTCAAATTCCTTATTAATATCACGAATTAACTCTTGAATATTATTAATCAAAGAAATTAATGTATCCACATTAATATCCTTTGAGCTTCTAATGTCAATAACAAAATGGATATTATTATTTTTTCTGTAAACAGGGTTAATAATATTATCAATAAATTGACTATATTCTTCAATATGACTAATAGAATGTTGAGTAAATCTCATCCGATAAAAATTCGGATCTAATTCTTGCATAGTTTTAACTGTGATCCATTGAACTCCTTTCCTTTTATAATATTCACAGTCATAGGATTTATTAATGTCAATGAAAACTTGAGAGTCCTTAATGATTCCAAAAGCATATCTGCTTGAATTTCTGCTTGGTATGATTATTACGTCTCCTTTTTTTAAATTAATGAAGTTTCTCAATTTATTAATAATGCTTGTGGTCATTCTTTTTGCTCCAGGTTGGGTTTCATCCATCTCTTCTTTAAGAGTAATCTTTTTCCTAATAGAATCATCATTATTTTGACTTACCAATTCCTCTAAAGTGATATAATTCCATCCTATTGCTATGAATCCATTCTCAACATAAGTATCAAAATATTCTCCATAATCGGTTCTAACAAACCAATAATTTGTTTTTTCAACGACTTCAGCCACTTTGTCGTATTCTTCATCAATAAGAGCTTTTTCACTTTTCATTTTTCGGAACTGTAGTTAATAACATGACTTTGAATATGATTATTACGTTCAAAGGTTAAAAGGAATTAAAAATCATCTGACAATATTTTTCCGACTTTGGGATTGCCATTCTTGTCGGTCTTCACGGCACCTTCTTCAAGCTGGGGCTGTTCTATGGTGACTTTGGAGTATCCGAAGAAGCTGTTGGGATAGATCTTGCTAATCTCGCTCTCCTCAAAGCGGGTGTAGTTGTCGAGGATGGTCTGCTGCTGCTCGGGACAGATCTCTTTGCGCTTGCTTCCGAGGGATTTCTTCATGGGCTTGAACAGAGCCGATCCGTTGATGAGCTGGACTTTCCCCATCCGCAGTCCCTGCTTATGATTATTAAGGATCCAGATATAGGTGGTGATGCCGGTATTGAAGAAGAGGGTGAAAAAGATCATATGCTGAAGGAACAGCAGGGAGAGCCGTCGGAGGTGCGCGGCGTGCCGGCGAAAAACCTTCCGTTGGGATTCTGCGCTTCGGCCGTCACAAACTCTTCTTCGCTTTTCCAGGATACGCCGAAGGGGGGATTGGTGATCATGTAGTCGAACTTCTCGCCGCTGAACCCGTCTTCGCCCAGGGAGGAGCCCAGGCGGATGTGGTCGGGGTTCTCGCCCGAGATGAGGAGGTCTGATTTGCAGATGCTGTAGGTCTGCGGATTGAGTTCCTGTCCGTAAATCCTGAGGTCTATCTGCGGATTGACATGCTCCAGCACCCAGTCCTTTCCGATGGTGAGCATTCCGCCGGTACCGCAGCAGGGATCGAACAGCGAACGGATCTTTCCCTCCCCGCGAAGGTCATCCGCAGTCCCCGAAAACACAAGGGAAACCAGGAGCCGCACGATATCGCGGGGGGTATAATGCTCCCCGCTGGTCTCGTTCGACATTTCGGAAAAGCGCCGGAGCAGCTCCTCGAAGACCTGCCCCATGGTATGGTTGTCGACCGTGTTCGGATGCAGGTCCACGGCGGTGAACTTCTCGATGAGCAGGAACAGCCGGTTGTTCTTATGCAGTTTCTCCACCGGCTTGTCTAACTGGAAATTCTCGATGATGTCGTACACGTTCTTAGAAAAGCCGTTGATGTAATTGCGGAAGTTGATCCCCACATTCTTCGGATCCTGCTTCAGCCGCGAAAGATCATACTTCGACGTATTGTAAAATTCAGCCTTTATCTGACTGCGGATGACCG
>CAZHHG010000092.1:0-4003 GCA_964532065.1 uncultured Melioribacter sp.
AACAAAATGAAAGGAAAGCACAAATCCGATTTTAAAGCACCGATGCCCGGATTGGTCCTCAAAGTAAAAAAGAATGCAGGAGATACCGTTAAGATTGGTGAACCTCTTGTAATACTTGAAGCCATGAAGATGGAGAACGAACTAAGGTCGTTTTCAGATGGTATGGTTAAGTCGGTCTTTGTTAAGGAAGGGGATTCCGTAGAAAAGGATGCGATTATCATGACAATCGAATAATAAAACTTATTTGCTTTTAACAAACAAATAGCTATATTTTCCACGAATTTTCAAACAATAATAGGAGGTTGTGTGAAGAAATTATTACAAGTACTTGTAGTATGTTCACTTATTTCTACCAGTCTTTTTGCAGGAGGATTCCAGACCGGTACACAAAATGCAAGAGCAATGGGAATGGGTAGCGCATTCGTTGGAATGGTACCAGATGCTTCAGCTATCTATTTCAATCCTGCCGGTTTGTCAAATATCAAGGGTTTCAATCTTGTTATGGGCACCACCCTTATTATGCCAACTGTTGATTTTACCGGACCATCTCCGTTAACTACTACAACATCTACTGTTGAAAAAACATTTACACCTATAAATTTTTATGCTGCTTACGCACTTGATAATGGTATTACGATCGGATTAGGAGTAAATAATCCTTACGGATTAGGTTCTGAATATCCCGAAACCTGGATCGGTAAAAGGCTTGCAGTAAAAACAGATTTAAAAACTTTCTATATCACCCCCACTATTGCATACAAAGTAAATGATTTTCTCTCTATCGGTGCAGGATTCTCCTACATTGTTTCTTCTGTTCAATTCCTTCAGGCCGCAGATATTCCACCGATTCCGCTTGCACCGGGTGTAAATTTACCAGCGGTTTCTAATGTAAAAATCAATCTTGAAGCCAATGGAGATCCCGCTCTTGCTTATAACCTGGGTGTTCTTCTTACTCCGGTTGACTGGATTTCTTTCGGATTTAATTTCAGAAGCGAAGCTACTATATACTTCTCCGGCGACCTTACATTTACTGGTTTACCGGCAAAACCAACAGGATTCCCGATCGGTCATGCTGATTTATTCCCTGATGGCAGAGGACAATCAAAGCTTACAATGCCCTGGGATATGAGATTTGGTGTTTCTGTAAATCCAACAAAGGACATTACTGTTAATACAGATCTTATGTTTGTCGGTTGGGAAAGCTACAATCAGCTCGAAGCAGATTTCGAAAAAAATACTGCTGTATGGGGCGACTTAATTTCTCCAAAGAGATGGAAGAATACATTCGGATTGAAAATCGGCGGTGAATACCGTTTAGGCGATCTTGCACTCCGTGCCGGTTATGTATACGACGGATCACCGATACCAACAACTTATATGGATCCATCTTTACCAGGTTCAAACCGTAATGAATATACAGTTGGTTTCGGATACCAGATTACAAAAAATATCCGGTTCGACGCGGCTTATCAGTACATCTCATTTACTGAAGATGTTGCCGACTCAAAGATTCCATTCAACGGAAAGTATGAGAATTCAACAAATCTGTTCGGATTCAATCTGGGATTCAATTTATAATAATCAATCTAACTGATTTTTCCCGCCTGCCTGAAAAAGGGAGGCGGGATTTTTTTTATAGTTCTGAAATAATTTGACTAAATTTGACTCGTCTTTAATAATATATCGAGATTTGTATGGAATTAAGATCATTGCTTTTAATTCTCCTGTTCAGTTTTATAATCGCTTGTACCTCATCTACAGAAACAACACAGGAAAGCAAGGAACCGGATTTTTATGTTTTTGATGATGTTGAAAGATTTGATACGGTAAAAACAGCACCGGTCGCCGCTGAAAAAGTTATGACAGACTCAACAGCCAAGGCAATAGTTGATACAACTGCTCTTCCAGTCGAAAACGAAAAAGTTTCTACCGGGTTTAAATACATCCTTCAGCTTGGCGCATTTACCACAAGAGAGAGAGCCGAACAATTTATTATCGAAAACCAGTCCAAGATCTCTTTCCTTATGAATCTTACTCAGAAAGGTCCTAACAATCTTTACACTGTACATCTTTCACCGTTTAAAGAGAGGGCAGAGGCTGAGTCGGTACGAAACACTATATGGAAAATTCCTGTCTTTAAAGACGCTTTCATTGTTACGGAGCAATAGAGAAGGGCAGATATTATATATTCCCTCATTAAATGAGCTATACTAGAGGCGGGTTCAATAATTATAAAAATAGACAAGAAATAATTTGTTGCAATTTCAACGAATTATTATAATCTTTAACCGGCAATTAAAAACAAAAAAAGGTGAATCATTTGGCATTCTCACTAAATAAAGTAATGCTTATAGGAAATCTGGGTAATGATGCAGAGCATCGATTTACGACGAATAATACGTCTGTTTCAACCTTCTCAATCGCAACTTCACGCGGATATAAAGGCCGTGACGGTAATTGGGTGAATGAGACTACATGGCACAATGTTGTTGCCTACAGTCTTCCCGATTTTTACAAGGAAGCGCTTAAAAAAGGGAAAAAGTTTTATGTTGAGGGGAGAATTTCAAAACGGGATTACACAGATAAGGATGGGGTTAAGAAGTATATTTCTGAAATTATATCAGAAAAACTGATCCCGCTAGAAGGAAGGGAATCGAACGGGGAACAGACATCCGAAAGAAGCTCCTACGATATCGCGGCACCTTCGGCACCGAATGAAGATGATGATCTCCCGTTCTAAATTTTGTTGAACAAGATAGGATAATATTTAGTTGGACCCGGACTGGATAGTAAGATTAACGTTACTCATAATCTCATTAATACTTTCAGCCTTCTTCTCTGGATCTGAGGTAGCCCTCTTTTCACTTGATAAAAAGAAGATTCGCGAACTTAAGAAATCCAACAGGATTGTAGGGAGTTATATTCAGGTTCTGCTGGAAAATCCAAGACGGCTTCTTGTAACTATTCTGCTCGGCAATACGATTGTAAATATTTCCGCATCTATAATTTCGGTTTTAATAGCTCTAGATGCAGCAGCATCTTTTAATATGTCGAAGGAATTAGCACTCCTTTCCCAGATAATTCTTTTAACAGTTATAATTCTTTTTATAGGTGAAATTACACCTAAGTTATGGGCGAACCGTTTTCCTGTTCAATTCGCAAAATTAGCAGCAATCCCTCTTTACTGGATCAGTATAATATTCTATCCCATAGCAAAAATTATAACAGACCTTCTCCGTTTTGTTACATCAAGAATTAAACCCGATAAAACTAAAACTGCATTAATAGAGACGGAGATATCGGAGCTGGCTGAATTCGGTGCGGAGAAAGGGACATTTGAAGCAGGGGAAAATGAAATTATACAGAGTATAGTCGATTTTAAGAATGTAACCGCTCGCGAAGTTATGACGCCGAGAGTTGATATTGTTGCCGTCTCAGTAGATACCAGTTTCGAGGAACTGATGAATGTTATAACGGATTCTGGTCATAGCCGTATCCCGCTTTATGATACAAATCTTGATAACATAGCGGGAATAGTATATGCAAAAGATCTTCTGCCGTATCTAAGGAATCCTGAACTCAGGAAAACCTTATCATTAAGAAAAATCGCGAGAGACGCGATGTTCGTTCCAGAGACTAAACTGATTAACGAACTGCTTCACGATTTTCAGGATAAGAAAATGCATCTCGGAATAGTAGTTGACGAATACGGCGGCACAGCCGGTTTAATTTCACTCGAAGATGTTATTGAAGAAATTGTAGGGGATATCCGGGACGAGTATGACCGTGAAGAGAAGGAGATTACCAAGATAAATGAAAACGCTTACATGGTTCTCGGCAAAGTACCTATTGTTGAATTGAACGAACTGCTTGAACAGGATTTCGCTTCGGAAAACGACGATTACGATACAGTTGGCGGTTTTATCTTCAACCACGCGGGTATTATTCCTGCGCAAGGTTTTCATTTTACTTATAATAGCTATAAATTTACCGTCAAAGAAGT
>CAZHHG010000092.1:4013-10221 GCA_964532065.1 uncultured Melioribacter sp.
TAGTTGTGATTCCTGTGGAGAAAGTCAGAATGAAAGAAGTAATTAATAAAAGAATCAATAAGGTTCTTGTAGAAAGACTTTCAAATTAGAACAGGTTAATGAAAAAAGGCTGTTTTCTTACCGGTATTACTCTCTTTACGATCATCATTGGGGTAGGACTCTACCTTTACAGGCAATACTGGCCTGAGATATCCGGCGCAGGGCGGGATAAAATATTTGAAGTTGCTCTTAAAGAAATGGATGAAAAAATCAATTCACTTGAAAATTCAGTTTTCCGTGATTCATTAAAAACATTGCTCCATAATAATATCGGTATTTTTAAGAAAGGGGATTTTGAAACGAGTATGAATAAGTTCGGGGATCTGATTGATCAGACAAGATATTTCATTCACGACGGTAGAATTGATTCAGTTGAATTTGTCGCACTTAAAAACATGGTAAAAGGAAATGAAGGATCAGCGGAAATCGGAAATTAGAGTTGGCATTACCGTCCTGCTCGGATTAATTATTATAATCTGGGTCTTCGGCTGGGCAAAAAATATAACTGTCAACGCTAACCGTAAAGAGTTCACGGTTAAATTCAGTTCTGTCGCGGGATTGGAAATAGGCGATCCGGTTACTATTAATGGTGTCCGTAAAGGTTTTGTTGATGATATGAGAATTGAGAAGAATAATGTTTTTGTAAGAGTAAATATTGATTCCGATATCGAATTGAAAGAGGACGCGAAATTCTACATAATGATGCTTGATCTTATGGGAGGTAAGAAATTGGAGGTAGATCCCGGTGCTTCGGAAAATGATCTTGACCTTTCGTTAATACAAAACGGAGTATTCCTGGGTGATGTGGCCTCAGCTATGGCGGTTTTAGGTTCTGTGGAAAAGGATCTTGTTGATGTAATAAGAGAAGTTAAAATTACGCTCTCAAGTTTAAATACAACCCTTACAGATTCACAATTCAACAACGACCTTAAACAATCACTTGCGAACCTTACAAAACTTACAGAGAATCTGAATATTCTTATTACGGCAAACCGGACCGAAATCAATTCGCTTCTTAATTCCGGTATAAAACTAACTGAATCTTTGAACAATTTTATAGAAACCAATAGAGATTCATTAAGCAACACAATCTCTTCGCTTAAAAATACTCTTGATGATTCTCGAATATTAATCTCAAAAGTTAATGAACTTATCGATGCGACGAACAGCGGCAGGAATAATATCGGCAGGCTGATAAACGATCCTACATTAGTAGACGACTTAAAATCCTCCCTTACAAACCTTAAAGAGCTGACAAGGTTACTTCTCGAGCAGCTTCAAAAAGAGGGAATAAAGGTTGATGCGAATATCGATCTCTTCTAAAATTCTTTTTACAACTCTGTTATTCTTAATTTCACTAAATCTTCTTCAGGCGGATGGTAAACCGGCTATATCTAAGAACGGAATGGTTGTTACAGCCAGTCCGCTGGCAACTGATGTTGGCGCAAATATTTTAAGAAAAGGCGGTAATGCCATCGACGCAGCAGTAGCCGTTGGATTTGCGATGGCGGTTACCTATCCAACCGCAGGGAATATCGGGGGCGGTGGATTTATGGTTATTCATACTTCCGACGGAAAAAGTACGACACTGGACTTCAGAGAGACCGCTCCGCTGGCTGCTTTCGAAACCATGTATCTGGACAGTACCGGTAATTACGATCCGCGTAAGAGTCAGCTCGGATGGAAATCAGCCGGTGTTCCCGGAACTGTGCATGGACTAATAACAACGCTGGAAAAATACGGAACCATGACACTTGCAGACGTAATACAACCCGCAATTGATCTGGCTGAGAGTGGATTTGTATTGACCAAGGATATGGCCGAATCAATCAATTATTATCACGATGAATATTTAAAATATGAACCGTCAAGAAAGATATTTACGAAAGATGGAGCAAAATATTCAGAGGGGGATCTGTTTATTCAAAAGGATTTAGCTCAAACCCTTAACTATATTAGAGAAAACGGGATAGACGGATTTTATAAAAAAGAAATTGCCGTTAAGTTCGTTGAAGAATCAGATAAATACGGCGGAATTTTTACTTTAAAGGACTTTGAATTATATAGAACAATTGAGCGTGAGCCTGTAACCGGAACTTACAGAGGATACAAAATCATTTCCATGGGGCCTCCTTCATCAGGCGGAGTCTGCCTGATTCAATCCTTAAATACAATGGAAAACTTCAGTCTTGATATTAATGATTTTGTAAGCGGCCGTTATTATCACTTGCTTATAGAAACTTTAAAAAGAGTCTATGCCGACCGCTCAGTACACTTGGGAGATCCTGATTTTTACCCGGTACCTGTAGATTTCCTTACATCAAAGAAGTACGGAGCCAATATCGCTAATTCAATTTTGGAGAATGCTTTACCGTCTGAATTAATAGCTCCTTCTAAGTTAAAATACTATGAAAGTGAAGAGACAACCCATTATTCAGTTGCGGATAAATACGGAAATGCGGTCAGCACCACGTACACACTTAATAGCGCTTACGGAAACAGAATGGTTGTCGATGGACTCGGATTCCTTCTGAATAATGAGATGGATGATTTCAGTTCTAAACCCGGAGCACCGAATCAATACGGATTGATAGGAAGCTACGCTAATTCAATCCAGCCGCATAAACGGATGTTAAGCTCTATGACACCTACTATCGTACTGAAAAACGATAAGCCTTTTATGGTTATCGGTTCACCAGGCGGTTCAACAATTATAACTCAGGTTCTTCAGGTAATAATAAATGTAATCGATTTTAAGAGGAATATTTACGACGCTATAGATATTCCCAGGATTCATCATCAATGGCTTCCAGATGAAATCTATTATGAAAAAGGAAGTATTTCAGATGAGGTTAAGAAGATATTGACGGGTAAAGGTCATACATTTGGGCCTGAGAAATCTTTAGGAAGGATGGAGGGCATAATCATCGATACGGATAATAAAACTTTTTACGGTGCCTCGGATCCGCGGGCATTCGGAAAAGCTTCGGGAGAATGATATGGTTCTCGGTGTTGGAATCGATATAATCGAGATCAAGAGAATTAAGAAGAGTGTTGACCGCTTCGGCGAGCGCTTTTTGAATAAAATATACACCACTCTTGAATTGGAGTACTGCCTTAGCAAGAAGAATAAATATCAGCACCTTGCAGCCCGTTTTGCGGCTAAGGAAGCCATTTATAAAGCCCTTTCGTGCGATTCAGCAGAAGTCTACAGCTGGCAGGAGATTGAGATATTTAACGAGAAGAACGGACTTCCAAAAGTGAAATTTTACGGTTCGCTTAAGGATTACCTGAATCACGGCAAAGACCTTAAGATTTCTATGAGTCACTCAGAAAACTACGTTACCTGCGTAGCGATTCTATTTTCTACTTAATAGACTTTTTACAAATCAAAATAATAATAAACTCCCAGACCTACTTTGTGGGCAAAAGTATATTCATATTCTTTTTTATTCTGATATACATTCGGGCCGCCTCCGCCGCCGCTGATCAAAACATTTTCTCTTGAATAGGTACTAACAATATATTTGTAATCGAACTTAAGGCTAATGATCTGACTCAAAAACAACTCAGTTCCACCACCTATCATTGCAATAAAGGAGCTTCTGTTAAACACGCCTCCTTGATCGTATTCACCAAGATCATAATCTGTATCGTTTGCCAGATCTTTGGCATTGTAGCCGTTCTGTTCTGCAAAAATAACGGCATTCGATTTTAGAGTTTGCCAACCGATTCCGAATCCAACCGTAAAATTGAATCCGAGATTTACATCTGTAAAAGGGAAAATACCGACAAAAAGATTTCCGCTTACTGCAGAGTTCTTTCTTTCTGTTTGAGTAAATGAATAGGATTTGAATTCATGCGGTGGATTTGCCATAACACCTTTCCAGATCACTTCTTCAAATAATTCGGTACCGTCGCTATATGCCGATTGCATATACTCAACTTCCAGACCCCAGTAAATAACAGCATCTCTACCTACATAACCTATAACCGCACCAAATCCGAATTTGGAATCCGGAACGCCAAAGAAATTATTACTAAGAAAACTTTTATTATCATCTAAAGTTTTATATCCGTCAAACCTTGTCGGATATTCCGTCCCTGAAAACCTGACGCCATTTACGGAAATATAGTACTTACTGTATGAATCTTTTTCTCCGTCTGAATCCTGCCCAGATGCAAAATTGTTTAACAGAAGTGTTATCATAATGAGTGAAAGAAGCATACGGGTGATAAGATCGGTTTTGATTTGAGAGAACATAGTTACTCCTAATCAATTTGTAGTTAAAATGATATTATTAAAATAACTATTTGAAGAAGAGAAGTGAATTAATTTCTTTTAAATGGTAATAATCATCGCGAATATAAATCCCTTACTTAGCTTATTATTCAAATATTTTGTCTCAACTGAATAAAGAATATTCCCGAAGTTCTGATTACTGGATTTTATAATAGTTTTGTTTCTTCAGATGTCTGGTTTCCAAGTTTCATATTTGCTCCACAAAATTGATTCTTTAATAAAATAATTAAGTGCAGGGATGATATTTTTCAAACTAAACTAATTCCATATATTTGATGTTGCAAAATAGACTAATAGTCCTGAAAGGATAAGATTTGAACGAAAAACGTGTTATAGTGGCAATGAGCGGCGGAGTTGATTCTTCGGTAGTGGCGGCTCTACTAAAAAATCAGGGTTACGAAGTAATCGGGATTACTATGAAAACATGGGGATTCATGGAGGTTGGCGGAGCGCCAAAACATGAATCCGGATGCTGTTCTTTAGATGCAATTTTCGACGCTAAGAATGTTGCGACTAACCTCGGATTCCCTCATTATACCGTCGACTTTACAAAAGCATTTGAAGAGGCTGTTATAGAAAATTTTGTTGATGAGTATCTTAACGGCCGGACTCCTAATCCCTGCGTGGTATGCAACAGGAAAATCAAATGGGAGGAGTTACTAAAAAAAGCCGATTCTCTCGACGCTAAATACGTTGCTACCGGTCATTACGCAATGGTAGATTATAACAGTATAACCAACCGTCATACGCTAAGGTACTCTAAAGATAACCGGAAAGATCAGACATATGCATTGTGGGGACTAACACAGGAGAGTTTAAGCCGAACTCTTTTTCCTCTTGGACATTTTACTAAGGATGAAGTCCGCCAGCTTGCGGAAGATTTTAAATTGAAGACAGCTAAAAAGCCCGATAGCCAGGAAATCTGCTTCGTTGCGGATGACAATTATGAAAGGTTCCTGAGAGAAAGAATTCCGGATGTTATCGATAAAGTTGAGCAAGGCGATTTTATATATCACGGTGAAAAGGTTGGTAAGCATAAGGGGATTCCTTTCTATACAGTCGGTCAGCGCAGGGGTTTGAATGTCGCGCTCGGTAAACCCGTCTATGTTAAAGAGATCAATACCGAAAAGGGTATAATTGAAATCGGTGATAAAGAGGAACTGCTTGAGGCGACTGTGACAGCAGATGATGTAAATTATTTGAGTAAGAGTGAGTTGAAAAAGGGCGAAATAGTATTCGGAAAGATCCGCTATTCTGATAGAGCATCGAAAGCGGAAGTGATTGAGGCTGGCCAGTCATCAATTACGATTAAGTTTGATGAGCCTAAAAACGCTGTAACACCGGGTCAATCGCTCGTACTTTATGATGAACTCGGATTCGTCCTCGCAGGCGGAGTGATTAAAAAATAGTCCCGCAAAGTTTTCATGTCTTATACTTTTATATTACCACAGAGTACCAAACAATTCCGGAATGGCAGTTGTGTTATAATCCTGATTTAAATAAGGATCTGCACGAATAAAGATTGACCAACGATTAAGACCGGAAAGAGAGGTTCAATACTATATCATTCAATGAAATTTCTCATCAACCATTAGTTACAATAATCCACTCATTCCGAATAAATAACTTTTATTATTTAAAATTAATTACGATATTTGCCCCTGATTGAAAGGGATCAATCATAATACACTTAAGTAAAATAATTTCTTATACCGGAGGCAGGTCTTCGAACGGAAATTTAGCACAAATGGTACGCTTAATGCTAAAGTCCTTCTTCTCAATCAGAGTTACGAACCGCTTACGATTTGCAACGTAAAAAAAGCAGTTATTCTCATCTTTCTTGGTAAAGCAGAACTGATCGCTGAT
>CAZHHG010000093.1:0-9892 GCA_964532065.1 uncultured Melioribacter sp.
GTTACAGATTACTGATCACCCGTTACTAAGTACCATCACTCGCCGGGATTCTTCTTGTCGAACTTGAGAATGACCGATTCTTTTTCACGGTCGGAGAGCCCGTCGGATTTATTGGTTGACTTGAAAAGGTCGAAGACATTCTTAACCTGTTCTTCGGCGTTCTTCTGCTGGCCGGCATCAATTTTTGCGGGTCCCTGATCAGGTTTGGAGGCTATATCACTTTCAATATTAAGAGCCTGCTTAAGGAGAGAAATAATTTCTTCACGCAGGTCGACTACTTTATTTGGATCCGGTGAACTTGGTGGATTGAGCACTTTTACCGCGGGAGATTTATCTTCGGCAATATTACTTAAAGACGCCACGTTATCCGGAGCTTTTTCAACCGGTTCTTTATGCTCATATTTCTTTGCCTGAACGGTATCCGCTGCAGATTCCCTCTCATCAATTTCTTTGTCGATGAAATTGGGATCGAAAGCGAAGATCGCATCGGCAAAAATTTTATCGTTCTGATTCTGGGCTTCGACGGCTTTAAGGTCAAAGCTGTAGACTTCGGCAAAATCGGGTTCGCTTTCCCAGCGTGTAAGAGATGTTAATCCTACCTGCTGAATCTTGAACCGGAAACGGTTAGGATCGAGTTCGAAACGGAGGTGGCGGAGATCTTTAATGGCGAAGATAGGGTCGAAGTAGACAAGTTCCATCCTGCCGTTTACTTTAATAAAATAGCCGTACTTGGTTGAATAAGCGTCGAGGTTATGAATGTTTGTAAGAAGACGGTAAATTATCAGATTCTTTGGTGCCGGATCCTTGACATAGTTACAAACATCGAAATAGCTGATCCGTTTTGGGCGTTTAGTCTTTTCGTTCTTATAGATTATCTTAAAACTGTCGTTGAAATTAAACAGGTTCTGGGAGTAGATGAGTACGTCCTTAGTCTTCAAATCTAACGTTTCTAAAAGCATAATATAACCGTAATATTATTGTTTGCTTGATTGATTGGATGCTTGACTGAATGCCCTACTTCGAATAATCGATACGCCAATCATCATCAGGCACAGATTTATCAATTAGTGATTTAATGAATTTCAGCAATTTGTTTTCCAATTCAAAACATTTACCGTCGAAAAGGTCGAACGAGTCATTGCTTATAATTCCTGAATTCAAAAGAGCGAACATTTGAGAATAATTTTCAGCTAATGAACTGAGAGCAATATCAATAAACCGTATAAGTTCTTTCTTTGATCTTCTTGAATGCCCTTCTGCTATATTGCTATGAACAGAAAAAGAGGAATCAAGAATTTGAGATTTAAGTTTCAGATCAATTTTCAGATTTGAAAGCAAGTCGTATTCAATTCTGAACAATTCTATTGCTAACTTCCAAATCTCAAGTTTTCTAAAAGACCGATTAAGATTCTTATTCCGGTTCAATACTTCTTCATCAAGCATTATATATTAACTACTTCTTTCCACGCAATCAAACAACCAAGCATTCAATCTAAATATATTTTAAGCGTACGCTACCCTCCTACGCCCAGCGTATTAGCCCGAGTTCAAACTGGTTGATCAGGATATCATTCTTAGGGAGAATACGGAGTGTAAAACCGAACTGGCCGGTATCCCTGCAATCGATCTCTCCCCTGTACGAATACTTACCCGATTTAGTTTTCTTAGGGTTGCATGTCATATTTACGTATGAATGAGTCTTTAATCCGTTTTCAACTTTACCGAAATAGATCTGAACGTCCACATCATCGGGTGTAAGGTCCCCGAGTTCAACTTCGGCAACGACCGGATACTTATTTCCAACCTTTAGATCGCCGTTCTTCTCCTCTTCGAGAATCGAAATGAATTTAACTTTATTCCAGTTGTCGTATACCTTGTTCTTCCATGATGAATATGCCTTTCCTTTCGCCTGATTGTTATCCATCAGCTCATGGCGTTTTTCGTAGGATGCGAAATAAAACTTTTCGGCATACTGCTGAACCATCCGGTGGGTATTATAAACCGGTCCGAGCTGCCTCATAGAATTCTTCATCATCTTAATCCATCCGCGGGGAAGTTTCCCTTCGCTTCTGTTATAGAAGAGGGGTACAATTTCCTTCTCGATCATTTCATAGATGAGCCGCGATTCGATCTCATCCTGATAATCGAGGTTATCGTATTCCTCGCCGTTTCCTATCTTCCAGCCGACGTGATAATCGTAAGCTTCATCCCACCATCCGTCGAGCACCGAGAGATTCAGTCCGCCGTTAGCTATAATCTTCATACCCGAAGTTCCGCTTGCCTCCAGAGGGCGGCGTGGATTATTGAGCCATACATCGCACCCTTCAACCATATAGCGTGCAACGTTCATATCATAATTCTCGATAAAGACAATCCTCTTACGTAGATAGCTCTCCTTAGTCATAGCGATAATATCCTGTATCAGTTTCTTTCCTTCTTCATCTTTAGGATGAGCTTTGCCGGCGATGATAAACTGTACCGGATAATCGGGATTGGCAATTAAACTTGTGAGCCGTTCGATATCCTGAAAAATCAAGGTTGCTCGTTTATATGTCGCGAATCGTCTCGCGAAACCGATTGTAAGAGCGGAGGCATCGAGGACTTCTTTAGCGGCATTGATTTCGGAAGAAGATCCTCCGCGGTTAATAATCTGCTGTTTTAATCTTTTACGAGCGAAGGCAACCAGCCGTTCGCGCCTTCTCTCATGAGTGCGCCACAATTCCTCATCGGGAATCTCCTCAATTCTTTTCCATGTATCCGGATCGGAAGGATTGCGCATAAACTTTTCGCCCATATACCTGTAGAGCAGCTCCTGCATATCATTCGATAGATGGGAATGAAGGTGAACGCCGTTTGTAACGTAGTCAATCGGAATCTCATCGAACGGAACGCCGGGGAATCCGGACTGCCACATTTTTTTCGAAACTGTCCCGTGAAGCCGGCTTACGCCGTTTACATATCCGGCCATATTCATCGCGAGGTGCGCCATATTATAATTCGACGCCGGTTTATCTTTGATGATTGTACCGAGGCCGTAGAATTCTTTATCGGTGATTCCGAGTTCATGACGATAGTAATTGCCGAAATATTTTTCGATCAATTCATTCGGGAAAATATCAATTCCGGCAGGGACAGGTGTGTGAGTTGTAAATACGTTCGAATAAAAATTAATATCCTGTGCTTCTTTGAAACTAAGGTTATAGAGTTTCATCAGAGTTCTGATTCTCTCTAAAGCTAGGAACGCTGAATGGCCTTCGTTCATATGGCAGACGATCGGTTTAATTCCGATTGCATGCAGAGCGCGGATACCGCCGATTCCCAAGACTATTTCCTGCTGGATCCTGGTTTCGTTATTGCCGCCGTATAAAGCGCGTGTGATCTTCCGGTCTTCGTCATTATTCTCAAGAACATTTGTATCTAAAAGATAGAGAGGAACCCGTCCAATCTGAATCTTCCAGACCTGCAGATAAACTTTTCTTCCGGGAAAATCGAGTTCTATTTTGAGAGGTGATTTATCCTCATTGGTAACTAAAGTAAGGGGCTGATTGTAGAAGTCGGTAATCTCGTATCTCTCCTGCTGCCATCCGTCGGATGTAAGATACTGCTGGAAGTATCCTTCCTTATAGCAGAGTCCAATTCCTACTAAAGGCAGGCCGAGGTCGCTTGCAGATTTAAGATGATCTCCGGAGAGGACACCGAGTCCGCCCGAGTAGATCTGGAGGCATTCGGTAAGTCCGAACTCAGCCGAGAAATAAGCTACTACATTTTCCTTATCGAATTTATAATTTTTCTGATACCATGTTTTCTCTTCCATATAGATTGAGAGCTGGACATAAACGCGGTTCATGTGGGAAATAAAGCTATCGTCAGTAGAGACTTCGTTGAGGCGGTCCTGACTGATTTTACCGAGCATAAGAACAGGGTTATGATAGGTCTCATCCCAGAGTTTGCCGTCGAGGCGCCTGAAGAGATCAATCGCGTCGTGGTTCCATGTCCAGAACAGGTTAAAGACAATTTCGCGAAGCGGTTCTAATTTTTCGGGTAAAGCCGGTACAACATTGAATCTTCCAATATAATTAACCATTTACTCCTCTTAACTTTCAGTGATATTCAGATTTACGGCTCAAATTTAAGAATTTTGCGGCAATAGCAAAGAAGAAATATTTGGGTGCGGGAAAAGGAGGCATGGAATGATGGAAGAAGGGAATGCTTGGGTGCTTGGATGATTGGATGATTGAGGGGTAAGTTGTATTTGGTTCTAAGTTCTTGATTATTTGATAAGGATATAAGTACGGAGCTTTCTGTTTTTATTGAGCGGGTGATTTTATTAAATTAGTCAATCAATAATCATGGTAAATGAATGGAAGGAATCTTTAGTCTTCTAATCGGAATATTACTCGGATCTTTTCCGACCGCATATATAATATTAAAGAAATACCGGAATATCGACATAACAGAAAACGGATCAGGAAGCGTTGGAGCGATGAATTCCTTCCGTCTCTCAAAATCGAAGATCCTCGCCTTCTCTGTTTTTCTGATCGATTTTCTGAAAGGACTTCTTACCGTCTATCTTATTGAATTAATCTTCGGCGATTTTTTCGTATTAAAAATGATGGGATTGATTGGGGCCGTCTTAGGCCACTGCTTTTCATTCTGGATTAAGTTTAAAGGCGGGCGCGGACTTGCGACAACGGCAGGTGGCGCAGTATTAATTTCATACCCGTTAGTAGGTATCTGGGTTATAATGTGGTTAATTGCTTTTGCATTTAGAAGAAGCATTCATTTTGCTAATTTCGCTGCGTCACTTTTGACCGCGTTACTTGCATTGACATCGGCAGATATTCTGAATAAATATACTTATCCAAGCGCGGATACTAATTTCGAGTTTTCATTAACTGTAGTATTTCTTTTAATTATTATTCTTATAAAACATATAGAACCGATGAAAGTTTATATAAAACAACAGGCTGAAAAATCGAGGAAGGATTAAAATGAGCAACGGAAAACTAATTACGGTCACTGCTTTTATTACACTCGCAATTGCTTCGGCGGTTTTTGCGTTCATTATTAACAGGCCGTCCGAAAGCGGATTACTTGAAAGTCCGGAGAACGGTAACTCAGGTCCGAATGCCGCTTTCACCGCGTTTCAGGATACCGTTCAGGATAATATTACCGGCTCGCGTCAGACTATCATTACCAAAACCGCGGCGATGGTCTCCCCTGCCGTTGTAGGAATAAACGTAACCGAGATCCGCCAGGTGCGGGATATCTTTTCGATGGATCCGATGTACAGGTATTTCTTCGGGGACAGGGTTTACAATCAGCAGATTAAAAATTTAGGTTCGGGCGTAATTATTTCACCCGATGGTTATATACTTACCAACGATCACGTTGCCGGTAATGCCGTAGAAGCGATTATTACAATGACGGATGGAACGCAGCATGAAGCAAAAATAATAGGAAGCGACCAGTCTTCGGATATATGCCTGCTTAAGATTGAAGGCGAGAACCTGCCGTATGTAAAGATCGGCGACTCGGATAAGATACTTATCGGAGAGTGGGTTATCGCTCTCGGAAATCCGTTCGGACTTTTCGACATAAACGATCAGCCGACAGTAACCGTTGGAGTAATAAGCGCTAAAGGTATGAACATCGGAGCCGAGAAGAACAGATATTATGTTAATATGATTCAGACCGATGCTGCAATTAACACCGGCAACAGCGGGGGTCCGCTTGTAAACGCATACGGAGAACTGATCGGCATGAACACTCTTATCTACACGGCCGGTTCCGCGGGAAACATCGGACTCGGATTCGCAATACCGATCAATAAAATAAAAAAAGTAATTGAAGAGCTGAAAGCAAACGGGAAAGTCGATAGGGATTTCTGGACGGGATTAAGTATTCAGACAATCGACCAGGCAATAGCAAAAGCGTACAATCTGAAAAGCTCAAGCGGTGTAATCGTTACTCAGGTGCTTGCAAACTCCCCTGCCCAGAAGGCAGGCATTGAGGTATATGATATCATAACCGGGATCAACAATTTTAAGATCAACAACGAAACAACTATGATCGGAAAACTTCAGGAATTCAGATCGGGCGATCTGCTCGAAATAAAAATTTTACGCGACGGAAATTCAATGACAAAGAAAATGAGACTGGAGAAAAAAAGATGATTGAGCGTTATACCCGTCCGGAGATGGGAAAAATATGGCAGGAAAGTTTTAAGCTGGACACCTGGCTTAAGATAGAGATACTGGCATGTGAAGCGCGTGCAGAAATGGGATTTATTCCGAAGGAGGATCTTGATGAGATCAGGTCGAAGGGAGCTTATGACGTAAAGAGAGTCCTTGAGATTGAAGAGACAACAAAGCACGACGTGATCGCGTTTCTTACAAATGTAGCTGAGTATGTTGGCCCCGCCTCGCGTCATATTCATTACGGAATGACCTCAAGCGATATACTCGATACAGCACTCGCCTTCCAGATGAAATCCGCCGGCGAGATTCTGCTTAAAGGAATGAAAGGGTTAAAGGAAGTATTAAAGAAGAGAGCTCTTGAGCATAAGGAATCGTTATGCATCGGAAGAAGTCATGGTATACATGCCGAAGCATATTCGATGGGATTAAAATTTGCTCTCTGGTATGAAGAGGCAAAGAGAAATATTGAGCGGTTAGAAAATTCGATTAAAAGTATAAGCACTGGAAAAATATCCGGCGCGGTCGGAACGTTTGAACATCTTTCCCCACAAGTTGAAGAGTATGTCTGCAAAAAATTAGGATTAAGTCCCGAACCTGTCGCAACACAGGTTGTTCAGAGAGACCGTCACGCGGAATTTTTAAGCACACTCGCGATAATAGGAGCATCACTCGAAAAGATTGCAATTGAGATCCGGCATCTGCAAAGAACTGAAGTTCTTGAGGCAGAGGAATATTTCTCCAAGGGACAGAAAGGATCTTCGGCGATGCCTCATAAACGGAATCCGATCATAAGCGAAAGGATTACCGGACTGGCCCGGATCCTGCGCAGCAACGCAATGGCCGCACTCGAAAATGTAGCGCTCTGGCACGAAAGGGATATTTCCCATTCATCGGTTGAACGGGTCATTATTCCAGATAGCTGCATTGTTCTTGATTACATGTTAGGGCTTGCTACGAAGCTTGTAGATAATCTTTTAGTTTATCCGGAGAACATGATTAAGAACTTAAATCTAACACGCGGACTTATCTTCTCCCAGAAAGTATTGCTTCTGCTTACCGAAAAAGGAATTTCGAGAGAGGATTCATATCAGATTGTCCAGTCCTCGGCAATGAAAGTCTGGGAGGATAAAAATACGAACCTGCTCGATGAGCTTTTGAAGAATGAAAGGGTTAAAGGGATGATAAGTATAGAAGAGCTGAAGAGTATTTTTGACAATAAAAATCTGCTTAAGAATATTGACTATATATTTAAGAGATCTGTTGAGGGGTGAGACGTACCTGGTTCGTCGTTCGTGGTTCTTGGTTCGTCGTAAGTGATTCTTCCTTACTCGCAAAAGGAGCGATGCAGACTTCGTGTCCTTCGGCAGGCTCAGGACTAAAGGTTCCCCGCAAAATCTATCCGCCTCTGGCGGAAGTGCGGATCAGGATTAGCTCTACGATTTTGATACTTTGTATTAGTTTGATGTTGAATTGATTTCTCAAATACAATAATCATAACAATAAATCTAATTTTTCAAACAATTTTGAATTTTTTGACTCAGCCTTCCTTAAAACGACTTTATAGCTCAGATTTAGACTCACATTAAAAAACCTGCATTTCCTGCAGAATAACAAGATATTGACAAAATTGAAGCGGGGTATTATATTAGCACTCGTTATTTTAGAGTGCTAATTAATTTTCATAATAATAGGAGGTAAAAATGGCTCAATTCAAAATTCAACCGCTTCATGATCGTGTTATCGTAAAACCGAAAGAAGCCGAAGAGACAACAAAAGGCGGCATTATTCTTCCGGATACAGCAAAAGAGAAACCGATTGAAGGAACCGTTGTTGCAGTAGGTGAAGGAAGAGTGAAAGATGACGGCAGCGTAGAAAAACTGACCGTTAAAGCCGGCGACACCGTATTATACGGTAAGTACTCCGGTACTGAAGTAAAGATTGACGGCGAAGAATATTTAATTATGCGCGAAAGCGATATTTACGGTATCGTAAAGTAATTCAATATTAGTTCTGGATTGATAAAAGTTTTTTAGAAAATAAAGGAGATATAATATGGGATCAAAAATAGTAGAATACAGCAGCGATGCACGCGCATCGTTAAAGAACGGCGTTGATAAATTAGCCAATGCGGTTAAAGTTACATTAGGCCCGAAAGGACGCAATGTAATCATCGATAAAAAATTCGGCGCTCCAACCGTGACCAAAGACGGTGTTACAGTAGCAAAAGAAATTGAACTTGAAAACCCGATTGAGAACATGGGTGCGCAGATGGTCCGCGAAGTTGCCTCGAAGACAAGCGACGTAGCCGGCGACGGAACAACCACAGCAACCGTATTAGCTCAGGCAATCTACCGCGAGGGATTGAAGAACGTAACAGCAGGCGCCAATCCGATGGATCTTAAGAGAGGAATCGACCTTTCAGTTTCGAAGATTGTTGAATACCTGAAATCGATCAGTAAGGAAGTAGGCGGACGTGAGGAGATCGCTCAGGTCGGATCAATTTCGGCTAACAACGACAAGACTGTCGGAAACCTTATCGCAGACGCAATGGAAAAAGTAGGTAAAGACGGCGTAATCACCGTTGAAGAGAGCAAATCGGCTGAAACAAACCTCGAAGTAGTAGAAGGTATGCAGTTCGACCGCGGATACATTTCACCTTACTTTGTAACCAACTCCGAGACAATGGAAGCAGTTTTAGAAGACCCATACATTTTAATTCACGATAAAAAAATCTCCGCAATGAAAGACCTCCTTCCTGTTCTTGAAAAAATCGCGCAGGCAGGCCGTCAGCTCGTTATCATTGCCGAAGATCTTGAAGGCGAAGCTCTCGCTACTTTAGTAGTAAATAAATTAAGAGGAACTCTCAAAGTATGTGCCGTAAAAGCTCCCGGATTCGGCGATAGAAGGAAAGCTATGCTTGAAGATATCGCAATCCTTACAAACGGTACAGTAATTTCTGAAGAGAGAGGATTCAAATTAGAGAACGCAACGTTAGAATATTTAGGCCGTGCAAAGAAAATGGTTGTTGATAAAGACAATACAACAATTGTAGAAGGCGGCGGAAAATCTGACGACATTAAGAAGAGAATCAACGAGATCAAAGCTCAGATTGAAAAGACAACATCCGATTACGACAAAGAGAAACTGCAGGAACGCCTCGCAAAATTATCGGGCGGTGTTGCTGTTCTTAAGATCGGCGCTGTTACAGAAGTAGAAATGAAAGAGAAGAAAGCAAGAGTTGAAGACGCACTCCACGCTACCCGCGCTGCAGTTGAAGAAGGTATCATCCCCGGCGGCGGTGTCGCATTCGTAAGAGCAATCGCATCGTTAGAGAAACTTGAAGGTGAAAACGTTGACCAGAACACAGGTATCAAGATAATTCAGAAAGCACTCGAAGAGCCGTTGAAGCAGATAGCTGCAAACGCAGGTCTTGAAGGCGCTGTTGTTTTAAATAAAGTTCTGGAAGGTAAGAACGATTTACAGAAAAATATGAGAACCTTGTTAAAGCAGGCGTTATCGATCCTACAAAGGTTACGAGAACAGCTCTTGAAAACGCGGCTTCAGTTGCTTCCCTCTTAATCACAACCGAAGCAGTAGTTTACGAGAAGAAAGAAGAAGAAAAACCGATGCCTCCAATGCCGCACGGCGGAATGGACGGAATGTATTAATAAGTAACAAAGTGACAAGGGAAG
>CAZHHG010000094.1:0-9482 GCA_964532065.1 uncultured Melioribacter sp.
CTTATTTATGATACTCTGTTTTTCAATTTCGTCAATATTCTTATAAATATTCTCGAGAGTTTTGTATCTCTGTATAAGGGGTAGGGCTGTTTTAGGACCGATTCCGGCTACACCGGGTATATCGTCAGAACTATCACCAACCAGAGCAAGGTAATCGATCATCTGCCGGGGTTCAAATCCTAATTCCTCCCTTACTTTCTTCTCGTCGAGAATTATAATTTCATCAGTGGACTTCCCGGGTTTCACTACCTTAATATTGGGCGATATAAGCTGAACATAATCCTTGTCGGGTGTTATTGCATAACAATCAAGTCCGGACGATTCTGCTTTTTTGCAGGCTGTTCCAATCAAATCGTCGGCTTCATAGCCTGGTAGAATATAGAGCGGTATTCTGAAAGCTTCAATAATTTCTTTAATCCTTTGAATCTGCGGGATCATATCTTCCGGCATAGCTTCCCGGGATGATTTGTAGTTTTCATACCGTTCATGCCTGAAAGTCTTCTCTTTAGAGTCGAATGCAACGGCAAGGTAGTCTGGTCTTGTGTCTTCAATTATTTTAAGGAGCTGACTCATAAAGCCATACACTGCAGAAGTAGGTTCTCCTTTAGCAGTTGTGAGTGGACGGGAAATAAATGCGTAATAGCCTTTGTATGCTAAGGCCATTGCGTCAATTATCACGAATTTTTTCTTTATTCTATCGGGCATGATTGTTTACGCTCTTTAATAATTTATGTATATTCTTCAGCCAAAATAAATATTCATTCAAACAATAACCACAAACTCTATGAGATATTATAAAACATTTTTAATGATTTCTTTTACACTTGTACTATTCTCTTTCACATCCTTACAATGCCAGACGGATGATCATGGTAAGAGTTTTTACGTGGCAACATGGAATATTGAGAATTTATTCGATACAAAGGATGATCCGGATATAAACGATGAAGAGTTCCTTCCTGAAAGCAGCAGGCAATGGACAATCGACAGATTCGAAACCAAAATATCGAATCTGGCAAAAGTTATAAACCACATGAATGACGGATGCGGGCCGGATATAATTGCTTTTCAGGAAGTGGAAAATTTAAATGTTCTTAAATGGCTTGCTTACCGTTTCAAACACCGGGATTATATTATTGCACACAGAGATTCTCCCGATGAAAGGGGAATTGATGTAGCCCTGTTCTACGACCGGAAAGTATTTGATATAGAAGAATTAGATACGCTTCGAGTTGAAATTCCGACCGGCACACCGACAAGGTATATACTTCATGTTGCATTACGTCATAAAAACGAAAAATCGGTTATTCATTTATTTGTAAATCACTGGCCTTCAAGACGTGGCGGAGAAGTTAAATCGGAACCAAACAGAATAGCTGCCGCACAGGTACTTAGAACTTCGGTTAATAAAATACTGGATGAAGATAAGACTAGTCAGATTATTCTTTTAGGTGATTTTAACGACGAACCTGAAAATAAATCTATTATCGAAACACTCGGAGCTTCAGAATTTTTTTGCAGCATATCGAATAATAGTCTGCTAAACCTTTCATATACTAAAGCTTCCAGTAATGAAGGATCATATTTATTTGGTTCAACCTGGAATATGATTGACCAGATAATAATTTCCGGATCGTTATTTGATAAGAAGGGGATCGACTATTTATGCGATTCCTATGAAGTAATTAAACCCGACTTTATGATTATAAAGGAAGGAGACAGGAAAGGCGGCCCGCTTCCTACATATTCCGGTTCAAGATATCTGGGAGGTTACAGCGACCATTTTCCGGTCGGTGCAAAATTTATTCTAACAGAGAAATAAACTAATGAACTTGATATTCTTATTATTCGGCTCGACGGGGCATTTAGGATCAATCGCTGTTGAATATTTTTCTAAACAGAAGTACGATAAATACTATTTCATTTCGAAAGGCGATACCGGTTCTAAAAACAAAAACCGTATTATCGCCGGGGACATGTCGGTTGAAAAAAATGTAAGGGAAGTATTTTCGAAAATAGAAAGTACCGAAGAAAATTATTATTGTTTATTAAACACGATTGGAGGATACTCCGGCGGAAAGATGATTGCGGAAACTCCGATATCAGAATTTAACCGGATGCTCAATCTTAACCTTAAAACGTCTTTTCTAATTTCTAAATATTTTTTCAGATTATGCAGAACCGGTAAAGGCGGAGCGATTTGTTTTATAAGCGCGTTAAGCGGAGTCTATCCGGAAAAAGGAAAAGGATCATACGGTATTTCGAAAAACAGTATAAATTATTTAACAGGATTACTTGCTCTTGAAGGTTCTGAATTCAACATCAGGGCAAATGCAATTGCACCTTATGCTATTGATTCGGAAGAAAACAGGAAATGGATAAAGAACAAATCGATGCTTGTCAAGCCACTTGAAATCTGTAAAAAGGCGGAATTCTTTTTTAAGAGTCCTCAAAATTCCTCCGGTGAAGTATTACTATTGCCCGATAAGCTTAAAAGAGTATTTAATAAAAAAGAGTAAAAAATTATTTATTGACTTTTTTAGCTCATTTATTTAATGTTACCCACATCTTTTTCGAAGAATTTATAACAATTGACATATTTTTTTAATTAATAACAATATCGGAGGCTTTTTCTTATGCAACTCGCAGAGATAACCGGAATAGTATCATTAGTTTTAGCACAAGTCCAGGACCAAAGCGCAATTGGTTATTTGCAGCAGAAATTCATTGAAGGCGGTGCCTTTATGTGGCCAATCCTGGCATGTCTTGTAATCGGACTTGGATTCACAATTGAGAGATTTTGGACATTAACACGCGCTACAATGAACACCAAGAAATTTGTTGTTCAGGTAAAAGATGCCTTATCTAAAGGCGGTGTTCAGGAAGCAATTAAATTATGTGAAAATACGAGAGGTTCTGCTGCTTCTGTATTTCATGCCGGTCTTTTAAGAGCAGACGAAGGTCTGGAAGCTGCTGAAAAAGCTATCATGGCTTATGGCGCTATCGAAATGGGTTTCCTTGAAAGAGGATTGATCTGGATCTCTCTTTTCATTTCACTTGCACCGATGCTCGGATTTACCGGAACAGTTCAGGGTATGATTCAGGCATTCGACGCTATTAAAGAAGCTGCACAGATTTCTCCTTCAATTGTTGCAGGCGGTATCTCTGTTGCTCTTTTAACAACTCTTTTCGGCCTTATAGTAGCAATGATTCTGCAGACATTCTACAACTATTTCGTTTCCAGAATTGACAGAATTGTAGCCGATATGGAAGAAAGCTCGATCGAATTAATTGACGCACTTTACGAAATGAAGAAATAACACAGAGATTAAAAAATGATTACACTTAAAAAGAAGAAATTGCCGGAAGCTGAAATACCTACCAGTTCTATGGCGGATATTTCATTCTTGCTTCTTCTATTCTTTCTGGTCTCAACTGTTATCGATGTGGATACTGGTATCGGTCTTACACTTCCGGAATTTACACCTCCTGATCAACAGGAGCTGGTTCCGATTTCAAAAGACCGTCTTGCAGCAGTGCTGATTAATGAAAACGGTGACGTGCTTTTAAATAATGAAATAATTGCTATCCCTCAGATTTCCAAGACCCTGAAACCAAGAATTGAAAGCAAGATTGATCAACCCGCAAATAAAAAACTGGTTGTCTCAGTTAAAGTGGATCGAAAAACCGACTACAACCTGTATGTTCAGGCACTCGATCAAATTAAAGATGCTTATTTTCAGGTTAGATCTGAATACGCTATTAACAGATTGGGAAGGCGATTCGTTGACATTGATGAAAGAAGCGAAGAAATGAAAGAGATAAGAGATAAGATTCCAATTACAATCAGTATAGCTGAACCTGAGGCTATAAAAAAATAATTTAGAGGAACTAGAATGAAATTTGAAAAAAAGAGAGCCAGTACTAAGCAGAACATTCCAACTGCCTCCTTACCTGATATTGTTTTTATGCTTCTTTTGTTCTTCATGGTTACTACAACACTTAGAGAAGTAGACGTTCTGGTTAGTTTCCGACTTCCTGAAGCAAAGGCGATCGAAAAAATCGAGAATAAAAGATTAGTATCGTATATCTGGGTAGGTCAGGATGGCAGAATTCAGGTTAATGATAGCTTAACCCAGCTTAATGAAATTCAGAAAATCATGTATGCTAAAAGGGTTGCGCTTCCGAATGTTATCGTTTCGCTCCGTATTGACAAGAGTTCTCAAATGGGAGTAGTTACGGATATTCAACAGGAACTGAGAAAAGCTTCCTGTTTAAGAATCAACTATTCAACTCTGCTTAAGATATAAATCTAATATTTCATCAATAGAAGGTAGGTTATTGAATAATGGCCTACCTTTTTTTTTGAGGTCTAAATGAATCTTAATGAAAAAATTAACCAGCAACTTAAAGACGCAATGAAGTCGGGTGATAAACTTAGGCTCGAAACTATTAGATCAATCCGAGCATTGATTCTTGAGTTCGAAAAAAGCGGCTCCGGAAAGGAAATGACTCCCGATGATGAGATAAAGTTGCTGACTACCTCTGCTAAAAAGAGGAAGGAATCGATCGAACAGTTTCAAAATGCAGGAAGAGTTGAACTTGCAGAAAAAGAGATGAAGGAATTGAAAATAATTGAAGAGTTCCTACCAAAGCAGCTTTCTAATGAGGAAGTAGCAGATGAAATTAAAAAAATAGCTCTTGAAATCGGCGCAAAGTCAAAAGAGGATTTTCCTAAACTGATGCCGGCTGCAGTAAAAAGTCTTAAAGGAAGAGCCGACGGAAAAATTATTAAGGAAATAGTTGAAAAACTTCTGAGTGGTCATTGAACTACATCGATATAGTAATATTTGTTGCTGCGATTATAGGATTTCTATTGGGCTTCAAGGATGGACTGATCCGGAAGATTATCGGCCTGATCGGATTAATTGCCGCAATTGCATTCGCTTTCGAATTTTCAGATGATTTTGGTAAACTGCTTAATCCAATTTTCAACAGAGATCAATACTTTTCGAATGTAATAGCGGGAATTATAATTTTTCTGGTTACAATTCTGGTTGCATCAATTATTAAAAGAATTGTGCATCCGGTGGATAAACTGAATAAATTTTTGAATCAACTAGTCGGCGGTATTATTGGTACTGTTCAAATTATATTTTTCCTGAGCGGAATGTTTTTATTCCTCAACATTTTCAGTTTCCCTGATAAAAAGACTGCTTCGGATTCTCTGCTATACAATCACGTTTATAATCTTATTCCTTCGTCTATAGACCTTTTAATCGGGCATCGTGCCAAGGCATCCGACTTTATTAAAAGTATAATTGAAGATAAAGATAAAATTTCAACTCCACCTGTCGATTCACTAAATTAGCTGAAGATATGATATTAACGGAAACACTTGAAAAACTTGAGTTCAGCAAAGTAACAGGTTATATCACTAAGTACTGTATAACCGAAAACGGTAAAGAAAAGATCAGCCTTCTTCGTCCCTATGGTGAAATTAGTGATGCTTTAAGGGACGGAAAACGGGTAAATGAGGCAAAAGAAATCCTGATAAAAAATGAAATTCCTCCTATCGATTACCTGCCTGATCTAAATGAAACACTTTCACGCTCCCGGATTGAAGGAACAGTCCTAACCGCCCGGAATATACTGGAAGTTTTAAAGCTTGCCGAATCCTCACGTAAAATCTTTCAGTATCTTAAATCTCACGGCAGTGAAGTAGAACTTCTTTCAGAGCTTAGAGAGTCACTCTTCGTTGATAAAGTATTCGAGCATCAGATATCAAAAGTATTTACTGAAAGCGGAGAAATAAAAGATGATGCCTCACCGCGTTTAAAAGAGATCCGTAATGATATACGTGACAAAGAGACCCAGCTCCGGAAAATGGTAAACAGAATGCTGAAACAGCTGAGTGACTCCTACCTTGTTCAGGAGGAATATATAACATTAAGAGACGGTAGAATTGTTCTTCCAGTAAAAGCAGAACACAAAAGGCATGTGAGAGGATTTGTTCACTCGGAATCGGCGACAGGTCAAACTGTGTATATAGAGCCGGCGGAGACTCTCGAACTGAACAATGAAATTCTTTCTCTAACCTTTGCAGAGAAGAGGGAAATAGAAAAGATACTTAAAAACCTTACGGTAAAAATAGGCGGTGTTAGCAGTGAACTTAAAACTTCTCTCTCGGCTATATCGGAACTCGATTCAATATTTGCGCGTGCAAAGTATTCTCTCGAAATTATCGGTTCTATACCGACCTTCGATGAAAAACGCGCTGTGGAGTTAATTGAAGCTCGTCACCCTATCCTTCTAAAGAAGCTCGGTTTCGCGGCAACAATTCCGTTGAATATAAAGATGCAGGATGAATCGGTAATACTTATTACCGGTCCTAACGCTGGCGGGAAAACTGTAACGCTTAAGACGATGGGCCTTGTAGTACTTCTGGCACAATCGGGCATTCCTGTTCCTATTCATCCCGATTCCAACCTTCATTTTTTTGATAATGTACTCGTCGATATCGGAGACGCGCAATCGATTGAAGATGATCTTTCGACTTTCAGTTCTCATCTTACTAATATTAAGAACATAATAGATCAGTGCGGGGGAAAGGTTCTTGTACTTCTTGACGAAGTTGGTACAGGAACAGATCCTACTGAAGGTTCAGCTATTGCAGCCGGGATTCTGGTTACTTTAAGAGATAAAGGGGCAAAGGTTCTCGCAACGACTCATCACGGTTCACTGAAGATTGTAGCTAATCAGCTCGATAAATTCCAGAACGCTTCGATGGAATTTGATACTGATAATTTGAAACCGACATACAGGTTTAACCAGGGGATACCGGGTTCAAGTTACGCGTTCGAAGTTGCCGGAAGAATCGGGTTTGATGATAATTTTATTGATCTGTCTAAAACGTATCTTGATAAGGATAAGTCTAAGATCGAGGATTTTCTTGCCAATCTGGAAATTAAGTCCAAGGACCTTAGAGATCAGCTAAAACGACTTGAAATTGAGAATTCGCGATTGAAAGGTCTGGCGAATCTTTATCAGGATAAAGTTGACAAACTCGAAAAGCAGAAGAAGGAAATATTACAGGAAACCAGAGAGAAGGCAGAGATCTATCTTAAGGACATTAACAAAAAAATTGAAAGCGCAGTAAAAAACATCCGCGAATCGAATGCCCGAAAAGATGTCGTAAAAAAAGAGAAAGAAACAATTAATACACTTAAATCGGACGCGGAGAAAATATTCAAAAAAGAAAAAGTAGAAAGCATAGGGAAAGTAAAACTTAAAACAGGCGACTATGCATTAATAAGAGATACAAATTCAGCCGGTGTGATTGATGAGATTAATGTTGAAAAGGACAAAGCTGTGTTGACAATCGGATCGTTGAAAATAAAAGCACGGTATTCAGATCTGGTACCTGCTAAAAAGAAAGACTTTGAAGCCGCTAAATATTTCAAACACGACATTATAAGCGATCAGAATTACCGGCTCGATATTAGAGGCAAGCGTATAGACGAGGCCGAACTTGAAATCCTGAAATTTCTCGATGCCGCAAATATGAACGGATACGACCGTGTTGAAATACTTCACGGTAAAGGGACAGGGGCTTTAAAACAGCTTGTTCAGACGACGTTAAAAAATTATAAATTTGTAAAAAACTTTTATTTTGCTAATATTGAAAGCGGGGGTGACGGAATTACGATAGTTGAGTTCAAATAATATGTTTAAGAAAATCCTGATTGCTAACAGGGGAGAGATCGCGGTAAGAGTTATTAAAGCTTGCCGCGAAATGAATATTAATACAGTCGCGATCTACTCCGAAGCCGATAGGAACTCGCTTCATGTAAGAGTTGCCGATGAAGCCCATTTAATCGGACCTCCGCCTGCAAATGAATCCTACCTCCACAAGGAAAAGATAATTTCCATCTGCAAAAAATACGGTGTTGATGCTATTCATCCGGGATACGGTTTCCTTTCCGAAAATTCTGAATTTATAAAACTGGTTGAGGATGCGGGGCTAACTTTTATTGGTCCCTCTTCCAAATCCGTGGAGATGATGGGGGAAAAGACTTCTGCCCGCCAGCTTATGAAAATCCACAATGTGCCTATAGTTCCGGGTACAACCGAACCATTGAAGACTTACAAGGATGGGATTAAAGTAGCACGTGAGATCGGCTATCCTGTAATGCTGAAAGCGGCTGCCGGGGGCGGCGGCAAAGGTATGAGAAAAGTTTTTAACGATCAGGAATTCGAAGAGTCGTTTAACCGTGCGCAGAACGAATCGCTTAAGGCTTTCGGCAAATCTGAAATCTATGTTGAAAAACTGATTGTGAATCCCAAGCATATCGAGGTTCAGATATTTGCTGATAAACATGGAAATTATATTCACCTGTTCGAAAGGGAATGTTCGGTTCAGAGAAGGCATCAGAAAGTAATTGAAGAAGCGCCGTCAATCTTTGTGGATAATTTAACCCGTTCTAAAATAACTGCAGCGGCGGTGAACGCTGCGAAAGCATGCGGTTATTATAACGCCGGAACAATTGAGTTCCTTATGGATAAGGAGAGGAACTTCTACTTTCTGGAAATGAACACGCGTCTTCAGGTTGAGCATCCTGTAACAGAAATGATAACCGGAATAGACCTTGTGAAGCTTCAGATAAAAGTAGCTGCCGGGCATAAACTTGAGATTGATCAGGCAGATCTTAAAATTAACGGACACGCAATTGAATGCCGTGTTTATGCGGAGGATGTTGATAACAATTTTGCACCTTCTACAGGGAGGATTATACATCATCGGCTTACATCCGGCCCCGGTACACGCATCGACAGAGGAATCGATTTACAGAGCGATGTTTCTATTTTTTACGACCCGTTACTCTCTAAGGTTACAACATGGGGCAGAACAAGAGAGGAAGCAATATCCAGGATGAAAAGAGCACTTAAGGAATATCAGATTAGCGGAGTAATTACGAATATTCCTGCATTCAACTGGGTACTTAAACAGCAATCTTTTATTGACGGTACTTTTGATATTAATTTTATTGAAAATGAATTTATGCCTCTGGTTCCTGATAAATGGAAGGAAGATTCCTCAGGTGAATTTGAGGAAGTCGCTGCTATAATGGCTGCACTATTAAAGAACAAGAGCGCTTCTGTAACCACAAGTAAAAACGAATTGACCTCATCCAATAAATGGTCCGGGCAAATTTATGAATGAATTTGTGGTAACGCTAAATAACAAAAAGATTATTATTAAAGTCCCGTCCGGAGATAAAATTGAAATTAACGGTAGAGTCGTATCTGCCGAACTCTCCCAAATAAATAATTGCGCGTTTCTTCTTAAGATTGATGAGAAACCGTATGAGATCGCTTGTACAAAACTTGATGACGGAAGGTTCGGATTATTACTTGAAGGATGGTACTTCGATACAACAGTAAGGACGAAGCTTCAGGAACAGGCTTCAGAACTGATGCGT
>CAZHHG010000095.1:0-9464 GCA_964532065.1 uncultured Melioribacter sp.
CTCGGTAGCATCATTAATCGAAGGTGCAGACGCTGCCGTGAAAGCCGCAAATGTTAAAATTATCGAGATACGAATAGCAATGGCACTCGGCGGCAAGGCATTCTGTACTATAACCGGAGAGGTAGCGGCAGTTCAGAGTGCGGTAGATTCGGGTGCGAAACTGATCGCGGATAAAGGATTGCTTGTTAATAAAGTTGTTATTCCGCAGCCGCGCCCGGAACTGCTGAGTGAAATGATCTGAACCTATTTGGCAAACGGTGTTTTGTATATTAATCTTTTTGCCAGCAGTTTTATAGATTCAATCATTTTGTTCTCAAGATTCATTTCCGGACTGTATCTTTCTTTAATTACCGCATTCCCTGCAAGTAAAACTTTTTCATTCTGATTATCGTAGAAATAATATTTGCATCGGATTGTGAAGTTCAGTTTATAAAGTCGGCTTGGACTTAAATTCGGTTCAAGACCAGGAAGTTTTTCCGCAGTGAAATGTTTTGCGGGATCCGATGTGTCGGTCTCCTCGAGTTCGAATGCGATTTTATAATTTTCAAAGAATAATACGTAAAGCGTTCCGCCTAGATCGTAATTAAGTCGGGATTTAGGCGTCATCACTTCTACTGATTCCTTTGGATTAACCTGGAAAACTCTCTTATCAAATTGCGGGGGAGTCATATACGATGTAGATTCAATTCTGCTGAACCTGCTGATCTCTTTGAGTTCTCTCGGTAACCTTACCTTCTGAATATCATAATAAGAATTCCTTAACACCCGCAGATTTTCCAGTGTAAATAGATCATATGATTGTGAAATGTCGATCTCATTAACATTAGTAATAACAAGGGTTGAATTCGGTTCAATACTCTGAAAATTCTGATCGATGTAGAATCTGGAAGGAGCACATGAGATGGTAAATAAAAGAATGGCTGCAGATAATAAAAAAGATACCGGCTTCATAACTTACCCTCAAAATTTTGACCGAATCTATCTAAAATTAATCTAACAATAAATGTATTAATCTTAACATCTGCGGATTAGTCCTTCTCACGTATTCTTAGACAGTAGAAAAGGGGGGGTGAAAGAGTAATCCATAAAAGAACTACAATCCATAATCTCCCTTCAAATAAGTTATAATCGTGAATCAATAATTCCCACGAATTTCCCATAACATAATGTCCAAAAAGGAATTCGAATGCTATTGTCATTAATAACCACATAATGCCTATTTGATATGACTGGCGTGATGAGGTGATCTTCCATTTGCCCGAGACAAACCAGAGATAAATTCCGAAGAACAGAATCGCTGAAAAAACGGATAACTGGTGAGCCGAAAGATCATCTAAATAGATTGTATAAATTGCCTGGCGAATAATTGCGTTAAGTATTGCAATAACAACCATAGGGAACCAGAGAAAAAAATATTTTTTCAGCATTGGCAATAGTCCTTAATTATCATTTTACTGCTGTACATTCAATTTCTATCATCGCATCCCGGGGCAAGCGCGCAACCTGAACTGTTGAACGTGCCGGTTTATGTCCCTCAAATTCCTCCTCGTAAATTTTATTCATTTTTGCGAAATCGTTCATATCAGTAAGAAACACTGTACACTTAACAACATTAGTAATTTTTGTTCCTGATGACTTAAGCACAGCTTTAATATTTTTAAATACTCTCCGGGTCTGAGTCTCAATATCCTTCTCATCCATCTGTCCTGAGGAAGGATCTATTGCAATCTGTCCGGATAGAAAGATAAATCCGTTGGATTCAATCGCTTGAGAGTAGGGACCGATTGCTTCAGGTGCATCATAAGTTTTAACAACTCTGATCTTACTCTGTGCCGCCATTTGAGCAGCAATTATAAAAATCACTATAATCAGGAATGACCGTTTCATATCAACCCCGTATTAATAATTGATGGATTCTTTTACTCAAATTCTTTCGGGACTCCGCAGATAAAAACAAGCGGCTCATCCTTCGAAAGGTTTTTATACTGGTGCATCTCATTCGGCAGAACCAGCGCGAAATCGCCTTTATTCAGCGGCTGTTCCTCTCCTTTCTCATTTATCAGTATTCCATTTCCTTCAATAATATAGTTTAACTGCTCATAGTCATGCTTGTGATAGGGGGTATATCCGTCCGGCTCAACTGTAAAAACCCTGAGCGAAAGATTCGGTGTACCGTCTGTTCTGGAAATCGGGATCTGTTTCATCACATTTTTGGCTCCCTCCATTGTCACAACATTTTTTTTAACCCCCGATAAATTTATTACTTTCATCTCAACTCCTTATTAAATTGCAAAAGCAAAATAACATAAATGGTTAGCTTCTTCAATAAAACTATTTATTTGCAATTTCTGTTATGGTAATAAAAAGGAAATAGAATGATAAATCTGAAATCGAAATACGGAGATTGGGCACTCATAACCGGCGCTTCATCAGGCATAGGAGAGGAATTTGCGTTTAGACTTGCATCTCAGGGTATCAATCTTATTCTAGTAGCGCGGAGGAAAGACCTGCTCGAAAAATTATCCGTGAAATTAAAATCGGAATATGGGATTGAAGTTATCGTTGTTGCTCTTGATCTTTCCGGAAACAATTTTCTGGAAAAGATAATTGAATCAGCCGGCAATAGGGAGATATCGATACTGATTAATAATGCAGGAATCGGAAGGCCGGGTGAATACAAAGATTCCGATCCCGAATATGAAGCAAGGATGATTAAATTAAATTGTCTTGCACCGGGTATTCTTACAAATTATTTCGGTAAAAAAATGATTGATAGAGGAAAAGGGGCAATATTATTTCTGGGAAGCATCGTTGCTTTTCAACCTACTCCGCTTATGGCAACGTATTCGGCTACAAAAGCATTCAATCTCTATTTAGGTAATGCGCTCTGGTCGGAATTCAAAAAGTACGGCGTTGATGTTTTAACCGTTAATCCGGGAAATACTTCAACTGAATTTGAAAGAATGGTTCTTAACGACCGGAGTCCGCTTACGAGAAATGCCGGTCAGGTGGTCGATACTGCTTTGCGCGCTTTAGGCAAAGGACCTAACATAGTTGACGGAATGATAAATAAATTTCTTACTTTGCTTTCCAGGCTGGGACCGCTAAGATTAATAATAGTAGTTACCGGATTGATAACAAGGAAACTGTACCGGATAAATTTTGTCAAGAATAATTAAAATAGTATTAAGTATCGGGCTTGCGCTTATACTTGTCTGGCTTCTTAAAGCATATCTCTCAAAGGATGAAAAGGAGATATATGACGACAGTTTCGAAAGAATGCTTGAGTCCGTTGCCACTGTACTTCCGGTTGATAACGTAAATGAGTCAGTGGAATTCTATAAAAAGTATTTCGGTTTTACTCTTTATAACATATTCCCGGATGAAGGGGATGCAACATTAGCCGTAGTCGAGCGGAAAAAACTTTATGTTATGTTCCAGGACCGGAAAGTATTTCAAGAGGAAGATAAAAAATATATCAGCGGTGAGATAGATCCTTCATTTTCTCTTCTGATAGATACCGACAATGCATATGCATTATACGACAGCTTGAAAACTAAACTTGAAGTCGTTCAGGAACTTCAGCTTATGTTTTACGGGCAGCTCGAATTTTCTGTGAGGGATCTTAACGGATATATAATTACTTTCTCTCAGGATATAGACACTAAAAATCCTTATTGAGAGAATAGAGTGCCCCTCTTATTGAAAAATAAATGATCAATGCGGATAACAGGAAAATCGGAATTACAGGATAGAATACTTTTAACGGATCGTAGGACCGCTGTATCATTATCGAGAGGAAGTACTGGCTAATCGGCTGAAACAGCAGAATAACAATCAGCAAAATATAAATGATAACCAGCAGGAATGTTATTGATGCGCCTTGCGACGACGAAATACGAATTGCGTTTTTCTCCTTGTAATTTGCAAATAACCCTCCCATTCCCAGATTAATCAGAATTATAGTTGCTGAAGCGATAAGGTTTATAAAAAGAGCAGAGATTTCAAAAATGAAAAAAAATCTGAAATTGATGAAATAACTCAAACCGGTGCTGATAAACAGAATTAATGTCCCCATTGGGATAAGTTTTTTCCTTAATAAAAAAGAATTATTAACAGGTGCCGATTTCAACTTCCAGAATGAATATCCCTCAAGGCTTATAATCGGGAAAATAAATCTCAGCGATAAAGTTGAGATAAGCAGCATATTAAAAAGGAATACTGAGAGATAAATCCCGGTCTGAAGATAAAAATTTCCGAGTCCGATATATCTTATCCCCGACACACTTGAAATAAAAACAATGATCAGGAAACAAAGAACCAGCAGATGAATCCATTGAGCCGGTTCACGCATAAAAACCCAGAAATCCTTCTTAAGAATCGACTCTGTTCTTGGATCCATTTTCGAATTTCTTTTAAAATCTAGAAATAACTTCCTGTCATCTCTATCTCTTTCAAATTCACCGGTGATTTTAAGATTAAGAAGCCATGTTTTAAAGTAGAGTCTGCTGCCAAGAAAAAGTGCAATCAGGAAAAGAATTATTGATAATACTATTTGAGAAATGAAAAGAGGAAGCGCGTTAGACAATTGATTATTTATAAGCCAGTAAGAGGATTCCGACAGCCAGCTGTTAGGAAGATATTTGATTACAGGAGGGAGCAAATAGTTCAGGTATAAATTCCTCTCAATGAACGGGTAGTATTTCAATACTGAATTTGTAAGATCAAGAGGGGAATTTAATGTGAAGAAAAGCGATACTATAATTATATAAATCAGGGCAAGGCCGGTAACCACTCTGCGCGGATTATATCTGGATCCGAGCTTCATGAGAATCATAAGAATTATTACACCTAAAGAACCGGCGCTGAATATGAAAGGGATGAAATTGCCGATTATAAGCAGAAGCAAATGACCGGTACGCATTTCGAAATATGATGCATAACCGAGCAGAACCGATAAAAGTATAAGTAATAGAGTTGATGAACTGTAGAAAAAGTTATCCAGAAATTTCAGAATAAATATTTTAACCGGAGTGACCGGCTTTGTAAAGAGAAATCCGATTTCATTCGACTTGTAAAGAGTTGAATAAGAAACTATTATGTTCCCGATATTAACGGCAAGAAAAAATATGAAAAGAATTATCGATATAAATTCATGAAGCAGAAACAAACCGATTTTTATATCTTCCATAAGGAACTGTATAAGTCTTTTTGAAAAGAAGAAAGCCCCGACAGCAAAACCAATATAGATTAATGAACTCCCGAAGTTTTTAATTAAGCCAGAAAAATCAAGCCGGTCGTTTAGCCTTATAAAGGCTATGGCTTTATACTTCAGTATATGGATGAGCTGATTCATTCTTCATTAGTCAATTTTATGAATAACTCCTCTAAGTTTCTGTTGTTCTCGGATTTCAGTTTTGCTAAAGCGGTTATTGAATCGTTAAAAATGATATTCCCTTTGTTAATAATTCCAACCGAAGTACAAATCTCCTCAACAACATTCAGACTGTGAGTGGACATAAAAATAGTTACTCCGTTGCCGGCCGATTCGGTAAAAAAGTTCTTTACGATATATGCGCTCTGCGGATCGAGTCCGATCATCGGTTCGTCAACAATAATTAAATCGGGTTTATGAATAAATGCCGATGCAATAACAATTCTCTGTTTCATACCCTGGGAGTATTCTTCAGTCCTTTTATCAATCCAGCTTTCAATTTTTAACAGATCAATCAATTCATCAATTCTGTCTTTAACATTATTTTTAGAAAGTCCGTAGAGTCCGCCGCTGAAATAAAGAAATTCTCTCCCGGTTAATTTATCGTACAGAAATGGCTGATCGGGTATATAACCGATCTTCCTTTTAGACTCAATCGGATTCTGCCATACGTCCTTTCCTTCAAGAAGGATATTACCGGAGGTAGGTGAGAGGAGTCCCGTTATCATTTTTATCGTTGTAGTTTTACCGGCACCGTTAGGACCGAGGAAACCGTATAACTCTCCCTTTTCAATTTCAAGATTAATACCGTTTACCGCGGTAAAGGAACCGTAGTTCTTTTTAAGATCTTTTAATGTGAGCATTGCGATTTAATTTAATTAATATTTAACAGCTTGAAGGTCTTCCAGTACAATAGTCTTCAGATCATAATCATTTGGATTAAGAATACCGAGGATTCTCTGTTCCTGATTACTAATTGCTGAATATAAAATATTTCTGGCAACTTTAGAGTTGGTATATGACGAACCCTTTTGGTGGCTTAATTCGGTAAATATTTCGAGTAAAATCTGCAAAGCACCTTCATCCAGATTGTAGCCGTGTTTATCGGCAATCTCGTTTGCAATTGTAAGAAGCTGACGTGGGTTATAATCCTCGAAATCGAAACGGTGCGGAAACCGATCGAGCAATTGAGGAAATTTAGATGTGAATTGTTTTATACTGTCAACGGGTCCTTCCAGAAAAACAACAAGTTTATCCCTGTAGTAGTCTATTTTTTTAGCGATAGTTTCGAGTGCTATTAATCCGCTCTCGTTATCGTCTAGCAGGAGAGTATAGGCATCTTCAATAAATAACGTACCGCCGAGAGACTCTTTGATTTTATTTTCGGTCTTCATAATTGTCTGTTCTGGATAAGCGCCTATAAGGTCGGCTCTGGAGACTTCGATGAAGTGACCTTTCTCCAGGATACCAAGTTCTTTTAGAATTCGGCTTATCAATTTGGCAACAGTAGTTTTTCCGGTTCCGTCGTTTCCAACAAGCAAAGCGTTATAATTTTTTTCGACAACATGAAGCCCGCGCTCTTTTTTTAACTGGGCGATTTTCGAACCGCTTATAAGTTTAAACACATTCTCTTTAACTTTTTCAAGTCCAACGAGAGAATTCAGCTGATCAATATATTCCTGAAGTTTGAGAGGGTCCCCTTTTACCTGATATTCTTTAGCATCGGTTCTTATTTCTATTGCTTCTTTTATATCATCAAGAATTATTGTACTGAGTTTTTCTTCCGTACGCTCATCCTGCGGAATGTCGGCAATTCTTAATAACATCTTTTGTTTGACCGAATCGAGAAGATTCCTGACTATCCTGGCGTTGCCGAATTTCTTATCACGGTTCTTATATAAGTCGGAGAAGTGTTTATTAAGGGCTTCCTCCGCATCCTTATTAATCATCTTCTTCTCATTTTTTAATGATCGGAAGACTATCTCCATCAATTCGGAAGGGGAGTAATCATCGAATGTAATTGATTTGCTGAATCTCGATTGTATACCAGGGTTACTTGATACGAAAGCTTTCATTTCATCCGTATAACCTGCTGCAATAACAATGTATTTGGAACGGTCGTCCTCCATCCGTTTAAGCAGAATATCGATTGCCTCTTTACCGAAATCGCTCCCTGAACCATCCGCTTTTACAAGGGCATATGCTTCGTCTATGAATAGGGTGCCTCCGATAGCTTTATCGATAAGAGCCGTAGTTTTTTCGGCAGTCTGCCCGACATATCCGGCAACGAGTCCCTGTCGGTCTGTTTCAACGAGGTGGCCTTTAGTTAGAATACCGAGAGCCGAAAAGATCCTGCTGAAAATTCTTGCCACGGTAGTTTTTCCGGTACCGGGATTTCCGAGGAAGAGGTAATGATTCCCGAACTTTGCCCGGAGATCTTCGCCCTGCTCTGCAAAGAAGCGAGCGAGTTTTACAAGATCATTTATTTCTTTTTTTACCGATTCTAGGCCTACAAGATTTTCGAGTTCCTTCAACGCTTCTGAAAGCTGTTCCTCGTTTATCATAAGAACTAATTGCTTAGCCGATGTCTGCTGAAGAATCAGTTTTATATCTTCTTCATTTATTGTATTTAAGATTTCTTTTGTTCTTGCCATATCAGGCAGAGTTACAACACGTTTACTGAGATTCAGTTTTGCTTCATTTAAAATACTCTTAACCAGCCGGGCATTACCGAATGTTTTGTCCCTGTTCCTGTAGAGTTTTACAAACTCCTTCTTTAACAATTCCACCGCATCTGAAGTTAGAATATATTCATCCTTCTTAAGGTAAAGATTAAAAATCTGTACCATTTCTTCTGGAAGGTAGTCTTCAAAAATAAATGTATGTGTGAATCTCGATTTTAATCCTGGATTAGAATTTAGAAATGTATTCATTTCTTCCGGATAGCCTGCTACAATAACAACAAACTCTCCCTTCTTATCCTCCATCCGTTTCAATATAACATCAATTGCTTCCTGACCGAAATCCTGCGATCCCCCTTTTTTAATAAGCGTATATGCTTCGTCGATAAATAAAACTCCGCCAATAGCATCCGTTACAATTTTCTCTGTCTTCTGTGCTGTTTCTCCAATATACTGACCTACAAGTGCAGACCGGTCAACTTCAACAACATGACCTGAAGGGAGGATACCCATCGCTTTAAGAATTTCACCAAGCAGACGTGCAATTGTTGTTTTGCCCGTGCCGGGGTTACCGATAAAAACTGCGTTTATAGAGATCTTCTCATCGGTCTTCAATCCGTATTTTTTTCTCTCGTTCGTGAATTTTAGATATGATATAAAATCACGTACGGTCTGTTTAATATTGTTAAGGCCGATAAAGGAATCGAGTTCGGAAAGGAGCTGATCGATCGACCTGGCAGATTCAGTCCTGGTTACGGGTGCTTGGATCTCCTTTTTCTCTTCGACCTTTTTAGATGGGGGAGATTGAGGAACCGGGAGTTCTTCTTCCGGAGTACTGGAATTGCTTATCCCGAAAGTCCTTTCTCCTATTTTAAAATTATTGATGTAGACTTCAACTTTACCCTGGCCTGTTTCCCAGGATGAAGATCGTTCAGATCCTATTGTCTGGGCAAATATTACCGAATCCCAATCCCTGGGAATATTTAATCGGAAATTATTCCGATGGATTTCATAATCATTCAGATACCAGACTGTATTGCAATTATATGTCTTATCAGATTTACCCAGAAAGGGATTATTAAATATTACTTCAACGCCGATTGCCGGCATATTTTTATTTACATGACGATAGAAATTCCGTACGTTCACCTTTGCATCTTTAACGGCATCAAATATTTTTATTGAAAAAAGATCCGCATAATCATTTGGATAAAACAATGATTCGGATTTTAAATCGAAATCGAGCTGCGGAGTAACATTCGAATCGATCTGTTCATATTTCAGGTCCGTTCTTGTCTTTCTTGAAGGTGATGCATCTTTCTCAAAATCCTCCTCTTCGGCCTCGATTAATTTCAGAAGACTATTGTAAATAAGATTGAATTTATCATTCCCTTTGAATTTACTCTTCAGGTTAACAGCTTTTTGATATGCGGGACGGAATTGGAAGAGAAGATACAATGCTTCAATTTCCAGTAATTCGGCCTCTATTTTCTCTTTTTTGAATCGATCCTGTGAAAGAATTTTTTGAGCAGTAAACAGAGCAAACCAGTATTCTTTTGATTTTATCT
>CAZHHG010000096.1:0-9280 GCA_964532065.1 uncultured Melioribacter sp.
AGGTGATACCTGCACCGATATTGAAATAACCGTCGTTGAATTCATCAATCTTGAAGAAGTTTACATTGTCTGTAAATGTGTAATTGAGTCCAACACTTAAATCGAGCAGAATCTCGTCAGCTAATTTTATTTCAGTACCAATACCGATCGGAACAAAAGCTGACCAGCCGTCAGCTTCAACCGGATTAGGTGAAGCTACGCCCGGTTTGGTCCCTACGTTATAATTCATTAGACCAACTCCTGCATAGAAGTAGGGATTCCAGCTTTCGAGATCGAAAGGCGTGAACAGAAGGCGTGCATCAATCGGAATAATTGATGTGCTGTATTCACCGGTTCCCTGTTTCATTGTAGTATAATTGAAATCGTCACCGTTCAGTTTCCCGTAACCGGCACCGATTTCTGCGTTGAACTGATTCGATAATTCGAAACGTAAAAATGCTCTGAAAAGATAGGATGCAAGGGCAATACCGTTATCATCCTCAAATTCTGTTGCGGATAATACTCCGTTTGCCTGAATCCCGCCTTTAATTCCGAATTCTTTGAATTGCGCGAAAGAATTCGTACTTAAGAAAGAGAGAATGACTACCATTAATATCAGCGAAAGTTTTTTCATGATACTCCTTTGTATATGTTGTGAGAAAATTTGTACAAAAATAATGTAAAAACAAAACTTTTTTCGTTCGCCAAATCACAATAGAATTGTAATACTCCGGTAAAGTTTAATTGCTTCTATGTAAACTTAATAATTTTTTCGCCAACTTCTCATTAAAAAACCGGTTATTATAAGTGCTATTCCTATAAGTGCAACTTTAATATAAGGATCGGAATAGTAATAATAGCCCCCGATTGCTACCGGTACATTCTGCATCTCTAGAGTATTAAATCCGTCGCCCCTCACTATTTCAAGTTTATAACTGATATGAAACAGAGCATAAGCCAGTATAATACCTCCCTGAAGGAAACAGACTATATCGACAAGAGCAAAAATAACGGCTGACATTGCTTTTTTCATACTAAGATTCCCGGAAATTGATAGTACCCCGGAGAGGAGTTGAACCTCCGACCAACGGTTTAGGAAACCGCTGCTCTATCCACTGAGCTACCGGGGCATTATGTTGAATTTTTACAAATTTTCCCGTGAAATATAATTATTCGTTTTTCCCTTTCCAATATTCCGGTGGAAGAGTATTTCATTTAATGTATTTTATGATCTCTGCTTTCTCTATTGTAATCAATCCTCCGCAGTCTGCTTCCTCAAACATCTTTTCGATAACCGGAATAAAACTGTCGATCTTTCCGGATTCATCAACTATTTCAATAATGAGGGGCATATCCTCCGACAGTCGTAATATTTTAGAAGTATGAATCCTGCTTCTTCCTCCGAACCCCATTATCCCTTTATAAACTGTTGCTCCGGCAAGTCCGGATCGCCTGGCTTCGATAACAATGGTTTCATAAAGTGTGGTTGAATGGATTTTATCCGATTCACCAATAAAAATCCTGAGTAATTTTGCCTCTCCCTTAATCTGCATCTCTCCTCCGGTTAGTTTTTTACCAAAAGTGATACAAAATAGACCGCTGCAAGACAAAGTATTATGCTCGATACAATATTTATTGATGCAAGAAAATATTCTGAATTCTTAATCAAATTAACTGTCTCTAAAGAAAATGTGGAGAATGTTGTAAATCCCCCGCAAAAACCGATTGTCAGAAAAAGGCGAAGGTCAGGAGAGATTAATTCCTTGTTATCAAAAAGGTAGATTATTATTCCTAAAATGAAACTTCCGAGAAAATTAACAGTTAGTGTTCCATACGGAAAGTTTTCAGGGAGAATTTTATAAACCTGATTCGATAGCCAGTAACGTGCTGCTCCCCCTATTGCGGCCCCTGTTGAGACAAGTAGGTAATTTATCATATGGATTCCGATTTATTGAACTGGGAAGTCAGGAGTTATCAGCCGGTTCGGCGGTTTCTTCGATCTTTACTTATTTTCTTGAAGTATGAAGTGGTGAACTCCATCACCGGTTTAAACATAAAAAATAATTATGAATTATATCCGTATGAATTCGTCCTATTTTACTAAATTTGATCCTGTAAAAATTGAGTTTATGCAAAACTAGAACAGGAGAAAAAAAATGACAACTATTGTTGATGTATGGGGCCGTGAAATTCTTGACTCACGCGGTAATCCTACAATTGAAGTCGAAGTTACTTTGGAAAACGGAATCGTTGGAAGAGCGGCTGTTCCAAGCGGTGCTTCAACGGGAGAAAACGAAGCTGTTGAATTACGTGATGGTGACAAATCAAGGTATCTGGGTAAAGGAGTTAAAAAAGCTGTTGATAACGTGAACGACCGGATTGCTGACGAGCTGATCGACTTTGATGCAACCGATCAGGTTGCCATAGATAACATGCTTATTCAACTAGACGGCACTCCTACAAAATCCGAATTAGGTGCTAATGCAATTCTTGGCGCCTCACTTGCATGCGCTAAAGCTGCTGCCGAATCGCTCGGACTACCTCTTTACCGGTATATAGGTGGTGTAAGCGCCCGTACTCTGCCCGTGCCAATGATGAATATTCTTAACGGCGGAAAGCATGCCGATAACAATGTGGATTTCCAGGAATTTATGGTTATGCCCGTAGGTGCACCCAACTTTGCTGAAGCTCTCCGTTACGGCGCAGAAACTTTCCATACTTTAAAATCTGTCCTTAAGAAAAAAGGATACAATACTGCTGTTGGCGACGAAGGCGGATTCGCTCCGAATCTTAAATCGAATGAAGAAGCTATCGAAGTAATTTTAGAGGCAATTGAAAAAGCAGGTTTCAAATCGGGTAAAGATATTTTCATCGCACTTGATCCCGCTGCCAGTGAAATGTGGGATAATGAAAAGAAATCCTATTTCTTCTTCAAGTCTGATAAATCCTATATAGCTCCCGATAAGATGGTTGATTACTGGGTTAACTGGATTAATAAATATCCGATCATTTCCCTGGAAGATGGAATGGCGGAATTTGATTGGGAAGGCTGGAAAATGTTAACTGATAAAGCCGGTAACAAAATTCAGCTTGTTGGCGACGACTTATTTGTTACTAATACCGATTACCTTGCTAAAGGAATCGAAAAGGTGTTGCAAATTCTATCCTGATAAAAGTAAATCAAATCGGTACTTTAACTGAAACTCTTGACGCTATCGAAATGGCAAAGAGAGCTAAGTATACCGCTGTTATCAGTCACCGCAGTGGTGAAACAGAAGATACTACTATTGCCGATATTGCCGTTGCTACAAATGCAGGTCAGATTAAAACCGGATCGGCCTCCAGAACAGACAGAATCGCAAAATATAATCAGCTCTTAAGAATTGAAGAAGAACTTGATACTACTGCGGTGTTTCCGGGAATCTCAGGTATTAATTATTCCGGTAAATAAAGATTCTATAAAATAAATTAAGCCTCGCATCGGGCGGGGCTTTTTATTCTCTACTAACCGAGGAACTTATGCCAAAAAATACTTTACAATCAATTAATACTTTGATCAAGAAAAATAAAATCGAAGTTATTGATCTTAAAGCTATCGATCTGTCGGGAAGACTTCACCATATCTCTCTCCCTATTAATGACAATGTTATGTCTAAACTGATTAAAGAAGGTGTTGGATTCGACGGCTCAAGTTATGGATTCAGGAAAGTTGAAAACAGCGATATGATTCTGATACCGGACCTTGATACTGCTGTAATTGATCTCTTCAGGGATGCGCCGACATTAAGTTTCTATTCTAACATAGTTCTTACTGATGAAAAACGAACCAGATTTACTCAGGACGGAAGATACCTGGCAAAACAGGCAGAAGATTTGCTTAAGAAAACTACCGGAACCGATGCTTCAATGTGGGGACCAGAATTTGAATTCTATATCTTTTCCAAAGTAAACTATGATACTCGAACCGCCACTTCGTATTATACTGTTGAACACGCGGAGGAATTCTATAAGAAAGCCTACCATGCGGCTAATCCGTTCGATATTTATGACGACTTCCGTGATGAAGCCTGCAAATTGTTGTCGAGGTTCGGAATAAATGTTAAGTATCATCATCACGAAGTCGGTGAACGCGGTCAGCAGGAAATAGAAACATATTTTTCGGACTTATTAACGACAGCCGATAACATTGTTACTGCCAAATACGTTCTCTTCAATTTTGCGCGTCAGAAAGACCTCTTCATTACGTTTATGCCGAAACCGATGTACCAGCAGGCGGGAAACGGAATGCATCTTCATCTTTTCCTTACAAAGAAAGGGAAGAATGCTTTCTACAAAAAAGGTGCGTACGGAAATCTGAATGAACTGGCACTCTATTTTATCGGCGGTTTATTGAAACATGCACCGGCTCTTTCGGCCTTTACTAATCCGAGTACTAATTCTTATAAACGGCTTGTCCCCGGATTTGAAGCACCGGTTGCTTTAACTTATGGACAGGGGAATCGCGCTTCAGCAATTAGAATTCCGAAATACGTTTCCAATCCTGATGAAGTCCGATTCGAATACAGGCCGCCAGATGCCACTGCCAATCCATATCTTTGTATGTCAGCAATGCTTCTTGCAGGAATTGACGGAGTTGTAAATAAAATTGATCCGGTAAAAGAAGGTTTTGGACCTTACGATAAAAATTTCCTCGATGAAGAAACCAGACATAAAATTCATATGCTGCCGAGAAATCTATCGGAAGCTCTTGATGCCCTTGAAGTTGATAACGAATTCCTCAGAAGAGGAAATATTTTCACGGATGAATTGTTGGATCAATGGGTTAAGATAAAAACAGAAGAGATTCAGGCAATCGGTACTATGCCTCATCCCTTCGAATACAAAATGTATTTCAACCTGTAATCATTTAGGTCGGATTTCCGGGAGGCTCCGGAAGTCCGGTCCTTTTCTCAACAATCGAGATTGCTGATGATTAAACTAAGTCATGGCCTCTTTATGATCCTCTTAGTTAACTTCAACATTCTACTTGCTCAGCCGGATAGCACCAAAGAATCATATCCACGTTTTGGCGTTAGCTTCGGTTACGGGAATCAGTTAATGAAGATTTTCGGCGTGGGTATAGACTTGAATGTAAAATACCTCTATGAAGTCTATCTGTTTGAAGTAAATTATATTACACCTTTCTATACTGGCGAATCCTGGAATGTTGAGTCGCTGCTGAATCTTGTATACGGGTATTCCAATTTTAAGTCGGATTTAAATAATCGCGAAAAGATTAAAAGTAGTGAAGTCGGAATTAATTCCGGTTTTTTAATCAAAAAAAATATTTGGGATGATAATCTTAAAATATATTTTGCTTCGTCGCTTGGATTGATTTACGCGGAAGCACTTCCGGAAAGACAATTATCAGGAATTATGTTCTGCGGAAATTATTCTGTGGGGCTCCAGATAAAATTGAACCGTAATCATTTTATAGATTTAAGAACAGGATTCAGGCATCTCTCTAATGCCGGCCTGAGAAAACCAAATGGAGGTATTAACAACTGGATTGTTAATTTCGGGACAGTGTTTGTAATTGATTGACCGGTCTGTTTTCATTAAACTATTTTTAAAATATTTCTAATGATCTGCTTTTTTGAAAATACTTGTAATTAATATAAAGTATCTAGGTGATCTAATAGTCTCAACCCCGGCTGTCAGGTCGCTCCGTAAGTCATATCCTTCGGCAGAAATAGTTATGCTGATCAGAAAAGGATTTGAACCCTTCTTCGAGAATAATCCGGATGTTAATAGAACTATCCTTTTCGATCCCGGATTGAAAGGGAATTCCGGTATTAAGAATTTTCTTAAGGGAATAGAGTTTATTAATAGAATACGAAAGGAGAAGTTCGATACTGTTATAGTTCTCCATCCCGGCGACCGGACTGCAATCTGGGCCTGGTTCTCCGGTGCTAAAGTCAGAATTGCCCCGCGTAATCAGAGTTTTTCTTTCTTGTTTAATATCAAAGTAGGTGTGGAAGAAAACTCAATTAATTATATCGATTACTACAGCAGAATTGTTGCCGCTTTTAATGTCCCTATCGATTCGAGCAGGACTGAGATTTTTATCTCTGAAGATGATGTTGAATGGGCTCAACTTTTTTTTGATGAAAATAGAATCCGTAAGGATGATCTTGTAATCGGGATTCATCCAGGCGCGAGTGAGCCCTCGAAAGTCTGGAAAAAGGAAAATTTTATTCTTCTGATAGAAAAGCTGATTCAAAAGGACAGACTGAAATTGATTATTATGGAAGGGCCAAAAGAAAAGGAGATTTGCGCCTCAATAAGAACTTCTTTCAAATCAAACAGCAACATTTCATTCACCGATGCCGGAATTAACCGTACCACAGCGTTAATTAAAAAGTGCTGTTTGTTTATTACTCACGATACCGGAACAAGACATCTGGCAGTAGCTGCAGGTACCCCGGCATTAATTCTGATGCCAGATGATAATGAAAAGTACTGGGATTTTTATAACGAGGGACATAAGCATTTTACTCTTATCGGCAGAAGAAATTTAATGGAAGGGGAACCCTTCCTCGACGGAATAACTGTAGAAGATGTTTATAAGAAAATAGGAAGTATTTTAAATCAATGGTAAATCAGGAAATTAAAAAGATCCTAATCATCAAATGGGGAGCGCTCGGCGATCTTATTGCATCCACTCCAGCAATTAAAGCCTTAAGAAATAATTATCCAGATGCCCGTATTACCCTGCTGACAAATCCCTTGATGATTCAGATTATCCCTGAAGGATTTCTGGTTGATGACCATATTATAATTAATACTAACCGGAATAAGGTAATCGATTCAGTATCGAAGCAGCTGCTAACGGCATTCAGATTGCGCAGAAAAAAATTTGATCTTGCGGTTAATTTAAGATGGACTTCAGAAAGAGCCGCGCTGTTAACCTATCTTTCAGGTGCGAAAGTAAGAATAAGTAGCGGCCCTGAAAAACTTATGAATCTTTATACTGTCCGGCTCAAGCACCCGACAGGCAGGTATCACGAAATTCACCGTAACCTCGATATTGTAAAAGGACTCGGATTGAATATCGAGGATGAAAACCCGACTCTTTATCTCTCCGGCGGCGATAAAAAGTTCGCAGACGATTTTTTTAACTCGGTTTCCATTTCTAAAAAAAATACGATTTGCATTCATCCGGGCGCCAGCAGGGAAATTAGAGCCTGGCTTCCTGACCGGTTCGCAGAAATTGGTAAGCGGCTTGTAAAGGAATTCGACTCCAATATTGTTGTCACATGGAGCGGCAGTGAATCCGCACTGGCAGACAGGATCGTAAGCGAGATCGGGAAAAACGCTTACAAAGCACCCGCAACCGAATCGATTGGCAGGCTTGCCGCATTGATAGAAAACTGCGGACTTTTCTTTTCCAATTGTACCGGCCCAATGAATGTATCTGTTGCGGTTAAAACGCCTGTTGTTGCTCTGCTCGGATCGTCGGATCCCACAGATTGGGGGGCATATGGAAGAGAACATATTAATATCAAATCTCCTCTGGTTCTTGAACATTACTCCGATGAATCTGAACACGAAGCAATGAAAGCTATTCTTGTCGATTCTGTCTGGAATATTGTTCAATCAAGATGGAAAGAGTTAAGCGGAAACTATAATCAATCAATTAACCCACAATAATATTCTGAAATTCTATGCTATTTATCGGTGAAATATTTGCAATCCTTACAGCTCTTCTCTGGTCGGCAACTTCAATTGTTTTTACAGAGGCTTCCGTTCGGGTCGGCTCTTTATTTGTTAACATATCCAGACTAATTCTTTCCGTTATCTATCTGGCATTTACTATTCTGATTTTTGGAATCGAAATAAACTTATCGTCCGGCCAGGTAATTAATTTAATTCTTAGCGGATTTGCAGGACTTGTAATTGGCGACACTTTTTTATTCAAATCTTTTCAGCATATCGGAGCGAGATTAAGTATGCTGATTATGGCACTGGCTCCGGGTATGGCTGCAATCCTGGCCTTCTTCTTTTTGAATGAGATAATCTCATTTATTGGAGTTGTGGGGATGGTAATAACCGTCGCAGGAATTTCGATGGTTGTATTGCAAAGAAAAGAAAAACCGGCCGCAAAGTATAAAGTAGATTATACAGGAATTGTATATGCACTTATCGGAGCGTTGGGGCAGGCTGTCGGATTGATTTTTGCCAAACACGCTTTCAATGAAGGAGAAATTAACGGATTTGTTGCGGCTTCTGTCCGGATTATTGCTTCGATCATCTTCCTCTATCCTCTCTTTCTGGTTTCAAAGAAAATCCGGAATCCGTTCAAAGTATTTTTCAATGAGAGAAAAGCTTTTATTTATACCGTAATCGGTTCTATCATCGGGCCGTTCCTCGGTATTACGTTTAGTCTTATATCGGTTTCATACACTAAAGTCGGAATTGCCTCAACTCTTATGGCAACAGTCCCGATTATTATGCTTCCGATGGTCCGCTACTATTATAAGGAAAAACTGTCCTGGATCTCTATAACCGGCGCATTCGTTGCCGTAGGAGGTATCGCAATTTTATTCCTGAGGTAAATCAGATTTGAAAACCGGTGAGATTAATTTTTTATTCCGACTTTAATACTGATTCATATATCTTATAATCATTTTCACTGAAACAGACAAAGATTACTTTTTCAATTGAATCATTATTTGCTAAAAAATTTTTTACACAACTTAATGCAATCCTTGTTGCTCGCTCAACCGGGAATGAATAAATACCTGTGCTGATAGCGGGGAATGCTATTGATTTGATTCCGTTCTCAACGGCAAGTAGTAATGAATTTCTATAACAATCCTCAAGAAGCTTATCCTCGTTTCTATTTCCGCCGTGCCAGACCGGACCAACGGTGTGTATTACAAACCGGGCGGGAAGATTATATCCCTTTGTAATTTTAGCCAATCCTGTTTCGCAGCCGCCGAGTTCTCTGCATTCCTTAAGCAATTCTATACCCGCCGCTCTGTGGATAGCACCGTCTACTCCTCCTCCGCCAAGGAGTGTTCTGTTGGCTGCATTTACTATTGCGTCCGCTTTCAGTTTTGTAATATCACCAAGGATGATTTCAATATTTCCCACTATCTCTTCCTGCAGAGTCTTCTTATTAAATCGCTATGAGGTTGGAAGGAATTTATGAGAGTTACTTCATCGGCAAATTCAAAATCTTCAAAATCAAAACCCGGTGCAACTGTGCAGCCAATAAGAGAGTAGGAGGATTTATCTGCAACTTCCGCAGCAAAGT
>CAZHHG010000097.1:0-9221 GCA_964532065.1 uncultured Melioribacter sp.
CTTTATTTCCCCAAAAAATGTTTGCAATGATAGATTCCTTCAGCCTTCTTGCAATGCCTTATTTTATTTTGGCTGGGGAATTGATGTCCAGAGGTGGATTATCCAAAAAGCTGGTTGAATTTTCTGAAACTGTCGTCGGGCATTTAAGAGGTGGACTGGGACACGCTTCAGTATTCGCTTGTATGGTATTTGCTAATATTTCCGGTTCTGCTGCTGCGTCAACATCGGCTATCGGTTCAATTCTAATTCCATCTATGAATGAAAAAGGTTATAAGCCGGGCTTCTCTGCTTCATTGCTTGCTACCAGCGGTATTATTGGATCCATAATTCCTCCGAGTATGGTTATGATTGTTTACGGTGCTATGACCGGCGTTTCTATCGGTGCGCTCTTTTTAGCCGGAATAATACCCGGTATTTTAATTACCGCTGCGCTTATGGCAACTATATATATGCATTCTTACAAAAAGGATTTTCCGGAACTCAGGATAACAACAGGCAGATTTGTTTTCGGAAAAATGATTTCAACGTTGCCAAAAGTATGGTCGGCTTTATTGGCTCCAATTATCATTGTCGGTGGAATTTTAACAGGAGTGTTCACTGCAACAGAAGCCGGTGTTGTCACTTGTATTTATGCTTTTATTGTTTCATTCTTTTTCTACAAGTCGGTAAAACTCAGAGACCTTCCCCGTATTATGATTCAAGCTGCAATTACTACTACAATGGTTGTTGGTATTATTTCGGTTGCCGGTGCGTTCGGATGGCTCCTATCATATCTTGATTTTACTGAAATGGTTATGAGTTTCCTAATTGGTATTTCATCAAATTCACTTGTAATCATAATTTCCCTGGTTTTGATAATGCTGTTCCTCGGAATGTTTGTAGAATCTCTTGCCGTACTAGTAATACTGGTTCCGGTCTTTGTCTCTATTACAAGCATTTATAATATCGACCCGGTTTATTTTGGAATGGTTATAGTTATGGCTACTCAAATTGGCGCTACAACACCGCCTGTTGCAGTCGGATTATTTGTTGCCACAGGAATTGCTAAGACCACTTACGACCAGACTATTAAATACTGCTGGCCATTTGTTGTGGCTCTTCTATTAGTAATGCTCCTTGTAATATTTATACCCTGGCTTTCAACTTTTATCCCCAATAACTTCCTATAATAATGAATGATAAAAAAAATAATTATCTCAGGTGAAATGATGAAAAACCGAATTCTATTCTTTTCAATTCTATTACTATCAGCAACCCTTACTTTCTCTCAGAATTATATAAGGTCAACTACACCACAGAGGATAATTCTCAATCTTACTTCTTCACCCGAATCCAGCATTGCTGTAACATGGAGGACTAATGGCGAAGTAAACAACCCTCAAGTAAAGTATTCTCTTTCAACTGATTGGCGGGAAATCGATTCAAATTTTATCTCGATTTCTGCAAATACTGAAAAAGTAAAATTAGATTCCGATAATTATGTTTACCATCATTCCGCTATTCTTAAAAATCTTCAGGCGGATAAAATCTATTCTTACAAAGTGGGTTGTAAGCATGATTGGAGTGAATGGAACCAGTTCACAACAGCTGACAATTCTAATTCGGAATTTGAATTTGTTTTCTTTGGTGATCCACAGGTTGATGTACGGGAATATGTCTCAAGGATTTTCAGAAAAGCCTTTATTACAGCACCTAAAGCCAAATTCTGGCTTTTTATCGGAGATCTTATGGATAAACCGCTTGATCATTATTGGGATGAGTTGTTTTATGCCGGAGGATTTATTTTTTCTATGGTACCTTCTGTTATGGTGCCCGGAAGCCATGAATATGCATATAAACTAAGTGACGGAACTAGAATCAACCAGTTTACTCCTTTATGGTATGCTCACTTTACTCTTCCAGAAAACGGAATTAAAAGCATGGAAGAAAAGTCGTATTACTTTGACTATAATGGAGTTAGATTTATTATGCTCGATACTCAATCGAAATTGAATGAGCAGGCTAAATGGCTCGATTCACTTTTAAGTAATACACAGAGCCTATGGAAAATTGTTGCATTTCACGAACCTGTCTACTCAATGGGACGGGGCAGAGATCAGATGGATTCAAGGAATGCTTTTATGTCGATTATTGAAAAACATAATGTCGATCTTGTATTATCCGGGCATGATCATGTCTATGCTCGTAGCCATAAATTGAAAAATGGAGGCATCGACCAACAGAATGGTACAGTGTATATTATCTCTCAATGCGGAGGGAAAACTTATACTTTGAATACCAAATATTCAGAACTGATGGCAAAAACAGCCACGAACATTCAATTGTTTCAGAAAATATTAATTAATAATAGCAGACTTTTATATAATTCTTATACTGTAAACGGAGAATTATTCGATTCATTTGAATTGCTGAAATGACATAATTAAAATAATAAATTATTTTGGAAATGGTTCCTAAAACTAATTCAGGATTAGACTTATAATTACCCCGACCATTGTTATTATTTTATTGCTGTATTCTGATGTTTAATAATACGTAACAAGTAATGTTTTTAGGAAGTGTTCAAATATTGGGATTAAATCCGTAGTCAGATGCTCTATCCAATTGAGCTACAGGTGCATTTAATCTAAAAATCTGCTACAAATATATGATTAATGAGGGTATTAAACAAAATCAGTCACAATGGGAATTGTCGACTCTAACATAATCTCAACTCTGATCAAACGTAAATATTCTGAATAATTTCAAATCAATTCTACCTGAGAGATCTTTCATCCCTCATGATCCGAAAAAGCACTTAATTAGTTGCAAATCCATCCATTTTTTTGCAAATTTGACCCGCAAGTTTTATTAAAATTCAATATGAATTATCTGAACCAAACCAAAATACTGGATTTAAATATCGAGCCAAATCTACTTCTTTTACGTCCTTGTCCGGATCACTAATTTTTTATTTTCACTCTTCTTATTTATTTTTTACATCAACATATAGGAGAAACTATGTGCGGCATAGTTGGTTATATAGGTGAAAAAAACTGTGTTCCAATCCTGATTGAAGGTTTGAAAAGGCTCGAATACAGAGGTTACGATTCAGCAGGTATCGGAATTATTAATTCTACCCAATGCAAGGCAGTTAAGACAAAAGGTAAGGTTGCCGAACTTGAAAAACTTGTTCATACCGAAAACCTCCATTCCAATCTCGGTATAGGCCATACACGCTGGGCTACACACGGCGAACCGAGTATTATAAATGCTCATCCCCACATGAATGAAGACAATACAATATTTCTCATACATAACGGTATTATTGAAAACTACGTCTCGCTTAAAAATGGTTTGATTGAGGAAGGATATAAATTTGTTAGCGAAACCGATACCGAAGTACTGGCGCATCTGATAGACCATTATATGAAAATTAAAAAAGATTTATTCCAGGCGGTTAGATATGCTTTGAATGAAGTTGAAGGGACATATGGTATTGCAGTTATTTATAAAAACGAACCAGAAAAAATAGTTGCCGCAAAAAAAGGTTCGCCTCTGGTTATTGGAATCGGCAAAAACGAAAATTTTATTGCATCCGATGTTAATGCTCTTATTGCTCATACAAGTCAGGTAGTCTACCTGGAGGATGGAGAAATTGCTGAAATATTTAAAGATCATTTCCAGGCTAAAACAATTAGTGATAAGAATATTATAAAAGAGATCTATGAAGTAGATGTAAGTATTGATGAATTAACTAAAGGCGGCTATCCTCATTACATGCTTAAGGAAATTATGGAGCAGCCGGAGTCTCTCTACAACTCTATGCGCGGCAGACTTGTGCTAAAAGAAGGGATATCCAAACTTGGCGGGCTTCAGGGTTTTGAAGAGAGAATTGCAGATTCGGATCGGATAATTATCTCGGCATGCGGTACTTCCTGGCATGCTGCGCTTGTAGGCGAGTATATGATGGAACAGTATACCGGTATTCCAGTCGAAGTTGAGTATGCATCCGAGTTCCGGTACCGTCATCCGATTATTACTTCGAAGGATACTGTAATTTTTATTTCTCAAAGCGGCGAAACAGCGGATACACTTGCTGCATTGAAAGAGGCTAAGAAGAAAGGAGCCCTCTGCCTTGGAGTTTGTAATGTGGTTGGCAGCTCAATCGCACGGGAGAGTGAGGCCGGTGTCTATATACATGCCGGACCCGAGATTGGCGTTGCATCTACAAAAGCTTTTACATCCCAGCTTGTTGTGCTTGCGCTTATTACTCTTCTTATAGCCCGGAGGAAAAACCTGAATCAGCCTGATGGTCAGGAAATTATACACGAAATGCAGAATCTGAATAAAAAAGTTGAACATATCCTTAAGCAGAACGAACTGATAGAGAAGATAGCGGAACGTTATGTAGACTGTAAAAATTTTCTTTACCTAGGTAGAGGATATCATTTTCCTGTTGCTCTCGAAGGGGCGCTGAAACTTAAAGAGATTTCATATATACATGCCGAAGGTTACCCGGCAGCTGAAATGAAGCATGGCCCGATCGCATTAATTGATGAGAATATGCCCGTCGTTTTTATTGCTACGAAAGATTCGGTTTATGAAAAAGTTGTAAGCAATATTGAGGAAGTAAAAGCGCGTAAAGGAAGAATACTGGCAATTGTGAATGAAGATGACAACGAAATTGAAAAAATTGTCGACCATGTTATTAAAGTCCCTAAAACAATTAATATGCTTCAACCGATTTTGAGTGTTATCCCTCTTCAGCTTCTGGCTTACCATATAGCTGTTAAGAAGGGATTGAATGTTGATCAGCCGCGCAATCTGGCAAAAAGTGTAACTGTTGAATAAACTAATTAGAGGTGATTTATGATTCGTACAAACGTCCTTATCATGGGTGCAGCTGGGCGTGATTTCCATAACTTCAATGTATTCTTCAGAAATAATGAGAATTACAATGTTGTTGCTTTTACAGCTACTCAAATTCCGAATATCGATGGCAGAATTTATCCCCCTGAGTTAGCTGGAAAACTTTACCCTGATGGAATAAAGATCTATGAAGAATCTGAACTAGTTGATCTTATCCATAAATTGAATGTGAATGAAGTTGTCTTCTCCTATTCCGATGTTCAGTTTGAATATGTTATGACAAAAGCTTCAATTGTAAATGCAGCCGGTGCTTCGTTCCGTTTGATGGGTGCTGCTGAAACTATGATTAAAAGTACAAAACCGGTTGTTTCTGTTCTGGCTGTTCGAACCGGAAGCGGTAAATCCCAGACTTCGAGAAAAATAGTTGAGCTGCTTCAAAAAGCCGGTAAAAAAGTAGTTGCTATCAGACACCCGATGCCTTATGGCGACCTGGTAAAACAAAAAGTTCAGCGTTATGCTCAATTCTCCGATCTCGATAAATATGAATGCACAATTGAAGAAAGAGAGGAATATGAACCGCATGTTGCAAGAGGCGGCGTTATTTATGCTGGTGTTGACTATGAAGCAATTCTAAGAGAAGCGGAAAAAGAAGCCGACATAATCCTCTGGGACGGCGGAAATAACGATATGTCCTTCTATAAGTCCGATCTTACTTTCACTGTCGTCGATCCTCACAGACCGGGTCATGAAATGAGATACTATCCGGGTAATACATCTTTACGGCTTGCCGATGCGGTTATTATCAACAAAATAGACTCCGCAGGTCCTGAAGGAATTGAAGAGGTAAAGAAAAATATTCATGCTGTTAATCCCGGCGCAGTTGTAATAGACGCAGCTTCTCCGATTACAGTCGATAAACCGGAATTGATCTCTGGTAAACGAGTACTTGTTGTTGAAGACGGTCCTACACTCACCCATGGTGAAATGAAATACGGAGCCGGAACAGTTATCTCGCAGAAATTAGGCGCAAAAGAAATTGTTGACCCGCGTCCATTCACTGTTAAATCTATTACAGAGACCTATCAGAAGTATCCTAACATTGGCATTCTGCTGCCGGCAATGGGATATGGTGATCAGCAGATTAATGACCTTGAAGAAACTATTAATAGAACCGATTGCGATTCAGTTGTTATCGGTACCCCGATCGATCTCGGCCGGATTCTTAAGATTAATAAACCGTCAACAAGAGTTATGTATGAGCTTCATGAACTAGGTACGAACACACTGGAATCAGTATTGAAATCAAAAGGCCTTTTATGAAAAAAGTTGCTGTCGTTGCCTTCGGCGGTAATGCTCTTCTAAGAGGCAATGAAATCGGGACTATTGAACAGCAGGAAAAGCATACTCTCGATACTTGTGAAAAGATCATCGAATTGATTAGAAATGATTATGAACTGGTTATTACACATGGCAACGGTCCCCAGGTCGGAAATATTCTTTTAAGAAATGAAGCCGGCTATAATCAATTTAAAATTCCTAAAATGCCGCTCGACATTTGTGTAGCCGATTCCCAGGGTGGAATCGGCTATATGATCGACAGGCAATTAAGAAATGCTCTTAATAAGACCGAGCTGAAGAAGAATGTTGTTGCTCTCATTACCGAAGTTCTTGTCGATATTAATGATCCCGCGTTTAATAATCCTACAAAACCGATTGGCCCTTATTACCTTAAAGAGGAAGCCGATCTTCTTGCTAAAGCGAATAACTGGATCTTTAAAGAAGACCCCAGGAAAAGGGGATGGCGTAAGGTAGTTGCTTCACCTAAACCAATTGATGTTATCAATTATCAGGTTGTTAAAGACCTGGTCGATAAAGGACATATTGTAATTGCTGCCGGCGGCGGAGGAATACCAGTTTACTTTCACCAGGATACAAAATACCTTGAAGCTATAGAAGCAGTAATTGACAAGGATCTTGCCTCGGCCCTTCTGGCACGCCTGATAAATGCTGACCGGTTCTACATTATAACCGATGTTCCTAAGGTATTCATAAACTTTAATAAACCGGATCAGAAAGCACTTGATCATATTACTGCAGATGAAGCTGAAAAATATTTAAAGCAGGGGGAATTTCCCGACGGAAGTATGGGCCCTAAAATTCTGGCTGCTATCGATTTTGTTAGAAACGGCGGGAAGGAAGCTATTATCACAAGTGAAGAAGAAATAGAAAAAGAAAACTGCGGTACCAGAATTACACTTAATTAATTTTTGTAAGGGATATGAAAGAATACATCCTTGGAATTTCTGCATACTATCATGATTCGGCAGCAGCTCTACTTGAAAACGGGAAGATTATTGCCGCTGCCCAGGAAGAGAGGTTCACAAGGTTTAAACATGATTCCAATTTCCCGTCGAATGCAGTGAAATTCTGTCTTAACTATGCCGGCATTTCCGTTGATCAGTTATCTGCCGTTGCTTTCTATGATAAACCGATTGTAAAATTCAACCGCATACTCGAAACATATCTTCAATATCCGGGCAGAGGATTAAAGTCCTTTATCATGGCAATGCCGCTCTGGCTTAGAGAAAAACTCTGGATTCCCGACCATATCTCCAAGCAGCTGCAGTTTAAAGGTAAAATACTATTTCCGGAGCATCACGAATCTCATGCAGCCTCTGCTTTTTATCCGTCGCCGTTTGAAAGAGCTGCATTTCTGACTATCGACGGAGTGGGTGAGTGGGCTACATCCTCATGGGGTGTAGGAAACGGAAACCGGCTCGAAATTCTGTCCGAACTTCACTGGCCCCATTCGTTAGGTTTACTCTATTCCGCTTTTACCTACTTTACAGGTTTTAAGGTCAATTCAGGCGAATATAAAGTGATGGGTCTTGCACCATACGGTGAACCGGTCTATGTGAAAAAAATCTTTGATCATCTGGTCGATCTTAAAGAGGACGGTTCGTTTAAAATGAACATGGACTACTTTAACTACAATACCGGCCTAACAATGACCAATGAAAAGTTCGCCCGGCTTTTTGACGGACCTCCCAGAAAAGCAGAATCAAATCTTACTCAAAGGGAAATGAATCTGGCGAGATCCGTTCAGGATGTAACAGAAGAGATTATGATTCGAATGGCTAGGAATGTTAAAAAAGTTACAGGCGAGAAATATCTCTGTCTTGCCGGAGGCGTTGCCTTGAATTGTGTGGGTAACGGTAAATTATTACGCGAAGGAATTTTTGAAAATATCTGGATCCAGCCCGCTGCGGGTGATGCGGGCGGTGCTTTAGGTGCAGCACTGATTGCTCACCATCATTTTAACAACAATCCTTCTCCTGTAAAAAAGGGTAGAGACCTTCAGAAAGGTTCCTACCTCGGAACAGTTTATTCTGATGAAGCAATTGAAAAATTTCTCAGGAAATTTAACCTCCCGTATCAAAAGGTATCTTATAATGACTTGATTGAAAAAATCTCCGATGCGATAATTGAGGAGAAGGTAATTGGATGGTTTCAGGGCAGAATGGAATTCGGCCCAAGAGCTCTGGGTGCAAGATCGATTATCGGTGATGCGCGTTCGTCTGAGATGCAGAAAAAAATGAACCTGAAAATAAAATACAGGGAGAGTTTCCGTCCCTTCGCACCTTCTGTTCTTGCGGAAAAAGTGAACGAATGGTTTGAACTCGATACCGAAAGCCCTTATATGCTCCTCGTTGCCGATGTTAAAAAAGAGAAACAACGGATTATGACAAATGAGGAAAAAAGTCTGTGGGGAATTGATAAATTAAACATTGTAAGATCGGAAATACCCGCGGTTACTCACGTCGATTATTCTGCAAGGATTCAAACCGTGCATAAGGAGGATAGTCCGGTTTATCATCGTCTTATAGAACGTTTCTTCGAGAAGACGGGCTGCCCTGTAATTGTAAATACTTCTTTCAATGTCCGCGGTGAGCCGATAGTTGAATCTCCGCTCGATGCTTATAAGTGCTTTATGCGGACTGAAATGGATCTTCTAACGCTTGGGAATTTTATACTTTATAAAAACGAACAACCTCAATTTCACGACGATATCGACTGGAAGCAGAAGTATGAGCTGGATTAAAGATGTAGTTCATGAATTGAAAAGTCTGGACTTCTCAGTTAAATCCCTCAGGAAGTTCGGGATTACAATCGGAATTGTATTTGTAATTATATCGGTGCTATTCTGGTATTCGGAATTAGTAAGGATTGTTTTCCTTTCTTCCGGATCGATCTTATTAATTTGCGGTATCATTTTACCTGCCCGGCTTAAAACAATTTATAAATTCTGGATGGGTCTTGCCTTTGCTCTCGGATGGATTGTATCCCGGATGATATTAACAATTCTTTTT
>CAZHHG010000098.1:0-9189 GCA_964532065.1 uncultured Melioribacter sp.
ACGGTTAAAATTATCGGCGAAGTGGCTGCGGTTAAATCCGCTGTCGATGCCGGAGCAGTCGCCGCTCAACGTGTTAGTCAACTGATTTCTGCTCACGTAATTCCTAGACCGGATGACCAGATCGAAGAGATAATCTACTCCCCTGAAATACCGAAATCATCTCCTGCTGAAGAATCTAAACCATCAAAATCTACTCCTAAGATTTCTGTACCGGCCGAAAAGAAAAAAGCCGAATCGATTCCTGAACCAGTTGTAAAGGAAGAACCTGCTGCTGAAGTTGAACCGCAAAAAGAAATAAAAACGGTTCCCCCTTCAAAAGAGATCTCCGGGACAGAATCCCGCCTCGAAATGCTTAGAAAAGAAGCTATGAAGGAGATTGGTCCTGAAGAACAGGAAACAGAAATCGAAGAATCTGAAGGAGAATTATTTACAGGCGAAGTCCCTTCACGGGATGTACTATCTTCCTTGAATGTACATAAGCTGAGACATCTGGCGCGAAGTTTCCCGAATTTTCCTATTAAAGGGAGAGAAATTTCCAGGGCTAACAGAGATGAATTGATTGAACATTTTGAAAAGATAAGGTAGACTTTTACATATAATCTTCAACTTTATAAACTCCACAATAGTGGAGTTTTTTTTATATTTTTAAGCCATGAAGAAAAAATTAATACCTTTTTCAATAATTCTTCTCTTCTCCATTATAATGTGGGGATCAATCTCGCTTTCGGGCGAGTTCGTTGCGACTTTCAAAGTACCCGTATCGCTTATCGATTTGCCCAGGAATTATACTAAAGGATCGATTTCGGATAAAGAAATTTATCTCAGGATCAGGTCGAAAGGTTGGGAACTGACAAAATTATCACTGGCAGGCGATGAAGAATTCCTTGTTTCCGCAAAACGCCGGAGCGGTAAACATAAAGTAAACCTCCGGGATGAGATGGAGAATAATGCCTGGCTCACTTCCAATTACAGGGTTATTGAAATTGCACCGAATAGTATTGAATTTGAAGTCGATAGAATTATTACGAAAAAAGTAAAAGTAGTGCAGAACACTCTGGTGGAGTTTAAGGAAGGTTTCGGTATCGCTTCTAAAATTAAAATAATTCCGGAAGAGATCGAGATCTCTGGTTCTGCTATTCTGCTTAAAGATGTTGATACCGTCTTCACTGAATATCTAGAATTAAAAGATTTGTCGGAACCGGTCAATTCAACTCTTAATCTTGTACCTGTTGAAGATGCCGTCTTTTCGCACTCATCGTGTAAAATAGAGTTTGACGTTCAGAAAATTGTCGATAAATCCTTCGACGAAATTTCCGTTGAAATTCGAAACGTCCCTCAATCAAAGGAATTAATCCTCTTCCCGGGTAAAATCAGCGTTGTTCTGAAAGGCGGGATAAATAAACTCGGCAGATTAACACGCGATAGCATTAAGGCGTATGTCGATTTCTGGACGGTTCTCAGAAATGATGATGAAGGCGTAGAACCGGAAATCAAAATACCCGAGAACACTACTCTGATAGATATTATTCCCAAAAAACTTGAATATATAATTAAGCAATACTAAAACTACATTTACGGTCCCGTTTATGTTTATAACTTTTGAAGGCCTCGATTTCTCCGGTAAGTCTACCCAGGTTCAGATCCTTGAAAAATACCTGACTGGTAAAGGTGAAAAAGTAATTGTACTTAGAGAACCCGGGGGAACTCCTATTTCGGAAAAGATAAGGAATATCCTGCTTGATAAGAATAATTCTGAAATGAGATTCGAGACCGAAGCACTTCTATTTGCAGCAAGCAGGTCTCAACTGGTGAACGAGACAATAATACCGGCACTTGGGAAAAATATTTTCGTTATATCGGACCGGTTTCATGATTCATCAATTGCATATCAGAGTTACGGGAGAGGACTCTCACTTCAGTTTGTGACTGACCTGCAGAATTTTGTGATAAAAAATGCCATCCCGGCTGTTACTTTTTTTATCGATATTCCGATTGAGGAAGTTGTTAGAAGAATGTCCAGAGTTAAAAAAGTGGAACTGGACCGGATCGAATCTTCCAAAATTGATTTTTACGAAAGAGTTAGAAACGGTTACCTTGAACTTGCGGCTAAAGAAAAAAGAATTAAAGTATTGAACGGATTAATGCCGATTGATGAACTTCATCTCGTAATCCGGTCCGAAATTGAAAAAATCCGTAATTGAAAGAAAATTTTTATGCTAAACAGAAAAAAAATACTTACCGCAATAATCGGGATTCTTCTTTTTTCGGGATTTGTCCAGAAGGACTCCGACATTTATTTCGAGATTAATAAAGGGATCGAAATTTTCGGCCGGGTTTACAAGGAAGTGACTCTCAATTATGTCGATCAGATCAATCCTCAGGAATTTATGCTTGCAGGAATTAGCGGAATGCTAGAATCACTCGACCCTTATACAAATTTCATCGACGGAAGTAATCAAAAAGATATTGATATTATTACTAAAGGAAAGTATGGCGGTATCGGGGCGACTGTTGGAATAAGAAATGAAAGTATTACAATAGTGGACCTTATTGAGGGCTATTCGGCTCAGAGACAGGGAATTAGAATCGGGGATATCATCATTAAAATAGACGATATTCCTGTCACAAAACAGAATTATGAAGAGTTGAGCGATCTGCTTAAAGGCGATACCGGTACGAGTGTAAAATTGTTTATACAAAGAGAAGGGGAAGAGGAACCGATCCTGTTTAATTTGTTGAGGGAGGAGATTGAAATAAAAAATCTTTCCTACTACGGATTTTACCCTGAAACGAGCGGCAATGCTTATCTGAAACTGAGCGGATTTTCCAGAACTGCCGGTGAAGAGGTTAAGAAAGCTCTGGTTGAATTGAAAGAAAAAAGAGTGATTGAGAGTATTATACTCGACCTTAGGGGTAATCCGGGTGGATTGCTTGATGCCGCTGTTGATGTTAGTGAAAAATTTATTCCTAAAGGGGAAATGATAGTTTCGGTTAAAGGAAGAGACTCACTCGATGTAAAAAATTATATTTCTGCTGAAGAACCTGTCGCGGGAAAAATCCGGCTGGCTGTGCTTGTTGACGAAGGATCCGCTTCAGCCTCCGAAATAGTGGCCGGTGCAATTCAGGATCACGACAGAGGCGTAATAGTTGGAACTACTTCATTCGGAAAGGGGCTTGTTCAAACATTAATCCCTCTTTCTTATAATACTTCCCTGAAAATTACCACAGCCAGATATTATACTCCGAGCGGAAGGTCGATTCAGAAAGTCGACTATTCGGAGCGGAATAAAGTAATCAGGTCAGCCGGACCAATTGACAGTAAGGAATTCCTTACCGATACAAACCGGAAGGTTACTTCTGCGGGCGGGATTATCCCCGACTCCGTTGTTGTTAATCGATCAAGTTCCCATTTAATTCAGAGACTTCTCGCAGACGGGATGTTTTTCGGGTTTGCTACTTATTATTACAATGAAAATTCCGGAAACGATTTCAAGAATATATCGGCTGATAAACTTCTCAGTGAATTCCAGAAGTATATCAAAACCCAGAAGTTTGAATTTATCTCACCGGCTGAAAAATTAATTGATCAGCTTAAATCAGCTGCCTTTCAGGAGAATCTTAATGGTGCTTTTCTGGAATTACTCGAAAAATCGAAACTACAGATTGATGAAAGCCATTCAAGGGAAATGGAAAAATATAAAGATGAAATTGTCAGCGCTATAAGGGAGGAATTAATGGCGCGCGCGGATGGTAGAATCGGGAGAATAATTGAGTCGCTGAAAAATGATAACCAGCTTAGATCGGCTGTCGGCATACTGAATAATAATGGCCATTATTCAAAATTATTAAAGCAGGCATTATAATTTTATTTACAAATTCCGGATAAGCCAAGGTGAAAACACCTAAAATATTTATTTATCGGAATCCTCACTATACCCGCTGTCCAAAATGCAGAAAAGCCGGCGTGCTTCATCATTCACGGGCTAAAACAATGAAAGAGCAGATTATTAAGAAAATCACATATTATAAACTTTACAGGTGCAAGGAGTGCGGCTGGAGGGGATTTCTTTCTACAATTGCATTTACTTCCGAATCGGCTAAAGCGATTGCTATGTATGCTGTGCTGATACTTATTTCCGGTTATTTGATACGGCTGCTTCTCACTAAATTTCTCTTGAATTAACTTTCATTCAGATTCGTAATATTTCCTCTTTGCTGAATTTAAGAATAGAAAATCCTTTGCCAGTTCTTCACTTGAATGATATTTTTTCAGGTAGTGAATTTTAATCCTTCCTTTGTTTTTTACCAGCCATGAGAGGGCTATTTTTAACCGTTCGAAATCTTTATCCGTTATTTCCTTAAATAGTCCAATAGAACCGGCAAAATAATTTTCAAGCGCCTCCTCAAACTGATCTGGATTATCGTTCAGAAAATTTCTTATAATTACTTTCCCTTCCAGCATAAGGAGGTAATCATTCTCCTTAAAACCGGCGATCTCTATAAGAACATTAGCGCGGTTTATCGGCTCGGAAAGTATTGCCGCTCTGTTCAGCTGTTTGAATATCGAGTTAATAATGTCGCGTACATGAGCCGCCTCTTCATATTTTTTCTTTTCGCTAAGTTCCTTCATTTTACCCAGAAGTCTGTCCACTGCCGACTGGTTATGGCCGCTTAAAAATTCCTTTACCTTTTCAAGTTCCGCATTGTACTTTTCAGAAATATTTCTGTTGATGCATGGGGCGAGACATCTTTCGATATCGGCCAGATAGCATTTACGTCCCTTTGCCAGTTCTTTATCGGAACATTCCCTTACTTCAAAAGTTTTATCGATTATTTCCTTGATAGCAATAATTGTATCCCGGTTCGGATAGGGGCCGTAATAATCATTCCCGTCGAAATCAAACTTTGTAACACGTTCAACGGAAGGATACTCCCGGCTGCAAGTAACCATTATGAAATAATTATTTGAGAATTTTTTAAGAAGCGTATTGAATTTCGGATCGGCAGACTTGATCAGCTCAGCCTCAGCCAGAAGAGCGGTCAGTTCTGTATTGGTTACAAGGTATTCGAGTCGCTGAGCTTTTTGAACAATCTTCTTGGGCTTCCGGCCGCTGTTACTCGTGAAATAATTACTGACCCTGTGTTTAAGCGACTTTGCTTTACCGATATAGATGGCCTCTCCTTTAGAATCTCTGAAAAAATAGATCCCCGGTTCATCGGGCACCGATGAGTAATCCTCTGCAAGCTTTTTCTTAATCATCTTGAAAGGAGTGCCCGAAGGAATACTCTGGAAATTGATCAGGTCGCTTAGAGTCTCTATTCCGTGCTCTTCCCTTAGGGATTTGAACATCTTCAGTAATATTTTTGCCGTCGCTGTTGCGTCTCCCAATCCCCGGTGAACATCACGATGACGAATTTTCAATGACCTGGAAAGATTACCAAGTGAACGGCTAGGGAAGTGCGGATAGATTCTTTTTGAGAGTTTAAGCGTGCAGATAGCTGGATTGCCCGGCAGTTCGATTCCTGCACTTTCACACTCTTGCTTTAGAAATGAATAATCAAATCCAAGGTTATGCGCAACCAGGACAGAATCGCCAACGAATGCTTTAATGTTGTTTATTACCTCTTCGAAATAAGGGGCGTCTTTAACATCATTATTTGTAATACCGGTAATTTGTGTGATGTTATAAGGAACAAATCGGCCCGGATTAATAAAGGATTGAAATGTATCAGTAATCTTTCCTTTCCGGATTTTCGCGATTCCGATTTCAATTACTTTGTCTGTCCTGGCTGATGTGCCGGTAGTCTCAAAATCGAAGACTGAATATTCAACCTCATCAAATTGAAGTTCCTTAAGTTCTTTTGCTGCATCTATTTTTTTCATACGGCTAATTTACTAAAAATGTCAATCTGGTTGAATGTTTCGTTATTCGGGCTATTTTCAATATATTTCAATTAAAGAGAAATCATTATGAATATAAATCTCCTGTTTATCGGCGATATAATTGGGCAGCCTGGATTGAACATCGTTCAGATGTGGCTCCCAAGCCTTCAGAAAAAATACAAAATAGATGTTACGATCGTAAACGGCGAAAACCTTTCCGATGGTAAAGGATGTACTGAAAAGGAAGCGAAGCAGCTTTTTGACCTCGGAGTGAATGCGATTACCGGTGGAAATCATACCTGGGATAAACATCAGTCGCAGGAATTTCTTCGTAAGGATAACCGCGTTCTACGCCCTCTGAATTATCCCAAAGGAACTATCGGAAACGGATACTGTTTTGTTGATACGCCGAAAGGGAAAATTGCTGTACTCAATTTGCAGGGCCGGGCATATATGGCAGCAATCGATTGCCCGTTCAGAGCGACCGATTGGGTATTACCTAAACTGAAACAGGAAACAAAAGTAGTATTTGTCGATTTCCATGCGGAGGCAACTGCTGAAAAAATTGCGATGGCCAATTATCTTGACGGAAAAATTTCTGCTCTGGTAGGCACCCATACACATGTACAAACCTCCGATGAAAGAATCTTCCCGAACGGCACAGCTTACATAACTGATTGCGGTATGACAGGACCTTACGATTCGGTTATTGGAATGAAAACCGACGCGGCTATTAACCGTTTCCTCTTCCAGACGCCTCAGAAGTACCAGACGGCGACTGATAATGTCCATCTATGCGGATTATTTGTGAAAATAGATTCAGGGACAGGAAAAGCCGTAGAAGTTGAGAGAATTTTCCTGCCTGAGTTTGAAAAGAAAATTGAAAAAGAATCGGATCATTAATTACCTGAGTAAAAATTAAATAGTGTTACAGAAATGGCTACGATAATCGATGGTAAAAAAATTGCGGCTGAAGTAAAAAATGAATTGAAAGAGAAAATTCTCGCAATTAAAGAGAGTGGTGGCAAAGTCCCGGGTCTTGTAACAATACTTGTTGGTGATAACCCCGCATCCCAGTCATATGTCAATTCTAAAAGCAAAGCGTGTATAGAAATCGGGATGCTCTCCAAAATTGAAAAACTTCCTGAAGAGACCAGTGAAGTGGATCTGCTGAAGTTGATCTACAGTTATAACATTAATGATAATTTCCACGGAATACTTGTACAGCTTCCGCTCCCTTCACAAATAAATGAGTCGAGAATTATTGAAGCTATAGATCCCAAAAAAGATGTTGATGGATTCCATCCTGTAAATGTGGGCAAGCTTGTTACCGGGAATGAAACGTTTTATCCGTGTACTCCGTTCGGAATACTGGAATTACTGTCCCGCTACAAAATTCCTACTTCCGGTAAACATGTTGTAGTTGTCGGTAGAAGTAATATCGTCGGGAAACCAGTAGCAAATTTATTGATTCAAAAAAAGGAAGGGGCCAATGCGATTGTTACCGTCTGTCATTCGGCCGCCAAAGATTTATCGCAGTTTACAAGAAATGCCGACATCCTTATTGCGGCAATTGGGAAAGCAAATTTTATTACTTCGGATATGGTTTGCGATGGAGTTGTAGTTGTTGATGTAGGGATAAATAGAATAGATGATAGCAGCAGCCCGAAAGGATACAGAATTGTAGGCGATGTTAATTTCGATGACGTTGAGAAGAAAGCTTCGTTCATTACTCCTGTGCCCGGTGGTGTTGGATTAATGACGATTGCAATGTTATTAAAAAATACTTTTCTTGCATATCAAAAATTAGAAGGCGGAAAGACAAAATGAGCTCGTCGTTAATTGATAAGGTTGTTTCGCAGGTATTTATTGAAAAATCGCTCCAGGATTTTTATTGTACTACCGGTTCATGCGTTGGCTGGGAAAGAAATATTGTTGATCAGCCGGTAGCAGTAAAAAATATAATCAGTAACGGAGCCGATAGAATTGCAGCAGGACCCGGAATAGGGAATGAAATTGTTGACAGGAATGTGGCAAGAATGATCGACCATACGTTGCTTAAACCCGAAGCCACACAGGATGAAATTAAAAAACTTTGTGATGAAGCAAGAACGTATAACTTTGTTTCGGTTTGTATAAATCCATGTTACGTCCCGTTGTCTTACCAGCTCCTTAAAGGGAGTCAGGTGAAAGTATGTACGGTAATCGGTTTCCCATTAGGCGCTACAACTACCGAGGTTAAAAGAGCCGAGGCCGAACAGGCGCTAAATAGTGGTGCCCAGGAAATTGATATGGTTATAAATATCGGTATGCTTAAACAGGGTAATTATGAATATGTTTTCAACGATATTAATCAGGTTGTACTCGCGGCTAAAAGGCATAACGCTGTATGTAAAGTGATTCTCGAAACTGCGTTGCTTACTGACGAAGAGAAAATAAAAGCCTGTTTGTTAAGTAAAGAAGCAAAAGCTGATTTTGTAAAGACTTCTACCGGATTCAGCAAAGGCGGTGCGACTGCCGGGGATGTTGCGCTTATGCGCTATGTAGTCGGATCTGCAGTTGGTGTTAAAGCCTCCGGAGGGATAAGGACTGCAGAGGATGCAAAACTGATGATTGAGAGCGGCGCTGACCGTATTGGCGCGAGTGCAAGCGTTAAAATCGTTAAAGGTGAAAAAACTGCGGCTGGCGGTTATTAGTGGTCCTCGATCTTATTATAATAGATACAGGCGACGGCTTCTCTTCCGATATACCTTCAATTAAAGGTTGTGACAGCTGGGCACATGCTGAGGATGATGCGATTTCCAAAACACTTGATCTCCTGCGGTTTTATATCCAAGTTGATTCCGACTTCAAAATCAAAACTGACCTAGCAAGGAAAGAGGGAAATAAAAAAATTTATAAGGTCATTTTTGATAAATAGTAATGCGAAAATTCAAAACTGAAAAACGGCTTCAGAAAATTGCCGCCGCCGCATCTGCAAGACAATTTTCACTCAGCATTGTACTAGAGAATATTCACGACCCTCACAATGTAAGTGCAATTCTTCGTACCTGCGAGGCTGTCGGTATACCTAAAGTAAATCTCCTTTATACAAAGGAAAAATTCCCGAAATTGAGCCGGGTTTCTTCGGCTTCGGCAACCAAATGGATCGAAACTGAAAAATTCGATTCAATCGATAATTGTTTTGATTCTGTTAAAAAGAACGGTTATAAAATTTATTCTAGTTTTCTCGACCCCGGCGCTGTTAGTCTTTACGATATCGACTTAACTGAAAAAATTGCCATCGTTCTTGGCAATGAAAATAG
>CAZHHG010000099.1:0-4185 GCA_964532065.1 uncultured Melioribacter sp.
ATCTCTTTTTCATCTTCATCAATAAGAGCCCAGCCAATTGAGGATACGCCAAGATCAAGACCTAATATTTTTTTCATCTTAAAAATTCCTTTTGATATTCAAAAATATTTTTTATGTTTGCAACGAAACATTTTGAAGCAAATCACAATAAGGATTATTCCGTTGTGAAAACATTTAGGTTACCCTCGTCCTTTAACGGGGGTTTTTTATTTTAAATTGCGGACAGGAAATTTATTCGAAAAAAGTAAATTTGATCAAATTGAAATGCAGTATAATTGAGTAATTAAGTTTAAAATATTAAGAAGGGGAAAAATAATCAAGAATTTTAACCATTATGGATTGCAAATTTTTTAAATATTAAATGGTGTCATACTATCCACATTTTAGATCATTTCCTATTATCTATCTTTCTTTTTCTCTTTCTTTCTTTGTTAAAAAAAACGGGTTCGGAACAGGTTTTTTTTGAACGACAAATTATGTTGGTCTAATAAGCTTCAGTTCGTTTTTGGTTAAGATGGCTTTTTCGCGGTTTTCCTTGTTGCGGACACGCTGATTCATAACCTCCTTAAAAGTTTCGCGGACATTCTCGGAAGAAACATTCCCGTCGATATCAATCAGCAATTCACATTCCTTGATCAGGTAGGAAACAAACTCCTGAAACTCTTCGATGCTCATACCCAGATCTGACGAGACTGATGCTACCACGTATTTCTTATTGAGGTTGAGGATGCAGTTATCGGACCCGGCTATAATATTATTGAGTGCCCAGAATCTCCCCTCTCCCGCCCAGCCGTATTTGAGTCGAAGGAGTTTGAACTTGGGATGATTATGAGAATTAGCATAGTGACAGTAGTACTCGATGTTATTTTTCATTCAGCATTTTAGAAATATGATTAAGTATTGCAGTATTCGCTTCAATTGAGACCGTGGTACGGATTCCTTTAAGCTGAAGGTTAAGGACATACTTTTTTAATTTTCCGTGGGTGACCGGATCGATATGAACGAGCTTGGTATTAGATTTCATTGAAGGACCTCATCTAATGTATTCATAGTGAGTGAATTTCTGTTTATAAAATCGATAAGGGAAGGGGCAAAGATTTTCTTATGTATTCTGCCGGGACAGACAAACACATCAATTTCACCGGACTTAATCAATTCGCGGATAATAGACCGGTCGATATTGGTTATTCTTGAGGCTTCGCTGATAGAAAGGATGAGTTTGGGGAGGGAGATGTCCTTGTAAATGATTTTACTTGACATTAAAATGTAAATATGTTAATTTGATAATGTGAAAATAAGTTAATTAAATATAAATAATGTGTTAATAAATGTCAATAATTGACAATAATATTGTCAATATGTTAAGAAAGGTTACCCGTGGACTCAGAAAAAGCAAAAAAAAGCATACTTGCGAGGTACAAACGGTTATGTGACTTTGCCGAGGAAATAGGCGTAGATCCCTCGCAGGTGAGCAGATGGATCAGAAAGCCGACAAAAAAATTCCAGGCGATATTAATAAATAAAGGCATTATAGAAGACGAGAATAAAAAAATAGATGAAGTTGAGAATAATGAAAATGATAAGTCAGAAATTATAAATAATTACAAAAATATTATTGCAGAGAAAGAAAAAGTAGTGGAGAAGCTGCTATCGATTATTGAATACCAGGATAAGATTATTGAAGATTACAAAAAGAAGCTGGGGGTTGAGAAGTGGATAAAAAGTATGAAGGAGAAATAATTAAGCAGATGGCAGAAATCATTAGAGCAAAAGATGAGATAATAAACAGACTGGAAAAGTTACTTGAGGAGAAGGACAGACAAATAGAAGAGAGTAAGAAAAAGGGGGAAGAACCGGAATGGCTGAAATATATAAAAGGCACGGGTTAATCTGGCTCACCTACTCAATCTACGGAAGACGCTACAGAGAATCACTCGGATTAAAAGACACACGCGGAAACAGAATACTCGCCAAGAAAATAAAACTGCAGAAGGAAGCCGACATCTTAAATGGAATTCATCCGCTCATCAAAAAGGTAAAGAAGAAAACATTAAGCGAGGCTTATAAGGATTTTGAGAAGACTAAGGAGAATAAATCCGAAAGCACTAGAAAAATTTATGAGTACTCGTTCAAAAAATTCTTGAACTTCACAGGAGATATAGAGCTAAGGAAAGTAAATGAAGATATAATAGAAGAATTTGATAAGTATATGAAGGTATCGAAAGGATCAATAGAAATTATTTTCCGGCACTTAAGGATAATATTCGAGTATTTCAGGAAGATGAGGTATATAGATTTTAATCCGGTCACGAGAAAACAGAGTGTTGAGAAAAAAATTAATGTTATTAGTCGTGAGGAAATGGATCTCATTTTAAAATTGCTGAAGAAGCAGAATGAGAACCAGTATAAAACGATTAAACTGCTAATAATGACCGGGCTGAGAGTATCTGAGCTGATAAGACTTGAGTTTGAGGATATAGATTTCAAGAGGAATATAATCTACATAAAGAACAATAAGGGAAAAAGGATTGACCAGTTCCCTCTTTACCGCGAACTGAGGATTTTTTTAGAATCGGAATGGGAAGAATTAACTGGCAAGGTTTGTCCATATAAAAGTAAGGAGTCACTCTCCTTCTTCAGGCACTTTTTGAGGCGGAATAATTTCAGGCATTACTCGATACATGAGATCCGGAAGACATTTCTTTCAAGGCTGGCTAATGCGGGGATGTCGTTATTTGACGTTCAGAAGATAGCCCGTCACAAGGATATTAGGACGACTCAGAAGTACTACCTAGAAGCGGAGTATGAACGTATCGGGAACAGGATAAATGATGTAATTTTGGGCACAATGGAGGGCACAATGGGTGAAAATGCCCTCAAAATAGCCCAAAAATGAAGCTTTTTTCTGATCCAGAGTCAGACGTGTTGCCAATTACACCACGGGGCAAAGACTTTTATTTTTCTATCCTAAATTTAGTTGATTTTACCGATTTAATTCCACTCAAAATTCTAATAAAAACATTATTCGAATTATTTTCCGGTACTTTCCAGCGATAAGTATTTACGACCCCGGGCAATGAGGAGATATTACTTTCTATAGTGGTCCATTTCTTACCGCCATCTACCGAGTATTCCAGAGAAACAGATCTAATATCATTTGCAGCAGCCCATTTTATTTCCCTAATAGTACCCTGTATTGAAATCGGGGCTTTCTCATCTATCAATATCACCGCACCGGCTTTCAATATCTGAAGATTAAATACCTGTGGAGTCATATCAGTCATAGGTGATGCTCCGGCATCCGCACTTACGTCGATAATTCTCAATCTTGTAAGTGTGGAAGGTTGTACTGCCGGGATTGTCCAGTTGTAGGCTCCGGTAGATCTGTAATTCTGAACAATGTTAAACCATGTAAGTCCGTTATCATCGGTATATTCGATATCGACATTAAAAATACCAGCAGAATGCCAGGTGATTAATGTATCAATATCAACTGTTGTTGGAGAAGTCTGACGCCATGCAATATATTCACCGCCAAGTGGGAACGACCATCTCAATAATTTATTCTGAGGATGAATACTGAAATGTCCCGCAGTTTGAGAAAAGACCGACGGATTTACTGTGCTGCTGATACGAACTAAAGCATTATCGGATCTGAATTCAACATCTTCCGGCATAATCCAATTATATAATCCGTTGCTCGGGTGGGCTGCAATAATAGTATTCCAGGAAGCGCCTCCGTTTAATGAATACTCAATCTTAACCGAGTCTACAAGATAACTCCGCCATTTAATTTCATACGAAAATTTCTTCTGTGGATCGCTCGTTAACCATTCATCACCTTCAGCAGGACTGAGAATTGAGATAGAAGCGGGTTCTGTTTTTTCAATTGTAAAGTTTCCGATGCTTCTTGCACTCGGCGATCCGTTACTTCCCTCATCTGCATTATAAACTACAACATAATATTTATCGGAAGGTATCGTAAAGCTAGTCATATATCGTCCCTGGTTGGCCATTTTATCGACAAGCGTTGTAAATGCGGGTACATCCGGGTAAATGGCTATTCCGTTATTCCAGGTGTATTTGATGCCGACATTTTTAATTCCCGAAGATTCCCAGGCACCTTCAATAAGGTCGCTATCTTTGAAATCTCTTGGTCCGCGCGGTTCGTTTACATAAATATAT
>CAZHHG010000099.1:4195-9138 GCA_964532065.1 uncultured Melioribacter sp.
TAATATTGAATGCCGCGTCGCTTACATCCGAGATTCCCGGATCTCTGGAATCACTGATACGAATCTGGCACTGTGTAGAATTCAGATTCTCATTCAGACTCCATTCATAAGCACCCCCGGCAATACTATCTACTAGCGTAGTCCAGGTTAATCCCTTGTCCACCGTCAATTCAATCTTTACTTTGTTAACGGCAGTAGCGCTCCATGTAATATTCTGTTTGCTACCGGCTTCCCATTCCTCTCCACCGTTTGGACTAAGGACCTGAATCGATTTCACAATCTGATTGGTAATTCTGAACACACCGTTAGAGACATCGTTCGGTTCGCCGTCGAGAGCATCATAGATCCTTATCTTACAGTTTTGAGAATTAACATTGGGAATCTGAACCCAGTTGTAAAAACCGATGCTGGGAGTCGATTCAACTATAGTTGTCCAATTAGCTCCGTTGTTTGTTGTGAAGGCAATTTTTACATTCTCAATATTCTCAGAGATCCATTCAATCCTCTGGGAAGTATTTGCCAGCCAGGATTCTCCACCGTTAGGGACAAGAACCCGTATAACCGGTTCCGGAAGAATATTGAATGTAGTGTTGCTTTCATCAACGATCAATCCGTCTTTAGCTTCCCTGATTCTCACTTTGGCTAATGTAGAGGGAGTGTTCGGAATCGGTTCCCAGAAATAAATACCGGTGTTCTTTGTATCCTTGCCGATATAATTCCAACGGTTTCCGTTATCAGTGGTGTATTCAAGGTAGACAGAATCGATACCGGTACTGCTGAACCATGTAATCTGTTCAGCGGTTCCTGCCTCCCAGCTTTCACCGCCATTAGGCGATTTAACAGTAATAGTTTTACTCTCAATTTCACTGATCGAAAATGTATTGTTAGATAAATCTTTCGGTTCCCCGTCATGAGCATCTGCTATTCTAATTTTACAGAGCTGCGAATTAACATTGGGCACCGGAGTCCAGACGTAAAATCCGTTACTCGGAGTTGAATTTGTAATTACATTCCAGTTAAATCCGTTATTGGTCGTATAAGAGATTGATACATTCTGAATATTTTCTGATATCCACTCAATTCTCATTGAAGAACCGATATCAATATTTTCACCGCCGTTAGGGAATTTTACAGTAATCAACGGTTCAGGCATAATATTAAACGTATTAGGACTTTCTGTAAATGGAGTTCCGTCCTTCGCATCCTTGATCCTGATTTTCGCAAGCGTAGACGGAGTATTGGGAACAGGCTCCCAGAAATAGATGCCGGTATTTCGATTATCTACTTTGATAAGATTCCATGTATTACCGTTATTAGTAGTGTATTCAAGACGGACTGAGTCGATACCTGAGCTGAACCATTTAATCTGTTTGGATGATCCTGCTTCCCACTCTTCGTTTCCAACAGGGGAAGTAATTCTTAAACTCTCATTACTATTTTTGATAATGCTGAAAATGGCATCGCTCATATCGGATGCGGAACCATCTACAGTAGTAACCCTGATTTTGCACTGACTAGAAATTGAATTAGGAATCGGGAACCATGAGAACGTTCCTGTATTTGCCAAGCTGTCAGCAACAAGGGACCAGGTAGCACCGTTATCAATTGTCGATTGGATTCTGATTTTAGAATTAGTTGTTGCCGTCCATTTAATATCATAGGAGGAACCTTCCATCAAAGTTTCGCCCCCGTTTGGCAGAAGGACTTTAACCGAGCTAGTACTGACTTCTTCAGGATCGGTAATACCGTTTGATTCATCCTCAATCAGTTTACAGGATGAGATTAAGAGCAGACTTGCTAATAGAAAAACTGTTTTTCTACGCATTTTTTCCTCGATCAAGTTTTTTAGGACTTTCGTCCTGGGTAAATTTAATAAATTCAGTTATTTTAATTAAGTAAAATATTACAGAAAGTGTGCCTAAATAAATAATTATGATTTTCGGCATAATATTCAGCTTTAGGTAAGTATGTATAAAATCTACCTGTTAATATTACTTATAATAGCACCTTTACCGGTAAAATCTCAGGAGCTCATCTATTTAGGAGAGATCGGTTCATTCCAATCCGCATCTTCAATGTCGATTAATCAGCTCGGATTTATATTTGTATCGGACTCACGCACGAATGAAGTTTTAAAGCTCGATACTTTGGGGAATATACTTAAAAGCATCGGGGGTTACGGATGGTCCGCTTCATCCTTCGACAATCCTTCGGATCTCTTTGCAAATACATTAAACGTTTATGCTGCGGACCGCAATAACGACAGGATACAGATATTTGATAAGGATCTGAATTATTTATCTGAGATTTCTTCAAAGAAGAGTAACGAGAGATTTCAATTCCGATATCCCGGGTCAGTCGGTGTAAATTCGCAGGGGGACCTTTTCCTTCTCGATACCGATAATGCAAGAATTCTGAAATTTAATTTCAGAGGAGAATTTATAACGGAGATCGGCGGATTCGAGTCCGGTTCGTATATTCTTAATAAGCCATCAGTATTCACAATCAATAATGCGAACCAGATCATTCTGATTGATTCGGATGATCTTGTAATCTTTGATCAGTTCGGAAATTTAATTCATAAGACAAAGCAGATTAAGAAATTTACTAATTTGAATTTTTCTTCGAATTCACTTATTCTCACCGGCGATGGATTTATAGGGATATTAAACGACGGCGGAAATAACCGCGTGAATGAAATAAAACTTTTTAAGCTGTCATCAGAAGAAAAAGCAATAGATGCTTCCATTTTTAATGGCAGATTATATATTCTTACAGAGAAAAAAATTCTTATCTATAACACACCGGAATTAAAATAATTGTCTCTTCGATACCGGATCATATTATTTTCAGCAATACTAATCTGGACAGCGGGAATTTTCTATGAATCCTTTATAGGACTTTTCAATCCCCTGATTTACGGATATACATTTGTGCACCAGACATATTCACTTGTCTGCCACCAGGATCCTCAAAAACTGATTGACACAGGATCCGGCATCAGTCTTGTCTGCGCTCGTTGTACCGGTATCTATTCCGGACTCTTAATTCTCTCAACAATTTTCCTTTTTTACAGATGGAAATTGAAAGCGAATTTAAAACTCCTTTTTATTTTAATAACTCCAATGCTGCTCGATGTTTTAATGGTAATGGGCGGATTATACAATTATTCCAGAACAGCTGCATTTACTACAGGTTTCCTTTCCGGTTCAATTCTATTTTTATATCTTTGCGAGGGTTTAGAGAAATTAATTTCGGAACTAAAGTTCGGGTAAAAGATTGAAAAAATACATTTCCTCATTTGTAGCAGGTTTCGGAGCGGGTGTTCTTCATGTTGTGCCGGTAGCAAAAAGTTTTGTCTGCTGTCTTATTGTTCCTGCAGCCTCTTTCATTGCGCTGATTCTGGATAAAAGAGCAAATCCTTCTATGGAGAAAATATCAGCTAAAAAAGGGGCGATGTCCGGGCTAATTACCGGCCTATATGCGGCATTATTCGGAACAGTATTCGACATTATGATTACACTCGTTACAAAGAATAATGATATAGTTACTATGATGCCTGAACTTCAAAGGATGATAAACAGTTTTCCCCTTTCGGAAGGATTGCAAGCGGAGGTAATAACGTTGTTCGAAGGTGTGAGAAACGACATAATTCAATACGGTTTTTCACCCGTCTATGCTTTATCGATGATAATTAACAATACGGTAGTAAATTCGATTGTCGGTACTATCGGGGGACTTGTAGGAGCCCAGGTAATCAATCAGAGACTAAACAACCGGGACAAAATTTAATTATGATATCCGCATTAATTTTCTTCGGACATCTGATGTTTATTCTATACATCTTCACGAAAAAGTGGCAGGATGAATCACTCTCCACTGCTTTCATAAATATTGCATTGATAATTATTCTATTTGCAGTCGGTTGGTCTTTATCGACTTCGGTGGTAAAAATTTTCTTTGACAGCAAAGGGTTAGGAATTCAGTTCAATGCAGACACAATCTCGCTTACACTACTTTCAATAGTAGAGTATTTTTTCTACAAATTTTACTACCGGGAAGAAAGACCTACTGAAGCCGGTACGGAAAAGTAATAATCACAGTCTGGTCGATCTTTTTGGCATTCTGCGGAAGAGGTTCAAATCTCCATTGTCTCAACGAGTTAATTGCAGCCAGTTCCAGTCGGGCATCGGCTTTAATAAGGGGAAATATTTTTCCAACAGTACCATCTGGCATAATGGTAAATCTGAGACGCACATCAATCTCTTTTGAAACTCCTTCAGGGTATTCAGGAAGATTATAACTGTAGATCTTACGCATTCCTTTACCGCCGAAATCGATTTCAAATCCGAATCCCCCTTCACCCTCTCCAACCTGTTCGGTTCCTTTAGTCTTTGAATCATCCTGAGAGAGAGGTTTTACTTTTTCGTCGCTGATATCATCCTTCTCCTTTTTTTTATCCGTTTCAGTAATAAGATTTTCTTTATCAGTATTTACGGATTTAGGGAGTTCAACTTTTTTCTGTTCATCCAATTTCGGTTTTTGTTTTTCCGGTTGAGGTTGATTTTTTTCAGTTACAGGATCCTGCCCTACAGGTCCTGCACTCCCCATACTTAATCCGCTTCCGAACCCGATTGTAACATATTCTTCCTCCTCCATCCCGACCGAAAAATTGATGAAGGCAAATAGAATAATGAAGACAGCATGAAACGCTATCGAATAGACAAACGATTTATTTCTGACGTTGTTTTCTGTCATCAGTAACTGATCTTTTCTGTTTCTATTGTAAATTTATCAATCCCGATTCCCTTTGCGGCATCGAAAACCCTAATAATAAGGTCGATCTGAACGGTTTTATCCGCACGTATAATCAGATTATTCTCTTGGCTACTTTTTTTCAACTCTTCGAGCCGGCCTGCAAGTTTATCAATACCGATCTCATC
>CAZHHG010000100.1:0-8932 GCA_964532065.1 uncultured Melioribacter sp.
ATTTTCTCGAAACGAATGGTAAAGAGCGACGCAAAAACGCATGTCGGTGAAGTTATTGCTAAATTACCCAGTTCTTTGAATGAGCGGTTAAATGGTCTTCTGAACTCTGAAGAGATGAGTAATGTTCTAATCGAACGGCTTAAAGCTTTGTGCGAAAAGAATAATGACTCAAAAGAAACCCTTTCGTTTAAATGGGGGCTTTTAACCCGTTTCTTGTATAGTTGTCTAATTGATGCAGATCGTTTAAGCACGGCTGATTTTAAATGCCCGAACATAAAAAAGATTAGAAAAAATGGGAAGTATGTTTCGTGGGATGTTTTAATTACTCGACTTAACGAAAAGTTGAATAGCTTTAAGGCGGATAGCGATATTGACAAGTTGCGTGCTAAGATATCTGCGCAGTGCTTTGATTCTGCTGATAAGGATAAAGGTCTTCATCTGTTAACAGTACCAACCGGTGGCGGTAAGACGCTCGCCAGCTTACGTTTTTCCCTGCAACATGCTAAAAGGCATAGTATGGATCGCATAATTTATGTTTTACCATATACATCAATTATTGATCAAAATGCTGACGAAATTAGAGCGATACTAGAAAAAGATGGGGATCAAGGGCATGTAGTTTTGGAACATCATTCAAACTTAACACCCGAGGAAGAAAACACTCGTCAAAAGATATTGGCCGAAGACTGGGACGCGCCGGTAATATTTACAACTATGGTGCAAGTTTTGGAAGCTTTTTGGGGATCAGGAACACAGAGTGTTCGGCGGCTGCATCAAATGGCGAATACGGTTATTATATTTGATGAAATTCAGGCGCTGCCTATTAAATGCGTGTATATGTTTAATATAGCTGTGCGGTTTTTGGTAAATAACTGTGGGTCAACGGTTATGCTTTGCACCGCTACCCAGCCGCTTTTAGACAAGGTTGAACGGAAAAGCTGTTCTTTGACGATATCTGATGGACAACAGATTGTACCTGATACAAAGAAATTGTTTAGAACTTTGAAGCGTTTTGAGGTATATGACCAGCATAAGCCTGAAGAATGGAGCACTGAAGAAATTAAAACCTTGGTAGTTAGGGAGTTAAAAATAAGTGGTAGCGTCTTGATTATCGTAAATACAAAGAAGACAGCGAGGGAGATTTATCAGCAGTGTCGGAATGGAATTAATGGGGTCGTGTACCATTTGAGTACTTATATGTGTCCGGCGCATCGGATCACACAATTTAAAGAAATGAGTGAGCTTTTAGCAAAAAGACAACCAGTTGTTTGCGTAAGTACACAGCTTATTGAGGCTGGCGTTGATGTAGATTTTGGTTCGGTTATAAGGTCTTTGGCTGGTCTGGATTCAATTGCCCAAGCCGCTGGCAGGTGTAATCGCCACAAAAAGCGGGATACCCCGGGTAGGGTGACCATAATAAATCCGAAAAATGAGAATATCGACAACCTTAATGATATGTTGATTGGGAGACAAAAGGCGGAGAGGATTCTTGATGAGTATAAAAAAAACCCGGATTCCTTTGATGGTGATGTGCTGGGTCTAAAAGCCATGGAGCGGTATTATCAGTATTATTTTTATGAGCGCGCCAATGATATGAATTATCCTGTGAGCAGTAATTCAGCAGTGGGGCGTAACGACAATCTTTTCAGCCTGCTTTCTGTAAATGACTCTTCCGTAAAAGAGTATACGCGCATTAATAAACAATCTCCTCCTATCCCGTTAAGGCAGGCGTTTATGTCGGCGGCAAGGGTTTTTCAACCTATTGATTCGTCAGCTCGTGGTATTGTTGTACCGTATGCGAAAGAAGGGCAAAGGATTCTTAATGCTCTTTGTGCTGTGCATGATGTCGAAAAGCAATATTGGCTTTTAAAAGAAGCGCAACGCTATTCAGTAAACATTTTTGAAAACGATTGGAGAAAATTATCTCAGGCTATTCATGAAGTGCAGGTTGGAGTAGGAATATTTTATTTAGATGAACAGTATTATAGCGATGATTATGGAATAAGTGAAGAACCTGTTAGCTATATGCGGCTATTGAACGGTTAGAAAGGAAGGTTTTTATGCAAAAAGAAAATAAAGTAGAGTTTTCCGTATCAGGGAAGTATGCCCTTTTTACTGATCCGCTGACTAAGATTGGCGGCGAAAAATGTTCGTACCACATCCCAACCTACGAAGCATTGAAAGGTATCATAAGCTCGGTATATTGGAAGCCGACAATTATATGGATTATTGATAAAGTAAGAGTTATGAAGCGAATTCGCACCCAAACAAGAAGCGCGAAGCCGATTGAGTACAGCGGTGGTAATTCACTCGCCATTTATACCTATCTTGCTGAAGTCGAATACCAAGTACAGGCGCATTTTGAATGGAATCTGCATCGCCAGGATTTAGCAAAAGACAGAAATGAGAATAAGCACTTTTTTGTTGCGCGCCGCATGATCGAAAAAGGTGGTCGGCGTGATGTGTTTCTTGGCGCGCGAGAGTGTCAAGGGTATGTAGAGCCGTGTAAGTTTTTTGGAGGCATTGGTGATTATGATAAATATGGTGAGTTTGCCTTTGGTTTAATGTTTCACGGGTTTGATTATCCCGATGAGTCGGGTACTCCAGAATTGTGGTCGCGTTTTTGGAGGCCGAAAATGCACGATGGGATTATTGAATTTGTTCATCCAAGAGATTGTGATAATAAACTCCGTAAACTTGTTCGTCCAATGCAGGCGCAGAACATTGAAACGATTGGTTTAAAAGAAGAAGGCTTATTGGATGGCTACATAGAATCGGAGGCACAATAATGAACTGGATGCAGAGGCTTTATGAAACTTACGAGAATTGTCAATCTATGATTGGTAAGATCGAAGATGACAGTAAAGTGCCGCTTTTGCCGATTTGCCATACTACCCAGAAAGCACAAATTGAAATAGTAATTGACGGAGAAGGTAATTTTCAGCGTGCCAGAGTCGTGCCCAAAGGACAAGCACGTACTATTATACCTTGCACCGAGGCATCAGGTGGGCGAACCAGCGGAGAGGCCGCGCATCCCTTATGCGATAAATTGCAATATGTGGCAGCGGATTATCATAAATATGGAGGTAAAAAAGCATCTTATTTTAAGAAATATCAATCTGAACTTAATAAGTGGTGTGAAGAAGAATGTTTTAAGCATCCTAAGGCTATGGCGGTATTTAAGTATATAAGTAAGAAGGAGGTGATTAAAGATTTAGTAAATAATAACGTTTTAGTTACGGATGGTTATGGTAAATTAAGCGAGAAGGGGACAAAAAGCGAAGATCTCCCGGAGATTTTTCAATTGTTGAACGATCAGTCTGAAGCCTTTATTCGATGGGAAGTAGAAATACCCGGTAAGGCGTGTTCAAAGGCCTGGGAAGATGCTACGCTTTGGGACTGTTGGATTAAATATTACTTAAGCACAAAGAAAGACAAAGCTTTTTGTTGTATTACCGGAAAAGAAGAAATATTTGCTGATCAACACCCGGCTAAAATACGTAACGATGGTGATAAAGCAAAACTCATTTCTTCCAACGATATATCTGGTTTTACTTTTCGAGGGAGATTCACAGAAGCAAATCAAGCTTGTGTTGTTTCTTATGGTGTAACGCAAATGGCGCATAGTGCATTGCGATGGCTTATTAGTCGACAAGGTTATCGAAGTGGCGATCAAGTAATTGTCGCATGGGCGGTTTCAGGCGAACAGATCCCAAAACCTGTTGATGATGCTTTTACTATTTTAGGAGAGGAAAACTTAGTTAGTGATAATACTGCGAGTATATCTACCGCTCAAGAACTAGCGTTAAAACTGAGGAATAAAATAGCTGGCTACAAGACTCATTTAGGAGAGACAACAGGAATTGTTGTTATGGGGCTTGATTCTGCGACTCCCGGCCGCATGGCGATAACATATTATCGGGAATTGACAGGCTCCGATTTTCTTAAATGTTTAGACCGCTGGCATAATTCTTGCGCTTGGATGCACGATTATCGTTTCATAGAAGAGGCGCAAGAAAAGAAAGTCAAAAGAAAGCATTTACGTTTTGTAGGAGCGCCTTCTCCGAAAGATATTGCTGAAGCGGCATATGGAGTTAAGATGGATGATAAGCTAAAAAAAGCTACAATAGAACGTATTTTGCCTTGTATTATTGATGGACGTCAGATTCCACGCGATATCGTAGAGTCGATAGTCAGACGCGCAAGTCACAGCGTGGGATTAGAAAATTGGGAGTGGAATAAAGTGTTTAGTATTGCCTGTGCGCTTTATCGAAAATTAAACGAGAAGGAGGGTTATGATATGGCATTAGAAGAGGGCAGAAAAACGCGAGATTATCTGTATGGACGTTTGTTAGCATTAGCAGATAGTTTAGAACGTTGGGCTTTAAGTAAGGCAGGAGAAGATCGGCAGACAAATGCGGCCAGGTTAATACAACGTTTTTCAGAGCATCCGTATAGCACGTGGAAAATAATTGAGCTTTCACTTGCACCGTATAAAGCTAGGTTAGGCGTGCAGTCACTGAAAAGGCAGAGTATGATTACTCAAGTTGTGGCAATGTTTGAATACGACGATTATACGAACGATAAACGGTTAAGTGGCGAATTTTTATTGGGATATCATTGTCAGAGGGAAGCTCTTAAATCTAAGAACGAAGATAATGATAGTGAGAAAGAATCAGTGACTATAGAAATCGAATAAAAGGAGGATTTGTTATGGAAACACTGAAAAATAAAATTGATTTTGCGGTTATCTTTAGCGTAAAAGGGGCTAATCCTAATGGCGATCCACTAAATGGGAATCGGCCACGAGTAAACTATGAAGGGATGGGAGAATTATCCGATGTTTGCCTTAAACGTAAAATCAGGAATCGTCTAATGGAAAAAGGATTAGCTATTTTTGTTCAATCAGATGATAACAGGGTTGATGAATATCGGAGCTTGCGTAATAGGGCAGAAGGAGAACTAAAAGAAGCAATGGATAATGAGAAGACCTTCCGAGCCGAAGCGTGTAAGAAATGGATTGATGTTCGCGCTTTTGGGCAAGTATTTGCTTATAAAGCCAAGACAGGTAGTAGAGTTAAAAAGCAAAAAGAAGAAGGCGAACAAAATAAAGGTGATAATACCAGTGTTTCTATTGGAATTCGTGGGCCAGTGTCGATTCATTCAGCGTTTAGTGTTGCACCGGTAGACGTAACCAGTTTACAAATTACTAAGAGCGTTAGCGGTGAAGGAGATGGCGCAAAAAAAGCGTCAGATACCATGGGTATGAAGCATCGGGTAGATCAAGGAATATATTTTTTCTTCGGGAGTATGAATCCGCAACTGGCTGAAAGGACGTTGTTTAGCGATAAAGATGCGGAGAATATTAAACAGGTACTTCCAAAGCTTTTTGAGAATGATGCTTCATCGTCACGACCCGAGGGAAGTATGAGAGTTTCCAAAGTCATTTGGTGGGAGCATAATTGTAAGTCAGGGCAATATTCTTCTGCCAGGGTACATAAAACTTTGTCAGTAAATCCGGACGGGACATATTCTTTAGATAGACTTGAAGGGTTACGGCTTGAAGAAATAGAAGGGTTTTGATAGTCGTGGTTTATCCGAAATAAAAATGTTGAAAGGAGTGTTAGATAATGTTTCCAGAAACTAAAATCGCAGTATTTAAAGGACGTAGCGTCCGGAAGATTTTATATCAAAATGAATGGTGGTTCTCGATAATTGATGCCGTGCAAGTCTTGACCGATACGCAGCGTCCCCGGAAGTATTGGTCGGATTTGAAGAAGAAATTGATAAAGGAGGGATATTCCGAAGTGTCCGAAAAAATCGGACAGTTAAAAATGCCCGCCCCTGACGGAAAAATGCGCGATACGGATTGCGCGAATACGGAAACGTTATTTCGTATTGTCCAGACGATCCCTTCTCCTAAGGCCGAACCGTTCAAACGTTGGCTGGCCAGGGTTGGATATGAGCGGATTCAGGAGATTGAAAATCCTGAATTAGCTACAAAACGGACGCGAATGCTGTATAAGCTTAAAGGATACAGTGATGATTGGATAGAGAAGCGAATGAGAGGAATTGCCATACGGGAGGAACTGACCGATGAATGGCAGAAAAGAGGCGCGCAGGAAGATAAGGATTATGAGATACTGACCGCGGAGATATCAAAAGCTACGTTTGGTGTCACGCCCTCCGAATACAAAGAAATAAAAGGGCTTAAGCGTCAGAATTTACGCGATCACATGGATGATTTCGAGTTGATATTTACAATGCTGGGTGAACGTTCTACTATCGAGATCCATCGTAATGAAGATTCTCGAGGAGTAAATAAGTTGAAATCGGATGCTAATGCCGGAGGGCGCATCGCTGGAAACGCCAGAAAAGCGTTGGAAAGGCGTTTGAAGCGGCCGATAGTATCGGGACATAATTATTTGAAAGAAAATGAGGATGGAAAGAAAATAAGATAGTAGTGTTTATGTATTCCGAAGACGACCTGTTACAGCTTTCAGCATTGCAGCATTTTGTGTTTTGCCGGCGGCAGTGTGCGTTGATCCATATCGAGCAGATATGGGAGGAAAACCGGTTGACCGCAGAGGGCAGGATTATGCACGAAGATGTGCATAAGGAAGGGGTTGAAAACCGTAAAAATGTAAGGATAGAGCGGGGAATCCCGTTGCGTTCGTTAGAACTCGGCTTATCCGGTAATGCGGATGTGGTGGAATTCCATAGAACAGAGATTAGAGGCAAATGGATTGTGTTCCCTGTAGAATATAAACGGGGTAAGCCGAAACCGGATAGTAGCGATATGGTACAGTTGTGCGCGCAAGCTATGTGTCTGGAGGAGATGTTAAAGACAGTTATCCCAGAGGGGGCATTGTTCTATGGCAAGACGAAACACAGATTAGATGTGCGATTTAGTGAGGAATTGCGCTTAGAGACCGGGAGATTGTCGGTAGATTTACACGAGTTTATTTGTTACGGTAAGACGCCTCCGGCGGTTTATTCGCCTAAATGCGATATGTGTTCGCTTATTGGACAGTGTATGCCTATGGCTATGCAGAACAGCAGGTCGGTTAGTGAATATATCGCTGAAGCATTGGAGAATAAGTGAAGAAGTATTTGAACACATTGTTTGTCACCACACAGGATTCATATCTTTCCAAGGAAGGAGAGACTATAGTTGTATCTGTGGAGAAGGAGACACGATTGCAACTGCCGATCCATACTATCAGCGGCATTGTCTGTTTCGGCAGGGTCTCCATCAGTCCTTTCTTGATGGGGTTTTGCGCGGAAAATAATGTGGCGGTCAGTTTTGTCACAGAGTACGGCAATTTTCTTGCAAGTATTCAAGGTAGAATATCGGGTAATGTTTTGCTTAGGCGTGAACAGTACCGCCGGGCAGATGATTCTATGGCTTGCGTAAAAATAACAAGAAATATCCTTATTGGTAAATTGGCAAATTCTAAAGCCGTGCTTCAACGGGCATTGAGAGATCATAGTGATAAATTGTCAGGTAGTAATATGCCTTCGGCAGTGCGTAAAATAAGTTTGTCGCTTGAAGCTTTACAGAAAAGTGATGATTTGGATGTGCTTCGCGGTATAGAAGGAGAAACTGCTACGTATTACTTTGGAGTTTTTAACGATTTAATCGTTTCTCAAAAAGAAGATTTCCGATTCTACGGAAGGAACCGCCGGCCGCCGTTGGATAATGTAAATTGTCTGCTTTCTTTTGTTTATACTCTTTTAACGCACGATGTCCGTGCGGCATTGGAATCAGTCGGTCTTGATTCTTGTGTCGGATTTTTGCATAGGGACAGGCCGGGAAGGCATAGTTTGGCTTTGGATATTATGGAAGAGTTCAGGCCATTCTTGGCGGAGAGATTAGTGCTTTCGTTAATCAACCGTGAACAGGTAAACGGGAAAGGATTCATAAAATCCGAATCCGGCGCAGTAATGATGGAGGATGCGACAAGGAAAGAAGTTTTGATAGCTTATCAAAAGCGCAAACAGGAAGAGATCGAACATCCGTATTTAAAAGAGACGGTTCAAGTCGGTCTGCTGTTTTATATTCAGGCATTGTTGTTAGCGCGTTATTTACGCGGAGATTTAGACGGATATCCGGTTTTTATCTGGAAATAGGAGATATTCCTATGATGGTATTGGTAAGTTATGACGTGCAGACATCGGATGACGGCGGTCAGCGCCGCTTAAGGCGTGTGGCTAAGATATGCAAGAATTATGGACAACGCGTGCAATTCTCTGTGTTCGAATGTATCGTTGATCCGGCGCAATGGGTATTGTTAAAAAACAAATTAATCGAAGTAATTAATAAAGAAAAAGATAGCCTGCGTTTCTACTTCTTAGGAGGAAATTGGAGAAGGAGGGTGGAACATATCGGCGCCAAGGAGGTAATAGATTTGGAAAAAGATTCATTGATCATTTAAGTTCTTGTCCGCGAATATGAAGTTAATGTTTTATATGAATATAGTTCGCGATTTCATTAATTGCTTAAAAAGAAAGGAGATGCGTCTTGTAGTATGGTTTTCATAAGAATGGAGAGTTCGCTTGATGTTATTGTTCGCGGAACACATCTTTTATCTGTTTGAGATGTAACAAGTTATAACATAACGGTCGCGCCCTTCGCGGGCGCGTGGATTGAAACAGAGAAACAGAAGAATATAGATGTTAGATTGGATAAAGTCGCGCCCTTCGCGGGCGCGTGGATTGAAACACTTTTGGGTTCCGGTAACATCGCTATCCAAGGAGGTCGCGCCCTTCGCGGGCGCGTGGATTGAAACAAAATGATTGGGTATTGGTGGCAGGATTAAAAGGAGGTCGCGCCCTTCGCGGGCGCGTGGATTGAAACTATGCAACGGGCAAGGATCATCATTAAAAGCAAAGTCGCGCCCTTCGCGGGCGCGTGGATTGAAACTTTTTA
>CAZHHG010000101.1:0-8583 GCA_964532065.1 uncultured Melioribacter sp.
CATCGACAATGAAAAAGGAGCACGGTTTTTAATCCCTTCTTTCAAAAAGCACAACATTCAGGCAATCGCCAAGGAAACCACTTCACTCAAAGACGTTCAGGATGCTTTCAAGTTTGTTCAGTCAGGTGAAGTCTCTTTCTTGTTTATTGATTCGCTTACAAAAGTTTATTACCGGTACATTAAAGACTACCGCGAAGCAAACCGCAGAAAATTTATGACTCTGCAGGACTGGGGTAAAATTCTCCCGCTATGGAACGAGGAATTTTCAGAAAAATTTGTTCAGACCGAAGGCAATATTGTCTTTACCGGAAGGGGAGGATTTGAATATGAAAAGGAAGAAGATACGAAGGATGAAAACGGAGTCGTGACTGAAAAGGGAAGTTTTGTTAAGTCAGGATTTAAGATGAAAATTGCCGGAGAAACCCCATACGAAACCGATCTTAACGTTTGGATGTCCTCGGACGATATTTACAAGGACGGCAAACCGAACAAAGAAATCTATGCCTATGTATTGAAAGACCGTTCGGACTGTTTTAATGGAAAGATCTTCCTATTCCCGACGTTCAAGAATTTCAAACCGATTATTGATTTTATCCAGGGTTTGCCGGTAGGGGAGATAGCCGAAGAAACCGCAGGGAATATTATTCCAACTGAAAAAGAGTATTACGAACGTCAGTTAATGAAGAAAATCGAATCGGAAAAAATCGAAGCGGTATTTGAATTGAACAATCTTGGGTCTCCTCGTTCAGCAGAAGAAAAGAAACTCAAGACAATGATCATTCAGAAGATCTTCGGTACCACCAGCAAGACGGAAATTGAAAAGCTTGACGGACCAAAACTGAACTTCCTGCGTCAGGAACTCGAGGAGTTTTTCATCGAATATAACACCCGTGAAGACAAAGCGGAATTTATTGAAAGCTATTCCAAGGTCGCCGCTGCTTAATAATCTTTTCTAATTATTAAGAGCCGGAAACTTTTTGCTCCCGGCTCTTAATTAAAACTGATATTACTGTTTAATAATTAAATTAGGTTACTTTAATAATACTATTTTCTTTGTCTCCTTGAATTTTTCAGAGATTATTTGATAATAATAAACTCCGCTTGGTAACTTCTCAGCATTCCAGTAAACTCTATATCTACCCTCTGCTTTTTCCTCATCTATTAAAGTATTCACTTCTCTTCCCAAATCGTCATATATTTTAATTGAAACACGACATGATTTCGGAATGGAATATTCAATGACCGTACCGTTGTTGAATGGATTCGGGTAGTTTTGACTCAACGAAAACTCCTTGGGTATATTGAGATTATCTGATATTGAAGTAATATCCTCGAAGTTTGCTACTAGATTTCTATCAGCTAAAATGATAAAAGAGTATTCTGCATTTTGCGAAATCTCTGCGTTGTTTTCTGTCCAGTTTAGAAATCTAAATTTTTTCCCGTTTTCATTTCTTGCTACTGCTGCAATTACGACATTTGAACCATGAGCATAACTTCCACCTCCTGAAACCGTTCCGCCTTCTGCTGGATTTGACTGTAAACTAATTGTGTAGGATTTTAGTGTAAAATTTGCTTCTAATGTTCTATCACTAGTTACTTCAAATGAATAACTTTGATTTTCTGATACTACATTCCCGTTTTCTGTCCAATTCCTGAAACTATAGTTGGTGTTTGGTACAGCATTAACCGTTATTGTTGTCCCGTAATCAAATATTCCGCTCCCTGTTAGTATTCCACCATCTGCTGGATTTGATTGTAAATTTACTGTATGTGTTTTTATACCAAAATTCGCAACTAGTGTTCTATCATTGGTGATTATAAACGTATAACTCTCATTCTCTGATACTACATTCCCATTTTCTGTCCAGTTTAGAAAATTATATCCTGTACCGGGAATAGCTTTTACAGTTACAGATGTACCATAATCGAATATTCCCGAACCTTCAACTGTGCCTCCTGCTGTTGGATCTGCATTTAAGACTAAATTAAATCTGTTCTTTTCGAAATTAGCGATCAAAGTTCGGCTGCCAGTTACCGTAAACTGATAGTTCGGATTGGTTGAAACAACTGTTGAATTTTCTGTCCAATCTTTAAAGTTATAGTCGTTGTTAGGAGTTGTCCCTACGGTAACGATTTCACCTCTTGAGTACACTCCACTTCCGGATGTAGTTCCTCCTTCAACTGGATTTGATAATGTCTCAATGGTCAATTGCGGCCAGCTTTTTTCTTTATATAAATTAGTTATTTCAGATTGCGATAGAGTTCGATTGTAAATTCTTATGTCGTCAATCATACAGTTAGCATAACCATCAGCTGCCCAATTACTTTTCCCAAAATAATTATTTTGTCTCGTCACATTTCTTGGTGTCTGATTTGTTACTCCTTCAAACCATAAGAGACCATTTTTATATACTTTAACTACATTGCCGGATAAAGTATATGCTAGATGCACCCAGCTGAACCACTCAAGTGGAGAATCTGAACCTATCCAGCCACCGCTGTTAGATTCATTAAAGATCTCAGTTATTACGACTCCATTTACATCGAGACTAAGAGCCAGGAATATATTATCTGAAGCGCCCCCATTTCCAAAATCAAAAAATCTTGACCAGTAATTTGCATATCTGAGGTATGTCCAACCTGAAAAAGTAAAATTGCCATTAAAAAATACACCGGGGCTTAATGAAACATAATCATCAACACCATCCAAACTCAATGCCTTGTTTAGAACTCCAAATCGGTCTGTAGCCCATGTTGCACCATGAATAGTTCCGTTATAATTATTCCCACTCTGATCTAATGCATCTCCGTCAAATGGATAGTAAGCAACAAGTCCTGTTATTGGAATCTCTAGATTTTGTTGACTGTTTTTAAATACTGATAATGTTTGTGAAAATAAATTGCTCGTAAAAAGACCTGTCAGAACAACGAACAATAAAAAGGAAGGAAAATATTTTTTGAACATTTCTTACCTCCTTTAAGCTATTTAAATATTAGGTAGATTTATGCGATTCGAGAATCGATAATTCTCTATTTATTTATTCAGGTAAATATGATTTCCTGGTTCTTACCTGATCTCTTCTCGTTTTATTTCTATAATTCTATTGTATCTTTTCACAAGAGATAGATTGCTTACTGATTTGGATGGCAAATATTGAGGCTGATATTTGAGAAGGCTAGTGTTGAAGGGGATAGGAATTAACTTACACAACATGATTTTTATTCTATATTGTTCATTATTAAACTATATAATTATTCAATATTTATCAAGAAATCCTATATTATGAAAATAGGTCATAAATCTGAATGTCATAGAGGTTAGATTTAATACTTCATTTGTCAAATGAAAACACATTCAACTATTTTTAATACTCGCTAAATATTTTGGAATCGATTAGCGCTAAAATTTATGGTAATTATACCTTGAGAACACTTGTAAGTTAGTTAATAAATTTGTTTTTTACTTATTGATTGCTGATTATTCTAATTGAATATCAGGACATTTGACATAGTCACATAGGAATCCCTTTATGAAAAAGAAGTCTGAAATAAAAAACAAAAAAAAGCCCTTAACGATGAAAGGGATTACTAAGAAACATAAAATCGTTAAGGGCGAAAAAGAAAATCCGAAACACATAGAGGATTTTGAAAAGATTTTAGATAGTTTAGTTAATCCAGAGAAAAATAGGTAGGGGCAGGTGGTAACCCGCCCCCGATTCAGGTTAATCTTTAACCCAAATACAAAATGCTTTTAGCCCATAATTAGCCGCATAAAGCATTTTACCGCCTCGCAAACGAATAGTCTTCGTAAATACTTGGTGAAAACCTTTTCGTTCTACGCTTTTCTCTTTCATCCTTAACTCCTATTAAAAGAGAGTTAAAAAATCCTTGCCGCTTATCTTTTAGTTGTATAAGTTTACAACAGCACAAAAAAAGTATTCAAGGCAAAAGCGTTAATTACTCATGTTGAATGCATGAGGGAAGTCATAAGAAGTCGTGACCTTTTTAGGACTTTTGTTTTTACATTTCATAAATAGGCGCATTGCCAGCAGACTTAATCAATTCAACCGCATAACGACAATTCTGTTTACTCGTATAACCTTCTCCCGATGTTGCAATGATTTGATTGTTCCCGGCTCTTAACCGCCACCGCCATTGATATGCGGTATCTTGGAAAATTTGAAAGTACATTTTTTCACCTTTAAATTGGTTAATAATATGAAAGCTAAAATGATCTCAAGATTTCTTTTTTCTTACTACTATGAAGGCAAGTGGTGGAGTTTAGAAATCCCCGCATACAGTAGAGAAGATGCTCTTGGAATAGTCCAGAAACTTCCATTAGCTAAGTTTGATGGTCAATTATTTCTTGAGTTTAAGGTTTCTCCTTCTTTTGTTGTTAGATTTTTTCAGAAACTTTTTGGTCTTTGGAAAAAACCTCTAAGTTATTTATAGCAACATCGAACATCGGCAAAAAGGATTTTCTGTTGTTGTATCTAAATGCACACTCGTTTATATAATTCTGTAAATAAATTTCTGAGACATGGATATGAGTTCCAGAAATAGTCCTTTTAAGTTGCGAGAAAAAGCCCTCAATGGTGTTGGTTGATATTTCGTTAAAGCGATATTGTGAAATTGAATGGTTGATTATACTATGGTTAAATCCCATGTTTTTCAGTTTGTTATATATCGGGTATTCGTCTGAATTAACTTTTGAGTCCTTAGAGATGTTTTCTTCAATGATCGGGTAAAGAGTTGTTCTTTTAGTATCTGAAACGTGAATTGCTTTGACATCACCTTGGCGCTCAACCATTCCAAACACAATGGATTTATTTTCTGAGCCTCTACCACGTTTCCCTTTATATTTACCTCCAATATAGGTTTCGTCAATTTCACAAAAGCCATGAAGTTGTTTTGATTTTTTATTTCCTAATAGTTCTCGAATTTTATGAGCCATTCGGAAAGCAGTCTTGTAAGTAACCCCAAGTTGTCTTTCAAGTTCTTTCGCTGAAACCCCGTTCCTTGTTGCTGTCATTAAATAGATAGCATAGAACCAAAAAGACAAGGGTGTTGTTGTTTTTTCAAAGACAGTTCCGGCGGTAGGATAAAGTTGGTGATAACAGTATTTGCATTGATAAGAACGACGGGTTGTAATCCTCCTAAAGTTTGCCTTGTTTCCACATTCGGGGCAAGTTTCTAAATTACCGTAACGAAGTCTAAATATCTTATCAAGGCAAGCTGTATCGGTTGGATAAAGTTTTCTAAAATCGGTTATTGTAAATCTCATAGCGAAATTCCTTGATTCTTTTTAAAGGTTTCGCTATCATTACGATAGCAAAAAAGAGCGGATAGTCGGAATCGAACCGACGATTAATGCCTGGGAAGGACATCTGTTATACCATTTAACTATATCCGCTTTGTTAAGAAGAGCAACTCGACCCGTCAAAGTTTAAGTTGCTCTTCTCTTTTTAAACATTATAATGTGATTTAATTTTTTGTCTATATTCAGGAATAAGTTCTCCATCAACAAACCAACTTGTTAAACCATAATAAGCAGTCAATTCTGCGGGCACATTTTCAATTCTGATTTGTTTTATTTTACTATTCGGTTTTCTATATGCTTGTGAAAACGTTCCAGACCAATTCTTATTAAAATCATATTTATTGTTTTTATTATATTCATTTGCTTTATTCATTAGATCACGTGAGGAGAGTGGTCTGTTTTCATTTTTTAGAATTGATTCAACAATTTCAAATAAAAACATTCTTCGGGTTGGTTTCTTATTTACTGTTTCTGGGAAAAGTTCTTCTGATTGAGTAAGTGGCTCTTTCAGTTTTATTTTTTGGGGTGTAGGTGTTTCAAACTCCTCAATAATTTTTAGAGCTTGGTTATACTTTGAAATTTCTGCCTCAAGCTCTTTAATTTTCTCAAGTAGTTTAATCTTTATATCCTCTCCCGTTTTTATCATTTTATACCTCTTTGAATTTCTATATACAAGATATATAAATTAGAGACGAAAGTCAAGAGGCGAAAAAGATAATTAGGGACGGTTGGGTTTCTCCAAATAGGTATTCAGGCGTTCACTATACGTGAGATTCAAAAGTCAAGTGTCCTGAAGGGATAATCACCAAATTTATTAATTCGCCTGTAAATATTTTCTATAAATAAAAAAGAGTATACAAAGCGGAATTTATTGAGAGTTACAACAAAGTCGCCGCTGTTTAATAAATCATTCCATTGAATAACCGCCGGATAACTCCGGCGGTATCCTATTAATAGACTGATATTTTTTAATGTTTTTAATGTTCGTCTTAACAAATAATTCTATTTGATATTAGGATAATATGTATTATTATGATCCGGATTTATTCTTATTAAATGCAGTCTGTTCGTTCAATTCCGCAAAATGAATTTTTTAACTATGTGAAAGGAGATGAATCAAGAATTTTTACAAATGATTTTTTAATACACAGAGTATTAATATATTCTCAACGAAGGTTCATATGAAAATTAAATTTTTATTCATCTTGTTTATAACCTTTCTTTTATCATACAACCATATTTCAGCTCAATCAGCTTCGGTTTTATGGCCGTTAACAGTCGATCAAAACCCTAATAATCCATCAGGGAACATTCAGGCTAATGCTGAAATCATTGGTGCCGGACCTGCACCTTCAATGACAGTTTTTGCTTATAACAATGGTCAGAGACTGTGGGTCGGTAATTCCGGTTGGTCGGCCGGTTCTTTAGAACAAACTCGTTTTATTCAGTTTGATGCAAGCCCAGCATCTGGTTATGATTTTACTGTTTCGAATGTATCATTTAATTATGGCGATTTCCCCTTGGCTACTGACTTCAATATCTTAAATGCCCAGGTGTTTATTTCAACTGATGGTTGGCAAACAAGTACTTCTATCGGATCTGTTATTGTCTATAAGAATACTGTAGTCCAAACGTTTTCACAGTCATTGAATGTTACAATTCTGAATAATCAAACATTCTCACTTAGAATTTTTCCATATTCGCCAAATGGCGGCATTGCCGGAACCCCAACATTCGCGATTCACAGCAATGTTTTGATAGAAGGAACTACCCAGGAAACTTCGACCGCAGATTCTTGCGCGGTTGATTCTATTAATGTAAGTACAGGTTGGAATCATAATAACAATTCAAATTATTTTGCTAACAATCCGGCAACAGATCAGGATGTATTCTGGACTTTAATTAGTGCGCCAACGGATAATGGTAATGTAAATCTGAATGGTCCTGCCTGGGTAATTACTAAACATCCTGCCTGGATTAATCAATCAGGTAGCAGATGGATTTCTGCATTTCAGTCATCAGGCGCAAACGCTAGAAATATAGATGAACCTAGTCCTCCGTATGTTTTTCAAAAAAGTATCTGTGTTAGTGATACAACTAATCTTACTTTTAACCTAAATGTACTTGTTGATAATAGAATTGTAATAAATTTTGTTGATTCCAATGGTAATTTAATGAGCAATCTCGGTGCACTTAACTCATCCATAACATCTAATTTCACTGTACCTACAAACTTCCTTCAGGTTGTTAATAATGTCGCTCCTGGAACTTATTATATCAGAGTTGAGCTTCGTAACGACAATTCAGGTTCAGCCATGGGTTTCAATATCCAGGGAACTGTAACAGGGGGTAACTCTTCGCTTTTGGAATCTCTTTGCTGCAATCCTCCTAACTCCTCTATAACAGGATATAAATTCAATGACTTAAATAATAACGGCATAAAAGAATCATACGAACAGGCTTTAGCTGGGTGGGTAATCACCTTAACTGGATCTGGTATATCCCCAATAACTTCAACAACAGATGCAAATGGAAGTTATTTATTTACAGGACTTCTTCCAGGTACATACACTTTAACAGAAACAAGTCAATCCGGCTGGATAGCAGGTCAAACAGGAAGCAGCAAGACCGTAACTGTCGGAACTAATCAGGCAATAAATAATATTAATTTTGGAAATAGGCAGCTGCCCTTAGTCGGATCAATAGGCGGAATAAAATTTAATGATCTTAATGGTAATGGTATTAGAGATAATGGTGAACCGGGGTTGGAAAATTGGGAAATTAAATTATCCGGCTCTTCTAATCAATCAGTTATGACCGATGCTAATGGCGAGTATAGTTTTACAAATCTGGCTGCTGGTAATTATACAGTTTCAGAAACAAATCAAAATAACTGGCAGCAAACATATCCGCCATCCCCTGGAACTCATTCAGTCACATTATCTTCAGGGCTGAATGTTGCCAATATCAATTTTGGAAATAAATTAATTGGTGCAGCTGATTGCGTAGAACCACCTGCCGGTATGGTTGCTTGGTGGCCAATGGATGAAACATTAGGAGCTACAGTTGTTTTAGATATTAAAGGAAACAATAACGGAACGCCTTTCCCGGGTGCTATTGGTACAATTGGGTCGCCTGTGGCTGGTGCAGTACCCGGAAGTACTTTGCAATTCTTAAATCCTCAGGCTAAAGTCGACGGCTCTTTGTTTTTTGTTAACTCCGCAGTTCTTAAATATATCAAAGTACCGGACAGTCCAACCTTA
>CAZHHG010000102.1:0-8499 GCA_964532065.1 uncultured Melioribacter sp.
TCCGGATGTTAATCCGGAAAAACTGAAGTATCTTGTTGAAATTGTAAAAAAAGAGAGTTCACGTTTTCATTAAATGTAATAAGGAAAGAAGTAGGTAGAAAAATGTTTAACATTGATTTAGAGCTGATAAAAAAATACGACCGGCCCGGACCAAGATATACCAGTTATCCCACGGCTCCGCAGTTCAACGATTCGTTTACACCGGAGAAATACCTTGATGAAGTTATCCGTACAAACAATCAGGTGAATCCCCCGGATTTATCGCTCTACTTTCATATTCCATTCTGCGATACACTCTGCTACTTCTGCGGTTGTAATATGATAATAACTCGTAACCGTGACCGCATTAAAGAATATACGCGATATATTAAGAATGAAATTGACCTTCTCAGATCATACATTGTAGACGGCCGGCAGACAGTGCAGCTTCATTGGGGCGGAGGAACACCAACTCATCTTAATCCTGATGAAATAACCGATCTGATTTCCTACATAAACGGAAGTTTTAAATTCTCGCCGGTTGCTGAAGAAGGATGTGAAATTGATCCGCGTGGATTGACCAAAGCACATCTCGAAGCACTTCAGAACGGAGGCTTTAACAGGATCAGTATGGGGGTTCAGGACTTCGATGAGAAAGTCCAGAAGGCGGTTAATAGAATTCAACCCGAAGCAATGACAAGAGAAGTAGTTGAATGGGTCCGTCAGCTCAAATTCGAAAGCATCAATCTCGATTTAATTTACGGATTACCGTTTCAATCGGCCGGATCGTTTGAAAAAACAGTTGATGCAATTATAGATATCTCACCCGACCGGATAGCGGTGTTTAACTACGCGCATGTTCCGTGGATGAAAAAGCATATGGCGCTTATTAAACCGGAGGATCTTCCGCAGCCCGAGGAGAAGCTTAATATCCTGAAAATGACGATAGAAAAACTTACATCGGCCGGATATGTATTCATCGGAATGGATCATTTTGCCAAACCGGACGATGAGCTGGCAATTGCTCTGCGCGACAAAAAACTTTACCGTAATTTCCAGGGATACAGTACTCACGCGGGGGCTGATCTTTACGGATTCGGAATTACAAGTATTAGCCAGATCGGAAGAAGCTATTCACAAAACGTTAAGAAGGAGAATGAATACTTTACTCTTCTTAACGACAGCCGGCTCCCGGTTGAACGGGGTTACTATTTAAGCGATGACGATCTTCTGCGCAGACATGTAATTACAAAGATTATGTGCGATTTTGAGCTCGATTTCGGGGAGGTTGAAAAACTCTATCCGGTTGAATTCGAAAAATATTTTGCCGTAAGTATCGAGGGATTAAAAGAATTCATGGATGACGGCCTGGTAAAATTAAGTGACCGAAAAATCGTTATAACGGAGATAGGACGCTTACTTATCAGAAATATCGCTATGAATTTCGACAAATATATAGAACAGAAGACCGATAAAGCCAAATATTCAAGAACGGTTTGATTGCATAAGCTCAATCAATCCTATCGCAATAAATTTCATTTAACAACAGAATCAATTCTCAATTCGGGAACAATCGAATTTGTTATTACAACCGTATAATTTGTTCCTGATGTTATAGTAAATGATTTCGTCGGAGACACAGTTTCATTTTGAATAACTGCAGTAGCCACGGCGACCCCTTCCTTTACATCTCTGAATCCGGTAGTCGTTCCCCAATTAACATCGTTTATATTTATAGTGTTTCCGTCCGATTGTTTAATCTGGACATTAGCTTTGTTTGTTCTTTCATTCTTAACACGAATGCTCGGCGGTTCCTCGGAACAGGCAACATTCATTATAATAAAACCCAATAAGAGTAAAACTGACAGAAGTTTTTTCACATAGCCTCCATTTTTTCGATATAAAATACCTTGAATCAACTCAGATACAAATGTTGCATGTCACAAAATTATTCAGTCGGTTTTTCCGGAACCGGAGCGGATGTAAAAAATTCATTGTAAAACCGTTCAGTGTATTTCTTTGTTAACTCCTCTACCCTATCAAAACTTGGTGATGCAATAATCAACCCGGCATGAAATTTCTTTTTTAAACGCCAAACAACTTCCGCTTCAGAAAAAGAATTCATATCCGGCCACTCCTGTTTAGAAAGCGACTGCAGTATTGCTGAATAATCGTTCTTTGCTTTCGGGATTTTGTACTTATCATTCAGCTCAAGCTTAGCCCACTCCCTCCATAAATTTATACCTGTCGCATAAAACACAAGATCTGCTAAATTAGCGCCGCCGACTCTTGCAGAAGTTTCAAGAAAATAAAATTTTCCGTCGCTACTTTTAATAAACTCTGTATGCGAAACACCTTTCAGAAGCCCAAGAGATTTCAACAAATGATCGTTCATACCAATTAATTTTCTCTCGTCCTTCGATCCGCGTTTCATAGTTCTGCTCGAAAAGACTCTTCCCTGGTGCGCTACTTCCATCGGAGGAAGTCCATATTGACTTGCAACTGCAAACAATACTTCTTTGTTAATAATAATACTATCTACATGAAAGATATCACCCGGTATAAATTTCTCCAATAAAAAATATGATTGCCTGTCACCGAGAATTTCGAGGTTATGCCAGAGTTCATCCCCGTTATTTATTTTTTTTATTCCGATCGCACCGGCCTGCATACGGGGTTTTAAAACATAGGGAGGTTCAACCTCTTTTAGATATTTTTTTATTTTGTCGTAATTAAGTATGTGGACAAACGGCGGGACGTTAATACCATCTTCTTCAGCCTTCATCCGCATTGCCAGTTTATCTCTGAAATAACGCGCGGTAGTATCTCCCATACCCGGAACACGAAGATGTTCTCTTAAGCGGGCGGCTTTTTCTACGTCAAAATCATCCAGGGCAACAATTCTATCAATTCTTTCACTCCGGGCCAGAAAACTGACGGCATTTATCATATGATCAATATTCCATTCCTTGTTTACGTCGGGCATATAATAAATTTCGTCAATCGATTCTCTCGGCCACTGTGAATCCTGAAGGCTCCTTGAAGTCAGCAGCAGAACCCTGCATCCTTCCTCTTTGGCCTGTTTCATAAAATCGAATCCCTTTTCATAACTTGAAATGCAAAGTACTGTAAGATTATTCATAATAACTCCGCTCAATTTTTCCGGGTTTATTTTATGTAATAATGTTCAATAACACAATTAAATTGTTTGAAAGTACTTCACTTTAGTGTAAAAATCCCCCCATTTTGCCTTAAAAACTAGAACGGAATTGCTTAAATTTGCACCACATTTAACGAATTTATTAGAAAGGATTCTCGGTTGTCTAAAATTGCTGTCGTTCTTTTTAATCTTGGCGGTCCGGATAAAATCGAGTCGGTTGAACCGTTCTTATATAATCTTTTCTGCGATCCCGATATATTCAAAATACCCTTCGGTCAGAAAATATTTGCAAAACTTATTTCCAGCCGCAGAGCTCCTAAAGTAGCTGAAGAATATAAACTTATCGGTGGGAAATCTCCTCTGAATGAGTGGACTGAAATTCAGAGAGCAGAACTCGAAAAAAAATTGCAGGTGATTGACCCTTCAATTGAGGTTCATACCGCAATGCGGTACTGGAAACCTCTAACCGGTGAAGTTGCTAAAAAAATTGAAACGGGTAATTACGCAAAAATAATCCTGCTTCCGCTTTATCCTCATTATTCAATCACTACTACAGGATCATCGTTTAATGAGTGGAAAAGAGAATTTAAAGGTGATAACTCGAAGCTGGTATATATCGACAGCTATCATACAAATGCCGGTTATATCCGGGCTCTGAACCAGCGGATTGATGAATCCCTCAGTTCTTTTACGGATGATATAAGAAAGGATGTTCAGCTGGTTTTCAGCGCGCACGGAACACCTGTCAGCCTGGTTAAAAAAGGAGATCCTTACAGCAGACAGATTAACGAGACTGTTGATGCGGTAATGAAAGACAGAGAATATTCCCACAATCATCATCTCTGTTTCCAGAGTAAAGTAGGTCCAATGAAATGGCTTGAACCTGCTACCGATACCATGATTGAAGAACTTGCGTCGAAAGGCTATAAGCATCTGCTGATAATACCGATCAGTTTTGTTTCGGATCATATTGAAACTCTTTTTGAATTGGACATTGAATACAGGCACATTGCCGATAAGAGCGGAATTGAAAACTATATCGTGATGAAGGGATTAAATGATTCTCAATTGTTTATCAACTCATTGCTTGAACTCGTGAAAAGTGAGATATAAATTATTTGTTTATCCGTTTACCGTCTGACGTTTCGCTTTTCCGGTTAATCTAAAATGAAACTAAGAGGAAAAAATGAAAGCTAAATCAATTATCATCTTAATCTTATTAATTACAGTTATGAATAACGCACAGAATAAAAATCAGGATAATCCGTTCTTCAGAGAATGGAAAACGCCTTACGAAACTCCCCCATTCAGCCAGATTAAATCAGATCATTTTCTACCGGCAATTGAAGAAGGAATAAAACTCGAAAAAGCCGAGATAGAAGCCATTGTAAACAATCCTGAAAAACCGACTTTCCGGAATACGATCATTCCGCTCGAAAAATCGGGTGAGTTCCTCGGCCGCGTAAACAGAGTATTCGGCGCTCTCAACGGAGCTAACACGAATGATGACCTCCAGAAGATCGCGCGTGTTTCAACTCCAATGCTTGCCAAACATCGTGATGATATAGCACTGAACGAAAAACTCTTTGAGCGGATAAAATTGATTTATATGGAAAGGGAAACTCAACCGGAGATTGAAAGAAATGTGATCGAAAGTTATTATAAGAACGCTGTAAGAAACGGCGCGGCATTAGATGAGGTGGGAAAGGAAAAACTGCGTAAGATCAATCAGGAATTATCGATGCTCGGTTTGAAGTTCAGCGAGAATGCTTTGAAAGAGACAAATGCCATAGCACTAGTAATCGATAATAAAAATGATCTGGCCGGATTGCCTCAAGATGTAATAAATGCTGCTTCCGAACTTGCCGGATCAAAAAAACTGGAGGGTAAATGGGCGTTCTCTCTACAGAAACCGAGCTTTCTTCCATTCCTTCAATACTCTCAAAAAAGAGAGCTAAGAGAAAAAATATTCAAAGCATATATAAACCGCGGGAACAATAACAACGAATTCGACAACAAAAATATAGTATCGAGTGTTACATCCCTCCGGGTTGATAGAGCTAACCTCCTAGGCTATAAAAACTATGCTGAGTACGTACTCGAAAGAAATATGGCATTAAATCCCGATAACGTTTATAAGTTTCTTAACGACTTATGGACACCTGCTATCAAGCGTGCAAAAATGGAAGTTGCAGATATGCAGAATATAATTGACAAGGAAGGCGGCAACTTCAAACTTGAGGCATGGGACTGGTGGCATTATGCTGAGAAAGTAAAGAAAGAAAAATACGACCTCGACGAGTCGATGCTCCGTCCATATTTTAAAATGGAAAATGTAAGAGCAGGAGCTTTTTACGTCGCTGAAAAACTGTACGGAATAAAATTTATCAAAAGGAACGACATTGAAGTTTACCATCCGGATGTTGAAGTATTTGAGGTGCAGGAATCCGATGGAAAGCATATCGGAATTTTCTACAGCGATTATTACCCGAGAGACGGTAAAAGAAGCGGTGCCTGGTCAAGCGGATTCAGAGGACAGTCCAATATCGACGGGAGACTTATTACTCCACTTGTTTATAACGTTGGCAACTTTTCTAAACCGACATCGGATAAACCGGCGTTGATGAGTATAGACGAAGTAAAAACATTATTTCATGAATTGGGTCACGGACTTAATTCTCTCTTCTCCGATTTCGATTATCCGGGCGGGAGAAATACTCCAAGAGATTTCGTAGAACTACCGTCCCAGATTATGGAAAACTGGGCACTCGAACCGGAAGTCCTTAAAGTATATGCAAAGCATTTTCAGACCGGGCAGATCATTCCCGATCAGCTGATTGAAAAATTGAACAAATCAAGTCTCTTTAATCAGGGATTTGAAACAGTTGAATATCTCGCTGCGTCATTCCTTGATATGGACTGGCATATGCTTACGGATAACAGAGGCAGGGATGTTGAGAAGTTTGAAAGAGAATCGCTCCAAAAAATCGGACTGATTCCCGAAATAGAATCGAGGTATCAGAGTACAAACTTCGGTCACATCATAGGCGGCTATGCAGCAGGATATTACAGTTACATCTGGGCTGCGGTTCTTGATTCCGATGCGTTCGAAGCGTTCGTTGAAAAAGGCGACCTCTTCGATCAGAAGACCGCAGAGGCGTTCAGAAAATATATTCTGGCGGTCAGCGGATCGGAAGATTCAATGGTTCTTTATAAAAAGTTCAGAGGCCGCGAACCGAAAGTAGACGCGCTTCTTAAAAGAAGAGGATTAAATTGATTTTTCAATTAAGGGGAAAGCGATTAACGCTTTCCCTTCCACTTTTCACGGAAAATATAAATGAGTAATAAAAAATCCGTTGTAATTATCGGAGCGGGGATTTCCGGTTTGGCTACCGCTTATTGGCTTAGTAAAGATGGTTTCGATGTAAAAATCCTTGAATCGAAAAGTGAAGCCGGCGGTGCGATGGAAACATCCAGGGAGAATGGATTTCTGATTGACTACGGCCCCAATTCCGGACTGGAAACAACTCCGTTAATACGCCAGATTGTTGATGAGGTCGGGCTTAGCAACGATATGATCTATGCAAACGAGTCATCCAATAAAAGATATATTCTGAGGGATGACGAATTACATGCCCTCCCTACTTCCCCTCCCGCTTTTTTAACTACCAAATTATTTTCAACACGTGCAAAACTCCGGATTATGGGTGAGCCATTTATCGGAAGATCAAAAGACGGATATTACCAGAGCATGGCTGAATTTGTTAAGAGAAGATTGGGAGAGGAATTTCTTGATTATGCGATCGATCCCTTCGTGAGCGGTGTATTCGCAGGGGACCCGGCCAGATTGAGTGTTAAATCTGCTTTCCCGAAGCTTTACCGGCTGGAAGAAGTATACGGAGGACTTGTTAAAGGTATGATTAAAGGAGCCCGGGAAAGGAAGAAACGGGCTGAACAATCTAAACAGAGTGCAAAAATGTTCTCCTTTATTAACGGTATGCAGTCCTTTCCTGTAGCTATAGCCAGAAAATTGGAGACGGGTATTCAGTACAACAGCAATGTTATTGGTGTTACAAAAAATTCCGCTAAATGGTTGGTTGAATATGAAACCAACGGCAGAGTATCGGAAACACAAACCGATTATGTCCTGTCTACGGTGCCGGTTCATACCGCAGCGGGAGTATTCAGCAGAATTGATCCCGATTTCAAAAAACATTCCGATACAATTTTTTACCCTCCGGTTATGGTCCTCTATCTCGGCTTCAGAAAAAAAGAGATAGGCAGGAATCTGGACGGATTTGGTTTTCTTATTCCATCAAAAGAAAGAAAGAATTTTCTGGGTGCAATTTGGAGTTCAACAATTTTTCCGGGCAGATGCGATGAAGATTATGCTGCATTCACACTCTTTGTAGGAGGCGCGAGGTCGCCTCACCTGTTCAACATTGAAAAAAATAAACTTATTGATACTGTACTTGGGGAATTCAAAGAGATAATGAAAATTAATAGTGATCCTGTTTTTATAAAGGATCGATTGTGGCAGAAAGCTATTCCGCAGTACAACATAGGTTACGTAGAACATGAAAATTATTTTGATAAATTTGAGAAAGAGAATCCAGGAATTTTTATTAACGGCAACTTCCGCGGCGGAATATCTGTCGGGGATTGTGTGAAAAATTCTGAAATAGTGTTTAACAAAATCAAAAGCCTTAATAATGTATAATTTATAATGCACAGTGTATAATGAAAAAGATTGTGGCTGAGCAAAGGATTGAATACGGAAATATATTATTAAATAAAAGTTTTCAATTTGCTGTCCGTTCAATCAGGTTATATAAAATATTGATATCAAGAGATAAAACTCTTTATCCTCTCTATACTCAATTATTAAGAAGCTCAACTTCCATCGGGACAAATATTTCTGAAGCTCAGAGCGCACCATCAAAAAAAGATTTTATTAATAAATTAAATATTTCTTTAAAAGAATCTCAGGAAACCTAGTATTGGCTTAAATTACTAAATGAATCTGATTTGCTTTCTATTAATGAATATGTTAGCATATCCAATGATTGTATTGAATTAATTAAACTATTGATTAGCATAATCAAAAAATCTAAACAAACTCTATAACTTTAATTATACATTTTACATTATGCATTGTAAACTTTCCCGGAGTATAAAATGGCAACTTATCCAACAAAAAGATTAAGACGACTCAGATATAATCCGCTGGTGCGCGATATGGTTCGCGAAACAGTTCTGACAAAAAATGATCTCATCTACCCGCTCTTTATCGTTCCGGGCAGTAATATTAAAAATGAAGTAAGGTCGATGCCCGGCGTATTTCAGATGTCAATTGATGT
>CAZHHG010000103.1:0-8470 GCA_964532065.1 uncultured Melioribacter sp.
AATGATGAAGAATACAGTAGACCCGATGGCAGTACAGAGCGGTGTTTTCGCTGCTCTGATGGCTCAGAGAGGTTATTCGGGTACCGAAAAAGTATTCGAGGGTAAAGAAGGATTCATGGATTGCTTCGGCGGCTGGAATGCTAAAGAAGAAAAACCGGAACCGGTTGTTATGAAAGGCCGCGAAGGTGAATCCGAATGGAGCTGGGATATTGACGCACTAATCGGCGGACTTGGTAAAAGCTGGAAAATTCTTGAATGCGGCATGAAGGCATTCCCTACCGAAGCGTTAACACATACTCATATTTCCGCCACTCTTAAGACTGTTATCAATCATGATATAAAATATGATCAGATTGAGAGTGTAACGGTAACAACAATTGCTCGTGCCTGCGATATTCTTTTCGATCCACACAAATACAGGCCGGAATCCAGGGAGACAGCCGATCATTCACTCCCGTACTGTATTGCAGCGGCTATTGTGGACCATAAAATAACGACTCAATCCTTCAGCGATGAAAAGCTGAAAGATCCCCGCATCTGGCATGTAATCGATAAAATCAAGGGTGAAGCTTCACTGGAATTCGAGAAAATGTTCCCTGCTAAACAGCCGTCAAAAGTTACTATAAGAACTAATGACGGAAAAGAGTATTCAGAATATCTTGAGTATCCTAAGGGTGATCCGCGTGAACCGATGTCGATGGAGGATCTCGATAATAAATTTATTGCACTCTCATCCGGATTATTCAATGCCAAAGAGCAAAAGAAGATTAAAGAGATTATCTTTAACTGCGAAATCTTTCCGGCCGGAAAATTTATGAATGCTCTGGTATTGAAGCAGAAACCGGGAAAGAAAAAAATCCAATCCGTTAAAAAGGTGATAAATGCAAAACTTAAAAAGAGCAAGCGCGGGAAAACTAGGAGATAAAGTAAGATCCGATTGCTATATCGAAATAGAATTAACTAAATCGGGCGGGATTGAATCAACCCTCCATAGTAAAGTTGATTCTATGTACGGAGAGACAATTAATGATCTTCTTATAACGATGAGCGATTTCTTCGGTCTTAAGAACGCATTAATAAAAACAACTGATTATGGAGCACTTCCATTTACGATAGCCGCCCGGTTCGAAGCAGCTTATAAAAAACTTTTTCCGGAAGATCAGAAAGTATTTCTACCGGAGTTCAACAAAAGAAATCTTTACGGGACATCACGCGAGCGGTTACGCAGAAGCCGTTTATATCTTCCGGGTAACGAGCCGAAGTTTTATCCTAACGCCGGACTTCATAAATCGGACGGAATAATTCTAGACCTTGAGGACAGCGTTGCCCCATCTGAGAAAGACGCCGCGAAATATCTAGTCCGGAATGCTCTATGCGCCGTCGACTTTTACGGTGCTGAAAGGATGGTTAGAATTAATCAACTACCACGTGGACTGGATGATCTCCATTTCGTTATTCCTCATAATGTTCATGTTATTTTAATACCCAAATGCGAATCGGCCCAAACGGTTCTGGATGTAGAGGAGGAGATAAATCTGATCAAAAATAGCAGGGGAATAAATTCCGGGATATTTCTTATGCCGATAATTGAAAGCGCATTAGGTGTTGTGAAGGCATTTGAGATTGCTTCGGCATCCGATATGGTTTGCGCCCTCGCAGTAGGATTGGAAGATTATACGGCTGATCTGGGAGTTGAAAGAACTATTGAAGGTAAGGAAAGTTTCTACGCACGTTCTGCTATTATTAACGCCGCAAGGGCAGCCGGCGTTCAGGCAATTGATACTGTATTCTCGGATGTTAATGATATGGAAGGTTTAAGAGCAAGCGTTCTTGAAGCAAAGGCCCTCGGTTTCGAAGGCAAAGGTTGTATTCATCCCCGTCAGGTTCAGGTTGTTCACGAAGCATTTGCACCTACTGAAAAAGAAATAGAACGGGCAAAGAAAATTATTATGGCATTTAATGAAGCCGAGAAAAAAGGATTGGGTGTTGTTGCTCTTGGCAGTAAGATGATTGATGCACCTGTAGTTAAAAGGGCCCGGCATACAATAGAGTTGGCAGTATCGATTGGTTTGTTGAATGCCAATTGGGCTGATAGTAATTGAGAATCATAAATAAAATATTTTTAAAACTATTGAATAAAAAGATGAAACTGACAAAAAACTCCGCGGATAGATTTGTTCCTACAGAGGTAAACGGCCGTAAGCAGATTCCTTATAAGGGTATCGGGAAACATAAACCTGACGGCAGGTTATCAAATCCTTCAATAAAATCGTGTGCAGATTATCCAGAGGACGGAAATAAGATCGTAAAAAATTTAAGAGAGGCACTGAAGAGAGCTGGATTAAAAGACGGGATGACAATTTCAACACATCATCATCTCAGGAATGGCGACACAATTGCCAATAGTATTTTTGATGCCGCACATTCGCTTGGAGTTAAAAACTTAAGATGGTTTCCATCCGCCTCTTTCCCCTGTCATTCTCATCTGCTCCGGTATCTGATCGATGGTACAATTCATCACATCGAAGGAAGTATGAACGGTCCTCTCGGGAAATTCACCAGTGAAGGTAGGATGAAAGGGACCGGTGTTCTCCGTTCGCACGGCGGCAGGTATCAGTCAATTCAGGACGGTGAAGTTCATATTGATATTGCGGTAATCGCGGCGCCGACTGCCGATCCGTTCGGGAACGCAAACGGTGTGAATGGTAAATCGGCATGCGGCGGACTGGGATTCGCTCTTGCAGATTCCGAATACGCGGATAAAGTGATAGTCGTTACAGATAACCTGGTTCCTTTCCCATGCGTACCCTGGCAAATACAGGGAAATAACGTTGACTTTGTAGTGGAAGTAGATTCGCTCGGCGATCCTTCAAAAATAGTCAGCGGAACTACTGAAATGACAAAGAGTCCGGATCGGCTCTTAATTGCAGAATACGTCGCAAAGTTTATGGATGCGGCCGGAATTGTGAAGGATGGATTTTCTTATCAGGCGGGAGCCGGAGGAATAAACCTTGCTGTAATTCTATTCCTTAAAGAAATTATGAAAAGAAAAGGAGTAAAGGCGAGGTTTATAAGAGGAGGTTCAACCAAGTACCTTGTAGAACTTCTAAAGGAAGGATTAACTGATTATATTCTAGACGGCCAGACATTCGATCTTGATGCCGTTATCTCGATGCGAGATAATGCGAATCATGTTATGACTACACCATTTACCAGTTATAATTATCATGCTAAAGGAAATTTCGCGTCAATAGTTGATGCAGCAATTCTCGGAGCTACAGAAGTTGATATAAACTTCAACGCAAATGTTGTTACCCATTCCGATGGTTATCTGCTGCACGGAATAGGAGGATGGCAGAATTGCCTCTTCTCTAAATGCACAATTCTAGCTATTCCATCTTTCAGGGACAGGATTCCTGTTATACTTGATGAAGTAACAACACTATGCGGACCGGGGGAACTGATTGACGTTATTGTTACCGAGCGAGGGATTGCAATAAATCCGCGCAGAAAAGATCTTATAGAAGCTACAAAGAAATCAAATCTACCGATCCGTTCAATTAAAGAGATTCAGAAAGAAGTATATGATATTTGCGGCGGCCCTCCAGCTAAACCATTAATTGACAGAAATAAGGTCGTTGCAGTTGTGAAATGGGTTGACGGGACATTGCTGGATTCTATTTACAAAGTGATTGGATAAAAAATGAATAGTCTTAACTGATCTTAAGATTAGCTAAGACTATTCATAACGGTTTATCGGCTTATTATTTCTGTTTTCTTTCTTTTCTCTTTCTGAAATAGTTTTTCACTTTTTCTCCGGCATTTTCAAATATCACATAGACAACCGGGATAACAATAAGAGTTAAGAGAGTTGTCGCCGAAAGTCCCCCGATTACCGCTCTTGCAAGAGGCGACCAGGTTTCAGCACCCTCACCAAGTTCAATTGCCAGAGGAACCATACCCAGGATTGTAGTTAAAGCAGTCATAAGAACAGGTCTCATTCTAGCTTTACAACCGAATTCGACAGCTTCCAGTAATTCCATTCCTTTTCTGCGCTGCTGATTAATATAATCGACAAGAACAATCCCGTTATTTACAGCAATACCTACAAGCATAACAACACCTACAAGTGCCATTACGCTGAAAGTAGTACCTGTAATTGCCAGAAAGACTACTACACCAATAATTGAAAGCGGAACAGTAAACATAATAATCAGAGGGTCTACCAGAGATTCAAACTGCGATGCCATTATCATGTAGACAAGAATAACCGCAGCAAGGAACGCAAGGGCTAAATAGAAGAACGCCTCCTGCTGATCTTCAGCAGTTCCACCTATTAGAACCTGGTATTCTGAAGGGACAGGAGTTTCTTCAATTATTCTTTCAATCCGGTCAACAGCAGCCGACAGATCGATACCGGATAATCCGCAGCCAACAGAAACGTAACGGCTCTGATTTTCGCGGAAAATAGTTGGACTCGATTGTTCCTCGGTAATATTTGCGACATCCTTCAATTTTATTCTACCCCCGGCAGGTAAAGCAAGTTCAAGTTGTTCGAGCGATTCCTTTTTATTCCTGAATTCTTTATCAAACCGAACATAAACGTCATATTCATCACCCTGCTCCCGGTATTGAGATGCCACCTTTCCCTGAATTGCCGTTGAAATATTTCCAGCTACCTGAACAGTCGATAGGTTGTAGAAATTGAGAAGGTCCTTATTCAAATGGACCTGAAGTTCAGGTGTTGTTTCTTTTGTATTGAGGGAAATATCGACCAGACCCTCAACCTTTTCCATTTTCGACTTAAACTCATTCGCAATCGCCTTTGCGCCAGCTACATCAAATCCTATAACTTTTACTTCGATATCCTTCTCAGTAGTAAAAGCCCCACCCTCCTGAAATATATAAGTCACTCCAGGAAGCCGGTCAAATTTTTTCCTTAAGCTGTCCTGAATTTCAAATTGTGATTTCTGCCTTATACTGCGCGGTTTCAGTTTCAAAAATAATTCAATCGTACTCGATGTAGTTCCAAACGCACCGATTCCTTCCCTCTCACCATAAAAAATCGACACTGATTCAAAATCATCTTTTGCAACAACTTCCTTTATAATATTCTCTATTTCATACGCATAAACTCTTGTCTGCTCAATTGGTGTTCCGGATGGTGATTCAAGAATTACATTTATCAATCCCTGGTCCGACTTAGGAAGAAATTCCCCTCCAAGTAAAGTTGCGAGTCCAATTGAAAGAATCAATAATCCCGTAACCGAGAACATTACCGTTTTCTTATGGTTGAGCGACCAATGAAGTATTACTCTGTATTTTTCTGTCAGATCTAAAATCCATTGTCCGATTCTATCTTTAAACCTTGAAAAGCGGTTCTCCTTTTTATTAACCTCAATATGAAGAATTTTTGCCGACATAAGAGGAACAAGAGTAATAGCAACTAAAAGTGAAACTAATAAGCTGAAAGTAATAGTAAGCACCATATCCTTGAATAACTGTCCGGTAATATTCGGGACAAATAGTACCGGTAAAAACACTGCTACGGTAGTTAAAGTTGATGAAGTAATAGCCATTCCAACTTCCTGAGTACCGATGTCTGCAGAATCATAAAGGTTCTTATCCATTTCCCTGTGGCGGTATATATTTTCAAGAACGACGATGGAGTTATCGACGAGCATACCGATCGCAAGTGCAAGGCCAGCCATCGATATAATATTCAGTGTAAGATTTGAGGCAAACATCACGGCAAAAGTTGCAATTACAGAAACCGGAATCGAGATACCCATGATCATGCTGCCGCGGAAATTTCTAAGGAAAAAATAGATTACGATAAATGCCAGAACGAATGCAATAATTGCAGTATTCTTAAGATTATTAACTGATTTTAGAATAAACTCTGATTGATCCCACATCACTGATACTTTTGTACCCTGCGGCAGTCTCGAAATAATATCCGGAATTGCCTCATTAACGTTTCGGCTAGTTAAAACGGTATTTGCATCGGACTGCTTCATAACAACGAGCATAATACCTGCGCCGTAATCAGATCTTACTTCATTAGTATTCTCTTTGAAACCATCTTCAACAATGGCAACATCTTTAAGGTATACCGGTATCCCATTCCGATAAGTAATGATAGTGTTTTTAATCTGGTCGAGTGAGGAATATTCGCTCATAACCCTTAGGTTATAAATCTTGCTCGTTGTCTCTATAGTACCTGCCGGCTGTAATCCGCTGCCGAACTGAACAGTCTGAAGTACATCATTCGGAGATAAGTTGTACGAAGCCAGAAGAACCGGATTGATGTTTACGTTTATCTGTCTCTGCTGCCCGCCCATTGTTTGAACGGAAGCAACACCATTAACTCTTTCGAGCAGAGGTTCAATCTTTTCCTCGGATAATTTTCTTAATTCGGCCGGGCCGAGATAAGGTGAACTGATCGTAAGATAGCTGATCGGCATCATCGACGGGTCGAAAACAAATACCAGCGGTTCTGTTGCATCGGCGGGTAAAAAGTCTCTTATAAAATCGAGATTTTTCCTTATATCGTTTTCTGCGATATTCATATCCGTGCCATACTTGAATTCAAGCATGACCATCGAAGTTCCTTTAGAGGATTGGGAACTGACTTTTTCAATATTTTTAACGGAAGAGACAGCTTCTTCAATAGGGCGTGAAATCAGATTTTCAACATCCTCAGGGCTGACACCGACGTAACTTGTAATAACACCCGCAAAAGGGAATGTTATATCGGGGAAGAAATCGATTTTCAATTGAGAAAAAGAGAAGAAACTGAAAAAGATTATCACACCGTAAATCATTAAGAGTGTAATCTGCCTTTTAAGAGAAAATTTTGTTAATAGCATTTTATTAAATATCCTTATTCAATTACGTTAACTGATTGACCTTCTTTAACAATATTCTGTCCTACAACTATTATGGAATCGCCGATATTCAAACCGCCGGTAATTTCGATCTGACCGTTATTTGCAATTCCAGTTTTTACCTCGACCATCTTTGCCAATCCGTTATCAATTTTAAAGAGATAAAATTTCTTAATTAATTTTTGTAATCCCGTTTGTTTATCGATAATTATCTCGGTCTGCGGAATCAGTGCTGTTTCAGGCACAACCATACTATTTTCTCTCGAATCCGTTTGAATCATAAATTCGGCGAACATTCCGGATTTGATTCTTCCATCGTTTGATAAGATATTAATTTCAATTTCGAGAGATTTCGACATCTGATCGATAGCAGTATTGATCTTTTCAACCACTCCGTTAAAATCTACACCGGGAAGCGTCGGTAATTTTACAAGAACCCTCTGACCTGTTTTTACAAAGTGAATATCAGTTCCGCTAAGGTAGACTTTGGATTTCATTCTCGACGGGGAAAGGACCTGCACAACGGGCTGTCCCATATTAACCGTTTGATTCTCCTCTACATAAATTGCAGCGACCACACCGTCAAACGGTGCTTTAATAAAACTGTTTTCATAATGTTCTTTAGCCTGCTCGTAACCCGATTTTGCCTGATTGTAAGTCTGATCCGCAGTTTCCTTTCCGGTTTTAATCTGATCGAACTGCTGCTGGCTGATTGCTTTTTCTGAGTAGAGTCTGCTCATCCTCTCGTAATCCTGATTAGTCATTCTAAAATGAGCTTCTGCAGTTTTTAGAGCCGCAGCGGCTATATCGAGTCCCTGTTTCAATATATCGTTTTTCTGTTCGGCGAGTGTCTGATTTTTACTGACTCTCTGGCCAGGTTTAACATAGATTTTTTCAATCCTTTCAGGAATCTTACTAAGCACCATAACATCCTCTTCGGCCGAAACTGACCCCGTTACACGGATGTACTTTGAAATTGACTCGGACTGAACTTTGTAGATTTTAACAGGAACGGATTTTTCGACACTCGTATCCTCCTGCTGAGTACAGGATATTACTAAGAGCGAAACAAAAAAGAGTAATAAGAATTTTCTAGTATTCATTTTATCCTCAAAAATTATTTCCATATTTTATCAAGTAAACCAACCGACTTTAGAAGCGCAAGCTGGTTAATATTGTAATTAAAGATTCCCTGCAGGTAATCGCTTTTACTTTTAGTATAAAGCAGCTGAGCGTTAAGAACATCGAGCTGATTGCTCATTCCCTGCGAATAGAGAAGGTTCGAAATTCTAAGACTTTCCTTATACTGATCGAGAGCATCTTTAAGGCTTTGCAGATTTTTGGAAGCTTCGTTGTAGCCGTAATAGCTCTGTTCAATATCAAGATCAACAGCATACTCCATCTGCTTTACTGTCAGATTCATCTGATCGGTTCTAATCTGAGCGATCTGATAATCGAGAACGCGTCTGCCTCCTTCGAAGAGGGGCCATGAGATAGAAAGTGTAATGGATTTGGAACGGATATAATCCGACCAGGTTACTTTCGCATTATCCATCGGTGCGGCATGATCAACGCTCGCG
>CAZHHG010000104.1:0-1070 GCA_964532065.1 uncultured Melioribacter sp.
TTTGGTCTTATCAGTTATTCTGGGTTTCTTTCTTCTGACCTTAATTTTGTAAGGTAATCGATCAGGACTCCGTACCGTAAACCTCTTGTACTTACTTTTATAGTATCTATACCAGCCAGTTCAGCAAACGTTAATAAAATTACAGTACCTGTTAAAATTATATCCTCGCGTCCGGCAACTACATTGCCAAACTCATTTAATATCTCATCGTTGCTGTATTTACAGAGCAGGTCTATCAATCCTCTAAGATCTTGAGTCGTTAGAATTGAATTTTCCACTAAATTCTCATAATAAATTTTTAATCCCTGTTTAATACAGGAAAGAGTTGTGGGTGTACCGGCAACCGAAATCATCTCAAAGGTTTTATTAAAATTGTTTCTGATATATCCAACATTTTTTACTATGGTTTCTTTAATTTTTTCAATGTCCGTAATTGTTGGTGGATTATTCGGCCGATGTTTTTCAGTTAAAGAGACTGCCCCGAAATCATAACTCTTCCTGAAGCTTATAGATAATTCTGAACCGTAAATCAATTCTGTACTTCCGCCACCAATGTCTATCACCAAGTATTTGTTTGAAAGATGGTTTAAAGGAATAGAACCGAGAAAAGACAATCTCGCTTCTTCGTCACCCGATAGAATATCTACTTCCCAGTTAAATTTCTCATGGATTGATTTAGCTAGGAGATGACCATTATCTGCTGTTCTAAAGGCTTTTGTTGCTGTAACTTTGGTTTTTTCGACCTGATTTTCTTCGATTAACAATTTATATTTTTCCAAAATACTCATCATAAGATCGATTTTATCTGATGAAATCATGTTTGTCTTAGTTAGTTGAGCTGAGATTCTGGGTGCTTCATAACAATTGAGTATAGGAGTGAGCTTTTCAGTATCCGGATTGTATTTAGCAATAAGTAGCAAAATTGTATTAGATCCAATATCAATGGAAGCAAGATTCATTTATTTTTTATATTTTTTGACAAAAATCTTCAGGGTTTATGAAAAACTTAAGTAAAATTTCGAAATTCTTTTTATTTCTTTCTGCTCTCGCGTTTTCTCTCTGGCTCGGTG
>CAZHHG010000104.1:1080-8114 GCA_964532065.1 uncultured Melioribacter sp.
AGCTAGTTATTTATCAATTTTTTGAACCGGAGAATTTATCACTTAGACCGCTATATAACTTTGATAATCTTAAAATAGTATTTATAACAATTTCACCAATCATTTTATTTAATATAATTACTTTTCCAGCATTTATTTTAAGTTTCTTAATATTCTCCCTGACAAATAAAATCGAATTCAAGAAGGAAGGGTGGCTATTTATTGTATCATTGGTAATTATAATTACAGCACCTTTTGAGTTCTTTTTATTATTTAAGGATTACAAAATCTTTAATGGTATTTATTATGAAACTATTTCTTCTGAAATACTTATAGGAATGATTAAGGAGAGGATGCAGGTTTTTAGCAGTTTCTCATTAATAGAAATATTTTCATATATAGGAATAATCTTTCTGTTTGTTTTTAGACCGCTTAGAAAATCCAATGAAAATTAAAGAGAAGGAATTTGAAAATATTCTTCAGGATTTAAGAGATCTCGCAAGTCAGATGGGAGCAAAAGTACGTTTCGAAAGGGGAGATTTTAAAGGCGGTTACTGTATAATGAAGGAAGACAAAATCATCGTTATAAATAAATTATCTAATCTCCAACGGAAAGTAATAACCTTAACGTCTGCACTTAAAGAATTAGGTGTGGAAGATATTTATCTCCCGCCAAAACTTAGAGAAATTATTGACGAACTTAATGATAACACATGAAAATAATAGTAATTAACGGACCTAATCTAAATTTAATTAAACGTCGTAATTCTAACTCTTACGGCGAACACGATCTCACTGAAATTCGTTCTCTTTTAGTAAAAGAATTCCCCGAAATTACAATTGATTTCTTCCAAAGCAATTCTGAAGCCGAGATAATCAGTTTGGTACAGAGTGCTCCGGATTCTTATGACGCATTAATTATTAATCCAGGTGGGTATTCCCATACCAGTGTCGCTTTAAGAGATGCCCTGGAGATATGTAATATCCCTAAAATCGAGGTTCATTTATCTAATATTTCTTCACGCGAGGATTTTAGGAGATTTTCGATAACTGCATCTGTATGCGATGGTTATATCTCCGGATTTAAGCAGCAAAGTTATATGGCCGCTCTATACATTCTTAACAAATTATTGCCAAAGAGACTCTGAAATACAAATAAAGTTTTTTCCTGATACTTGAGATCCTTGATATTTTACCAGGATTAATTTATTTTGCCTCAAGTAAGTAATAAGGTAATGCTATGAAAGACTTTGGATTAAAAAAGTTATACTATTCAATTAGCGAAGTAAGCAGACTTACTGGACTAGAGCAATATATTCTAAGATACTGGGAAACAGAATTTGAACAGTTAAAACCGGGAAAGAACAGAGCAGGGAATAGAATTTATACGAATAAGGATATTAAATTAATTTTACAAATAAAAAGACTATTAAGAGAAGAGAAGTACACTATTGAAGGAGCAAAAAAAATTTTGGAGGACTTTTCTTCAGAATTACCGTTGCAAGTAACGAATGCAGAAGCAAAGCAAGATAAGCCATCTTTGATTAGTCCGAGATCCTTAAAAAAAGATCTCGAGGAAATAAAAAATATTCTTACACAAATCCAGTCATTCATATAACGGAACGTAGCGCAGCCCGGTAGCGTACTTGAATGGGGTTCAAGGGGTCGCGGGTTCAAATCCCGCCGTTCCGACTCAGGTGAAAGGCACATTTGATATGTGCCTTTCATGTTTTATATTGTGTCCCAAATTTTACAAAGTTAAATGCCTGATAAACCGAAATCATATTGTGGAATCTTTGGAATTATTGGTTCCAAAGAAGCTGCTGTAAATACTTATTATGGCTTACATACCCTCCAGCACCGTGGTCAGGAAGCAACCGGTATTGTAACCGCATCAACAAATCCTGACGGGAAAAAAGTCTTTAATCTTCATAAAAGATTCGGGCTTGTTTCAGAAGTTTTCAACTCACAGGATCTTTTCGAAAGAGATCTTCCCGGAACTTCAGCTATTGGACACAACCGTTATTCTACAACGGGTTCAGCTGATTCAGAGAAGAATATTCAACCCTTTGTTGTAAACTACCGGTTAGGACACTTGGCAATTGCTCATAATGGCAATTTGACAAACGCAAGAGAGATAAGAGAACGCCTCGTAAATGAAGGATCCATATTTCAAACAACAAGTGATTCCGAATTAATTCTCCACCTCATCGCAAAAAGTAAGTTAGATAATCAAATCGATCAGATAATTGATGCTCTTAAACAGGTTCAAGGCGCCTACAGTATTGTAATTTTAACCGACGATAAGCTGATTGCAGCCAGGGATCCAAACGGATTTAAACCGCTATGTATTGGAAAAGTTAACCATACTTATATTGTTGCTTCAGAATCCTGCGCTCTTGATATAAATTCTGCAAAGTATATTCGGGATATTAATCCTGGTGAGTTAGTTGTAATCGATGAGGATACAATTAAAGATGATTCCTTAAAATCTTTTAAAATCACTGATTCTAAAGCTGAAACGAAACACTGCATTTTTGAATTTATATATTTCTCACGTCCCGATAGCAAGGTTTTCGGTGCAAATGTTGATAAAATGAGAAGAAAACTGGGTAAAGTTCTGGCGGAGAAACACCCGGTTGTTGATAAGGATGGCGATAAAGTAATTGTAATCAGTGTACCGGATAGTTCTAATACGGCTGCAATTGGCTATCAGTCGCAGTTATTAAAACAGGGTATTCCATCAAGGCTCGATATTGGATTAATCAGGTCACATTACATCGGAAGAACATTTATTCTGCCGGGTCAGAGAGAAAGAGAAGTAGGTGTAAGAATTAAGTTTAACACTGTAAAAGGAGTGCTTGAGAATAAAACACTTGTACTGATTGACGATTCGATTGTTAGAGGAACTACATCTAAACAATTAGTCAAACTTCTTCGGGAAGCCAATCCGAAATCGATTCATTTAAGAATCTCCTCGCCGCCCGTTAAGAATCCTTGTTATTACGGAATGGATTTTCCCAGCAGGGAAGAATTGATCGCAAATAAATTTGACAGTGATATAGAAAAAATTAGAGAATATCTTGACGTGGACAGTCTTGAATATTTAACAATCAACGAAATGCTCGAAGCAATGGTAGACCACGATCCAAGCAATTTTTGCACTGCATGTTTTTCTGGTATTTATCCGGTAAAGGTCGATGAAGGGATAAATAAAGAAATTTATGATTAAAAGGATTGAATAAATGTCTTCCGTCTTACTACAATCAGTAAAAGATATTAATACTTTACCAAACTATATAAGTTTCTTCCGCCTTCTTTTAGCTATTCCGTTTTATTTCCTTTTAAAGGAAATTCATAGTGATTTCACAATCCGTTATTATATTCTGGCACTAATTTTTATTGCTGCACTTAGCGATATTGCTGATGGTTATATCGCACGGTTACAAAATAAAATATCGGAATTCGGTAAGATAATTGATCCGCTTGCCGATAAAGCGCTTGTCATTCTTATTGTTACACAATTGTACCTTAGCGGTGAAATAATCGACATCTATTTCTGGATCATAGTTGGAAGGGATATAATTATATTCTTTGGAGGAATCTGGGTTAGTAAGAAGATAGGAAAAGTTCTTCCTTCAAATCTATTAGGAAAAATTACTGTAATTACGATTGGTATATTCATCATTATTACAATTTCGGGAGTGTCGAGAATTAATTTTATATATCATTCCTTTTTTTACCTCAGTATTATTATGAGTATACTTTCTGTTATTGGTTATGGTCTCAGAGGTTATGAGGCCATTAAATGGGGAAAACATGAACCTTCTAAAGAACATTAGTTTTGATAAATTAAAGCAAAGCCTAAGTAAAACCCGTTCCAATTTAATTAATAAAATTTCAGAGACTATTACAGGTAAAGCGCGTTTCGACGAGGAAACAATTAGTGAACTCGAAGAAATACTATTATCTGCAGATATCGGCTACCAGATTACTGAAACAGTTATAGAAAAAATTAGAGTATTAGCCCGTAATCAAGAGGACCGTTCTGTTGCTGGAATAAAAGAGTTGTTAAAATCAGTGTTGATTCAGACAATCGGTAATTGCGGCAATTCTTCGGCAGAAATTCAGACAGCTAAAAGACCCTATGTAATACTAGTTATTGGTGTGAATGGTTCTGGAAAAACAACTTCAATTGCAAAGTTGTCTAAAATATTTAAAACTTCGGGCTTCAGTGTCCTGATTGCATCTGCGGATACTTTCCGTGCCGCTGCAAATGAGCAGCTGGAGTTATGGGCTGGAAGGGTAGGAGTACCTGTGTTTAATACCCAATCAAAAGATCCTTCTGCAGTAGTTTTTGATGCCTTAAATGCCGCGAAAAATAACGAAACTGATATTGTTATTATTGATACTGCTGGAAGGCTACATACTCATAAGAATTTAATGGATCAACTCGGGAAAATCGATAAAGTTATTAAAAATTTATTGCCACATGCTCCGGATGAAATCTTATTGGTTCTGGACGGAAACTCCGGACAAAATGGATTGTTACAGTGTAAAGAATTTAATAAATATAGTAATATCACCGGAATAGTTTTAACCAAACTGGACGGAACAGCAAAAGGAGGAATTGTTCTTAATATTTGCTCAGAGCTTAAAATACCTGTGAAATATATTGGAGTTGGCGAAGGAATAGATGATTTGCAAACATTTGACCCCCAAATTTTTGTTGAAGCCCTTTTTAAGGAGTAATTAAGTAATGTTCATTCGAAAACCAAAGCCAAAATCATTCGATTATCAGCCCCGGTATTATGATCCGGAGAAGGATCAGGAGGAAAAGCGAAAAAGACAACTCGGTTTCAGGAACGTTAAAAGAAAAGCAAAGAGGAAGAGGAGTAGCCTTTTTATAATTATTATCTTCGTTATAATACTCTACTTATACTTAACTTTCAGCGGAGTATAAATAGTTTACATAATATACATTATGTAAGATTGACTCAGTATTTGTAAAATCCCTGACCGCTTTTCCGGCCCAGTTTACCAGCTGCTACCATCTTTTTCAGTAATGGACAAGGCCTATATTTGGGATCGTTAAAACCATTGTATAGCACGTTCATTATGTCCAGACAAACATCAAGTCCGATAAAATCTGCAAGAGTTAAAGGTCCCATTGGATGGTTCATTCCTAATTTCATAACATTGTCGATTTCCTCTTCACGTGCAACCCCTTCATATAGAGCAAAAATAGCTTCGTTTATCATCGGCATTAAAATACGATTCGATATAAATCCGGGATAATCATTCACTTCTACTGGGACTTTTCCGATCTTATTCGTTAATTCCTTAATAGCATCAAATGTTGGCTTGCTGGTTGAATAACCTCGAATAATTTCGACTAATTTCATAACAGGAACAGGATTCATAAAATGCATACCGATGAATTGTTCAGGCCTGGAAACCGAAGCAATTTCGGTTATTGATATTGAAGATGTGTTGGAAGCAAATATTGAACTACTTTGAATAATCTTTTCTAATTCGCTAAAAAGTTTTACTTTAGCATCTTTATTCTCATAAATAGCTTCAATAACTAAGTCCACATCTTTGGGTATATTTTGATGACCAACAATAGGCTGAATAGCTTTCAATGTCGATAGTTTATAATCTTCTGTGATTAATTCCTTTTTAAGCATTCTCTCTAAATTATTTGAAATAACAGAGATAGCTCTATCAAGTAAATTCTGATTTATGTCCACGAGATACACTTCAAATTTATTCATTGCAAATACGTGAGCTATTCCATTACCCATAGTTCCAGATCCAACTACAGCAATCTTCTTAAATTCCATTTATTTACCTCTTATTTGAATTGAAAAATATACTATAAAGAGATCAAAAGTATGAACAATAATCCGGAGCATATGTAGTGTGATCCCGGAATTATTCTATTTCAAAAGAAAGGCAGCACTTCAATTTGTTACATGGTCCGCTAAGTTTACCCATACTTGATAAAAGATTCTGATCGGTAGCAAGGTGCGTTGTTATTCGTCGAAAACTCGATAAAAAGGAATTACAGCAGTATTCCCTACCGCAAGTTCCTACCCCACCAATTCTCTTAGCCTCATCCCGAACTCCAATCTGTCTTAATTCAATTCGGGTTTTAAATTCAGATGCCAGTTCCTTAGCAAGCTCCCGGAAATCGATACGCCCATCAGCAGTGTAGAAAAAGAATAACTTTTTACGGTCAAATTGAAAGTGAATGTCAACAAGTTTCATGTTGAGATTGAATTTGCTAATTGCAGAACGGAAAAAAGGAACGGCTCTTTCTTCGTCATGAAGATTTTTCCTTATACGGTCCAGATCTTCAGATGTAGCTTTTCTAACAACCAGTGGTAAATCCTCTCCGTAAAGGGCCTGCGAGTGTCTTTTAAGTCGAACTATTTCACCAATCAGTTTAATCTGAGCAATCTCAAATGAGTCCTCATTCTTAACAATCACAAAATCTTCAGGAAATATCTGGTTATTCAGTTCGGGTTGAATCAGGCAGTAGTTACAATTCAGAAGTCCATTACACTCAACTTCGGCTATAATTCTCTCATCAATCGGAATCGTCTGCTCAATTTCCGAATAGCAGAAGAAACAACCACTCTTATTGCATAAATGCTGATTGATTTTTCCAACAATTAAAGATTCATACAAGTTATTTGATGACTTCACTTCGGATGGTTCCTCGGCGGAACTTACCGAATGATTTTTGAGGAAGGACAAATCTATATGGTACACCTTTTACTTCCTTATTTTCAAACCGCTTAATTCAAATATAAGATTAAGAGCTAATACATTCAAGTTTAGATTACGGTCACATGATTCTTCTAATAAAGTGAGTCGATCGATTAAAGATTCAAGGTCAGATTTCCCATATCGATCGTTAAACTTTTTGAAAGTATCCTGAAACTCGATATAGTAGTAATTATCAAAATCAAACTGGTTTTTAACAGCATCATTAAACCAGATCTTGATTAAACTAATAATAAGTTTTAATTCTTCGCTGGTTCTGT
>CAZHHG010000105.1:0-6521 GCA_964532065.1 uncultured Melioribacter sp.
CAACGCAAAAAAATTCACTCTGTAAAAAATTCATTCCCATGGCCGACTGTTGTCCGTTTAAATGATTTTATAAGAGTTCCTTATAAAAAAATAATTTTAACCCGCAGAAATATTTTAAAAAGAGATGGCCACCGCTGTGCTTATTGCGGTCGGGGAGATCTCCCTTTAACAATAGACCATGTAATACCAAAATCGAAAGGAGGCGATGAGAGCTGGGATAATCTTGTAGCAGCTTGCCTTCCATGTAATAACAGGAAAGGTGATAGAACCCCTGACGAAGCAAATCTGCAACTTAGGATAAGACCTTATACTCCTAATCATATCATGTTCATCAAGAACTCGGCAGGAAGGATGGACGAAACCTGGAAACCATATCTTTTTCATTAAAGCGTAATTCTCCTTTTTTTTCATTATTTTTGTCCGTTCAATTTTCCCAAAACAAATATTCTCAATATCATGTCTAAAAAGCGAATTTTAAGCGGAATGAGGCCTACAGGCAGGTTACACCTCGGTAATTATGTAGGAGCCCTTGAAAACTGGATCGAATTGCAGGATCAATATGAAAGTTACCACCTCGTGGCAGATTATCATGTATTAACTACAGATTTATCGACTGATGAGATATATAATAATACAATTGAGATGGTAATCGACTGGCTCTCAGCCGGATTGGATCCCGAAAAAGCTCCTATCTTTCGGCAGTCTCAGATTAAGGAACACACTGAATTATTCCTTATCTTTTCGATGTTGATAACAAAGGCGCGTCTTGAAAGGAATCCTACACTTAAAGAGCAGGTTAGAGACCTTAATATTGAGAACCTAGTATTCGGACACTTGGGATATCCGGTGCTTCAGGCAGTCGATATTCTACTTTACAAAGGGGAAGTAGTACCTGTAGGTGAAGATCAATTACCGCATATAGAAATTACAAGAGAGATTGCCCGCCGTTTTAATCAGCAATATGCTCCGGAAGCTCCCGTATTTCCCGAACCTGATGGTAAAATCACACAATTTGCCAGGCTGCCCGGCCTTGATGGTAAAAGAATGAGTAAATCGCTAGGGAACACGATTTTCTTATCAGATGATTCCGATACAGTAATTCAGAAATTGAGAAAAGCTGTAACTGATCCATTGAAGGTAAGAAAGAATGATCCCGGCCGGCCGGAAATTTGTCTTGTCTTTACATATCATAAGAAATTCAATCCCGAAGAGACAAATGAAATTGAAACTGATTGCCGGAGCGGTGCTTTAGGTTGTGTTAGCTGTAAGATGAAATGTGCTTCAAAAATAAATTCAATTCTTTACCCAATTCTCCAAAAAAGAAAGAGTTACGAAAACGACTTAAATAAAGTTTTAGATATTTTACATGACGGTGAAGCCAAAGCGAAAAGAATTGCCGTTGAAACTATGAATGAAGTGCATATCAGGATGAAACTGGGATAATCGATGTATAAGATTAAACTTCAGCATTTTGAAGGACCTCTTGACTTGCTCCTATTTTTTATTAAACGAGATGAGCTAGATATCTATGACATTCCTATTTCTAAAATCACGAAGGATTTTATTGAATATCTTCGATTGCTGGAGCAGCTGGACCTTGAAGTAGCTGGTGATTTTATACTGATGGCAGCAACATTAATGCAGATAAAAGTTAAAATGCTCCTGCCTAAGGAAATTGACGAAAAAGGGGATGAGGTAGACCCACGGGCTGAGCTTGTAAAAGCCCTTCTTGAATATAAACGTTATAAGGAGATGTCCGAGGAATTCATTTACCTCGAATCGAATATGAGGAATTACCAGTTCAGAGGAAATTTTGAACTCGATGAAAAGGAGACGCCACATGATTTTAATATTCTCTTAAAAAATGTGACGCTTTACGATCTGATTAAAGCATTTAAAAAAGCGATAGCCGAACGCCCCGCTGAACCCGTTCATCAAATTAAAAAATGGAATGTTACAATAGACGAGCAGATGGATTATATAGCCAATAAACTTGACGGCGGAAAACAACTCAGTTTTATTGAATTGATGAAAGATCTTGCAAATAAGATTAAAATTGTCGTCACTTTCATTGCAATGCTCGAAATGGTTAAAGCGGGTAAAATTGGTCTTCGGGAATCAAAGTCATTAAACGATTTTATCATTTACGGATTGGCAAATGGATAGTCTCTACATATCTGTAGTAGAAGCATTAATATTCGCAGCGGATGACCCGATCTCCAGCAACGAGATTATTACGGCGATAAAAGCGATTGACGGCAACGATATAACCGTGACTGACGAAGATGTTGAAAAAACTGTAGATGAATTGAATGAAAAATATTCTCAGGGCGGTAACGCGTTTACAATTCTTAAAATTGCCAATGGTTATATCCATGCTACTAAACCGGACCACGCGAAATACGTCGGCTACCTGTCCACAGAGAAGAGCAAGAGAAGATTAAGCCAGGCTGCCCTTGAGACCCTAGCCATAATAGCATATAAACAACCTTTAACAAAACCTGAGCTCGAATCGATTCGCGGCGTTAATTCCGATTATACAATAAATACTCTTCTAGAAAAAAACCTGATCACAATTCAGGGACGCGCCGATACCGTAGGAAGACCTCTTCTTTATATAACTACCGACGAATTTCTAAAGTATTTCGGTTTAAGAAACATTACCGACCTGCCAAAACCGAGGGAGATTGAAGAAATTATGAAGGATGAAGATTTCCTCGAACAGAAGAGAAGAATTATGATGAGCGGAATAGAAGAGACAATAGAAAATGAAACGGATAATAGCACCGAATCCGAACAAGAATCTGAACCTGAGATAGAAGCCGAAGATGAAAGTACGTCTGAATAAATTTCTTTCCGAGTGCGGAATTGCATCCCGCAGAAAATCCGAAGAGTATATAAAAGAGGCCAGGGTTTCTGTTAATGGTAAAATTGTTACCGAACTGGCTTCCATTATCGACGAGGAAAAGGATATAGTTGCTCTCGACGGAGAAAAAATAAAGCCAAAGAAAAAAGTCTATTTCCTGCTTAATAAACCCCGTGGATATGTTACTACTACTGATGACGAAAAAGGAAGGAGAAAAGTTACCGATCTTATTAAAACAAATCAGAAGATCTATCCGGTTGGCAGGCTGGATTACGATACTACCGGTGTATTGATTCTTACCAATGACGGTGATTTTACAAATTTTCTTACGCATCCTAAAAATAAAATACCCAGGATATATAAAGCATCATTGAATAAGAAACTGATGGAAGAGGATCGCATAAAATTATTGAAGGGGATCTTTATGGATGGAAGAAAAAGCCGGTTCGATGAAATTCAGTATGTAAAGAAAAATATTCTGGAAAAGGTTTATGTTACCGCTACCGAAGGCAGAAATCATTTTGTCAAAAGAATGTTCGAAATTATCGGTTACCGGGTTACAAGTCTTGAAAGGATTTCCTACGGAATTTTTAACGTTAAGGAAATGCCGACAGGCAGCTATAGAAAATTGGATCTAAGTGAAATTGAAAAAGTATATAAGACATATAATCAATAGTCTTCTCCTTTCTTCATTCCTTTTTTATAATGTGACCGGACAGGTTAAAGATACCGTTTCAGTTAAGAAGCAGGTCCTTCACAATCCACTAGAAGAGCTCCGGGAACAGCTTGATGATACATTCAACGACCCGAATGTCAGTAACGCCTTCTGGGGTGTTCTGATTAAGTCTCTTAAAACGGGAGAGGTTATTTACAAAAGGAATTCTGATAAACTTTTCAATCCTGCTTCTAATATTAAATTATTTACATCAACCGCAGCACTTTTTCTGCTCGGGCCAAATTATGTTTACCAGACAGGATTATATGCTAATGGTGAAATCAAAAACAACCGGTTAGAAGGGGACTTGATTATTCAAGGATCCGGCGATCCAACAATCTCAAATCGTTTTTTTAGCGGTAGTATAACAGGTGTATTCGAATCGTGGGCCGATAGTTTAATCTCTCTCGGAATCAGAGAAGTAACCGGCGATATATTAGGAGATGACGCACTGTTCGACAATCACGGACTAGGTCGTGGATGGTCGTGGGATAATGAATCCGCCTGGTTTGCAGCTCCGTCAGGAGCTCTCAGTTTTAATGATAATACAATTACAGTCGTCATAAAACCTTCCGAAACCGGTTTTCCCGCAAATATAGAAGTAATACCGAATACGGGATATGCATCCCTTATCAAAAAAGTAATTACTTCAAATAATAATTCGGTAAATACTATTTCTGTTTCCAAATTAAGAGGAACTAACGTTATAAGCGTTTCCGGAAGTATTGCAAAGGATTCGAAACCTGTTATTGAGCATATCTCGATTTCTGACCCTACAATGTTTTTCCTTACCGTATTTAAAGAAGTATGCGAACAGAAGGGAATCTCCGTTAGAGGGAAGAGCGGCAGCATTACTACCTCACAAAAAATTATTTTATCTGAAAATCTATCGCCGCTTATTCTGCATGAATCAGTACCCATGCATATGATAATAAAAGAACTTAATAAGAACAGTAATAATTTTTACGCGGAACAGATATTGAAGACGATTGGTTACGAAGCATATAATTTTGGTACCACGGAAAACGGCGTTAAAGCATGTAAAGAACTTTTCTACTCTATGGGTGTTAATCCTGAAAATATGGTTATGGTTGACGGTTCCGGTTTATCCCGGCTTAATTTAGTATCGCCCCGGCAGATAATTAATCTTTTAACCTACATCTACAGTTCCGGGGAATTCGAACCGTTCTACGATTCGCTGCCAATTGGAGGTGTTGACGGAACGATTGCCGAAAGGATGAAGAGAACATCTGCTGAAAATAATGTTAGGGCGAAAGCCGGTTTCAATGAGAATATTTCATCTCTGTCAGGTTACCTTAAGACTACCGGTGGAGAAACTTTTGCATTTTCAATTATTGTAAATAATTTTTTAGTTTCGCCCAGTTTAATAAACTATATAATGGACAATGTCTGCAACCGACTTGTAAATTTTACAAGAAATTAATCGGAGGAAAATTTGGAATTAGTTAATCCGGAACAGGAATATAATTCATTAGTTCAAAGAAGGCACGAGGAGCTTAAGGAACTGGTTGAAAAAGGGATAATGCCTTTTGCATACAGTTATGACGTGGATAATTATTCAACGAACATAAAGAATAATTTTGATCTTCTTGAGAATAAGGATGTTAAGATTGCCGGCAGAATAATGGCAATAAGAAGAATGGGTAAGGCCTCTTTCGCTCATATTCAGGATAAAGAAGGAAGAATTCAGATCTATATGAAAAAAGACGACATCGGAGAGGTTTACGATATTTTTAAGCTTCTGGATATCGGAGATATTATTGGTGTTAATGGATACGTATTTAAAACTAAAACAGGCGAGATCTCTGTACATGCCCGCTCATATCAATTACTTGCAAAGTCTCTGCTTCCTATTCCAATTGCTAAAGAAGCTCTGGATGAGAATGGAAATAAAATAGTTTACGATCAATTTGCCGATAAGGAACTTAGATACCGCCAGCGCTACGTTGACCTGATTGTTAATCCGGACGTAAAGAAAGTATTTATTGCCCGTTCAAAAATTGTTACTGAGATTAGAAAGTATCTTGATGAAAAGGGACTTATAGAAGTTGAGACACCGATTCTTCAGCCTCTTTACGGCGGTGCTACAGCCCGTCCTTTCGTAACCCACCACAATGCTCTTGATGTAGACCTTTACCTCAGGATTGCCGATGAACTCTACCTTAAGCGTTTAATAGTAGGAGGATTCGACGGTGTATATGAAATATCGAAGGATTTCCGGAACGAAGGAATGGACCGTACACATAATCCGGAATTCACAATGCTCGAGCTGTATGTTGCATATAAAGATTATTTCTGGATGATGTCGTTTGTTGAAGAGATGGTGGCAAATGTCTGCCGAAATGTTTTCGGTACTCTCGAATTCGAAATTGAAGGGAACAAAATCAACTTTACTGCTCCATGGCAGAGAATATCAATGGTAGATGAGATTAAAAAGATCTCCGGAATTGATGTAATAAGCGCTACTTACGACGAGCTTGTTAAAGCACTTAAATCCAGAGGTGTTGAAATAAAAGGGGGCGAGAGCAAGGGAAAATTGATTGATGAACTTTTTGAAGTCACTGTTCAACCGAAATTGATACAGCCGACATTCATTACAGACTATCCTGTTGAACTTTCTCCTCTTGCCAAAAAGCACAGGACAAGAGATGGATTGGTAGAAAGATTTGAAGGATTTGTACTTGGTAGAGAGATATGCAATGCCTTCAGCGAACTGAATGATCCGATCGATCAGAAAAACCGTTTCGAAGACCAGGGCAGAATGAGGGAGGAAGGAGACGATGAGGCTCACCAGATTGATGAGGATTTTGTAAGAGCATTAGAATTCGGTATGCCTCCAACTGCCGGTCTCGGTGTTGGGATCGACAGACTTGTTATGCTTCTTACGGATCAATCTTCAATTCGCGACGTAATTCTTTT
>CAZHHG010000105.1:6531-7941 GCA_964532065.1 uncultured Melioribacter sp.
TGAAACCTCAGAAGTAAACTAATGAAACAGTATATTAAACAAATACCGGTTTATGCGATTATTCTTCTGATCGGACTCTACGGAGGTGTAAAACTGAATGACTTCATCTTTATTTCAGGTTCCAGTAAGGATGTTAAGAAATTCAGTGATGTACTCAGGTATACTGAAAACCTCCATATCGATTCTGTAACAAGCTCAAAACTGGTTGAGGATGCCATCAAGGGAATGTTCGATAGTCTGGATCCTCACACAGTGTATATACCGCCTGTTGAACAGGAAGCTTCTGAAGAACAATTCAGAGGAAATTTTGAGGGAATAGGTATAGAGTTTCAAATCATAAAAGATACTATTGTAGTCGTTTCTGCAATAACCGGCGGTCCGAGTGAATCGGTTGGTATTCAATCCGGCGACAGGATAATTAAGATCGACGGAACCAGCGCAGTGGGTCTTTCCAATAATGATGTCATCAAAAAATTGCGCGGTAAAAAAGGGACTACCGTCGATGTTTCCATTCAAAGCCCCGGCCATTCAAAACTCGTAGATTATAATATAACGCGAGACAGGATAAATCTTTATTCAGTTGATATTTCGATGATGTATAATGAAACAATCGGGTATATTAACCTTACGCGATTCTCCGAAACTTCTACAGATGAAATATCCCAGGCTCTCACAACCTTAAATGATTCAGGAATGAAGGCATTGATTCTCGATCTTCGCAATAATCCGGGAGGATACGAGGATCAGGCGGTAAATATTTCGGATTTTTTTATTGATGGTGATAAAATAATTGTAACAAATAAAGGCCGGATCGATCGTTTCAACGAGGAATATCGTGCAAGTAAATCATATCCCTATGAAAAACTACCTCTAATTATTCTGGTTAACAGGGGGAGCGCTTCAGCTAGTGAAATTGTTGCCGGCGCTGTTCAGGATTGGGATAGAGGTTTGATTATCGGAGAAACAACATTCGGTAAAGGACTTGTTCAAAAACCTATTCTTCTGGATGATAATTCAGCCGTAAGAATTACGATTGCCAAGTATTTAACTCCTTCAGGCAGAGCTATACAACGCGAGTACTCGGATAAAGAAAAATACTATTCTGAATTAATGCATAGAGATTCAGAAATTGCTGATTCAAATTACAATAAGGAAAAGGCCGATTCATTGCGGCCAGAATTTAGAACCAAGAAGGGTAGAATAGTATTCGGAGGCGGCGGAATTTCTCCGGATTATTCAGTACTACCCGGGATGGAAACTTCCTACTCTATGGAACTTAGAAGGAACAATGCATATTACCAGTTTATAAGGAAGTATCTTGATAACAATGGAAAAGATATCAAGGGGAAATACACCTTAAAATCTTTTCTTGAAAACTATTCTATCTCTGAATCTGTTATGAATCAGTTT
>CAZHHG010000106.1:0-7836 GCA_964532065.1 uncultured Melioribacter sp.
TTCGGGAATCCGGATCTTAAACCGGAAAAGAGCAGAGGATTCGATTTCGGTTTCGATAAATATTTCAATAATGATAAAATTGTATTCGGCATAACCTACTTTGATTTACTGATTGACAATCTGTTCGGCTTCGATTCAAACTTCAGAACAATAAATATTGCCAGAGCTTCTTCAAAAGGATTAGAATTCAATTTTGAATTGAGAAACAGCGGAAATTTTTCTGCTGCAGCGAATTATACTTTTACAGAAACCAGAGATCTTTTTGAGGGAAGCGAGGATTTTTACAAACAGTTGTTAAGACGGCCCAAACATCAGTTCTCGGTCAATTTAAATTACAGGGTGAATGAAGAGTTTAACCTGATTTCAACTTTCCGGTATTCCGGACAAAGAGACGATAAGGATTTTTCAGGATTCCTATCCAGGCGAATAACGATGCCGGATTATTTTCTTGTTAATCTCGCAGCATCATACAGGATAACGGATTTTCTGATAATTACAGGAAGATTGGAGAATTTATTAGACAAGGAATACGAAGAGGTTTTGTACTACGGTACACCGGGCAGAACTTTTTATGCAGGACTGAATTTCAACTTATAGATATGTAAAACAAGAATCGGGGGCGGAGACAATTTCGCCCCGATCCTAAAACAAAAAATTACTTTTTAAGATCCTCTACTTCTCTACGTGTAAGTTCTCTAACTTCCCCCGGTCTCATCCCATCAATGGTCAGATTCTTTATTCTTACCCTGACTAGTCTGAGAGTAGGGTGTCCAACAGCGGCGGTCATTTTCCTTACCTGCCTGTTTCTTCCTTCAGTAATTACAAGGCTAATCCATGTATCAGGAATATTTTTACGCACCCTGATCGGAGGTACACGTGATTCAAAACCAGGATTGTTAATCAGTCCAGCCCTGGCCGGCAAAGTCTTTTTCCCTTCAATAACAACGCCTTTTTCAAGTTTTAGAATAGCATCCCTGTCAGGAATTCCTTCAACCTGAACTAAGTATTCTTTCTCATGCCGGTACTTTGGATTAAGAAGGTAGTCGGTCAACATTTTGTCGTTAGTAAGTATCAGCAGGCCTTCGCTGTCCATATCGAGCCGGCCGACGGGATAAACATCTTCCGGGAAATTATAAACTGATTTAATTGTTCTTCTGCCATCAGGATCAGTGAATTGGGACAAAACCCCGTAAGGTTTATTCATTGCAAAATATTTTTTGGTCCGTAATACTGAAGCAGTGCTCATAGGATTATATTGGCGCTTTGAAAAAAACCTGATTAACTACATGCTTGTAAAGATCAAAACAGCACTGGAAGGAATTTCAAATTCGAAACCTTTGCCAAGATCCGCCGAAAAAGATTCTAAATGGACTGGAAATCCTTTCGCATCAGTTTTCATTTCATTTTCACTAAATATGAATTTTTTCAGATTATATTCTTTTTCTTCATCCACTCTTAAAAAGATTTTAACGGGAGCCGGACCAATATTAACAACAGAGAATGACCAATCCGTCTTTCCGTTTTTAACAATTCTGGATCCGAGAGCTCTTACATCAATTGATCTGGAACGGATCTTATATATTTCTGATCCTGCCGGGAAATATCTGGTTAGTAACGACCATGTGTAGAACCATGGCCGCAGCTTCATACCGTTCTTTTTATCAGTCCACATCCCCCATTTGAAATCGGGATGACTGTTGTCATCGAGCATCCATGCGAGAACGGCGTGAGCACCGGAGTGAACAGCCTGAATAGCAAAATCAGTCATAAACACTCCGTAAAAATAATCATCAATCTGAGTGCTTACGGCGGCAGACTGACCGTCGCGCATACCCGCTTCAGTAACAAAGAAAAGTTTCTGCGGAGCCTTCATATCAAGCGATCTGGCATAATTCCAGAGCTGGGTTAAATCGGTCTGAACACTACCGAGAGCAGTCCGGTCTTTCCACGCGTACATATGAACATCATACACATCAAAAATATATCTTGCTTCATCAACTGTATTGAAGAACCATTCATTATCGTTGCTCTGCCCCGGCCCTATGATTTTAATTTTTTTATCAAGCTCTTTATCTTTAAATATCTGAAATAAATTTTCAGCACCGATGCGCCATCTTTCAAAATTGCCTACTTCATAATTCGGTTCGTTAACCAGTCCGAAATATTTAATGCAGGAGAAACCTTTTCTATTGACGAGGAAATCTAAATAGGTTCCAATGACTTCAGCATAGAGCGGGTTATCCATTTTTTCAATACCATCAACAGCAAGCCAATCAACTTCAATTCCCCAATCCGATAAAACAACATTGATATTGTTCTTCTGACAGAATTCGAGATGGCGGTAAAGAAGCTCCATATCCCTGTTATTCCAATCGTAACCGAGGGATTGGCTGTAACACCACCGTGTCTGCATCATAATTCTTACGATAGGCATTCTCATCCATTTAATTCTTTCACCGATCAGTTCAAAATCCTCCTGAGTAACTCCATTCAGATCGTAAGCCCTCGAATCCCACTCGGCCCCAAATCCTACAAAATTTTTAACCGGCTGACTCGGATAACTAATTATAAGATTTATACGGTCATCGGATTGTGCGAAAGCATTGAATGTAAAAAGAAGAAGTGATAAAACTATTGAATTCCGGTTCATATGCAGGTCAGACTTAATTGGAAAAAATCACAAGTAGTATTTAGTATTAAGTAGAAAATAAATCAAGAGGTTGTGATAGTTCGCTCGACTGGCTGCAGAATCTGGGGAGTGTAAAACGGAAAGAAGATCCATTACCCGGAGTACTTTCCACCCAGATACTTCCGCCATGCCTCTCAATCATCTCTTTACAAAGAGTGAGGCCTAGTCCTGTTCCCTTTTCGTTGGCAGTTCCCCTGGTACTGTACTGGATACCGATTGAAAAGATCTTGCCTATATCCTCCTGAGAAATACCAATACCGTTATCAATAACATTAACCACATAGAAATTACCTGCAAGGGAAGCTCTTACTTTAACATATCCATCCTGCCTGGTAAATTTTACGGCATTACTAAGAAGATTATGCAGAACGGAACGGAGCATATTCGGATCCGCAAAAACATGACAATCGATCGCGACCTCGTTATGAACTGAAATATTTTTACCGGATATATTAATAAGCAACAGATTTTTCACCGCTTCAACTTCATCACGAAGGAAGATCTTCTCCGGCATAAAATCGATCCGGTGGGTTTGAAGTCTCGACCATTCCAGAACATTAATTAACAGGTTATAAATATGAAGTGAAGTATTACGAATCTCTTTAATCATATTTTTTCTCTGTTCATCACTCATCTCATCGTAATCCTCCGTAATCATTTCTGTAAACCCGAGTAATCCCTGGAAAGGACTTTTAAGGTCGTGCGAGATTATAGAGAAGAATTTATCTTTTGCGAGATTCATTTCCTTAAGATGTTCGATTTGCTCCATAAGCCTTTCTTCGGCTTCTTTACGCATTTTGATTTCTTCGATCAGATTTGAATTAATTTTAACCAGTTCGTGAGTTCTTAAACCGACCTGTTCATCAAGCTCTTTCCGTTTCCGCTTAACTATGATATAACTGATATGGATAACAAAATAGACCAGCGCAACAATTAATAATCCTAAAAATATTTTGAACCAGATTGAGTTAAAGACCTGATAAGTTGTAATAGAATTTGAGAAAGCAGGAATGGGACTGATATGAAGCGGGATATTGTTAATCTGAACGAAATTGTGCAATCCTTTATTAGTAGAAGGATCAATCAGTTGGAGTTGATCAATCCCTTTGCTTTCGACAGTATCAATACAAATGAAGAAAAGGAGGATCAATCCCAGCAGGATATGGTATGGGGTTATTCTCCGAATTTTAGAAGCCGGAAATAGATTCATTAACCGAACGCTTTTATTGCTTACCGATGTTCAAAATTCATACCGGGTGATAACAATGCGAAAAGCAAAAAAAGAAGTGAGCTTCAAGTAAAAGAGACAGGTAAAGTCTACATCGCACTATTTTATTTCCCCTCGATAATACTCCTTTTATGAAAGAATGTTATAAAAGGAGTTTATTTAAAACAAAAGACTATTTCTTTTTTTCAACCGCTTTTAAGAGGATCTGAATTAAGCGGGCAGATTCAACGGGCTTAGTCAGAAAATCGTCAACCCCGGCGGAAATGGCATTCTCCCGATCCTGCGGGAAAGCATGTGCCGTTAAACAGATCACCGGAATATTTTTATAGTTATTGTCGTTTTTTATTTCTCTTGTAAGCTGCAGCCCGTCCTTTATTCCTTTAAGTGAAATATCCATCAGAATAATATCGAATTTGTATTTTCCTAAGAGCTTATAAAAAGCATCATCGTTATCGCAAACATGAACATCAAAATGATTAGCAAACATTTTTTTATAAATGTTCTGCGTGTTTTTATCGTCTTCGACCAATAATAGTTTTTTATTCATGTTAGCAATCAGGAAATCTATAAATTAATAACCACCCTATAAAATAACCGGAATTAATTTGCCAAAAAAAACAGTTAGTTGCTAACTTAATTATTAATTAATTGTGATTTTAAATACAAAGCTTGAAAAGCCGGCAATTACTTTATTTTCTGATACCATGAAGAAAATTTATCAAGTACCTGCCGGGGTGCATAAGTGTACCAGGCATAACCGGTTCTTCTCTCTCTTTCAACTTCGGCCATAGAGTAGACTTTTATACCATCCCTGTTACAGAAAAGAGGTTTGTGAGTACCAAGTTCATTAAAGCGGGTCCAGATCGGAGGCGCTTCCGGATCATTTACAATAATTCGATCAACGCTTGTTGAGTGATATTTATAATCGGCAGGTTGAGCGTTAACAGTTTCCAATCTTATACCATAAATCCTGCTCTTTTCAAACCACTTAACAGCAGATTTCACTGAGTTAATAATTTGCTTGTCAGGATTTTCGATGCTCATAAGGAATTCAACAATCTCGGCACTTTCCATATTACAGATTGCAGCCAGTTCAAAAGTTCTGGCTCCTCGAGGTTCAAATGTGATATTATCGTGCTGCTGACACCAAACCGATTGTTCCTCTTCCTCTATAATCTGACAATTTAGAATACAATCGATCCCTTTCCTGTAAGAATCAATCACTCTGTTTTTAAGCGCCTGATCAAGAAAACTATAGACTGGATGATCCTCAACAATATATTTCAGAAACCTCATAATCCCGATCATAGCGCCGTCGTTGAATGTAATGTACTTCTGATATCCGGATGTATCCGGAAAACATTGAGGCCATCCCCCATTAGAATACTGCGAAGTGAGAATAAACTCCAATCCTTTTAAAAATCCATTTTTATATTTTTCCTCGCCCGTAACATGAAAAACTTTAGCAAGGTATTCTGTTTGATTATAAGTAGCCCCGTTATCAAATGTAGTATTTAGATCCGAGTGATGTTTTTTCAAAGCCTCTTTCTGCTGATCGGTAAGGATAATGGTCATATCATAATTTTTAGGCCATCCGCCGTTCTCTTTCTGGAAAAGAAGAATGTTATCGGCAATTTTTTCAATTTGATTTCTGCGATAACGTGGCTGATCATCTACCGGACTAATGATTTTCTCCGCATCGTTTATGTCGTACCAGTGATGTTCGCTATCATAAAAACCGGACATGTCCAAGTATTCGCGGTTTGATGTAAGCTGCTGTGAGCAGGAGGTAATTATCAGCAGAAAAAGAGGAAGGCATAATTTCCTGAACAACATGTTCAAGTTATTCCACCGGATATTTTTTTATTACAAGGTATTTTAATTCTGTATCGCCAATATTTTTTATACCGTGTTCAACATTCGGCGGGCAGTAAAGACTCGTCATTGGCCCTACATTTTTTGTCTGACCGGCGAGAAAAAACTCAGCCTCACCTTCCAGAATAAAAAAGAATTCGTCTTCCGGATGCGAATGCGGAGGATGAGTCGCCGAACGCGGAGCCACAACACTCAGTTTTAGTGTTCTTCCGTCTATGAAATTCTTATCAGCAAACCAATACTGATAGCCGACTTTTGTAGGAACCGCTTTTTCTTTATCCAGCCGGTTAACGCAATTATCAATTGTAAATTCCTTTTTAGCCGAGGAGTTTTCCGACTGTGAGTAGACAGAAAAAAGGGATCCATAAACCAGCAGGAGTATTACTATTTGAAGTAGTTTATTTTTCACCGGCCCATCCATCCGCCATCGACGGTAATCACAGAGCCATTAAGATAGTTTGAAGCATCCGAGCAGAGAAAAACGACAGTACCCATGAGATCTTCCGGGGTTCCCCATCGTCCGGCCGGGATCCTATCGAGGATAGCCTTATTTCTTACGGGATCCTCCCGTAACGGTTTGGTATTATCTGTTGCAATATAGCCGGGTGCAATTGCATTTACTGTTACACCTTTAGAAGCCCACTCATTTGCGAAAGCCATAGTAAGCTGTTTAACACCGCCTTTGGAAGCGGCATAACCGGGGACAAGAATTCCGCCCTGGAATGAGAGTAAAGAAGCAATGAAAACTACTTTGCCATAACCGCGTTCAACCATATCCTTACCAAACTCTCTTGTAAGAACAAATTGCGAAGTCAGATTTATTTCAATTACTTTATCCCAGTATTCATCCGGATGTTCAGCAATCGGCTTACGGAGTATAGTACCGGCATTATTAACAAGAATATCAACTTTCTCAAAATCCGATTTAACATTCTTAATAAATTTATAAAGGTCTTCCCGATCCGCAAAGTCAGATACATACGATTTGAACTTCCTTCCGGTTCCCGTTATAAGTTTCTCGGTTTCTGAGAAGTCGCTCTCATAAGAAACAGTAACTATATCGGCACCAGCCTGGGCAAGTGCAAGAGCATAGCTCTGTCCTATACCCCTGTTTCCTCCAGTAACAAGCGCAGTTCTGCCATCGAGTTTAAATTTGTTCAGTACCATTTCATCTCCGTCTTATTTTAATTGATCCATAGGAATCCAGTCCATATCATCAAATACCTGGTTCTCGCCGCCCATAGCCCAGATGAAAGAATAATTTTGAGAACCGCAACCGGCATGCATCGACCAGCTGGTTGAAAGAACCGCCTGCTCGTTTCTGATAATTATGTGTCTGGTTTCCGTTGGTTCACCTAATAAATGAATTACAAGAGAATCCGGCTTCATATTGAAATACATATAGACTTCCGACCTTCTCTGATGAGTATGGGCCGGCATTGTATTCCAAACATTTCCATCTTCAAGTTCGGTAAGACCCATTACCAGCTGACAGGTCGGCATAGTGCCGGGATGAATATACTGGTAGATAGTCCTTTTATTAGCGGTTACCTGATCCCCGAGTTTTCTTGGAGTCGATTCGCTGAACTTTATATGTTTTGAAGGATAATCCTTATGAGCAGGATAACTTACAAAATAAAATTTTGCCGGCTTCGAAGGGGATGCGCTTTCAAATTCTATGTTTTTTGAACCTCTTCCGATATAGAGTCCGTCCCTATTGTCCATCTTATATTTTTTACCGTCAATATTAATTGATCCGGGACCGCCGATATTAATAACACCAATCTCCCGCCTCTCCGCAAAATAATCCGCAGCCATTTCTTTCTTAGATGCAGCGAGTTTCAATTTCCTACCGGTAGGGACAGCGCTTCCTGTAATAGAGCGGTCAACATCCGAATAGATCATCGGAATTTTATTTTTTTCAAATAGATTTTCAATAAGGAATGATTTTCTAAGTTCGTCGGTTGTAAATTTTTTAAAACCATTCTGATCCGGTGAATAACGTACTTCCATGCTAACCTCTTTCTTTATAACCATTTTTTAA
>CAZHHG010000107.1:0-7703 GCA_964532065.1 uncultured Melioribacter sp.
TAAAAATAAAAAGCATTATACATTGTACATTATACCTTATCGATTTCATTTCACACCTCCATTCTTCTGAACCGCAAGCTCCGTTTTCCCTTTCGGAACAATACTTAAAATTACTCTTCCGTTATCGGGCAGATAAGTCTGAGCCATTGCGCTTATATCTTTTGTACCGATTCCTTTATATCTGTTAAGGTCCTCGTTAAAATAATCCGGGTTGCCGGTATAGAAATAATACTGATTAAGAAGATCCGCCTTGCCGCCGAATCCGCCTATACTCTCGAGGCGGTCCAGGAATTCTGCTTCGGTCTGGTTAACGACTTTCTGAAGTTCTCTTTGTGCCGGAGCTTCAGCTTTTATCTTGTCAATCTCCTCCTGAATAACTTTTTTCAATTCTTCAAGAGTATGTCCGCTCTTAGCCGTAGCAATAATAAAGAACTCGCTGCTCAGCTTATTCGAATTCTGAAACGCGATTACGTCCTGAGCTATCTGAAGTTCGTAAACGAGGCGCTTGTAGAGACGCGAATCCTTTCCGGAAGTAAATATTTTCGCGAGAAGATCCATCTCTGTATCGCCCGGGTGATAGAACGCAGGAGTAATCCAGGTCATATAAAGGCGCGGAAGCTGAACGTTATCCTCGTATAATAGAATTTTTTCTTCCGTAAGTTTTGCAGCGGGGGGATCGATTGGCGGAACAGGTTTACCGCGCGGAATCTCGCCGTACCACTTCTCAACGAGTTTAATTGTTTCTTCGATATTGATGTCTCCGGCAATCGCGAGCGACGCATTGTTGGGCGCGTAATAGAGATGGAAAAATTCTATTACATCCTCCAGACTTGCCGCATTCAGATCTTCCATTGAACCGATTGTTGTCCAGTTGTAGGGATGACCCTCCGGATAAAGATTCTTTGCGAGGATCTCCCACGAGAGTCCGTAGGGCTGATTCTCGTAGCTCTGCCGGCGTTCGTTCTTTACAACGGAACGCTGACCGTCGAGCTTTTCCTGTGTCATTACATCGGGCAGATACCACATTCTGTCCGAATCGATGAAGAAGACAAGTTCGAGCGCGTTTGAAGGTGCCGACTCCCAGTAATTGGTTCTATCGGTATTAGTAGAGCCGTTATTGTTTCCGCCCACGGCTTCGAGCCATTCGTCGAACTTTCCTTCGGGAACGTTTTTGGATCCTTCGAACATAAGATGCTCGAAGAGATGCGCGAATCCGGTGCGTCCCGGTTTCTCGTTTCCGGAACCCACGTGATACCACATATTAACGCTTACCATCGGGACAGTATGATCCTCGTGGAGAAGAACATTCAATCCGTTCGGAAGCACAACGCGCGTATAAGGAACGCTTATCTGTTTCTCCTGCGCTATCGTAAATCCGCATAGAAGAACCAGCACAACTGCAATCCGCTTCATGCATACTCCTGATTGTGAATAATAATAATGTTTACTAGAATTTGTCATGCCGAACCTGCCTACCGCAGGCAGGCTTGATTCAGCATCTAATCGTATTACCGACTGTTACTAGCAGATTCTGAAATAAATTCAGAATGACAGTGCGCCGGTCAGACTGAGCCGACCGGGTTACCGGTCGAGCCGAAGTCTGATGAATCCAACCTCCTTTAAGAAAAGATAAAAGCCCTAAAACAAATAATTCCTGTCATTCTGAGGGAGTCCCGCAGAGCGGGACGACCGGAGAATCTATTGGTTAATTAATTAATACTGACATTCTTCCATACTCAAATTAACCATTTCTCCCAACGTGCGGAATGGAAAATTTGATGCAGAATTTAGACGGATGACATAAAACTTTTGTTGTTCAAAAACCAGCGCTACTTGTTACTCATAGTATGTAGACTTTTAATCTACACTAAATTATGTTGAATTATGAATTCATTGTTAACTCAATTCGGTAAAAACGTTAGAAAACAACGTGAAATCAGAAAGCTATCCCAAGAAGAATTAGCATTCAAATCTGGATTACACAGAACCTATATTAGCTCATTAGAGCGCGGTCAAAGAAATGTCTCTCTTATCAACTTATATAAAATCGCAAAAGCACTTGAATGTGATATATCTGAACTAATAAGTAAGATAAGTAAATAACGCCATCCTTAATAAACACGGGGTAAATATGCCACGGTTAGAACTATTGCGAGAATTCATTAAAGAAAAGGCTGCTGAATTTGGTGCAAAACCAAATGCAGAATACAATAAACCCTTCATTGAACGAAACAATACTGGACCCGAAGCATTTCGAGACCAAAGCGCCTTTTTTGGTTTTATTCATCCCGAAGAAGAATATTCCGGCCCGTTTCATGATTTTTCTTTAACAATATTTCCTAGCCCCGATGATAGTAAAAATCCATGGTTGGTTTGTCTTGGAATTGGGACGAATGGATTTAAAAACGATTTTGAGTTAGCAAATCAACCCGGCGTTAGAAGATTATTCTCCCAATTAGTTGATGAAAATGGCTATTGTAAAATAGATTTTTCTGATATAGATACGTCTTTACCTAAAAGTTTTTCTAAAAGAGATGATTTGCAACACCTTAACAACGCACTAAATAAATTGTATTCGAAAGTCTTGCCTGTTTGCCAAATTGTAAACGACCCAGAATCCGAACAGGGAAAAAAAATTATATCAGCATTCGTAGCTGGTTATGCAAAACTTAGAGAGTGGGCAACAAACAACCAACATAGAAATTCAATAAACGCCGCACTAAGTAACTTTCTAATTCGTGACGCCAAAGATGATGAAGAAGAAATCATAAATTTGGTTCTTGAAAGAAGATATCTAATTATCCAAGGAGCTCCTGGTACGGGTAAAACGAGATTGGCAAAATTAGTAGCACAAAAAATGGGGTCAAAGACTTTTTTTACTCAGTTTCATGCTGAAACCACATATTCTGATTTTATATATGGAATAAAACCCAATATTAAAAAAGAAGTAATTGCCTACGAGGAATATGATGGAATTTTTACGAGAGCATTAAAACATGCAATTGAAAACAAGGGAAATACTTTTTTAATAATTGACGAAATAAATAGAGCAAACTTATCAAATGTATTAGGACCGATTTTCTATTTATTTGAATATAAACAGGATACTTCGAATGCACTTATTAATATTACTCCGAGCTTACAATTAGATAAACTACCGGACAACTTTTTTGTAATCGCGACAATGAATACGGCGGATAGAAGTCTTGCTGTTGTTGATTTTGCTCTGAGAAGAAGGTTTGCGTGGTATACTTTATTTCCCAAGCTCATCAACACAAAACACTTTTTCAAAGATGACTTTATAAAGATAAAAGAAATATTCGAATGGTATGCTAACAGTAACGAGCTTCCACTACAGCCGGGTCAGGGATATTTTATTTCTAATTCTGAACAAGAAATGGAAAAAAGAATTAGATATGAATTACTTCCTTTGATAAAGGAATATTTATTAGAGGGTTTTTTAAAAAACGCAAAGGAGGAGTTCAACGATTATTTCACTTCTAGAATAAATATGTCGATTTTTGAATGAGCAATTACTTAGATACGTTTTGCATGATTCCTTGTTTATCAGAAAAAACAAAAATTTTTCCGGGGATTGATTTACAAAAAAAGTGGTTCCCAAGAACCGACAAACGAGTAATCGGTCACTATTTACAAAAATTTATTGCCTACAACTCTTCTTTTTTTGAATTCCTCGGTGTTCAACCAGTTTTAATGGGAAGTGACTTAAATTCGAAAATTTATTTTAGAACTTCGCAATTTGTCGGAGTGATCCCACTGCGCTCTCCTGAAAATGGGAAACAAATCGGTGATTTTATAATAACTCCTAGATATTCGGGTAGCCATAGATTTGAAGAAAGTCTTGAAATCTTAAATATTCTTGGTAACGATTTGGAGCCAGAGATAATCGAAAGCGCACCATTAGCTTCTGGAAATAACTTCAGACCACCGATGTATCTTGAAGCAATAAAATTTATTAACTCATTAGATAATTTATTAAAAAATCAATGGCGTAAATTTGATAGAAAAGAAATAATTTCATCTCAACCGATCGGTCAAATTAACTGGAAAAAATATATTGAGAACGAAAACGCTCCAGAAAATAAATTTATTTTTCCCACTGGAATAAATGTATTAAGTCAGCTCCACGGTGAGTATTCACAAATTAGGTTTGTATTTGATATATGTAAAAACGAGTTGCTGTCACGAAACACCCCTCTCCGGGTCAAATTAGGAATTTCAAACAAACTTGCTCTTTTAGAAGAAAAATTATACAATCATAAACCAAAACATACTAAACAGATTCCTATTCGACTCTCTGACAGTCCTTCAGTACAGCAATGCAAAAAAAATGCAAATCGTATTTTGAGTCACGATTATGAAAGTAGTACTGCTTGGAGAATCGACTTCTCAAAAGTATTTGAAAAGTATATCCAGTATATATTTAACTTAATTACAAAAGAAATAGGAGGTGCTTTATTATCTAATTATCGTTTTAATCTACAAACATCAAATAGATTCAACTGGGAACTGAAATATCTTGAACCAGATGCAATATATTACAAAAGCCCTCTCTCTGTTTTTATTGATGCAAAGTACAAGTCCCACATGTATAATAAATTCGATGAGAGTGATTATTTAAAGAATGACCACCGAAATGACTTGCATCAAATAATGTCTTATTGCTCTTTTTCAAGCAAAATAAATAAATATGGATTTTTGTGCTATCCTTCAAATCAACTTGAGCTAAAAAAGATTGTTTATGAAAACAAATTAAATCTATGCTTTAACAATATCTTTTTGGTGGGCATTCCTCTTAAAAAAGAATTCATCAAAAAGGCCAAGTCACTATTATCAATAGAGCTAAACAAACTATTTGCCGAAACAATGAACTAACCATTTTGTGATATTTCCCTTATCCTTGATTTCACTATACATTCTCATTATTAACTCCCCGACAAATATTTCCCCGTCACAAACTCTTTCCACCCGGATTCAAACTGTGTGGTTGTAACACCAAGTGTAGTCTGTATGCTGGCGTTGGTTTTAATTAATTGTACAAACTTGCTTCTGCCCCAAGTATTAACAATATATTCTGCGAGGAGATAGCCCACCGCATAGATCTTCTGATTACCCTGATTATAATCCGTATTAAGTTCTTCAAGTGTTGGAAAGTTGCCCGCAGCTAAATAGGAAATATTACGCGGGTGGACGAAATCGCCCGCTTCGTAAAGAGCAACCGCCTCCCAGAACCAGCGTGGATTATTGCCGAAACGGTTATTAACGTGGAGAGAAACAATGTGAGCAAATTCGTGCAGAACCGTCTGCGGCAGATTGTTTCTGTTGAGAACCCTTATAGTCGTTAAGTTATAAACGTATCCGGTGGCGCCCCAGTAATTAACACCGAGATCGCGTTTCATATCATTCTGGAAATGTGTTTCGTCCTTCCAGATCTGAACATTTACTTTCGGCAGCGAGGTTAATTCAAGGTCGGAGAGAATCCTGCCGTAATTTTCATTAAGCTTATTAAGTACAGATGAAGCAATAGAGTTTGGAAGTCCGTCGTGGAGCTCAAATGCAAAATGTTCTGATTGAAGCGGGGGATTGTTCTCCGGCGCGTTAGCATTGGACGAATCCTCTTTGCATGTAACGCTAAAGAGCGCAAGTAGTAATAACACGGGATATGTTTTCATAACTACAACAACTAAAATTTCCGGAAGCAATATCGTAAGTCCGGCAGTAATTGTACATACCAATAATTGGGGACGACTTGTGTGTTGTCATTCTGATCTTGACTTCCGCAGGCAGTTGTAAATCAGAATCTGCGAATAGAAGCGCATCATACAATTAGATTCCGGCATTCGCCTGCCTGCGGCAGGCTAGCCGGAATGACAATAGTCGTGTCATTCTGAACTTTCACGGCGAGGTGAAGAATCTAAAAATTTAACTTGTTCCCAATATGGGAACTTGCTATATTTGCCCGTGCGTGTTATATCAATAAAAAAACTAAGAGATTTCTGGCTGAAATACCGGGATGCCGAGCAGCCATTAAAAGCATGGTTTGCCGAGGCAAAAAAGGCAGAGTGGCGCAAGCCCTCAGAAATAGTATCTTTATATAGAACGGCGAGCATATTGAAAAATAACCGGATCGTATTCAACATAAAAGGAAATGATTACAGATTGGTAACCGCAGTTAATTACGATTTTCAAATAGTATATATAAGGTTTATCGGTACTCATAAGGAGTACGACAAGATAAATGCAGAGGAGGTCTAAATGACTATCAGACCGATAAAAACAAAAAAAGATTACAATAATGCCCTGAAGAAAATAGAAGAGCTTTTTGACGCAAGACCCGGGACTCCGGAAGGGGATTTGCTTGACGTACTGGTAATCCTGGTTGAAGCATACGAACAAAAAAATTTTCCAATCGGTCCGCCGAGCCCAATTGAAGCTATAAAATTCAGAATGGAGCAACTAGGATTAAAGCAGGCAGATCTTGCCGGGGCTATCGGCGGAAAAAACCGGGTCTCTGAAATTTTAAGCGGCAAGCGCGAACTCACAGTAAAAATGATGAAGGCGCTTCATACTAAATTCAAAGTTCCGGCAGAATCATTGCTGTCGTAATCTCTATCGTATTTTCATCTACCCGAAGATCACTTCATTCTTCGTTCAGAAGAAGTACAATCAAAATCGTTTTGTCCTTCTGATCTTGACTTCCGCAGGCAGTTGTAAATCAGAATCTGCGAATAGAAGCTTATCATACAATTAGATTCCGGCATTCGCCTGCCTGCGGCAGGCTAGCCGGAATGACAGGCGTAATGTCATTCTGATGACAATCAGAATCTACGAATGAAAGGATTGTTATACGATCAGATTCCGGTTCGAGACCGGAATGACAAAGGTCCTGTCATTCCGATGGCAATCGGAATCTGCACATAAAAGAATTCTGTCATGCTGAAATTTATTCAGCATCTGCGGTTAAAAAGAAGTTGTTAAGTTCAGATTCGGGCTCAAGCCTGCCCGCCGGAGGTGGGGCCGGAATGACAAGAGTAATTACTGTGCGGCAGGCAATATGTAATTTGCGATTATATTTAGAACGCCTCGCTCCTGAACGTCGGCCGTATCCCAGTCGCTATCCGGATAGGACTGTACTGCAACAATCATATTAAGGGACGGAACACATAAAACAAACTGTCCGCCGTGTCCGATCCCCGTAAAGACTTTTAAGCCATTCACTTCACCGAGCCACCATAAATAACCGTAGCCAACCTTATTTAAATTTCCCCAGGGAATTGTTGAAGCGCCCGAATACGTTACAAGAGAATTTGTTACCCAGCTTTCCGGTACAATCTGTTTTCCATCAAGCTTTCCATTATTCAAATAGATTAAACCAAGCACTGCCATATCGCGAGTTGTAAGATAGATATCATTTCCACCGAAATAATTTCCCTGCGGATCCTTAAGCCAGTTGCGTACATCAATTCCGCACGGACCGAAGAAATTCTCTTTTGCAAAATCGAATGTGCTTTTGCCGCATGCTCTTGTAAGGAGTGCGGATAACAGATGTGTTCCCGCCGTTGAATACTGCATCCGCGAGCCGGGATCAAAACTTAATTGAGAACTCAAAATTGTTTTTACCCAGTCGCCGCTGTTTGTAAATGTAAAATAAAATTCCTGATCGCCTTTGAATCCCGCTCTCA
>CAZHHG010000108.1:0-7680 GCA_964532065.1 uncultured Melioribacter sp.
GTTATAGCAGTTACTCACGACAGGTATTTTCTCGATAACGTCGCCGGCTGGATTCTGGAACTCGATAGAGGTGAAGGTATTCCGTGGAAAGGAAATTATTCATCCTGGCTCGACCAGAAAAAAAATCGTCTTCTCCTGGAAGAGAAAAAGGAGACCGACAGACAAAAGACATTGCAGAGAGAACTTGAATGGATCAGAATGGCGCCACGAGCACGGCATGCAAAATCGAAAGCGAGAATCGCGTCCTACGAGGAGATGCTTAATGAGGAGACAGAAAAAAGGCAGAAGGAACTGGAATTATATATTCCGCCCGGACCACGACTCGGCAACATTGTAATTGAAGCGGAGAATGTTTCCAAATCTTACGGAGAAAAACTTTTATTTGAGAATCTGAGTTTTAAACTTCCCCCCGGAGGAATAGTTGGTGTTATCGGTCCGAACGGTGCAGGAAAAACAACGTTATTCAGAATGATTGTCGGACAGGAAAAGCCCGATAGCGGTTCTTTCAGAATCGGTGAGACTGTTAAGCTCGCATATGTGGATCAGAGCCGGGAGGTTCTGGACGCCGATAAGAGCGTCTGGCAGATGATTTCAGGAGGCGATGAACTTCTAAGACTCGGAAACAGGGAAATTAATTCGCGTGCGTATGTAGGTCAGTTTAATTTTACAGGTGCCGATCAGCAAAAGAAAGTCGGAATGTTATCAGGCGGTGAGAGGAATCGTGTTCAGCTTGCCCTCGCGCTTAAAGAGCACGCAAATGTAATACTGCTGGATGAACCGACAAACGATCTGGACGTAAACACAATGCGAGCCCTGGAAGAAGGACTCTTGAACTTTGCCGGCTGCGCTGTTGTGATTAGCCACGACCGCTGGTTCCTCGACCGCATTTGCACACACATTCTTGCTTTCGAAGGAGACAGTAGAGTAGTCTGGTTTGAAGGTAACTTCTCCGATTATCAGGAGAACCGAAGAGAGCGGCTCGGTAAAGATGCGGATGTTCCGCATAGGGTGAAGTATAAGAAATTGACCAGGTAGATTGGCAAATATTTCAAAAGTAATAGTATTAAAAATTTGGTTGTATTATTTCAACCAGTGTTATAACACTGTTAATAAGAATATCGTTTTAAACAGTTTTTAAATATTGTGTAAAACCTTTTCCAGTTTAGCAGAAACTTCTGAGGCAATTTCTTCAAGAGCCGGATTTCCGACACTCTTCATTGATTCCATTGGATTAACAAAACTAACATGAACTTTATTTTCTTTTTCCTGGACAACCACATTGCAAGGGAGCAGGACGCCTAGTGTATCCTCGGTCTGTAACGCTCTGTGAGCAAAAGGCGGATTACATGCCCCAAGAATTCTGTATTTACGGAAATCAACATCCAGTTTTTTCTTTAATGTTTCTTTTACGTCTATTTCAGTGAGTACACCGAATCCTTCTTTTTTCAGTTCCTCTGTCACTTTTACAATTGTTTCATCGAATGAATAATCAACGGTCTTTGAATTATGATAGCCCATTATTCCCTCTTTTTTTTTCCGTTAGATGCAAAAAATTTTTATGGGATTCGGAATTTCAGGATTCTATATAAAAAAGAAATTGGAAAGAATTATCACCAGAATTATCCCGATTATATTAAGTATGAATCCTGCTTTCACCATATCCCAGACCGATAATTTATGGCTTCCGAATACAATTGCATTCGGAGGAGTACCGACCGGCATCATGAAAGCAAGTGATACTGAAAATGTAGCCGGGATCATTAATGTGAGAGGTTCTATACCTGTCTCAATCGCAAGTGATGCAAGCACAGGCAGAATTACTGTTGTTTGTGCTGAGTTTGATGTAAGCTCGCTTGTAAAGACAACAATAGTACAGATAATTATAAGCAGTAATATTATCGGTAATCCTGACAGGCCGGCAAATTCCTGACCGATCAGCTTCGATAATCCGCTTTTTACAAATCCCTCTGCAAGAGCAAAACCTCCTCCGAAAAGCAGTACTATATCCCAGGGCACTTTTCCTATATCATCCTGCCTTAGCAGGAAATTGAATTTATGAGAATTTGAACCGCAGGGAATCAGGAAGAGCAATAATGCCATCGTTATAGCTACAGTGCTGTCGTCTATAAATGCCATTGACGGAAAGAGACCCGACCATCCCGGAATTTTAATCGTGCCGAGATCGAGCTCGCTTCTGAAGACCCAGAGAAAAGCCGTAAGGAAGAAAACGACGAGAACGCTTTTCTCTTCATATGTCATTTTACCGAGTTTAATCTTCTCTTCGCGTATTATATTTTTATCGAGGACAAGGCCGCTGTCGAACCGGTAGACTACTTTTGTCAGAACAAACCAGGTAATTATCATCATCACGGCAGCAAGAGGAACTCCGAATGCCATCCACTCGCTGAATTTAATCATCGGTTCATCAGGAAAATTAATTTTATACATCCTCTGGAAAATCAAATTCGGTGGAGTTCCTATCAGTGTTGCAATTCCCCCTATCGTACAGGAATAAGCAATAGCGAGCATAAGCGATTTGGAAAAATTCGAACTCCGTTCAATTCCGAATTCAGATTCAACTTTATAAATAATAGACAATCCGATCGGTAGAACCATCAAACAAGTGGCTGTGTTTGATATCCACATCGAAATAATTCCGGAAGCCACCATGAAACCGAAAATAATTTTTGCAGGACTGCTTCCGAATAATAAAATAACACTCAGTGCAATCCGTTTATGGAGATTCCATTTTTCCATGGCAATCGCAATTATGAATCCACCAACAAACAGCATAATTGTAGAGTTCATATATTCAGGCGCAATATCGGATGCCGAAACCACTCCGAGCAGAGGGAAAAGTATAAGAGGGACCAGGGATGTAGCGGCTAACGGGACCGATTCAAAGATCCACCAGACCGCCATTAATGCAGCGACAGCAGAAACAAGTTTCGCGTTATAAAACTGAGAACCGAAATCGACAAAGAACCAGATTACTGCAAACAAAAAAAATCCGAGGAAGAAACCAATACTTTTTATATAGAAGGGATTAAATCGGAATCTGCTCTGTTGATTCATCGGTATTCCGGAATATTTTTGAGAAACGTGTTAGTTCTTTTTTAAAAGATGTATTAAATCAAGTTCAATTTTCTCTTCGCAATAAAAGGGTTCTCCGTAATCTTTACCGATTTTAAATCCGAAAACCCTGGCCCGAGCTTCAAGATTTTTAATAAAGTTCGGTTGGGAGATAAATGTCTCAGGTTCAACACTCTGGGGATTATGGAACTGTGTTGAATAAGCAAGAATCGATTTCATTTTGAGTTCGAATGTATCGCTGATATCAACTATGAAGACAGGATCGAATTCAAAGGTCTGCATATAATAGAAAAGTTTTTTAGGTCTGTATGGATTCTGAATCTTATCGTTTTCTTCGGTAACAATTTTGGGTAATCCCGAGAAGAAAAAAGCTTCCTTTATCAGCTGACTTGTTCCAATATGGTCCGGATGCCTGTCGTTGAAGTAAGGAGCAAAGACATACTGAGGTTTGTATTTTCGAATGCGGTTGATAATTACGTGAAGATAGTCCTCATTGAATTTGAGCCCGCCGTCTTTGAATCCCAGATTTTCTCTTTGTGTTATACTAAGAATTGCGGATGCTTTTTGAGCTTCAGCTTTTCTTGTATCCACCGATCCCCGAGTGCCCATTTCCCCCTTGCTCAGGTCAATAATTCCTACTTTAAGTCCTGCAGAAGATAATTTAGCAATAGTACCTCCCATCGAAATTTCGGCATCATCCGGATGGGCTGCAAAGACAAGAACATCAAGCTCCATTTTTCCCTCTGTAATGAGTCTAATCCGGTGTTCAAATTAATAATATTTTTTCGAAAGTAAACAATCCTCTTCGAATAAAAACTTTACGGATTTTTAACTATTTTCGTCACAAAAAATCCGGGATTAGATGAATAGCAAATATGAAGCGGTAATAGGACTTGAAGTTCACGCCCAACTTTCAACAGAGACCAAAATATTCTGCGGATGTTCTACAAAATTCGGTTCCGAGCCAAACACAAACGTCTGCCCTGTCTGTCTCGGCCATCCGGGAGTATTACCGGTAATGAATAAAAAAGTGGTTGAATATACAGTATTGATGGGACTGGCCACGTCATGCAGAATAAACGAACGGTCCGTATTCGCCCGTAAAAATTATTTTTACCCTGATCTGCCCAAGGGATATCAGATTTCGCAATACGAGGAACCGATATGCGAAAACGGCAAAGTTGAAATTGAATTTAAGGACGGCTCGAAAAAAGTGATCGGAATAACGAGGATTCATATGGAAGAGGATGCGGGCAAATCGATTCACGATCAGAGCGGCTCAACTTTAATTGACCTCAACAGATGCGGCACACCGCTTATTGAAATTGTAAGCGAACCGGATCTCCGTTCACCCGAGGAAGCATATCTGTATCTTTCGAAACTGAGACAGTTAGTTACCTATTTAGGAATTTGCGACGGGAATATGGAACAGGGTTCATTGCGGTGCGACGCAAATGTTTCCGTAAGACTGAAAGGAGCTTCGGCTTTCGGTACAAAAACAGAAGTGAAGAATATGAATTCCTTCAGGAATGTTGAGCGTGCAATCGCATTTGAAATTGAAAGGCAGATAGATCTGATTGAAGATGGTAAAGAGGTTGTTCAGGAGACACTGCTGTGGGACGCTGATTCAAATAGCGCTTTCCCGATGAGAAGCAAAGAGGAGGCACATGATTACCGTTATTTCCCCGACCCGGATCTTTTATCGATAGTTGTAGACGGAAGATGGAAAAGTGAAATTGAAAAGCGGTTACCGGAATTACCCGATAAAAGAAGGGACAGGTTCATTTCCCTGTATCAGCTCCCCCAATACGATTCCGAGATACTTACATCTTCCCGTCAGCTGGCCGATTATTACGAACAGGTTGTTACGGTTACAGGTGATTTTAAAACCGCGAGCAACTGGATAATGACAGATGTACTAAAAGTTGTGAATGACCGGAAAATCACAATAGAAGAATTTCCTGTTAAGCCATTGAGCCTGGGGAAAATGATAAGAATGATAGAAGATAAAACGATAAGCGGAAAAATTGCAAAAGAGATCTTTCCGGAAATGATAAATTCAGGGAAGGATCCGGAAGAAATTGTTAAAGAAAAAGGATTGGTTCAGATAAGCGATACCGCCGAGATTGAAAAAGCAGTTGAGAAAGTTATTGCGGCAAATCCGAAAGATGTGGAGGAATTTCTTGCCGGTAAGGAAAAAGTACTCGGATTCCTTGTCGGACAGATAATGAAGGAGACAAAAGGGAAAGCGAATCCTCAGATTGTAAATCAGATTCTGCGTGATAGGCTGAAGAACAAATAATCAGAACATTTCTCTAATTGACTGACGGAGATTTTTAGGTTGAATGCCGAATGAGCGGAGCTTATCGGTATTAAGAGAGACATCCGCAACTTTATATAGAATCCCTTCCTCCTCCATAGTAGTTTTAGTAAGAAGGTTTTTATCTAATCCGGCTTCCTCACACAGGATTTCACCAAGTTCGTATCTGGAAATTCTTTCCGGTCCTGCAAAATTTATTGTTTCACCCTTAAGGTTTTTATTAATCAGCTGTTTAATCATTAATGCAGATTCTTTAAGAGCCAAAGGAGACCGGAATTGATCTGTGAATAATTTAACCGGATTACCCGACTTTAAGTTTTCGTACATTCGGTGGAAATTATTCCGTGAATGATTAAGTCCGAATCCGATGCTGAGGGATTCACGCAGAATTAAATAATTATCGAAGGTCTCTTTGATCTTTACCTCACCCATTAATTTTGTTTCCGCATAGAGGGATACCGGAATAAGTTTGGAATCCTCTTTAAGTATAGAGCCTCTGTAACCGGCATACACAAGATCGGTTGAAAAATAATACAATCTTGAATTGATCCTAGCACAGATTTCAGCAATAGATTTGGTTGATACAACGTTAATGTCATAAACCAGGTCGGCGGCTAGCGAATCGGCTTTCTCAGGGTTTGAAATTGCAGCGGTATGAATTACAATATCCGGATTGAAACCGGACAATGCTTCTTCCAGTCGCTTGAGGTCCCTGATATCAAGTTTTATAGAATTAAATTGGCTGCAATTCCCGGCATTAAGATTGTATTGAGTAAGGATTTGGTGGTCTTTGGCCAGCTCGATATTAAGATACTGCCCTATTAAACCGCTACCACCCGAAATAAATATTTTCATTGATAAGAGTCTTCCGATAATATTTTAACTGCAATAATATTATTTTTGAAACAGAAACGGAATAACAAGTTCAATTGCTAACAATAATTACTTTTGATCGGGATCATGAACAAGATCATGAGCAGGATCAAGAGCAAGATCAGGATCATGAGCAAGATCAAGATTAGGAGGAAAGAAAGGAGTAATAATGAAACATTTAATCGGGGCACATACATTCGTAAGCGGAGGACCGGCTTCAGCTGTTGATGCTGCGGACAAACTCGGTTTTACTGCAATGCAGATCTTCACAAAGAATAATAATCAATATTTCGCGCGCGATCTTACCGAGGATGAAATAATTCTTTACAAAGAGAAGTTAAAAAACTCCGGAATAAAGTTCGTTGTATCGCACGATTCATATCTTATAAACCTTTGCGCAAAAGATCCTCAGGGACTTGCAAAATCGCGTCAGGCATATATTAAAGAACTGGAGAGATGCGAGCAGCTCGGTATTCCGCATCTTAATTTCCACCCCGGCGCTCATACCGGTCAGGGCGAGGAGGAGGGTTTAAAGATAATTGCTGAATCACTTAATTACGCGCATTCAAAAACACCGGGATATAAAACTAAAAGCATGCTGGAAGTAACCGCAGGACAGGGGACAGCATTAGGATATAAGTTTGAGCATTTGAGAAAGATCATCGATATGGTTGATGAACCCGAGCGTATGACAGTCTGCATCGATACGGCACACATCTGGGCAGCCGGATACAATATACGCGACCCGAAAGAATATAAAAAAGTAATAAAAGAGTTTGACGAGATAATCGGGCTGGACATTTTGAAATGCCTTCACATGAACGACAGCAAAAAAGAACTCGGTTCGCGGGTTGACAGACATGATCATATAGGGAAAGGATTTATCGGGCTTGAAGGATTTACAAATATAATGAATGATAAAAAGCTTGAGAAAGTGCCGAAAATACTTGAGACCCCTAAGGAGAAAGATCAGAAAGAGGATGTTGAAAACATTCAGGTCCTCCTGAGTCTTGTAAAGAAATAATTGTAACCTATCAGAGAGGGCGCAGGACCATAATACCGGTCTGTTTCTTATTCCCTTTTATATAATCGGCCAGCGGTTTTTCAGAAATCTGCACCTTATGGCCGACGTTCGGAGCGTGCATCAGGTGAATTCTTCCGTTCTCCATCCTTACCGCAATTCCCGTATGAGCGATATCGAGGCCTTCAATATTTGTTGTTATGCCGATAATATCGCCGTTCTCTATTCTATTTTCAATCTTTTCTATTTTTTCCTGCGGGATATAATAATATCTTCTTTTGCTGATCTTCTTTTCAAACGAGGCAATTTCGATAACAAACATCGGATTCTCTTTCAGCTGCTTGTAAGAGTCGATATGTTTTCTCATAAAATC
>CAZHHG010000109.1:0-7610 GCA_964532065.1 uncultured Melioribacter sp.
CCAATATCAAACTTCCCGGAAACAAAGACGATCTTGCTTATTATTCGATCGGAGAACTTGCCCACCTGATAAAATCGAAGCAGATCACTTCCACTGAACTGACAAAGTTTTTTATCGAACGGCTTAAGAAATACAGCAAGAAACTTTTTAATGTAATTACATTAACAGAAGAACGGGCGATTGCCGAGGCAAAAAAAGCCGACGAAGAGATTGCCGGTGGCAAATACCGAGGATTGCTTCACGGTATCCCGTTCGGAGTAAAAGATCTCCTCTCAACAAAAAAATATAAAACCACCTGGGGTGCCACACCCTACAAAGAACAGTTGATCGACGAGGACGCAACTGTAATTAAGAAACTTAATGAAGCCGGTGCGGTTCTAGCTGCCAAGTTTACGATGGGAGCGCTAGCATGGGGCGATGTCTGGTTCGGAGGTATGACACGTAATCCGTGGGATACAACCCGCGGTTCAAGCGGTTCATCGGCAGGTTCGGCTTCCGCTGTAAGCGCTGGACTTATTCCATTTGCGATCGGAACGGAAACCTGGGGTTCAATTGTCTCGCCATCCACTGTCTGCGGAGTAACAGGATTAAGACCCACTTACGGCCGGGTAAGCAGAACCGGTGCGATGGCTCTGAGCTGGACTATGGATAAGATCGGTCCAATATGCAGGAACACCGAGGACCTCGCAATTGTATTTAACACGATTTACGGTGCCGATGGAATCGACCAGACACTCTATGAAGCTCCGTTCAATTATAATCCGAAAGCCGATCTTAAAAAATTAAAGATCGGTTACCTGAAGAATGACTTCGACAAAAAATATCCGTTTCATAATAACGATTCGCTCGCACTTAAGAAACTGGAAGAACTCGGCGCTCAATTAATTCCAGTAGAACTTCCGGACATACCCGTTGGCGATATTTCATTTATCTTATCAGCCGAAGCAGCGGCAGCTTTCGATGAACTTACAAGAAGCAATAAAGACGATCTCCTTGTGCGTCAGGTTAAAAACGCCTGGCCTAATGTATTCCGCTCGGCGCGGTTTATTCCAGCTGTTGAATACATTAATGCGAACAGGGTCAGGTTTATGCTGATTCAGGAAATGCAGAAGCTGATGGAAAAAATCGACCTCTACATTTCACCGTCATGGGTCGGAAATAATTTACTATTGACAAATTTAACCGGCCACCCGTCTGTTGTTCTGCCGAACGGTTTCACTGAGAGAGGGACACCAACCAGCATTACATTCATCGGCAGGCTTTTTGACGAGGGAACAATAATAGCTGTTGCGAAAGCATTTCAGGACGCGACTGATCATCATAAGAAACATCCCGTGTTAGATAAAAAATAACGAATTCAGCACGAATTGGACGTCTCCGATATCCGGGAAATGTGCAAATGACGGGCTAATTCTTTTTGCCGCAATCACTATAATTTTTTCTCCGGGAACCGATAATGAACTGGAGGGTATTGGATTTTCACAGATGCATCGATTTATCCTCCGGCTTCGGGGATTACCTTTTTAATTGGAATTCTGAAGCGGGGGTGAGTTGCGCTTAAAACTATTATGAAGAGATTTAATTCGACACTTAAACCATTACCAGAAAATTTTATTTAATAAACGATTTGAATGACAGGCTCCTAAATATTGAAATATCCCCGGAAACAAAGATCAGCAGGATCTCTTTGTCTTTCCAGGACGGAATGATAGAGAGAGAATATCAGAATTACTATTTCATAGATTCATTAATTTCATTCCGTGTTGCTCTTATCGTTGTAGCATTTCTTTACGGAATATTCGGCATGCTTGATGTAGCCGTAGCCTACGAACATAAAAATTTCTTTTTCCTAATCCGGTTTGTAATCGTAATCCCATATCTGATAATTGTATTTATACTCTCCTTTTTTTCTTTTTTCAAAAGAATCTGGCAGGCGCTTTTATTCATTTCATTCATTCTCGGAGGTTCGGGAATAATTCTTATGATAATAAGAATGCCCGAAAATGTAACTTACTATGCGGGACTTATGCTTGTGTTTTCGGCCGGATATTTCTTCGTAAAGTTGAGATTTTTCCTGGCCACTATGGCCGGGTGGATAACGCTAGCGATTTTCCTTTTTGCTGTTGCATTTTATTCCGGGATTCCCAAAAATCTGATAATTGCATATACTTTCTTCTACATTTCCGCCAATGTAATCAGCATGTTTGCCGCGTATTCGATTGAATATTTCAACCGCCGCAATTTCATCCTAACAAATCAATTGAATCAGAAAAAAATAGAGCTGGAGGAGATTAACAAAAATCTCGAATCACTTGTAAAATCCCGGACACTTCAATTAGCCACAAGTGAAAAAAAATTCAGAACACTTGTAGAAAAAGCGAGCGACATAATTTTTTCCATTACGGCAGAAGGAATATTTACATATGTATCCCCTAACTGGAAAGAGATTCTGGGCCATGAGAAACACAACATACAGGGCCTTCCGTTTCTTGAGTTTATTCATCCGGATGATGTAAACAGATTTTCCGATTATATGCGCATGGTTATTGAAGGCGACAAATCTAATACATACGGGGAACACCGGATCAGGCATCAAAACGGTGAATGGCAATGGCATATTACAAGTTTAACTCCGCAGTCGAACCTCGCTGGAGAAGTTGAATCGTTCATCGGAATAACACGGGATATAAGCGAACGCAAAAAGGCGGAAAACGCCGTTATTAAAAGTCAGAGATTGAGTGCCATCGGCGAAATGGCCAGTGCGGTTGCTCACGATTTTAATAATTCGCTTCAGGTGATTTTCAGTAATCTCGATATAGTTCTGTTAGATAAAAATCTTCCCGGACAGATAAGAGATTACCTGGAGACTGTAAAGACATCGGCTTCAGACGCATCCGCAAGAGTCCAGTTACTGCAGCGGTTCTCCGGAAAGAAGCAGAGTTCTTCGGGTTATACGAAAATTGCCCTTAATAAAATTGTAGAAGATGTAATCGTTCAGGCACGTCCTCTCTGGAAAGACAAACAGGAGGAAAAGGGGAAAGAAATTAACGTCGTCAGAAAATTTGAAGATATTCTTCCAGTCCTTGGAAATGACGGTGAATTAAGATCTGTGATTTACAATCTTTTTAAGAACAGTATTGAAGCAATGCCCGGCGGAGGAACAATCGAATTTAAAACCGGAATGATAGAGGAAAATGTTTATGTCGAAATTTCAGATACCGGGATTGGAATGGATGAAGAGACCAAGACAAGAGTATTTCAACCGTTCTTTACCACAAAAGGATTCGAGATAGGAAGAGGACTCGGACTGAGCGGTTCTTATTCAATAATACAGGAGCATAAGGGAGAATTGACAATTCTTAATTCGGCTCCGGGCCGGGGAACCTCCTTCAGAATTTCACTCCCGGCTGTAAGTAATGAACTCGAAAGTAGCGACAATAATTTTATAAGCGAATTCACCGGTTCAGCAAAAGTCCTGTGGGTGGATGATGAACCGATGATAAGGGAAATTGCTTCCGAGCTGCTCGAAGCACTCGGGCATAGATCGGTGATGGCCTCGAGCGGAATGGAAGCCCTCGAGATTCTTGATAAAGAAGAATTCGATCTTGTTATAACAGATATCGGTATGCCGAAAATGAGCGGATGGCAGCTAATCGAAAAAATCAACGAAAAATTCGACGGTAAATTGAAAATAGCCGCTCTAACGGGCTGGGGCAATCAGTTTGATGATGAGGAGAAGATCCAGCACAAAATCGATTTTATACTGACTAAACCGATTAAAATCGGCGAGTTAAAATCGCTAATTGATAAATCAATGCAACTGATCAAATAAATTACTCCTTAAAATAAATTCCGGATTCCCGGGCTGTCCATAGTCTTATTTCAATCCTTATTTTTTTTCTTGAATTAGTCCTTCTTATAACTTAACATTATAACGAATCTCTTAAAACTATTAAGGAGGATTAATGAGATCATTGAAGGATATAATTTACTCGAAGGGATTATACACGGTTCGCAGCGGTTCAAAAATAATAGATGTTGTAAAATATATGGCCAAGCATAATATCGGACTTGTACCAGTTCTCGCCGGCGACGGGAAATTACTTGGTGTCTTTTCGGAAAGGGATCTAGTAAGGCGGGTTATTTCCAACGGCCTCGATCTTCATACTTCTGTTGTAGATAGTGTTATGACAAAAGAGCTTGTTATAGCAAACATAAATGAGTCGCATCAGGAATGCCTTAAAAAGATGAAAGACAAAAAAATCAGGCATATTTTAGTAATCGAAAATGAAAAACTTGAGGGAATCATCTCTTTGAGAGATCTCCTTGAAATTGATTTGCAGGTCCAGCAGGAAACAATTGAAGTACTTCACAATTATATATATGCGAAATAGAAAATGGAAAATTTATTTTCAGGTCAGCTCGACGCCGTAAGCATAATCCAGTTAATGCTTGCACCGGCGGTAATGATAAGTGCATGCGGTCTTCTTCTATTAGGTATGAACAATAGGTATTCGCTCGTTGTTAACAGAATCCGTTTACTGAATGAAGAGAAGAGGCGTATACTCATTAAAGTTGGAGAGAAGCCTCCGACAACCGATGAAAACATCCGCCTTGAGAGTATTGCAAAGCAGATTTCATTCCTTGTATTCAGGGTTAAGCTTGTAAGGAATTCGGTTCTTTGTTACGCTTCAGCTGTGGGTCTGTTCGTTTTAACTTCCCTGCTTTTGGGTGTGTCCTCTTTCATGCCGATTTTCAAGCTGAACTATTTTATAATCGCGACATTTCTTCTCGGAATGATTTCGGTTCTAACCGGTGTGATCTTTGCTGGATTCGAAACAAAAAAAGGTTATGATATTATAAAATTTGAAGTCAGCGCACATGACTGATAATCAGTACTTATCGAAGAAAGACCTTCTCGATCCGGCTAATATGATTTTTCTCTATTCGCGGGGTGCGTTCCCGATGGCCGATCCCTCCGGCGAAATTGAATGGTACATGCCGCAGATACGGACAATTATTCCTCTAAACAGATTCAACATTCCACGTTCATTGAAAAAAATTCTTGAACTGGGTCAATTTGAATTCAGGTACGATACACTTACACTCGAAGTAATCAGGAATTGCGCGGAACGTGAATCAACCTGGATATCAGAAGAACTAATCGATGCATACAAAGGATTATATAACGCAGGACATTTACATTCGGTTGAAGTCATGCTAAACAATCAGCTTGTAGGCGGACTTTACGGTGTAACATACCGCGGGGCATTTTTCGGGGAATCGATGTTCTCAAGAGAATCCCAGGCATCCAAATGCGCGCTTGTTAAGCTTGTTGAAAGACTTAATGAAAAAGGTTTTATACTTCTAGATGTACAGTACCAGACAGATCACCTTAAAATGTTCGGTGCGGAAGAGATCCCTTTAGAGGAATTCAACCGGTTTCTGAACGAATCTTACAAAATCAATCCTAGTTTTTCCTGAATTAATAGACTTCTAAGACATTAAAAAATTGTTATATTTGCCGGTAAAATTGAAGTATTTCAATCAGAAATCTCAACCTTTCAGAGGGTAAAATGAAAAAGATTTATAGCGCTGTTTTGATTTCATTCCTTTTTATTTCTGTTAATTACGGCCAGACATTCGGCGGAAGTTTAATGCTCGGATCACCTCAGGGTGATTTTAGAACAAATGTCGATCGGCTTGGATACGGTATTCAGGTTCATGGAACTTTATGGTCGCCAAGCAATGAAAGACCTTTCACTGTCGGTTTGAATCTAGGTTATATGGTATACGGCGAAATTTCCGAACGGAGACCTTTAAGCAACACGATTCCTGATGTGATGGTGGAAGTGAACCGAACCAATAACCTGGCAAATCTCCATCTCCTCTTACAGATCTCCCCGTTTACGGGTACCGTCCGGCCTTACATTGAAGGCCTGTTCGGAGGTGCATACATATTTACAACATCCGAAGTTAAGAGTGAGAGCACTCAGATTACATTCGCCGAATCAACAAACTGGGACGATTTCACATGGAGTTACGGAGCCGGAGCCGGATTGCTTCTACTGATTTCCAAAGATATGGCAGAAGTAAAAAACCTCTATCTTGATATCAAAGCAAGATACGTCTATGGATCGGAAGCCCAGTATCTCACAGAGGATGATATAACTATCAACAACAACCGGATTATCTATTCACCGAGGAGATCTAAAACAGATCTTCTGTCATTCCACATTGGTGTGGTGGCATATTTTTAAACAGATCACTTCATAAATTTTTCATTAATTAAATATCGGTAGGAAATATGGTCAGTTATAAAGAACTAGGATTAGTAAACTCGAAGGATTTATTTGCAAAAGCCGTAAAAGGCGGATACGCAATTCCGGCTTTCAACTTTAACAACCTTGAGCAGCTTCAGGCAATAATCGGCGCATGCGTTGAGACTAAATCACCTGTAATTCTACAGGTATCCAGCGGTGCGCGCAAATACGCGAATCAGACATTATTAAAACACCTCGCAAAGGGAGCCGTAGATTATGCAAAAGAACTCGGCTATTCAATTCCGATTGTACTCCACCTTGATCACGGCGATACACTTGATCTCTGCAAGTCATGCATTGAATCGGGCTTCTCATCGGTAATGATCGACGGGTCTCATCATCCATACGAAAAGAATGTTGAGCTTACGGCTCAGGTTGTAGAATACGCACATAAGTATGATGTAACTGTAGAGGGGGAGCTCGGCGTACTTGCGGGCATTGAAGACGATGTATCGAGCGAAGTAACCCATTATACAAAACCGGAAGAGGTAGAAGACTTCGTAAAAAAGACCGGAGTTGATTCTCTTGCAATTTCAATCGGGACTTCACACGGGGCGAATAAATTTACTCCAGCGCAGTGCACACGTAATGAAGACGGAATCCTGATTCCCCCGCCGCTCCGTTTCGATATTCTTGAAGAATGCGAAAAGAGAATTCCCGGATTCCCGATAGTTCTGCACGGAGCTTCTTCTGTTCCCGCAGACCTGGTAAAGATTATAAACAGCAACGGCGGAAAGCTGAAGGATGCAGTTGGTATTCCCGAAGACCAGTTAAGAAGAGCGGCTGCTTCCGCGGTCTGCAAAGTAAATATCGATTCCGACGGACGGCTTGCGATGACTGCCGCAATAAGAAAAGTATTTGTTGATAATCCAGCCGAATTCGATCCGAGAAAATATCTTGGTCCGGCGCGCGATTCCCTGAAAGAACTTTATAAACACAAAATTGTAAACGTACTCGGTAGCGCAGGAAAAGCCTGAGCTGTTTATTCTTGTTGAAAAAGATCAGATAATAGAAAGCCCCGCAAAACGGGGCTTTTTTTTGAGTCTAAAGATCCGGAGCGGATTATTTCGTAAGGAGATAATCGGCCATCTTGCCGAGGTCTTTTACGTCAAGATTTCCGTAGGAGGGCATTACAATATTTTTGTACTGCAGTTTATATTCCTGGAACCTCTTATCGCCGCTGTATGATGATGGATTCCTGAGATAATTAATCAGTCCATCGCGCGACCAGAATTCCTTGAGTCCTGCAAGAGCCGGAGCCATTTTTGTCCCCTCCATATTCTGACC
>CAZHHG010000110.1:0-7510 GCA_964532065.1 uncultured Melioribacter sp.
TCCTAACTGCTCGTTAAGGTTTTCGAGCATCGAATCACGTTCAGCGTCATTGAAATTGAGACCGGCTATTTTTTCAGCATTCTGTATGATTTCTTTTGTAATCTTACTTTCCTGAGCAAAGGATGAGGAGTTTATAAATACTACCGGTAAAAGAACGATCAGGATTCTATTAATTAACTTCATCATTAGCTCCCATAATTATTTGAGAAAAATTCAAAGTCCGAAAAATTTTAACGGCCTCATCTATTATTTCCTATCTGATCAACTTGATCAGTTTTGTCTCTTTACTTTTTATTTCAAATCCGGCTTTGTTCCCGGAAAATTTAATTTGTTTACCTTCTTCTTCAAGGAAATTTGTTTCGACTATTTTTGATGGAATAAAAGGCAGTACTATCTCCACTTTAGTTTTAAGTCCCTTTGTTTCATATAATGTAATTATCCAGTCGCTTCCGTTATCTTCGGCATGTTTAATTGATGTGGCAATAACATTCTCAGGTTCAATCATCATAAAAGATTTTTCAACCGGTAGTGTTCCTGTGTGAGAATCAGTCAGGCTGGTTATCAGCGGGTAGTTGAATTCATATCCTTTAAATACTGTAAGGCTCTGCTCAACTCTCCCTTTATGCGGATAGAGAGCGTACTCAAAACTATGATAACCGCGGTCGGCCGTTGCATCCGGCCATTTAGGAGAGCGGAGAAGTGATAGGCGCATCACATTGTCTCTTGTATCATAACCGTATTTCGATTTGTTGAGCAGACTGATGCCGAAATCATCGTTCGATAGGTCAGCCCACTTCTGGGCATTAACTTCCCATTTCCCTTTATCCCATAGCGCATTAAGTGTGGTAGAGCGCTTGATAGTACCGAACGGTATTTCGTATGTGGCTAATGTATCGCTTACGTTAAAGTCGAACGCAACCTTAAGCATTGTCTTATCTTCGAACCATTCAACGTCTGTCTTAAAATCGATCCGGTCGATCCCCTTGTAGAGAATCAGATCCTGATTAAAGAATGTGTTGGGATAATCCTCTGTCGGGAAACTTTTAACAACGCCCGGCTTCAAATAATCGCGGGTTATCCTTAAAACCGATTTAACCGGACCGTTATCAATCATCTTAACACTGCGGAATGTAGAAGGGAATTCCTTTCCGGTTAAACCGATATTCCATGCGTCCCACGCGCTTGGCAGATCCTCAAGCAGTTGAAGTCTGTTGCCTGTTCCTTTCAATAGTTCCTTGCTGAGTTTCTTATCGTAAATGCTTGTAAGCAGTCCTGTTTTTGTATCGACTTTTAAAGAAAAGAATTCGTTCTCAATTCCGTCCGCTATTTTATTCGGTTTGTTGTCCGGAGTATTAACGGATTTTTTAAGTATGAATGTTTTATAACCAAGAGAAGGAATATCATTCGCAATAAAGATTATTTCTCTTGTGAGTTTGTCTTTCTGTTCAACCTGAGAGGGGATTTCATTTCCGTTCAGATCGAATACGGAATATGAATTTTCATCTCCTTTCGGGAGTGTCACAAATGCAACATCTGTTCTTTGCCACGAGAGCGGATTGAAAACTATTATTGGCTTTCCTTCTTTTATGGTTGAGGTATTGATCTGAGAAGACAGATGATCAACCGATTCATCCAATGCGTAATTCACAAGATCAAATGCTTCCTTATAATCTATTTCGGAATCGATATAAACTTCCCTAATGCTCGAACCGGGAAGTATATCATGAAACTGATTGAACAGAACAGTTTTCCAGGCTTCTTTAATTTTATCCGATTGATTTATTCCTTCTGAAAGCGTTGCGAATGAATTCAGTTTTTCAGCATTGGTTAAATAGACTTCATTGAGCCGGTTCCATTTTTTTGTGTTTGATTGTGTGGTGGCTGTACCGCGGTGATATTCAAGATATAACTCGTCGTTCCATGTAGGGAGTTTTGACAGATCCTGTTTCCTAACCCAGTCGATATAATTCTGAGCTGTATTGAATTCTATTACAGGATAAATATAAAGATCTCTTAGTTGATCGATTCGCGCCATCATTGCGAGTGAAGGCCCGCCGCCGTGGTCGCCCACTCCGAATAATACCAGCAGCTTTGTCAATCCCGTATTGGCTTCGTACTGACGGAGCCAGTCTACTAGTCCGAACGGATTATTTATTTCGTTAACGTAGCTGAAAGGGAAGTAGGTTAAGATTTTGGAACCGTCGGGCGACTGCCACCAGAATAACCTGTGCGGAAATACGTTAGTGTCGTTCCATCCGATTTTTTGTGTGATGAAAGCATCGAGTCCGCCTTTAAGCATAAACTGCGGAAGGTTCCAGTTGTATCCGAACGAATCGGGATTCCATCCGATGCGCGCCTGTTTACCGAAATACTTTTTAAAGAATTTCTGACCGTAGAGAAGCTGGCGGCCCCAGGAATCGCCGCTGGGAAGATTGCAATCGGGTTCAACCCACATACCTCCTGAGGTCTCCCACCTTCCTTTATCAGAATAACTTTTCATTTCATTAAAAAGATCGGGATAATCATTCTTCATCCATTCATATAAGGCGGCCTGACTTTGAGTATAAGTAAAATCGGGCCGGGCCCTAAACATATTCATCACGGCAGAGAAAGTACGTTTTGTAACTTCTTCTGTTTCTTTCTTGCGCCAGAGCCATGCAGCATCGATATGTGCGTTTGCAACGAATTGTAAAGTAAATTTCTTGGCAAAGTCCGAAACCGGTTTCAGGTCATTAATAACTTTCTTCGCCGAAGCGAGAAATAAAGTTGTGTCGCCGTTTCTCAACGCTTCAGTATCGATTTGTTGAGCAAGTTCCTGAATCAGCTTCCCTAATTTTTCTTTCTCTGACTTTTTCATTTTGGAAAGATCCTGTCCGGGATCAACCTTAACTCTCTCATTACTCTGATAAGTATCGAAGCTTAGAAGTTTTTGTCCGACCTTAAAGCTTAGTGAGAGGTTTTTAATCATTTTCTGAAGAGGTCTTTCGGAACCGAAATTGAGCTTAGCATTAATAAGGCGAAGCGGTCCGCCGGTATTTATTGCTTTAATGAGAATAGTAAATTTCTGACCCGGCATGGCATTATCTGTGAGCGGAACCTCAGCATCCCAGCCGAATTTGCCCTTATAAACTCCGTCGATCCAGATGTAACTGTAATCATCAACAGTATTCAAGAAATTAAGGCCGCCGGATACAGGAACTCCGGCGATATACTTCGGTATCTCTATCTCTTTCCGGAACCAGCAGGAGTCGAGAGTGAATCGCTGGTTGAGTGTTGCGGTCTGCCAGGCGGAGTCATCGAAACCCGGCTTTGAGATCTGGTCTGGCTTAAGTGAAAAATCGGTTGAGTATTTCCAGTTGTTAAATGATGCATCGCTTAACAGGTCGAGCTGCTCTACTAATCTGTCTACATTTGTCTGTGCATAAGCAATTGTCGATAAAAATAATAACAGAATAATTTTTTTCATAACTAAATTCCTTTAAAAAAAAGAAAAAAGATTTACACGCAAAGTTCGCGGTGAAACGCTGAGATCGCAGAGTTAAAGATTGTTTACAATTCTATGAATTCCTTCTTTCATTAATTTTACATGAAAGTATAATAATAAACCTAATTTCAGGTTTGTTAATCTTAAATAGGTCAATAATTGAGAATAATTTACCGGAGCTAAGATTTCCTGTGCTTTAATTTCAATAATTACCTTTTTCTCAACTAAAATATCGAGTCTGAATCCAATATCCTGCTTTACGTCTTTATAAATAAACGGCACCGGAACTTCTATATCAACATTTAATCCTTTCTCTTTAAGATCGTATGCAAGTGAATTTTTATAAACCGATTCAAGTAATCCGGGACCAATTGTTTTATGAAGAACAATTGCAGTTTCAATAATCACTGATGAAATTTCATTTTCATGCATTGATTATCCCCCGCAAGAAATATATGATTAACAAGCAGAGATGGCAGTTTTAAATTTTTATTCACTGCGAACTTTGCGATATCTCCGCGACCTCTGCGTGCAAATCTTTAATTACCACTCATTTCGAAAATCTTTTATAAAGCAACCATGTAAAGAAAACCGATAAACCCAATATGATTGCCGGTATAATAATTCCTAACGAAGGATCTCCTATTCGCTGTGCCTGTTCAATCTGTGCGATCATTTCTCCTCCTTCTTCGAATGTTTGCGGTATGAGTACCAAGCTAAAAGGAGTCCGAGGAATGAAGCTCCATATGCGATCGACATTCCGATTACCATTGCTAAACCTTTATCCATTTATCTCCTCCCAGCGCGCGTTGCGCTCTAATTTTTCGAGATATTCATGCTGCTTCTTTTCGTATTCGCCCGATATAACCTTTAATTTCGGGTCGATTACCCAGTGCATCAGCCAGGTTAAAAATATTCCCAGTGCGAGAAGTATGAATCCCCATATATTCAGTAATATACTTAGCACAGTTCCAACCATCAGAAGAATATAACAGATTGGTGAAAGAATAATCGCAATCCAGTCCTCCTTTCTCCATTCGTCGGCTTCCCAGGGTGTCCAGTTTCTTTTAATGAATCCCATTTATCTGCCTCCTTCATTTTTTATTTCAACATGACCAAGCAATCCGAGTTTCTGCGCTTCTCTTTTTACAGGTCCCCACCATCCGATCGGCCTTGCCTGAACATAATACTTTATCAGATGTTCCATCGGTTCGTGCTTCGTAAGCAGCGTTACAGGAATAAAGATTAGTGCGCCCAGCAGCATCAGCAGCCAGAATTGCTGGTAATCGGGAAGAGGAGGAATTACATCCCAGTGTGGGAGTATCCATACAACCAGCCAGCTCAATCCCAGATTAGCAATCCATGACGATAAATAACCCCAGGCATTGAATCTCCACCAGACAACCTGAAGAATATTCGGCAGCCAGATTCCTGCTGCCATAAGCCACAACGCAAAGATCAGCCATGATGTAATGTCTTCCATCATCAATCCGTAAAAGAAGGATCCGAGAAGTAGAATTAATGTTGCAACTCTTCCTACCCATACTAATTCTTTCTCGCTTGCCTTCGGTTTGAAATAGTGAAGGTAGAGATCCCTTGTAAAATACATTGCGCCGAGATTCAGATGAGATGCAATTGTAGAGACGTGAATTGCGATTAAAGCCGCGAAGAAAAATCCGATCAATCCGACAGGGAGATATTCAAACCCGAGACGGAACCAGCCGAGCTCGTATTCTGCCTGAGTCGGAATATTTGGTGAGATTACATAGAAAGCGAGAATAGCCGCAGCCCAGACTGAATTACGCGTAAGCACTAACGCCGTTCCCCACCAGATACTGTAACTTGCGTCGCGGACAGACTTAGCGCTCTGGATCCGCTGAGCTTCAACATACCAGTCGATGCTTGTCCCCATGCCGAATCCGCCAATAACAGCAATGATCATCATTGTTATGAACCAGGCGACGGGGAATTCTCCTTCGAACCATCCGGTAAATGCGAAAGGATTCATACGCCAGCCTTCTCCCATAGCTGTGAGTTTATCGGCAATTTCTGCAGGACCGCCTGCGGCCATGATTCCCCATATAGATACTACAAGTATCATCAGGAACGCGATTATTCCCTGCTGGAAGTCGGCCATTATAACTCCCCAGTATCCGGCGGCGAGAACGTAGATTGCGCAGAGTGATGAGAAGAGGACCAGACCGATCCATAAATCCCATCCGAAGAGATAGTTGCAGACCTTTCCCATTGCAATGCCGACCCATCCGAGAATGAACATATTCATAAAGACCTGCCAGCCGGAGATCCATCCCCGCAGCATCTCGGCACCGAGTCCGTGAAACCGGATTGTATTCCATTCGGCCTGAGTATATGCAAGAGAGCGGCGGAATATTCTTGTTGATACGAATGCGCTGATAGCGCACCACGCAGCAAAAAATGTGTACCACAATCCGGCAATTCCATACTTGTAAACGACTCCGGTTACCCATATTGGTGTGTCGGTCGCAGTATGTGTAGCATACACGGATGATGCAGGCAGCCACCACGGCAATCCGCGGCCGGCTAAAAAGAAATCTGATTCCGATCTTTTACCAAGCCGGTAGAACGCTACTCCGAGTCCTACCGTTATAATTAGAAAGAGTACGACCCAGAACCAGTCGAGAAATTGAAATTCAACCATAAATTGCCTCGTATCTATTTTCAGTTTTTAGAATTGGATTCTGCTGATTGATAATTGTAAGTGATTGAAGATTTATGACTGACGCTTGAAGTATGGTAAAAAAATTATAGTGCGGGGATTTGAATTCAGTATGGAATCTGTTCATAAAAGGTCAGATTTATTTGAAGTGAAATTAGGGAATGAGTGGGAGTGAAGCAACAAATAATTTCTCTGCGAATCTTGTAGTATCTCCACTAAGTCAGTAACAAGCTGGTAATTCTGCGTGAAAATCTTTTAAAAATAATCACGCAGAGATTACTGATGTCAAACATTAAAATGAGTATTCAATACCAATTTTAGTAATCCAGTAAACATATTTTTTAGTTTCTACTGAATTCATATTAGAATTGAAATAACTTTCGCCATATTCGTCTCTGAAGGTATCATTGATACTCATTAATAAATTAATTCTGTCTGTAAGGTGATAACCAACCATAATAGTGTATTCAAATGATTCTCCTCGCGGTTTTGAATAACTCATATTTCCCTCTCTTTGAGATAGGCAAAGTTTTGATATTATACCAAATCCAGCAAAGAAATCCTCCAAAATATTTGAACGAAGGTAAATACCGAAATCGGCAAAAGTATAGTGGTTGTTGTTTACAGTAATACCCGGGCGGTAATTAATCGAAAATATTTTAGAGATATTTATTTTTCCGGAGAATCCAAAGCTTACTCCAGTATCCAGCTTTTTATTATCATATTCAGAAACTACGCTTTGGAAAGGATTCCACGAGGTAATTCTGTATTCACTGATGTGGTCGTTTGATGACAGAAAATTTACTTCTAAATAAAGTCCATCATACTCTCTTTGACAGAATAATATATTTGAAGAAATCATTAGTAATAGAATTATTAAATAGAACTTCATTACTTTTTGCATGAGTATTCTCCAAAATAATAAAACATATTAATTAACTAATAAGAGAGTATTCTGGTAATTCCTGTATCAATAATATCAACTAATTCCCAGCTAGTTATTTGATAGTCATAGCAGGGGTCCTCAAATCCGACATAATTATAAACATAAATATATTTTCTTTCTTTTCTATTGATAAAAGAGTGCATAAAAGAATAATAACAAAATTCGTAAATCGCATTCCAATATGTTTGATCAGCAATTTCACGTTCACCTGCATATAACCAGATACTATTCTTATACATATTTCGTGCATGCCCAATAAGTAGATCCATCTCTCCTTGGTCAGATGCTCCTGAAATCCAAAGGTGATTAAATTTGAGAGTAAATGATGTATTGAATTCCGACCATTCACTTCTTTGATCAGCATCTAATGGATTTTCAACAC
>CAZHHG010000111.1:0-7433 GCA_964532065.1 uncultured Melioribacter sp.
CCTGTTCATATTAAATCACTCGGAAAGTCAGTTCTCCTTTCTCCTGAAATAAATTCCATCAGAATTATCGCCCATAGTGAATCCGCAATTAAATCTGCCCGTTATCTTAATTACATTCTCAAAAATAAATTTGGAATAGAATTCGGGATCTATTCATCAAATGAAGTCATAAATTTTGACGGATGGGTGATTAATATTTCCACTGGTGAGAACTCCTCCTTTCATAACAATCAGCATTACAGGATTAAACCGGATCCAGTTAAAAAGGAGATTAGAATATCTTCACCGGGTCAGAACGGTTTGCTGTTCGGAGTTGTTACATTCTCTGATTTTATTGAACGTGAGAACAATTCGTATAAAATAAATCTTTTTGAAGTTGATGACTATCCCGAGTACAGCCGCAGAATTTTTTCCACAGTGTTGAAACCCGGACGTGTTGAAGAGATGCTTAATTACGCGCTGATGAATAAAATGGAGACCGTGGCTATTGCCAGCAGAGTCTATTCCTGGTTCAAAATAGATGACGAGTATCAGAAAGTGCTTGATGAAATTAAATCCTTTCGTGACCGGTTCGGCGGCCCGGAAATTATGCAGTCTCATAATATTTATGAGGAGAAGCAGATCGAAATTTCCAATGCCGATGATATAAACCTCCTTAAGTCAGTTATAGAAGCCGGACTGAAAATAGGAATCGAGAAGATAATGATACTTGCAGACGATACACCTCCATTTAAGTATCATGAAGGATATATACTCACAAGTGAAGATGATAAAAAGAAATTCAGGCATATGGCCGAAGCGCATTGTTATCTGGTGAATGACTTAATGCAATGGCTTGAATCAAATTCCTATAAATCGGAAGTCTATTATGTACCGGCATTTTATACATATGAAGACATGAACTATGGGGATATGGAGCTTTATAAAAATACTCCCTGGGAAAAAGAACCTTTCGGATTTTTGAAGCAGGACCTCAATTTTATCGGCTCGAATATGAATGAAGATGTCTATATTATCTGGTGCGGTGTCAATGTAAGAAGCCGTAGCATTTCTGTCGATCATATTAATGACTGGTCTCTTAATCTGAAAGGACGGATACCATTCCTCTGGGATAATACCATTTACAGTCATCATCCCTTTACTTCAACACCATTGTTCTCCGCCTACAGCAATGAATTGCCTGGCGATTTCAGCCGAAGAACGGCCGGAAACGGAATGTTTGTTAATGGAAATGCTGACTCGGAGGATTCTAAAGCGTCGATGATAACCGTAAATGATTTTCTCTGGAATTCCTCCGGTTACGATTCCCTTCGCTCTATTCAAAATGCAATGAAGCGCTTGTACGGTGAATCTTCTGCTTCTCTTCTATTTGAGTTCAAGGAAACGGAATTGGAATTCCGGAAAAAAATAGGTGAAAGGAGTCTCTGGTTCGAAGCCGATACTCTCTGGTCAATTATTAGAAAGATCAGGTATATCCACGATAAGAATCCTTTTCATTATCATTTAAATTATACCCGTATGAAAGCATTACGGCTTCAGCTTAAGAATTCAGTCCCTGAACCGCTGACTAAAGAAAAGTTTATTGACGGAATTCTTCAGCTTGATAATAATAGAAACCGGATACTTAAAAAAATTGAACTGATCAATAAAAAAGTTTATGAAAAAATTATTCCGGTTATGTTACCGGTTCCTGATTTTAATAAAATCCAATAATGAAATTCACCGGAGCTTAAATGAAATATTGTATTAAAAGTTTTGCCTACTTTCTTATTGTTATCATTTTGATAACAGGGAACCTGCCCGCACGGAATCAATCCGCGGATAAAGAAGCAGTCATGAAAGCTATTGTGGAAACCTCCAACTTTGCCGCGTTTACACTGCTTGATGAGCATGGAAAATCCAGATGCGATTACAATCTGACCGAAGGAAAATGGTACGAGTATGAACCTCCGTGGCATACCGGTCAGGTAATAAATGCTCTAGTGGAATCCTACAAAATCACAAAGAATCAGAAATATCTGAATGAGGCAATACGGGCGGGCAACTGGTGGACCAGTCTCCTTATTACCGATCATCCGGTGCTCAAGGGAATGCTTAATGCAATTCACGGCGATGGGAACGATAATATAATTTTTGCAACAGTTTCAGACGGAACCCCGGGTCTGTTCAATCTATATAAAACTACCGGCGATAAAAAATATGCGGAGGTAGCTACCAGTGCGGGCAAATGGATGCTCAAGCATATGTATGTTCCTGAACACGGAGTCTTTTACGATGCTGTCGATCCTAAAACTGGAAATGTCCTTAAAGAAAACAGTCCGTTCTGGCCCGATAAAAAAGAACAGAAGCTTTATGATGTCTCACGACCTAATAATGAAGGATCTCTTTTTAAAGATATGTATGAATTCACTGGGAATAATGAATTTAAAAAAGTATTTATTGATCTGTGCGAGAGTCTTGTTCAGAAACAGGATCAGTATGGACTCTGGATGGATTTTACTCCCAACAACAAGAGTGTGGGCTCATTTCATCCCCGGTTCAACCTCTGGTATGCCGAGTCTCTGATAGAAGGATTTGATCTGACAGGCGACCGAAGATACCTTGAAGCAGCTGCCAGGACATTAAGAACCTATCTTAAAGCTATGAGGAAAGACGGCACCTTTTTTTATGTCAATTTTCTGGATGGAAGATATAATGAGAATTCTGTAACAGGTTCTGCAACCGCTTTCTGCGGAATACTGGCTATCAGACTTGTTAAGAATGGTTTCGAAGAATTTAATGAGAGTATCGAACTTTCTATCAAGTGGATTCTGAAAAACAGATTTTCTGCTGATCATCCCGACCCGAATCTCCGCAGCTCCGTGATTGATACAAGAACCAGGAGCCGGCAGGGAAAAATCTGGCTGACCCAGAGAGATGTAGGAACTTCTTTCGGACTCAGATTCTTGTGCGATTATTACAATTATAAGTTCAATTGATTATTGGTGAATGATATGAATAGAAAACTAATAACTCTGCTATTTCTTTTTGTTACTGTTTTTCTTTATGCGCAGCCTCAGGATCCGGAAACCATTCCCGATAGGATAGTTTTGAACCTTACTGAAAATCCTGCTTCAGAAATTGCGATAACATGGAGGACTGTTAAAGAATCCGCTGATCCGAAAGTTGAAATTGCCCGGACTTCCCACTGGATTGAATTTATAAAATCTGTAAATTCTTTTAACGCCCGGAAGGAAAAATTTGTAACGGACCGGAGCGAAGTTGTTTATCATTATTCAGCGGTTATTGAAAACCTCGAACCTTCCTCAAAATACGTATATAGAGTTGGATCCGATTCGGTCTGGAGCGAGTGGAATCACTTTACAACCGCTTCAAATACCGGGAGCGATTTCAGTTTTGTTTATCTCGGCGATCCTCAAAACGATTTAAAGGAGCATTGCTCAAGACTGTTCAGGGAGACTTTTAAGAACGCGCCGGATGCATGTTTCTGGCTAATCGGCGGTGATCTTGTTACCGATCCGTTCGATCATTTGTGGGGCGAGTTTTTTTATGCCGCCGGTTTTATTCCAAGAACTACACCTCTTATCGCTGCACCCGGAAATCATGATCATGCAAGAATAATGATTGACGGGAAATCCAGACGTTCTAATGATATCGGATCAACCTGGACGGCCCATTTTACTCTGCCCGAAAATGGACTGAGTGAATTGAAAGAAACAAATTATTATCTCGATTACCAGGGGACCAGGTTTATAATAATTAATTCCCAATCGAGAATTAAAGAGCAGGCTGCCTGGCTTGAACAGGTTCTCCAAAATAACGTATCGAACTGGACGATTGTATGTTTCCATCATCCTGTTTATTCAACGGGTAGTGATAGGGACAGCAAAACAACAAGAGAAGCATTCCAGCATTTGTTCGATAAATATGGAGTTGATCTGGTCCTTACCGGGCATGATCATACTTATGCCCGTTCGAAAAAAATATTTGAAGGAAAAGTTACCGGGGATAACCAGAGAGGGACAGTTTACGTGGTATCTGTAAGCGGCCCGAAAGCATATGATCTCGGGAATAAATACGACAGCCTGATGGTGAAAACGGCAAATAATATTCAATTATACCAGGTAATTGATGTTAAAGAAAAAAAACTTATCTACAATTCATATACTGTCGACGGTCAATTATTCGATACCTTTGAACTAAACAAATAAAAAAAATGAAAAACAAACTATTAGTTTTTTTGTCGTCAATCGGTCCCGGATTATTTCTTGTGGGCTATAATATTGGAACCGGAAGTGTTACAACTATGGCATCTGCCGGAGCGTCGCATGGAATGATGCTTACATGGGCTGTACTCCTCTCCTGTATCTTTACTTATTTCCTGGTAATTGCTTTCGGAAGATTTACAATAGTAACAGGAAAAACCGCTCTCGAAAGTTATAAGGAACATTTCGGTAAGGGGATTACAATTTTTGTTCTGGCAACAATAATTTTTACAGAAATGGTTTCCAGTATCGGTGTAATGGCTATTGTTACCGATGTTATAAGGGAATGGTCTATTCCTCTCACGGAATCGGGTGAGGGTTTTAATACTATAATTCTGGCGTTTATTCTGGCGGCTATTATGGTCTATACTCTTTTAAACGGCCGCTATAGTATGATAGAAAAAATTCTTACAGTTTTTGTTACGCTCATGGGTCTGAGTTTTATTCTCACTTCCTTTATGGTAATTCCCGATGCCGGCGCAGTTATAGGGGGACTTATACCGAACATTCCTTCGGATGCCAATGCGGCGTTGATTGTTACAGGTATGATCGGTACCACGATGGGCGGAGTACTCTATGTTGTCCGCTCTGTCACTGTAAAACAAAAAGACTGGCAACTTGATGATCTGAAATATGAAAAGAGAGATGCGTTCATTTCTTCTGCATTGATGTTTATTCTGAGCATTGCTGTTATGGCGAGTGCCGCCGGAACTCTTTTTCCTAAAGGACTTCATATTGAGAATGCTATCGATATGATCCGTCTGCTCGAACCTCTGGCCGGCAGATTCGCTATTTCGATTTTTGTGGTTGGAATTGTCTGTGCCGGATTATCATCACTCTATCCCCATTATATGCTTGTTCCGCTTCTCCTTTCAGACTATCGGCATGAAAAACTCGACTTTAAAAAATGGCGCAACAGGGGAATCGTCATTTTCTATGCGTCGCTTGGACTCATCGTTCCCGTATTCGGCGGAAGGCCTGTTCTCGTAATGATCGCTTCCCAGGCATTTACACTTGTTGTTACTCCGGTTGTAATAATTCTAATGATGATATTAATTAATAAACAATCATTGATGGGTGAGTATAAAGCTTCTAAAGGAATGAATTTAATTCTATCGATTATCTTCATCTTCTCGCTGATTATGTCGGGAATTGGAGCTGTCGCACTTATTGATCTATTTTAAGAGGTGAAGTTGTAATGGTAGATCCCAGAATTATATGCTGTTATTTGCTTCCTATTACAAAATACGGTTATCCTCCCGATGCGGATAATACACTCGATTATATCAGTGAGATGCATTCGCTCGGATTCTCGTCCGTAGAGATCGAAGGTATCAGAGAAACTCATTTGAATAAAGTATTCGATATGCGCTTCGATATAAAAAAAATGATAGACGGGCACAATATTTCTATTCCCTATTTCTGTTCGGTTCTTCCCGGTTTGTCATCCTTGGATAAGAAGGAAAGGGATGCAAATCTCGAACTCTTCGATAAAGGATGCCAGATTGCATCCGTTCTCGGCTCTAAAGGAATACTTGATAACGGGCCTCTGCCTCCGTATCAATTCCCGAAGGAAATACCGGTTGTAAGACATTACGATGAGGATTCTCTCAGATTTGCTTACCTGCCAGATAATTTCAGGTGGGATAAATTCTGGGCCCAGCTTATAGATACGTATAAAACTTTATGCGATATTGCTGCCGGCTATAATCTTGAATATCAGGTTCACCCCGCTGTTGGTGTAATTTCCTCGTCAACCGATGGATTCCTTTGCCTTGCGAGAGATGTTAAAAAAGATAATCTCAAATTCAATTTTGATACGGCTAATCTTTTTGCAACAAAAGAGAATCTCGTTCTCTCGTTTATGAAAGTGAAAGACTTTGTAAACTATATCCATATTTCCGATAACAGGGGATGCAAAGTTGAACATCTCGAAATTGGAGCGGGACTTATAAACTGGCAGAAATTTTTTGATGTGATAAATGATACTGGTTATAACGGTCACTTCGGAATCGATATAGGCGGCGAAGAGTCCGGTGTAAAAAAACTGAACGTCGCTTACCTTTCAGCAGCTAAATACATTGAGGAAAAATGGCTAAAGAAAAATTAATACGGTTATTTATAGCTTTTGTTTTAATGTCGGCATTATCACCGGTTACAATTGCTCAGGAAAAAGTTCTATCGGTAATTCCGCTTCCAAAAGAGTACCGGTTTATTGACGGGAGTTTTGAATTATCAGCCGGATCGTCCGTTAGAAAATTTATGGACGAAAATGAATCTGTCAATATTGTTATGAATGATATTGATGCGGTCTTTTCACGCATATACAATAAAAAGTTTTTTAACCTCAATTCCGGATCAGAACTGTTAATCGGTATTCCTTCAAAGAATAAAAATTTTAAAAAACTGTGCGAGACTCTTCAGCTTATTCCCGGAAAAGAAATTGGAGATGAGGGCTATATACTCCTGATTGAGAAAAACAGAATTTTTATTTCTGCTAATGACATTAAAGGAATTTTTTACGGTCTCCAGTCTCTTAAACAACTGATTAAAGGTTCTGCAGGAACCGGCTCGATCCCTAATGTTTTTATAAAGGATTATCCCTCTTTCGAATTCAGGGGTGTGATGGACGATATTAGCCGCGGTCCGATTCCAACTCTCGACTTTGTTAAATACCAGATACGGCGCCTGGCCGAATTAAAAGTAAATCTATTTTCTCATTACGTTGAACATGTTGTTAAAACTAAAAAACATCCTTCGATCGCTCCCGATGACGGATCCTATACAATAGAGGAATGGAAAGAAATCTCCGACTATGCTAAAAAATATTTTATTACTGTAATGGGGAGTTTTCAGTCGTTCGGTCATTTCCAGAGTATTCTAAGTAATCCGGATTATGCTCACCTCGGCGAAAGCGGCACATTGATTTCACCTGTAAAGGAAGAAAGCTATCAGTTCCTTAAGGATATATACGACGAAATGATTCCGGCATTCGATTCGCCTTTCTTCAATATTAACTGCGATGAAACTTTCGACCTCGGTAAAGCCGAATCAAAACGGCTGGTTGATTCCATCGGCTATGATGGCGTTTATATTCAGCATGTAACCAGACTCGATAAATATGTCAAAGCTCATGGTGTAAGAACTCTTATTTGGGGCGATATAATA
>CAZHHG010000112.1:0-7252 GCA_964532065.1 uncultured Melioribacter sp.
GTCTCGATTCCGAAAACGGGCGGGATAATCAGATGACCTATATCCGGCTCTTTAAAAATTCCGGTGAGATCAGTTTCACAGGATCTGTGCACGAACAAATCCTTCCGTCACTATTGAATAACAAATATCAGATTCTTGATTCTTCAATATTAATAGAACATATCGGTTATAACATAAGCATAGAAGGTAAACGGGATAAGGCGCTCAGGAACCTCGAGCTTCTTTTAAAAGAATATGAAAATGCACAGACGCCGTATACGGCGTTTCAGCTCGCTCTCACACTTGAGATCCTGGAAAATTACAGAGACGCTAAAAAATATTTTGAGATTGCTGCCGGTTCAGCCTCTTTCAGCCCGATCTACAGGGCGCATTGCTATTCCTCTCTCGCCCTCATTTCTCACAAGGAACACAATACAGACGCTGCCGAAAATTATTTAAAACTTTCCTTTGCGCTTAGACCTGACGATCCTTTTACAAATCTGCTGGGCGCTAAAATTTCGATAAGAAAAAATGATTGGAGAAATGCTCTCAATTACTGCAGGAATGCTGACCATTTCAATCAGCTTTTATTAAAGGGAATTGGTAAAAAGGAATATTCAGTCTATCTGAATCCTGAAGAAATTATTTTATGCGGTTTGGTAATTGCAAGAGGTGCAAATTCTACGGACCTTCTTAAACAGTATTATCGAAAACTTATCGAATTTGTTAATAGTCAATCCACGAATAAACCGAATCCGGTCTCATCGGTACTTAATAAAATTTTTAGTGACTCCGGGCTGAATTCCTTCGAAACACAAGTTCTGGTTGATTATACATCGCGCAGGAATCTTTCTTTAATTCTTCAGCTATTGCGATTTTATAATTCATCCGGATCTAAGGGAGTAATTCTTGAAAAACTGAACGATATTTTCCCTTCAAATGTGGAAATAATGAAGGCTCTGGCCGAGTTTTATCAATCTGTGAATCTTATAGCAAAAGCTGCTGATATCTATATTGAATTATCAGAGCAGCAAGTTGACGACCCGTCAATCTACTTTTATCTTCTCTCCTACTATATAACCGAAGGTAACTATGATGATTTTCTGAATATGATGGATTTAATAGAGCAGAAATATGGAAATATACCCGAAGTGTCCGACCGTATAAATCAGATCAGAAACAAACTTGTAAATATTCCTCTTTAATCATTTCAAATAGCTTTAAACTTTTTCAGCATCCAACCGATAATATAACTGAGAAAAAAATCTCAACAAATAACGGTTCAGGCAAGGATGCCTGGGCAAAATAAAAAAAACACATGGAGGTAGTTATGTCATTCTCAGTTAACACAAATCTTGGTGCATTAAAAGCTTACAACGCTTTAGTAAAGGTTAATGCGCAGACAGAAAAAGCTCAACTTCGTCTTGCTACACAGAAAAGAATCAATTCAGTAGCAGATGATACATCTGGTTACAACGTTGGTAAAAAGCTGGAAGCTGAAACAATGGTTAAAAAAGCTCAGCTCAACAACATTTCTTCTGCAAAGAACTTCTTATCCACTGCAGAATCCGCTCTTTTACAGATCAACGATAAATTGAATCAGATTAAAGCAAAACAGGTTGACGCAAGCGATCCGTTGAAGGATTCAGCTTCAATCGCAAAGGATATCAGAACTCTGGCCGGTGAAATCAGCTCTATTCTTGGCAACACATCAATCAACGGTACAAACCTCTTATCCAGCACATCCGCTCCTTCTTTCAATGTTAGCGGCGCAACATTAACCTTCGATTTTTCAACTTCGTCATTAGGCGTTGCAGCTCTTGAAGCCGCAGTTGGCACATCACATCTGCAGAGCACAACCGACAGCACCGTTATCGCATACGATACTGCTACTGTTGCTTCTAATGTAAATGCAGCACTCGGAAGAATCGGTAACCTGTCGCAGGCACTCGATTCAAGAGAAGAATTCTTAACTGCCGCTATTGCCAACAACACAGCCACAATCAGCAGTATATTCGACGCTGACGTAGCAATGGAACAATTGAATGCTACTAAAGGCCAGATCTCTTCACAGATCGGTACAGCAATGGTAGCTCAGATGAATTCTGCACCACAACAGATTCTTAGCTTGTTTCGATAATCTCGATCTCAGCATCGAAACTTTGCTCTCTGAGAATTGATTGGAACCCCGGCTTAAAAGCCGGGGGTTTTTTAATAAAACTCCGGATATAATATGTATAGTGCTCAATCATTTCAAAATAAAACTAATCCCTACATCGTAAACCAGATAAGTATTGCTTCACCTGAGCAATTGATTATGAAGGTATACGATTTTGCTATTCTTCACTGCCAGAAGAATGATATGCTTAAAACAAATGAAGCGCTCCAGGTCCTTATTAATGCGCTTAATTTCAACGATCCGGCGGCTACAGAAATTTCAACCGGACTCCTGAAACTCTATCAATACTGCCAGGATCAGATGAGGAAAAATCATAATCAGGTTGTATTCAAAATTCTCAGCGAGTTGCGCGAAACCTGGTTGGAATCTATGAAAAATATGAGATAAGTGATGGCCTACGATGCCCTTACAACTTCCGGAATTAATAATCTTGTAAACAGTTTCAAGATCTCCGAACAGAATAAACGGATTACCCCGCTTAATACTCGAAAGACCCACTATCAGAACATTACCTCTGCCTATTCCCAGTTAAGCAGTAAACTCGATTCATTAAAAAGTATTCTTAGCGATTTGAAGTCGACTTCAGACGATGCAGTCTATTATTCGAAAAGCGGAACTTCGTCCAACACTTCTTTTCTTACAATAAATTCATCGTTAGGCGCCAGCGACGGTTCATACTCGGTGAGAATAAATCAGCTTGCAAAAAATGATCTGCTTCTTTCAAACGACCTGATTTCCGATGATGCTTCATCAGTTATAACTACACCCGGAACATATCAGTTCGAAATCAAATCGGGTGACGGTGAAGGCGGAGAATTTGTAAGTAAAGTATCATTAACACTTTCTGAATCGGATTTTACAGAAGGCACTATAAAAAATTCCTTGCTTATGCAGAAGATTCAGAATGCTATCAACTCGGATAGCGCCGTAGTTAACTCTGATTCTGTTACCGGAAGTACTTCTTCATCCGGTTCTTTTGTGTTCGATTTAAACGGTACTGAAACCACAATAAACTATGAAGCAGGAACTTATTCTGAAGTAATTGACAGCATCGTTTCGCAGCTGAATGAAATTGACGGAATCAGTGCCGAAAAAACTACTGATGGCGAGAATGTTGGTTTTAAAGTAACCGGTGAAAGCACATCAAATTATATTGCATTCAGTGGCGATACCGGAACACTATTAAGCGAACTCGGGATTTCGGAAGACAAAGAAATGGCTGCATCGGGAATTGTAACCGCTTCACAATTTTCCCCGGTATCAGGACGATCGCAACTATCTATTACGGCAAAGAACTCCGGATATGATTACCGGATTACTTCTATTGCCGAATCCGGGGCGAATGGAATTCTAGAATCGGTTGGATTAAACCTGGGCACTAATCGCCAGGCATTTGTTCAGAATGAAGGACTCGATACGGCAGGATTTCTGTACTCAACAACCCTGCTTAATTCGAAGATTGAATTCAACGGAATTAATATTGAAAGGTCATCCAATTCAATTTCCGATTTAATTGATGGGTCAACTATTCAGCTCAAATCGGTTATGCAGGAGGATGATACCACGGTTAATTTAACTGTCAATAAAAATGTTGACGCAATTAAAACAAAGGTGCAGGATTTCATAACTAAATTCAATGAGGTCTACACATATATTAAGAATAATCTAAAGTCGGAAGGATCCACCAGAGCATTATTCGCTGGCGATACAACCGCATCTTCTATTCTCACTACTCTAAGTTCGTTCGCGTATTCAACAGTTTCCGGTATTTCATCCAGTCAGATAAACTCATTATCAAAACTCGGAATTACATTCAGTGTCGATACCGGTTTATCTTTATCAAGCACAGATACGTTTAATTCAGTTGTTGAGAACCGCCTTTCGGAAGTTATTACTCTGTTTACTGCCGGAACGGGAATAGCAACTACTATGTACGATAGAATAAATCCTTATCTCGGAAGCAGCGGTTATATTACAAAATCCAGAACTTCATTCGATAGTAATATTAAGTCGCTGACCGATTCGATTACATCTGCTCAGAATAGAATTGATAGGAACGCCGAGTCTTTGCGGCAAAGATATATTACTCTTCAGATGCAGCTGGCGGAATTGATGTCCTATCAGAACTATTTTTCATCAACCTCATATTATTAAGATTAATGACAGAACTAAGACAAAAAACAGCCGAAATTAAGAATCTGCTGAACAGCCTGGAAAGGCAGATTAATCTGATTACTTCTGAAAATTTCGAAGAAAACCTCAAAATTTCGCTGGAAATGAAGAAAAAGGTGGATAAACTGAGTTCTGAACTGGCCTCAAAATACGGTCTTAAAAATCTGGCGAAATATGATCCGGATATGATGATTAAAGCTAAACTTATTGAAAAATCTTACGATAATATTATAGAGAACTTTAGAAATGAATTAAAGAAGACGGAAAATCAGATTTTTCGTTTGAGTAGAGAGAAAAAAATTACAACATACATCAGGTGAAACCGTGCAAGTAAAAGGGATCAATAACGGACTATTTTCACAAACTCCTTCAAAGGTCGGCAAACCCGGGGCTAATAACTCTGTCGATAAAAAAGACAGAATTGAAATTTCAGTTGAAGCCAGGGATATTGCAAAAACCGAACTCGGTTCGCAACGACTTGAAGAGATCAAACAAAAATTACAAAGCAAATACTACGATAGGGAAGAAGTTCTATCTAAAGTTGCTGCCGCTATACTAAAAGAAATAGACAATGAATAATTTCTGAATAAGAAACCGGAATAAGGGTAGATAAACAGTCTTTATCTACCCCTCTTTTGGTTTTTAAATTTTGATATGCCTTTTGTATTTGCTTCCGAATAATAACCCGCTCTAAAAAACAGTCCTTTTATAATAAATTATTTAATAACCGGCTCCATTTTCCATTCCGGGTACTAAAGAATAGAACCGATTTTTCGATAATAAATCTGCGAAAAACATTTTGCTTAATAAGAAGACAGGTGGTGTATGACAAATAACGAAATACAGAAGAAGGAATCCGGACAATTACTTCAGCTTGTCAGTTTTATGATAGGGGATGAGGAGTTCGGAATCGATATTCTGCTTGTTCAGGAAATAATAAGGATGCAGCAGGTAACAAAAGTTCCTAACGCACCGGAATTTGTTGATGGTGTAATTAACCTGCGCGGTAAAATCATCCCGGTGATCGATTTAAGGTGTAAACTTGGAATCGAAAGAAAAGAACGGGATAAGAATACGAGAATTATTGTAGTTGAGGTGAGCGGCAAAACAGTTGGATTTATAGTAGATGCAGTAACAGAAGTATTGAGAGTTCCGGAAAATATATTTGAAACACCACCGGAAATTGTAACCGGAATTAATTCCGATTTTATTAAAGCGGTTGGGAAACTTGAAGATCGCCTCTTAATTCTGATTGATCTGGAAGTAACGCTTACTGCGAATAATGAAGTTGAACTGCTTCCGGCATAAGTTTTAACCGTTATACACGAGGGGATAAACAGGGCTGCATTTATGCAGCAGAAAGGTAATTTTCAGTTAACTATATGAGGGCCAAATGGATTTACTCAATGTATCCAAATCCGTATCAAAAAAAATATCCTTTTCGGTTGCTGCCGGATTAGTAGCAGTACTTGGATTAGTACTGATTTTCATCATATACTATTCGCAGAATTCAAAACTCGAAAGTGCTCAAGAAATCGCTAAAGAAATAAGTCAGACAATGAAATATTCGATTCTCTATTCAATGGGAGAGGGTATAACAGATGTCGGACCATTTGTAGAAAGAGTTAAAAAACTCGAAAATGTTGCAGAAGTAAGAATAATACCTACAAAAATTATTAACGAAACCAAAGCGGAAAACCTTAACGAACTGGAAAAAAGCGTTGCTTCTTCTAAAAAGGATTTCTTTGCCGAGGAGGAGTTTAATAATATTCCAGTATTTCATTCCATCACAACATTAACTGCAGAGGAATCATGCACATCGTGCCATGAAGGCAGTGCAGGGGATGTATATGCTGTAATGAGTATCAAATATTCTCTCGAGAGAACTAACGCGGCAATATTTGCAGAAAAAATAGGGGCTCTGATTCTTGTTGCCGTTCTGGCGCTTTTTGTCTGGTACATGATTGTTTTTCTGGTTAAAAGAGATATTCTGAAAGATCTTTATAACTATATGAACAATATAAAAAAACTGGCGCTCGGGGATTTGTCCGGAGAAGTGGTTGTAAACCGTCGGGATGAATTCGGTCAGCTAGGGGATTCACTTAAAAAGCTTAAAGAAAGTCTTTCGGAACAGGCTGCAACAGTAACAGAATTTTCGAAAGGAAATTTGAATGTTGATGTAAAAGTTCTGTCTGAAAATGATACCCTGGGTAAGGCGGTAGTTGAAATTAAAAAATCGCTTGTCACTCTCTCAAACGACGCAGATAATTTATCCAATGCCGCAGAGGAAGGAAAGCTTTCCGAAAAGGTTTCTCTCGAAAAACACCAGGGGGTTTATAGAAATATAATTGAAGGATTCAGCTCGGCGTTCGATTATTTAACCGCTCCAATAAAAGAAGGTGCAAAAGTGCTTGAAAGATTCTCTACCGGCGATCTTACTGCAAAAGTAAATGGAGAATACAAGGGCGAGCATCAGCTGATTAAAACCAGTATTAATAATCTCGGTACCAGTTTATCATCTCTTATCAGTAATGTAAATGAAGCAATAGAAGCAACCGCAAGTGCATCGAATCAGGTTTCTTCATCCACCGAAGAGATGGCTGCAGGTGCACAGGAGCAGAGCGCTCAGACTCATGAGATTGCGAGTGCGATAGAAGAGATGACGAAAACGATTTATGAAACTACACGTAATGCCGGCGAAGCCTCTAAAAACGCGAAGTTATCCAGCGGCAAAGCTCAGCAGGGTGTTGTTAAAATAAACGAATCGATGAAAGGAATGGAAAGGATTACAGTATCTGCCCAGAAGACAGGACAAATAATTTCTTCTCTTGCGAATAAAACTGATCAGATCGGAGAAATCGCACAGGTAATTGATGATATTGCAGATCAAACTAATCTGCTTGCACTTAATGCGGCTCTTGA
>CAZHHG010000113.1:0-7107 GCA_964532065.1 uncultured Melioribacter sp.
AGATACATTAAAGAAAATTTCACTCAGCTCCCTTCAAATGCATTCTATAATGTTTATGCGACGGAAAACAACTCGGATTATCTCTCCAACTGGGGAAACGGATTTACAATTTTTAAAAACGGTCAGTTCGAGACATACACTGCGGCTAACAGCGAACTTGTAGGTATACCCGCAAATACAAATTTTCTTGCAATCTCCGATGTAAAAGTCGATCAGAAAGGAAACATCTGGATTGCCAACCATCAATCGGCAGCAAGAAAACCTCTTAGCGTATTAACACCCGATAAAAAGTGGTATCATTATTCGATGACAAATCCTTCCCTTTCAGAATTTGATGTGCTCGATAAAATGGTGATCGATCAGAACGGTACAAAATGGTTTGTTGTAATCGAGGGTAACCGCGGCCTCTATTATTTTAACGAGAAAGAAACTTTTACAAATTTATCTGATGATACACAGGGAGTACTGAAGCAATCTGATAATTTACTGAGCGACATAATAACTTCACTGGCGATTGATAAACGAGGTTATCTCTGGATCGGAACAAGTCTGGGTGTAAACGTAATTACCGATCCGTCAAAACCGAAGACAACCTTGTACAGCAACTTCGCGTTATCGATTAAAAACCAGAGCGTTACCTGTATCGCTGTTGATGCACTTAATCAGAAGTGGATAGGAACCAAACAGGGTGTTGCCGTAATTTCCAGTGACGGGTATCAGCTCGTAGATTTCTATAATACTAAAAACAGTCCTCTGCCAAATGACGAAATAAGAAGCATTGCAATAGATGAAAATCTAGGTAAAGTATTTATCGGAACTGACTACGGACTGGTTGAGCTTCAGACCTCTTCAATAAAACCGGCAGAGAGTTTTAATCAGCTTTCTGTTTATCCGCAGCCGCTAATAATCGACGGAGGCAGTGCAGTTCAGGTAACAATTGACGGTTTAATCAAGAGCAGCAGGATCAAGATACTGGACATTTCCGGTAATCTGATTCAGGAGTTTATATCGCCGGGTGGCCGTGTCGCTTTCTGGGACGGCAGGGACCTCAATGGTAATTACGTACCTTCCGGCATTTATATAATTATTGCCAATGATGAAGAAGCAAACAGTGTTACAACGGGCAAGGTTGCCGTAATCCGAAAGTAGATTATTCGTTATGATTGATATCCGAAATTTATCGATACAGTTCACCGGCGAAAACCTTTTCGAAAATGTAAATATTAAGATTCACCGTAAAGATAGAATTGCTCTGGTCGGCTCGAACGGCAAAGGTAAATCGACTCTTCTCAAACTTCTAATGGATTTTGAGAAGCCCGAAAGCGGTGAAATCGTAAAACAGAAGGGCCTACGGATCGGATATCTTCCGCAGGATTTAATAGCTTTCAAAGGCCGGACACTTTTTGATGAGGTTAAATCCTCCCTTCTAGAAATCCATTCGATTATCGAAAGTGAAAATGAAATTCTTAACAATCTCAATTCAGAATTAATTGATGATGAAGAAAGACAGGAGCTGCTTAACGCGCTGGGTGAACTTCATCATCGTAAAGACGAATTAAATTTCTATACCGCCGAATCGAGAATCGAAAAAATTCTTGAAGGACTCGGATTCAAAAAGAAAGATTTTCACAGATCAACGGATGAATTTTCCGGCGGATGGCAGATGCGTATTCAACTTGCCAAGATATTACTCGCGGAAAACGACCTCCTGCTTTTGGATGAACCTACAAATCATCTCGATATCGATACTCTTCAGTGGCTGATTGAATTTCTAATAAGCTACAAGGGTGCTATAATAGTTGTATCCCACGACAGGCATTTTGTAAACAGCATTACAGACAAAACTCTGGAAGTATTCAACAACCAGATTAATTTCTATCCGGGTAATTACGAGCATTATCTTAATTTTAAAGATGAAAGGGATATCCAGCTTAAAGAGATGCAGAAAGTCCTGGAGAAAAAAATTAAGGAAACTGAAAGATTCATTGAAAGATTCAGGTACAAGAATACTAAAGCAAAACAGGTGCAGAGCCGGATCAAAATGCTGGAACGGATGGATACAGTTGAGCTGATTGAGCAGGAGAAAAAGATTGAGATCAGATTTCCGGACCCGCCAAGAAGCGGAGTCCTCCCTGTTGAACTGAAGAATATTTCTAAGTCCTACGGTAACCTGGAAGTACTGAAGAGTGTAAACGTTGCAATTGAACGCGGTGAAAAAATCGCAATTGTAGGTGTTAACGGTGCCGGAAAAACAACACTCGCAAAGATAATCGGTTCAAAAATTTCTCCTACCGGAGGAGAGATATTATATGGACACAATACAATTATTTCCTATTATGAGCAGGAAGTAGCGGATTCACTCAATCCGGAAAATGACCTTATCGATTCTCTTGAAGAAATTAACGACGAATTGACACCGGGACAGGTCCGCAAGATTTTGGGAACGTTTCTTTTTTCGGGTGAAGATGTGTTCAAAAAAATAAAGGTTCTATCCGGCGGTGAGAAAAGCCGGGTCGCTTTAGCCCGTCTATTACTTACAAAAAGCAATTTTATCATTCTGGATGAACCTACAAATCATCTCGATTTCTCATCCAAAGAGATACTTCAGAAGGCTCTTCTCAATTTTTCGGGGACTATGATAATTGTATCTCACGATATCGATTTTATAAGGCCTATTGCCTATAAAATATTCGAGATAAGGAACGGAAATGTAAATGTTTATTATGGCGGAATTGATTATTATTTAAACAAGCGGCTCGAATTGCATGGTTTGGATTCCGGGGAGGATAAAAATGAGACGAAGGAAAAACTCACCCGAAGGGATCAGAAAAGAATTGATGCGGAATTGAGAAATCAGAAGTTCAACTTAACAAAGAACCTTAGGAGAGATCTTGATAACTGCGAAAAGGAAATCAGGATTCTGGAGGAATTCAAATTAAAAATTGAAGCCGAGCTTGCCGATCCTGAGATTTACTCTAATCCTACTTTAGCAAAAAATAAAAATATTGAATATGAAAAGACCAAACAGCTGTTAGAAGAGGAATATAACCGCTGGACCGACCTTTCCAACAGACTGGAAGAAATTGAAGAGAACTTTAAGAGAAATTAAAACCGATTTCTACTTAGTAAGGAATTCCTCAGCAAGTGCAATTCCTCCAAAAAGAGGGGCATCATCGCCTAATTTAGTCTGAACAATCTTCACAATTTTACCCGGTTCCGGAAGCACTGATTTCTTAAAGGATGATTTAACTTTCGGAAGCATAAAATCACCAATGGCTTCAAATACCCCGCCGCCTATTACAATCGTGTCCAGATTAAGAAGTGTTGTAAGACTTCCAAGAACAGAGCCGATTGTAACGGCCGAACGCGAGACATATTTTACTGTTACCCGATCACCTTTCTTTACGGCCATAGCCAGTCCCTTACTCTTCAATACTTTCTTTGGCGATTTATACTCTTTCAATATACTCTTCTTACCGCTTTTCAATTCCTTCCGGATGTCCCTAACTATTGCAGTCCTGCTGGCAATAAGCTCAAATGTACTCCCCTTTTCTTTGCTGAGCAGATTACCCTTTGGACTTACTTTCATATGACCAATTTCTCCTGCAAAGAAGGATGATCCTCTGTATATTTTCCCTTCAATAAATATTGCCCCTCCAATTCCCGTCCCTACAAAAACGACCAGGATATTATTTCCTTCCTCACCAAGTTCAAATTTTTTAATTCCAAGTCCGGCAAGATTAACATCATTTTCAATAAGCACCGGAATAGAAAAGTGTTTAATCAATGCTTCCTTAATATTAAAATTTTTTATACCCAGGTTCGGTGCGCTTGCAATCAGGCCGGAATACGGATTAACAGTACCCGGTACACCCAGACAAATGGCTTTTATTTCCCTCTCCGAAATTTCATTTTCAGACATTACTTTTTTAACAGAATCTACTATTGAACTTACAAGTCCCTCCTTTCCATTAACAAGTTCTGTGGGACTCTTCTCCCTTCCGACAATTTTGTTATTTGAGTCAATTAAGGCAGAAAGAATCTTGGTCCCGCCAAGATCTACCGAGATAAGATATTTCTTAGTCATTTTTACTCCGGGAGAATTAAATTTTTAACCTTCGGTTTTAGTGACAGAAAAATTTATTAAATTCACACAGCCATTTAAAAGAAGCGAGTATCTGGAAATTTTCCGTTCTAAAATAACAGATTTCACATAATATCGGGAGAATTAATGTACTTAAATTTTTCGGATATCCCCGGGCATCAGAATTTATTTCTCGATTACCTCAACGAATTCGAAAATGTTGAGAGATTCTACAAGAATAATTTCAGAGAGGTAGAGAAATATGAGAATATTTTCAATCAGATCTCTAATCTGGATCGTCCGCACAGAACCGATCTGGCAGAAGCAATAAAAAACCAATACACTGAAATAAGGAGCTCTAAAAAAACACAGGCTAATATCGAAGCACTTAATTCTCCGAAAACAATCGCCGTTGTAACCGGTCAGCAGCTAGGAATGATTGGAGGGCCGTTATATACAATTTTTAAAACCATAACGGCAATTAAGCTTACCTCGTTTCTTAAAGAAAAGTTTGAAGGTTTTAATTTTGTTCCGGTTTTTTGGCTTGAGGGTGACGATCACGATTATGAAGAAGTAAGATCGGTAAAACTTATTAACAACGAGAACAAGATATTTGAAGTAAAATACACGGACGGTGAGCTTGAAGAACTTAACCGGGGTAATATCGGCCATCTTAAATTCAACGATAATGTTGAAGAGATTTTCAAGCAGATGGAAGCGGAACTGAGAGAAACCGAGTTTAAAAAGCCACTTTCAGACTTTCTACGCACACTCTACAAACCGGGCAGAACGTTCCTCGAAGCTTTCAGAGAATTGATGATCGGTTTATTCGATGAATACGGTCTGATCGTATTCAATCCCCTTGACCCTTCCGTAAAACGTTTACTGATTCCGATCTTTGAAAAAGAAATTTCGAGTTACAGGGACCACACGGGAATTCTTGTTGAGCGAAGCGCCGAACTCGAAGAACTTTATCATGCACAGGTGAAAGTAAAAGCTATCAACCTGTTTTATATTGACGAGAACGAACGGCTTCTTATAGAACCTGTTGAGAATGATTACCGGCTTAAAGGTAAAAGGAAGAGATTTACCAACGAGGAGATTATCTCCCAGGTGAAATCGAATCCAGAAAAATTCAGCCCCAATGTTCTTCTGCGTCCAATCTGTCAGGACTATCTGTTCCCCACCGGTTTATATATTGGGGGTCCGGGTGAAATAAGCTACTTTGCACAGGTTACGCCTTTATATGAACTTTACGGAATAACAGAGCCGATTATATATCCCCGCTCGTCAGCTACAATAATTGAAAAAGGAGTTCAATCAATACTCGATAAATACAAATTAAACCTCTCGGATATATTCCTAAGTGAAGATCAACTGATAACAAAGGTTGTAATGGCCGATGCCGGAGCAGATATTTCCAATCTTTTTAACGATACTGTCCAGGCTATCTCCGGTCTCTTTGAACCTGTTAATGATAAAATGAATTTGATCGACAAGACTCTTATAGATCTGACAAAGAAGACAAAAGAGAGGATAGAGCAATCGATCGACTTCCTGAAATCCAAGGCGATCGAAGCTGAAAAAAGAAAGCACGAAGCCACAATTCGGCAGTTAGGAAAAGTAAGAAATGTCCTCTATCCTAATGAAAATCTTCAGGAGCGGGAACTCAATTTCATTTACTTTATGAATAAGTATGGATCGGATTTTTTAAAATGGGTTATCAGTGAACTGGCTATCAATAAATTTGAGCATCAGGTTCTTGAGCTTTAGAAGATACTTTTAAGCTGATTGAGAAAATCAGGGTTGGATACAGAAACCGATTCAAATCCGTTTACCGAACCGCCGTTATTGAGTATAAGAGATAATACTGAAAAAGCCATTGCAATCCGGTGATCTCCGAAACTTTCAAACATTATCTCTTCAACATTTCCTATCCTTCCGGATAATTCAAATCCGTCGTCGGATTCTTTTACATCCACATCAAGGTTCTTAAAATTATAGCAAAGTGATTTTATCCGGTCCGATTCTTTAACACGCAGTTCTTTCGCATTTTTAATTTTAAAATTTCCTTCCGCCAGCAATCCTGCAACCGATAAGACCGGTATTTCATCAATTATGTTCGGAATAATTTCAGCGGGGATTTCAATATTCGATAATTTACCTGACCTTATTAACAAGTCACCCCTAATTTCTCCATTTTCCAATATCTCATTTTCGACAGATATCGAGCCCCCCATACCAGTTAATATTTTAAGCAGACCGGTGCGGGTTGGATTTAGTGAAACATTTTTTATCAGCAATTCCGAACCTTCAAGTAATAGAGCAAGCACAATGAAAAATGAAGCGGTTGAAATATCGGAAGGGACAGTCATTTCAAATGATTGCGGATAATATTTTTTTGAAACAATAATTTTGTTTACACCATCATTACATTCAACGGGTAAGCCAAGCATTGTTTCAGTATGGTTTCTAGTCTGTTCGGATTCTAACAAAACGGATTCCTCCGGGATATGAAGAGCAGCCAGAATTATTGAGCTCTTTACCTGTGCACTGGCTACTTTCATTTTGTAACTGATAGAGTGCAGATTATCCGACGGACCAATAGTTAGCGGAAGTGTTTTTTCAGGTGCAGATGAAATCCTCGCTCCCATTTCGATCAATGGATCAATTAACCGCCCCATCGGACGCTTTGAAAGGGATTCATCGCCTGTTATTACAGAACTGAAATTTTGCGCTGCCAATATACCGCTTAAAAGTCGGGCGGTTGTTCCGGAATTTCCGGCATATAATTCCTTTAATGGTTTGCTAAATCCTTTAAAACCTTTCCCATTTATTTTAAGTATTCCCGATTCACGGGCAATATCTACTCCGAGGCCGGTAAAACAACTTACAGTCGAGAGAACATCGTCTGAATTTGAACAATTAAAAATCACCGTCTCCCCTTCTGCCATAGATGCAAACATTACGGCACGGTGAGAGATCGATTTATCGCCCGGGAGTTTCAACGCCCCTCTTACTCT
>CAZHHG010000114.1:0-7104 GCA_964532065.1 uncultured Melioribacter sp.
AGGGTGACAGCAAAACTCCATCAAATAATCCAAAGGTATTATGAATCCGGTAATAGGCCTGATAGTTAAGTGTAAAATTGTTTTCTGAAATAACAACAAAATCATGCTTAGCCGTCCGGTTCACCGTATTAATATAATTGGCGATTACCCTATCGTATGAGTCAATATTATCTTTTAATTCCCCTATCCGTAAAGATAAAGTAATAAGCGAATAGACTAATATTAAGGCCAGCAAAGTTAAGGAAACAATTTTCTTCAATTTATACATACCTAATGTAAGTACAACAAGAATCCAGAAAACTATAATACCGTTGATTCTTGGTTCGGCTACTGCTAATATCCTCGGGTACATAATAATTAGAACAAACACTAGTGCGGACAAAATCAGTCTCGTTTTTTCTTTCTTCAACATTATCAGAAGTAATATCAAAACAATTACAAAAACTCCCAATAGAATAATGGAAACGGGTTTATTAATCAGAAAATAATTATAAATAGACTGGGAATGATACGGGATAATTACATGAATGAAGTTTCCTATAAATGCGAATGGTTTTTTCCACACGCTTTGAGAGAAATTCAAATCGGATTCATATATAAAATAATTTAACGATGAATAAATCAACATCATAAAGATCCCAAGCGAGAAAAAGATTTTCATGATAGTCCGATTATCAGCTTTATATTCCCATTTTGCTATATAGACCAGAAATAATAACAATACAGGTAAATGCAAGCCTGTTTGTTTGGATGTTATAGAAGCCAAATAAAATAAGGCGCACAAAAAAAGATATTTTTTTCTATGAGTGCTTATAAATTTGACAAATGCCAAGATAGACAGTAAATAGGAAATTACCGCAAGTAACTCTGTCCTGTTGCTAATCCAGTAGGTCCATATGGAGTTATCCAAATGAAAACTGTATATGAGGGTAATCAGAAAAATTATTGATCCTTCATTTTTTTTTGTAATTCTATAAGTGATCTTCTTTAATAACAGGTAAAAAATTATCACGAGTGCGATGTGAAGAAATAATGATAAAACCTTTGAAGATAATGGATTTGCATCAAATACGTTGTAATCGAACCAGAATGAAAAATATGACAGAGGACGCACAAAAAGAAAGAATGCTTCGCCGGGATTAGTTGAAACAGGAGCTCCTGGATTTTGGGAAATAATGTAGAACAGATAGTAATCGTCCAGGATAAAATCAGGTATGATGAAAATTATGGGGACATAAACAATCAGGTTGAGTAAAAGGATCCATTTAAGGAAGCTATCTTTAATCAATTCCCTCAAGAGATTGAATAATGACAATTTGCACCTGAAAATGAATTATCTATTTTTTTTAAGAAAAATACATTTACTTCCTCACCAGCCAGATTTCGGGATTCTGGTAGTTTCTTTCGTTCCAGATTTCGAAATGAAGAATGTTGCCTTCCAGGCTTTCATTAACACTGCCAATTAGTGTTCCTGCAGAAATTTTATCACCCTCCTGAACCGAAATATTCGAGATATGTCCGTATACGGTTCTGTATTCATCCCGGTGGGTAAGGATCACGATAGACCCGTAACCGGGGATCCAATCGATTGCAGAGACAACACCTTCGGCAACGGCAAATACATTCTGTTCACCATTTACGGAGATATCGATTCCGTAATTGAGAGTGACAGTTTTGAGCCGTTCATTCTTATTCTCACCAAACTTCCTTACAACTTTACCGCCAGAAACTGGCCAGGTAAGGATTCCCTTTAGTTCGGCAAAATTCTGAAAATTACTGTAATTATACTTTGGAGGGGAAATGCTTTCGCCCGGTTTCTTGGCCAGAAGTCTGGCCTTTCTTTCCCGTTCCTCTTCGATCAGCCGGGCAATTATATTCTTAATCAGTATTTCGGCTTTTCTTTTCGATTCAATCTCGGAAGTTATCATCTTCTGATCCTGCTTAAGAGTTTTAATCAGTTCTTTCCTTTCCGATTCACGATTCGACAGAACTTTCTGTTCATTTTGTTTCAGAGCAACGAGGTTTTCTTTTTCAGCTCTCTCCTTTTCTAGCCGGGACGCGAGGAGATTCAGCTCATCCCTGCTTTTACCGAGCTGGTCGAGCGTTATTTTATTCTGCTGCGAAATGTAACGGAGATACCTGTATCGCTTAATTGTCTGATTAAATGAATCAGTATTAAGAAGAAAGCGAAATAGAGAGAGCCCCCTGTTTTTATAAACCCAGACAACATAGTTGCTGTATTTTTCTTTAAGAACAGTAATTCTATTTTCAACAGTACTTATCAGGTTTAAGGTTTCTTCTATTTCTTTCGATTTATTTTTTTCTTCAGTAACCAGATTATTGACAAGTTTATTAAGAAGTAGTTTCTGGCGGTTAATGTTTTCCAGGGACTGGAGAGATTCTTTTTCAGTTTTAGACTTGCTTCTCAGTTCGCTTTCGAGGCGGGAAATTTCATTTTTAATATTTGTCAGTTCAAGGTTCTTCTGCTTTATGCTATCGGCAGTCTGAGCAGATATAATTAACGGAATCGACAGGAGGAATATAACAGTTCCTATTTTCCTGTATTTGTCTACCATTCTCTGATTTTCACGTCTGTTGGTATATCGATCAACAAGTCAACATCATTCCGGTTAATTTCGATCTTCCTGTATTCCACTTTGAGCCGTTGTTTGTTAACAATGTCGTTAAGAATAATTTCCTGCGGAATAGGAACATCCTCATATGATTTAAAGCGTGAGTATTTCCCTTCCACCAGGATATTTCCGTTAAATTGTTTCAGGATATTTTCGCTGATTGCTAAATCATCGGCTCTAACAGAATAGACTTTTTCAATTTTCTTAAGCGAATCAAGATAAGTAAGCCGGTAGAGATCACCGTCTACTTCAAAGCGGTCCGGTTCAATTCTAAGTTTATCAGTAAGATTAACGCTTCCGGCAAGGGCATCAATCAATTCATCAAACGAGAAATCTACTTTGAGAATCTGCTTCATAATCCCGTCACGCATTTTACCGCGGTAGAGACTATTATTAATTACATCATAGAACTGGAAATCCTGAGGTGTAATTAAGGCATGAGCGAGGTCAATTCCGAACGGGCCATAAAAGGAGACTTTAAGTGAATCGGGTTTTTTAACAATTACTTCGAAACTGCTTCCCGCAGTTAAATCCGGTGAAAATATATTAAGGGCACCGGTACCACGGAAAGTTTTAACTTTTCTTCTGTTGGCTTCAAGCTTCTTGATCAGCCTGTCCGAAGAAATTACTCTTTCCTCAGAAACCTGCCGGGAGGGAGCGCAGCCGCCGGCAATAAAAACTAACGCAGTAACAATAAGCAACGGAATATATTTTTTCACAATTCACCCTTCTCAATTTTCTCTTTGAACTTATTATTGCCGGGTTCAACTTCAAGAGCTTTCTTCCAGAACTCAAGCGCTTTAGATTTATCACCCAGTTTGAAATAGACATCCCCCAAATGGTCTAATACTGTGCCGCTATTACTGTCATATTTAAGCGACTTTTCAATATATGATTTGGCCTTTTCAAAATCATTAAGCCGGAAATAGATCCATCCAAGTGTATCAAGATACGAAGGATTATCAGGTTCCATTTTAACGGCATTGCTGCTCCACTCAAGTGCCTCGTCAATTCTAACACCTCTTTCGGCAAGTGAATAGGCATAGTTATTAAGAATAAGTGCGTTCCCCGGATCGATCGACATAGCAAGTGAATAAAGAGAATCGGATTTAGCATACTCCCCTTTTGATTCATAAATTAACGCAGTCATTCCGATCACCTGAATATCATTAGGGCTGAAGATCATTGCTTTATTCAAATAAACGAGGGCTTCATCATCCTCCTTAAGCTGGTTCAGCGTATATCCGTATGCCGTAAGGACTGTTATATCATTCGGATTGATTCTTACAGCTTTTCCGAGATACTCTTTAGCCGAAGAATGATTTCCCTGCTGTGAAAGAGCGAGACCGTAGATGAGATTTATAGCAAAGTCGTTCGGAAAGCTTGCAACACCTTTTTTAAGCAGGTCGACAACAAGCGGATACTTGCCATTATCGAAAAGTATTCCTCCCAGTCTGATCCAGAGCTGATTATTCCATTCGGCCAGTTCAGTGGCTCTTTTAAAGTAATCGATAGCAAGCGAATCATTTTTCAAGCGGATCTCAATTTCACCCAGATACGCATTTAACTGCCAGTCGGTTGTATCCTTGTTAAGCTGGACAAATATCTCTTTCGCATAATTCAGATTACTCGAATCTTTCTCCACAGCATTAAGAAAGATTGTTCCGATACCTAATTTATTTTCATAACTGATTTCTTTACTAAGGAGTAATTTACTGTACTGATCGAGTGCGTTTTTCCACTCCCCGGTCTGAATGTATGCAGATCCTTTCATTTCATAGAGATTAAGATCGTCCGGAAAACTGATAAGACTCTGATCAATCAGTTTATGAGCTTTGTCGTACTTTTTAGTTTTCAGATATGATTCTATTAGAACTTTCTGAAGCCGGAGATCGGACGGATTAAGATTCAGAAGTTCTTCAAATGTGCTTATAGTTTCTTCAATATTTCCGAGACGCTCGTTGAGGTCTATAATACGGATAAGCAGATTCCATTCCGGACCGAGCAGACCGACAAGCTTATTATAAATTGAGAGTGCGTAATTAGGCCTGTTCTTTTCATTGAGAAGTGCGAGCTGATAATAGGCCGGATAATTTGAAGAATCGCGCGCAATAATTTTTTCGTACACTACAATCGATGAATCATCGAGGCGCGACGATGAGTAGATTGAAGCAAGCAGATAGAGATATTCAGTGTTAGTTGAGTCGAGCTGAACCGCACTTCGCGAATGCTGAATTGCAGAGGAGAGTTTATTCAGCTTGTAATAATTTTTTGCGATAGCAAAGTGAATACCTGCCTGAGGATCGTACTTCAGTGCCTCGAGATATTCATTAATTGCCGACTGGTGATCACCTTTAAGTTCCAGCATCGTTCCATTAATAAACTTCTCCTGAGCGATCTTTCCGGTTGAAGTATTAATAGTTTTACTCTCTTTAACCTCTGCTTCCGGCACCATAACATTAGTTGAAGAGCACCCGGCGCCAAAAATGACAAGCAATAAAAAGAGGGGTCTAATATTCATAAAATCCTTTAATTTGAACGAAAAAATAAACTATAACGTTTTGATTAACAAGGTAAAAGATTGCTAGCTTGATAAGGTTTAACTATTTTCACGAAAATTTTTTCTGAGAAATGTACAAATTCGACCTGGCTATATCATATACATGGCAGTACGATATGGAATTTATCGAACTGACCGAAAAGATCTTTCAGAAGAGCGGGCTGAAGACTTTTATTATTTATAAAGAGAATATTCACGAAGTAGCCTCATTACTTCGTCAGAGGAAATTATTCTTCAAAGCATATTTAGACCGTGCTTCTGACGAGGACCCGGAATTCAATATCTTAACTAAACTGCTGATACGAAGAAAGTGTTATTTAATTAATCCGCATAAGACCACACGCAAAGTAACTGATAAATCTTATTTCCATAAAAAACTTCTCAGAAAAGGATTCAATCTGCCTGAAACTTTTATCGTTGAATCATGGGATAGGGATGAAAGACTATTTATTACCGAGAATGACATTAAGAAATTAAAGATACCGTTTATAATTAAACCGTCGGTCTTTTCCGGCGGCGGTCAGGGTGTAGTAAAGGACGGTAATTCAATAGAACAGATTCAAAATGAACGGAAGAAAGGACATACCGAAAAGTATCTTATACAGCAGAAAATCGATCCGGTAAGGATTGATCATAAGCGGGCCTGGTTCAGGATTTTCTGGGCGTTCGGGAAAGTAATACCCACATGGTGGGACGATCAGACTCATCTCTACAAAGTTGTAACAAAAGAACAGATTTCGAGATACAAACTGCAAAGGTTGATAAAAATTACACAGGGTATTGCAAGAATCGCAAAGATCGATTATTTCTCTACTGAGATAGCTCTTACCAAATCCCATCGTTTTTACCTTATCGATTATATCAACGATCAGTGCGACATGCGGCTTCAATCAAAACATGTAGACGGCGTTCCGGACAGTGTGGTAACACAATTGATAGAGCAGATGAAGAAAAAGGTAGCCGGACTTTAAAAATTCATATCGTCTTCAATAGTATCGAGTATATTCAGATAGCTTCTGTACCTTTCAGGATTTATAAACCCTTTCTCAAGAGAATCAATTACTGCGCATCCCGGTTCATGATGGTGTGTGCATGTATTAAATCTGCAATCATTCAGATAAGGGAGGAAATCGACAAAGAAATGGGAAACATCCTCCTTTCTGATTCCGTAAGGATCTATCTCTCGGATTCCGGGTGTATCGATTATGAAAGTATCATCATCAATTTTTTTTATTATTGATGTAACGGTAGTATGTTTTCCTTTTGAAGTTGAAGAACTGATTTCTCCGGTTTTGAGATTCAGGTGGGGATAAATCCGATTAAGAAGAGAAGATTTACCGACGCCCGATTGTCCCCAGAGCAGGTTAACAGATCCGGCAAGTACAGATTTTAAATCATCAAGACCTGAGTTTAGTTTTACGCTTGTCTCGAAAACCGGATAGCCGATTTCAGTATAGAGATCAATCCAGTATTTGGCCTTATCAGTTTCTTTAAGATCGGATTTATTGATTACAATTTTAACATCTATATGCGAGCTCTCACCTGCAAGAATGAGACGATCGAGCAACCTGTTGTTGAATTCAGGATTCTTCCAGCTTGCAACAACAATAAGGTTGTCTACATTGGCTGCAATTATCTGTTCAAGTCTTTCGCCGCGGGTTCCCGCCCCTTTAAGTTTCGGCACTTTTCTTGAGAGATAATTTTTTCTTGGCAGAATTTTGTTTATTACACCGGATCCGTCCTTATTCAATTCATACTCAACAATGTCACCAACAGCAGCGATATCAAGTTTATAGAGTTTATCCGATTTGAAGCCGAATTCCTTTTTAAACTTTCCTCGTAAAGAAGTCCTGATTTCGTTTCCAGATTCATCAATCAGGTAATAATCTTTGCTCTCGATTTTAAATATTC
>CAZHHG010000115.1:0-7067 GCA_964532065.1 uncultured Melioribacter sp.
TGCAGCGGTTCAACCGGCATCAGAGCATTTCCAAATTTACCCTCAATTATTTTTCCCCCAAGTCCTAAAACAAGCGGATAATCATTATCCGAAAGATTTTCAAGAACACTGCTGGGATAAAGTCCGATCTGCTCATCAAAGCACCATAACGATATCACTTTTGTTTGTGCTGAAGAAATTGCCGCAATTAAAAAGAAAAAACCGAAGACTGCCGGGACTATTATTTTCATTGTAACTCCTTACCTATTTACAAATTGCATTGAAAATAATTTCGATCCTCTCATTTTAAATACAAGCTGAATTGTTTTTCCCTGAAGTGAAGAGAGATCTTTTCCTGTTTTCAGCCATTCAACTTCATGCTCAATTGAATTAACATTTATGTAGACACAATCATCCACACCAAATCCCTCAAACGGTTTACCTGATTCATCAAGAATTCCAACCTGTGTAAATCCGGCCGCAGAAGTATTTATGTTCAGGACAAGTCGATTTCCCTTAAACACAAGAGGTTTAGTAATTATTGTCCCTTCCTTTTCATAAGGCGTATCCGCAGAGACAAATCCATCAAGGCGTTGTACAACTCTGTAAACAGCTCTAACATCATTATCCTTGGTGTAAGGGGAATGATATTTAGTATCCCCAAAAAAATACTGCCATATTTCGTCGCCGCGTCTGATCATACCGTGACCGATATAAACCTGTTTAATATCATCTCCTTCATATTTACCGATTGGAATGTAGGTGGGAGTTGGATACCGCTTCCAGTCTACACCGTTTCTCGAGACTTCAAGCTGGATGTCGGTTGGTCCTGAACCCAGATTGCGTTTTTCATCGAATAGTGTAAAACGGGCAGGATTAGTTGGATCTTCGTAATGATAATAGATAACCGGGAATGCAATGTAAGTATCAGGTGCCCATTCATATTTATGAGCTTTAGGAACATAAATGTCTGTTTCTTCTGGATCAATTCCTTTGCGGGGTGTAAAGATCCATGGATATTCAAGCCCGAATCCGCCCGGTGTTAAAGGACCATTATCAAGATACCACGGAAATAGTTTATGAGTTCTTCGTGTTTTTGAGAGTGCAAGTTCTTCATCGAACGTTAACGGTTTGAATGGCCAGGGACGATTAATATCTGTTGCGAGAGTCATCACAAAATCTCTTTCAGTATCACCACCCTTTGTAGCTCCCATATCTGTCCGGTGGAATGATACATAAACCTGTTTCTGATCGTCATAATAAATATTCGATTGAGAACCGGAGCGGAAAGGAAGCACAGGTGTTTTTATTCTTGTAAAATTAAATCCGTCGGGCGAAGTCCATATATTAATTCCTCTCCGGTGATAATCGCTGATATACTTCCATCTTTCTTCAGGGGGCGCATTGGGATCTATAAAAGTCATTCCCATAGCGCATGGTTCATCGATGGCAACATTTTTCTTCCCCTTATGAACTCTACCAAGATCCGGAGCTTCAAAATTCTTACCGTCTTTAGAAACAAGAACACCCAGGTAATCATCATCAATGCCCATATACATTCTTATCAATCCGTTCTCATCTTCTACGACATTAATATGTTTTCTAAAAGCACCTTTGATATCAGGAATAACACGATCTATATACCTTGGTGGATTCACATTAAATGTAACATTGTTCATATCTTTTACGATTGAATCATCAATAAAAAGATATTTGCGGTCGAGAAGCTGCAGCGGAAGTTTTTCATTTTCGAACAAAAGTTGAGGACCTTTTTTGAGATCTATCTTTTGAACATTCTGATAAAGCTTAGATAAACTTACAGGAACGTCAAAATCCGTTTTATAAATTTGTCCTTCGGAGAACCGCAGTTCATCAAGTTTACCGGGTATTGGCTGCTTCCAAAATCCATCAGTACCTAAACACATATAATCTTCTTCACCAGCGGGTAAGGGTTTTATTGCTGCCGACTTGGTAAATTGTTGAATTTTCCCGTCAACATAATGCTTCAATTGTTTTTCCGAAGATGAATAGACAAAAGCATAATGATGCCATCCGCTGCTAATAACGGAAGGAACAGTCAGCTTAACGCCGGAGGGTTGATTAATTAAGGTAAATGCTCTCAAATCTTTATTAACAATTAACCGGGTTACAATATTATTTTCACCTCTGGGACCGGAACCAATTTCAAATATTACACCGTCGCCATCGGGATTATTAACCGGTTCAAACCAGAACTCAACTGTCCAATCAAACTCGCCGAGGTTCAGCTTAGTTTTAGTAGGATTAGTAAATCCAACTTCTTTTCTAAGATGGTTTTCACCGCTCGTCATAAATGCACAGAAATCCGCATTGTGCCATGTAAGAGGATCCATTTTTCGTCCACTTTGTTTCTGCATTTTAACGAGTCCATATTTCGGATCGCGTCCTGGCGGAATTGGAATATTGGGCTTTAGAGAATAAGTTAATGCATTGCCGAATTTTCCTTTTACAATCTTTCCTGAAAAACCGATTACAAGCGGAAAATCATTATCGGATATATCATTAATAACTGAGCTGGGATAAATTCCCTCCTGCTCGTCAAAAGTCCATAACGCCGTTGTCTGTGAATAATTCGTTGCACTTGCAAATACGACAAGAATTAGAACAAGGAAAATATTTTTCATTTTAGTCTACCTATATTTATTTATTATTTTTTTCCACACTGACTTCACCAGTTTCATCAACAGAAACACGATAGAAATTTAATCCGCTTCCCTCACCGAACGAAGCAGTTTCAAACACCGGAATTGTATTAAACAAAGTATCACTTATCCACATGTGACCGTGACCAACAAAGATTCCCTTTACATTAGATTTATATTTTGCAAGGATTGCATAAAATTTCTCTTCATTTTCGGGAGTAGCAAGATCTTTAGGTTTACCCCAGATTTTGAAATTATCTGTTTGAACGGGATGATGGAAAAATAGAAACACCGGCAAATTCTCTTTCATCTGATCTGCAAACCAATTCAGCTGATCCGGATCGAACCTTCTATTAGAATAAATTCCGCGCATACTATTGAGAATTATCATTTTATAACCGTTTATTTCCATCGAATAATATGGCTTTAATCCAGCATGATCTTTCCAGAGTTTTTCAATTTCAGAAATTTCATCAATAGTAAACGGCGCGTCGGAATCTTTGTCGCGGTCAATTTTGTAATCGTGATTACCCAGAGCAATTATGTATGGCTTCTTTAATTCTTTCAAAATGTCCATCAGTTTTAAGGCACGGTTGTTTTCAAGTCCGTCGCCTTCATTTCTATTCGAATAATAACTTGAAACATTGTCGCCGGTAATTGCAAGAAGTTCTATATCGGAATATTTTCCGTTGTTAATATCATTTATAAAATCACTCAGACGCTGATCCTTTGACTGATCATTGCTGATATGAATATCAGAAATTACAATGAATTTAAGAGGTTTATACTGTCCAGTTGTTCTTCCGGGTACAATCAGAAATATTATCAGAACCGATATTGAAATAAATTTGCTGAAACTATCCTTAAACATCAGGTTATTCCTTTATCAGATTTTAAAGAATATTTCTAGTTCTACTTTTTAATTTCACCGTTTTCAAAAACAACATCGCTTATCAACGTTCCTTTATCATCCCAGACCTTTGCTCTGCCCTGACATCTAAGATCTTTCCATAATGATTCAGCTTTCTTAACTCCATTCCCATACCACTGATGCCACTCCGAATATCCATTTTGTTTATTATTCCATTCCCACAATTTCATTCCATTTTGATTCCAGTAAGATTCCAATCCGGTTTTTCTTCCCAGATTGTAATATACTTCATATTGTTTTTTCCCGTCTTCATAATACCAGATTTCCTTACCATGTAATAGGAATCTTCCATTGCCGCTGATTCCACCTGAATATTCTAATCTTAAATTTCCATTACCATAGAATTCTTTATATGTCTTCACGACGTCAATCTTTCCCGATTCCGGTTTAGTTAACTCTATTTCACTTGATATTTTTTCTGATGAATCGAGAATCCACTCCTCGTTAAATTCAAAGTGGAGGCAGGGATGAGTCATTGATGCCATAAGATGGATCATCCCGTCGGGAGTTTGCGAAGCGACAGAATATCCGAGTGTTTCACCTCTCATTTCTTTTCTTCTTGTTTCTGATTCATGTTCCTGGCCGCCGGGTATTTTTTTAATGAGCCATGATTTCCCTTCGTCATCAGATAAAGCTACAAACGCTCCTCTCTCACTAATATCCGGCGGCTGGAATCCGTCGGATCTCTGAAAATCGCTAGCGAAGAATAATCTGCCGCTTGAAAGGCGCATGATAGTCGGACGCTGATTGGTACCAAGAGTTGAAAACTTTGTAGCGGAAACTTTCCAGGTTACTCCCATATCAGTAGAAACAGAGAGGGGCATAAATCCATCAACATCAGATTGTTTGCCTCCATAACCAACGATCCCGCCGCTTTTCAACTGAATAAATGTTGTATGCCTGCCACCTGTTCTTCCGCCAGTATCAAACCAGGTTTTACCATAATCAGTTGACGATACAAGCAGAGATGATGGACCTAATCCATCCATTCCGAAAAAGATATGATTGTTGCCGTCTCTGAAAGCCGAGTTGATCGGCTGAGGTGTGTGAGGCCCGAACTCATTTATTATTTCCGGATATTTTACACCGCTCCATGTAGCACCGTTATCAGTTGAGTTGATCCATTGAAAAGGATAACGCCCGTCGAGGTGAATATCGCCGAAGAAAAGCCAGAGATTACCATTATCATTCCAGCAGAGAGGTGCAACGTCGTTAACATCAGCAAAATCGAGAAATCGTGAAGGCCAGTCCCACTCATCAGAGCCGTAGCGCAATCTAATTGCTGCAAGCGCGACCTCAGGTTCGTCCTCGTATGTTGATGTATAGAATATGTAAAGAAGGTCACCGTTGGGAAGAACCATCATTCCGGGGTCGTGGTTATGGCGCGAGAAATAAGGATCGATACCGGCTGCACTCCGGATTTCTTTATCGACATTCTCAGGCGGAATGGGAAGAAGATATCTTTTCCTGAAATATGGTTTATTGATTTTTTTGAAATTGGCTTTGTCAAAATTCTGTTTTACTCCCTGCATATTGAACGGGGGCTCAAACTGAACCGGTTTGGATTCAGGAGGCGGCGCCTGTACAATTCTAAAACCGATGTTTGCCGAATTAAGCCTTGCGGCAAGCGTATTAGAAAATCTTGATTCAATCTCAATGTTATCATTCGTTGTGCATGTTAACGCATCAGAAGAAATTAATTCTTTCTGCTTCCCTTCGGCGCTCCAATAGAAACGCATGAATGACTGACGGCCTTTCATTTTAATATAATCAACTTCAATAGGGTATCTTTTACCGGCGATGAATAAAAATTCACCGCTTCGGGCTTTATCAAGTCCCCATCCATCAATTATAGTTTTTCCATCAATTCTTAATCTGATGCCGGCGTCAACTTCAACAGAAATTTTAACATTCCCGGAAAAAGGGGTAGCGATTTGACCAATCCACATTGCAGTAAAATCATCAAGGTTCTGCCAGTCGGTCCGGTCCGAATTCAATTCATTGATCCGGGATATGGCAACGGGTTTCTGCATCTCTTTGTCGTCATAAATAATACCTACCATACCGGGCATGAATTGATCGTATCCATCAAGTTTTTTTTCAGATTGCTTTTCCCCGCTTTTATTTATGAATGAATTAAATGCGGGGGCCATTGATGAGCGGTTTGATGAGCGTGAGTAAAAATCGATCGGATGATCGAAGACTTTCAATTTATTATCGGGCAGACCGCCGCGCACAACTTTAGAGAATCCCCATGATAACCCTGCGGGATCGGACTGATCCTCATACGGATATTCACCGTACCAGTCGAAGCACCATTCAATCGGTCCGGTATGCATGTTTTTGATGCCGAACTGATTGGGAGTTTCGTGATCGGGCCTTTTCTCACCCGATGAAAAGTCTGAATCAGTTCCGGCTCTGCATACATATTCCCATTCTGCTTCTGTCGGAAGCCTGTAATGTTTGCCTTCTTTAACACTTAACCACTTGCAAAATTCCTCCGCCTCATACCAGCTTACACCGGTTGCGTAGGGCGAGTAAGATTCAAATCCATTGTATTCTTTTTTGAACCGACGGAATTGCTCAATGGTAACTTCGGTTTCAGAAATATAGAAATCCCTGCCTATTTCAATATTTCTTACCGGGGATTCATCGAATTGACCCTTACCGGACAAATCACCCATGCTAAAATTTCCTTTGTCAATCTTAATCATTTTTATTCCGATTGAATTGACAAAAGATTTTTCGGAATTAGAATTCATCCCGATCGATAAAGAAAGAATAATCAATGACAAAAAAATTTTTTTCATAATAAATAAGACCGATTAAGTAATTGAGAAACTATTTAAGCAGAGATAATAGAGATCCTCTTTACCGGCTTCTGCTTTATGAGAAACATTCCTTGGAATTGCAATTACATTTCCGGCTTTTACCTGAGCCGATTCACTACCGACAGTTACAACACCATCTCCTTCAAGAATAAAAAATGTCTGTTCTTTTTCATTATGGATTTCCATTTGATTGCTCAAACCGGCAGTTCTACGGACGAGATTCAATTCGAGATTTGTAATAATACTTCGGGGAATAAGCCCGACGGAATGATGATTAATCAATTCCTCCCTATTATTACTCAAAACCTTACTGATAAATTTTCCGGGCTGTACTTCCTTCAATGAAATTTCTTCCTCAACATCCGGTTTACCTGACTGCGCCTGAAGTTTTCTGATCTGTTTTACTTTTTGAATATGATCTGCAAAACTTGTATGACCTTCTTTATCCCGACTAATGAATACATTAAAGAGCATATAGCAAAGTTTTTCGCTGGTTGTTGTAATAGTCTGATGCACCAGACCGGCAGGTACATATGCAAGGTCCCCCGGTGATGCATCATATACATCGTTCCCTAAATGGATTTTACCAATTCCATTGGTAACGTAGAATAATTGAGTTTTATCATTGTGTTTATGAGGCGGACC
>CAZHHG010000116.1:0-7038 GCA_964532065.1 uncultured Melioribacter sp.
GTATTAGTCAAAGACATTGTATATCCGGAGCGGCCATGAAACGCTTCTCTGAAATGGATAACCTGATGTCCACGCTCTTCACTATAGCCTTTTTCGAAATTCTTTCTAACTTTCCAATCGAAAGCCGTCTTAAGCCCGTTTTCAACAGCCAGAGTTCCGCCATCGATAAGGAAAAGGTGATTTAAATAATCCGGCTTTGCAATTCTCGAAAATGAATCAATGAACTTTGCCATTTCAACAGTATATATATCGGAATTGGATGGTTTGTTCATCGCTGCAGTAGCAAGCTCCTCTCTGAACTCGGGCGTATTGATTTTATAATGATTTAAGCCTACAGGTGATGATGCAAAAAAAGAAAAGAAATCAAGGTATTCGTCACCGGTTCTTTCGTCAACGATTGTCAATCCATTACTTCTCTCAAGATCGAGTACAAATTCAAATCCGTCGATCAGCATCGAACGTTTAAGTACTTCATGAACATTTTGAGCTTCTATTTTATCTTTTTGAGCCATTATAATCTCCCCAAATGCGTTTACTTGATTACCCATAAACGGACTTCTCCCATAATTAATGTGATATTAGAAATCTGTAAGTAAGGAGATAGAATTAGAAGACTTCTTCGAGGCGGGAGGAGAAGTAATTGCGCAGATTTTTTCTGCCGGTTATTTTTTGGTAATTAATGTATTTCATACTTCTTTTTACTCCTGGAACAAAAATAGGAAGTTAATAATGGACTTACAAATAAAGTTTAATCCCATTTTATAGTTATAACAAAAACATTTTTCTTAAATTTGTCCCGTGATTAAAAACTATATGCAAAATTCGTTTAAGATATTACTTAGCTTCATCTTTCTTTTATTTCTTCTTTCGTGTAAAGGAAATGATGAGGGGGACTGGTTCAGCGGCGATTTCTATAATACTGATACGTCCAACCTTGCCGAAGAAATTGTAGATCAATCACTCGGGACCAAATTCAATCCTCCTGCCAATTGGCTTATTCAATCTGCTGAACTCTCGCGCAAAATTGAAACCAAAAACAGTTTTCATGACTCTCCTCAAAACAGATTCGAATATTCACCTCAGTATTTATTCTTTAATCAGTCCGGCGGCAGTTTATTGAGCGTCGGTTACGTAGAATACTCGGATTCATCTTTGAACAGCGAATTATCCTTTAATAATTACAAAAATCTTCTCGGTAATAAACTTCGTAATGATAAAATTTCTATTGCCTCCTTTACTAAATCCGGGATTAGGTTTTTTCAAATAAAAAGTGAAAAAGAAGATCTAATCAACTTTAAAATTCTGTACCTGAACCAGAATTCAAAAATTATTCAGTTCGATTGTACCATCCGGCGTGAAAATCTTGAGAGTGAAATGGAAAGTCTAAAATCGACGATCGGTTCAATCCAGTTGGTCAGATGATCTTTTCCGATTATGTTTTTTTTTAATTGTGGATTTCAATTTTCGAGTAAAATAAATCAGAGGTTATAATGGATTTTTTAAAACAGTTGGGGATTAAGGAGGAAAATTACGGTGCCTCCACCGGTTTAAATTGGTTCAAAACAAATGATCAGGGAATTATTAATGTGGTTTCTCCGGTAGATGGCAAACCAATTGCAAAAGTGTATCAGTGTTCTGAAAAGGATTATTACGAAGTAGTTGCTAAAGCCGATGAGGCATTTAAATACTGGCGGACCGTTCCTGCACCTAAAAGGGGAGAAGTTGTAAGACAAATCGGAAATAAATTGCGACATTTCAAAGAACCGCTTGGTCGGCTTGTCTCTTATGAAATGGGAAAGTCGCTTCAGGAAGGCCTCGGCGAAGTTCAGGAGATGATTGATATATGCGATTTTGCAGTGGGTCTGTCCCGCCAGTTGTACGGATTTACAATGATGAGTGAACGTGAGAAACACCGCATGTATGATCAATATCATCCCCTTGGTGTGGTAGGAATTATTACTGCATTTAATTTCCCGGTTGCGGTCTGGGCATGGAATAGTGCACTTGCTACAGTATGCGGTGATGCTAATCTCTGGAAACCGTCCTCAAAAACTCCTTTATGTGCTATTGCTGTGCAGAATATTCTTTCCGACGTGATTAAAGAAAATAATCTGCCGGAAGGACTCTTCTCTCTGATAATCGGCAAAGGTTCTACTGTCGGAGAAAAAATGCTTAACGATAAACGAGCCCCCCTCATTTCATTAACTGGATCAACCGCAATCGGAAAACATGCTGCCGAAGTAATTTCGAAAAGATTCGGCAAAACTATTCTTGAATTGGGCGGCAATAACGCTATCATAATTACACCAAATGCGGATTTCCAGCTGGCGATACCGGCAGTAGTCTTCGGTGCTGTAGGAACCGCAGGGCAGAGATGCACAACAACGCGCCGATTGATTATTCACGAAGATGTTTATCAGAGAGTAAAGGATGCTCTCTTAAAAGCTTATTCCTCCCTTAAAATAGGTAATCCGCTCGATTCCAATAATCACGTGGGTCCTTTGATTGATAAAGGAGCGGTTGAAGAATTTAAGCATGCATTGAAGATGGTTGAAAAGGAAGGCGGTAGAATTATTTTCGGTGGGGAAATTCTTGCAGGCAGCGGTTATGAATCCGGGTGTTACGTAAAACCGGCTATAGTAGAAGCCGAGAATCATTTTAAAATTGTTCAGGAGGAAACTTTTGCCCCGATACTCTATCTGATCAAATACAAAGGCGATGTTCAGAATGCTATAGGAATACAGAACGATGTTGTTCAGGGACTTTCTTCATCCATATTCACTACCGATATGCGCGAGGCCGAAACATTCCTTTCCCACTGGGGAAGCGATTGCGGTATTGCGAATGTGAATATCGGAACATCCGGAGCTGAAATCGGTGGCGCTTTCGGTGGCGAAAAGGAAACCGGCGGTGGAAGAGAATCCGGTTCCGACTCATGGAAACAATATATGAGAAGGCAAACTAATACAATTAATTATGGTACTAAACTGCCGCTTGCACAGGGTATTAAATTTGAAATCTGAGTGTGAGGCGATTTCTATAATATCAATGAAAGTGGATTTCACTTTAAAATTCCGGGAATTTTTTTTATTTATTGAATAAATAATTTTGAAAGGATTGATATGAGATTTTGTTTAAATGTTGATCATGTGGCAACTCTTAGAAATGCAAGAGGGGAATCACAGCCGGACCCTGTATCGTTCGCATTAATGGCTGAGCTTTACGGAGTAGACGGTATTGTAGTTCATCTGAGAGAGGACCGGCGGCACATAAACGAACGCGATCTGCGCCTGTTAAGAGAACTGATTACAACCAAACTCGATCTCGAAATGGCTGCCGTTGACGATATTATCAACATTGCCTGCGATGTCCAGCCCGAACTTGCTACTATTGTGCCGGAGAAAAGGCAGGAACTTACAACCGAAGGCGGTATTAATGTAATTGATAATATCAATCACCTCAGACTTGCTATTAGGTCTCTCCATGATGCTGATATCCCGGTATCACTTTTTATTGAACCGGATATCAATCAGATTGATGCGGCGGCTGAAATAAAAGCCGACTTTATTGAAATCCACACAGGCCACTATGCTAATGCTGTGGGAGAGGAAGATATTTTCGATGAACTTGAAAGAGTTCGCGTCGCGGCAAAACATGCAAAAAAACTGGGACTAGGAGTTAATGCCGGTCATGGACTCAATTATAATAATATGAAGGAATTTGTTGCAATCCCGGATATTGATGAAGTTAGCATTGGGCATGCCGTTATTGCAAGAGCTCTATACGTCGGTCTCGAACAGGCTGTTAAAGAGATGATTAAACTAACCGGAATGAATAAATGAGTTTGGGAGAATTATTTTGGATTTGTAATTCGAAATAATTCTTCCTAATTATCTGTTGAATTATGATAAACCTCATATGAAATCTTTAAATAAAACTCTCTTTCTGTTTTTATTTTCACATCTTTTTTCTTTTTCGATAATTTATTCTCAGTTTAAAAATATTCAGGTAAACAATTCTTCAGCCAGTCAACCTAATGAAGTATCGATAGCCGTAAATCCGGTTAATCCCAATTTTATTTCAGCCGGGTCTAACCTTAATTTATTCTACTCATCAAATGACGGAGGTCATACCTGGTCCCAAAAATTAATGAGCTCAGTTTGGAGAGTCTGGGGCGATCCGTGTCTGGTTTATGATGCCGACGGTAATTTATACTTCGGACATCTATCCGATCAGAGAAATACTGGTACGGGTTACTGGATAGATCGTATAGTTGTTCAACGTTCTACTACGAACGGTTTAAACTGGGACTATGATGTTGGTGTTGGATTTTCTCCTCCTTCCAGGCAGCAGGATAAAGAATGGCTCTGCGCCGATTTTTCTAATTCTCAATACAGGAATAACCTGTATATGGCATGGACTGAATTTGATAAGTACGGAAGTTCAAATCCCATCGATCGCTCAAGAATTCTTTTTTCGAGATCTACTAACAGAGGCGCTTCCTGGTCTTCTCCCATAAAAATCAGTGATAGTGAAGGAGATTGCCTGGATGACGATAATACCATGGAAGGGGCTGTGCCGTGCACCGGTCCGAATGGAGAAGTCTATCTAAGCTGGTCCGGTCCGCTGGGAATACAATTCGATAAATCAACCGACGGCGGTCTTACTTTTTCAAATGATATTCATGTTGCCAATCTAAATGCAGGATGGGCTTTCGATATACCAGGAATTTATCGAGCGAATGGTTTTCCTGTTACTTCATGCGATATTAGTAATTCCCCATACCGAGGAAATATTTATATCAACTGGTCCGATCAGGTCAACGGTGATACGGATGTTTATTTCTCTAAATCCGTTGATGGCGGTTCCACCTGGAGTTCTCCTAAAAAAGTGAATAATGATCATCTACCAAGGCATCAATTTTTTAACTGGATGACTGTAGATCCTCTTACCGGGAAAATCTATATTATTTTTTACGACCGGCGTGATAATTCCGATCCTAATGACACTCCAACACATGTTTATATTGCACGTTCTGATGACGGCGGGGATACATTTTCTAATTACCGTATCTCCCAGTACTCTTTTTCACCAGTAAATACAGTCTTTTTTGGAGACTATACAAACATTGTGGCCTATGATAATAAAATCTATCCGATTTGGATGAGGATGGATGGTACTAAAATGAGCATCTGGAATTCGGTAATTAATGATTCCGAGTTTTTAACAAATATCGAAGAAAATGGTAATCCTTTTCCAACACAAACTGTATTATTCCAGAATTATCCAAACCCGTTTAATCCTTCGACTACAATAAATTATGAAATTGAAAATGAGTCCTTTGTCAGTCTGAAAGTATTTGATGTAATCGGTAATGAGATTGCAATACTTACAAATGAAATTAAAAAACCCGGATCGTACAATGTTATATTCGACGGAAACAATTTCAGCTCCGGCATATATTTGATTAGACTTGTAACGCCGACTAATCATTACACAAAAAAAATGGTTTTAGTAAAATAATTTTTAAAGATGTGATTTTTGAGAAACAGAGGACTGAAAGAAAAATTAGATTATTATTACGATTTATTCGATCGCTCCACAATTTCCCCCGATCCGTTAGAATTTCCTCACAGATTTAGCAAACCTTTGGATATAGAAATATCCGGACTCATTTCTTCTGTATTTGCATTTGGTAATATCAGGCAGATAATAAACATTTTGGAGAAACTCCACACAATTATGTCCGGCAGTCCATTCGGCTTTGTATTAGACTACGATAGCAAAAAGGGAAGCAGGATTTTTAATCTTCTAAAACACCGGTTTTATACCGGTGATGACATATCCCGGTTGTTCCGTGCATTGAATATTATTTACAGCAAATACGGCTCGCTTGAATCATTTTTCCTGTTAGGTCAGGCAGGTAATTCAATTGAGATCAAAGAAAGACTATCAGTTTTTTCCATGAATATGACCGGAATAATGTCTCAGGGGAAACAGGTAAGTCATGGAATTAAATTCATGTTCCCGGATCCGATGAAAGGGAGTGGATGTAAAAGAATGAACCTCTTTCTGAGATGGATGGTCCGTAAGGATGATCTCGATTTCGGACTTTGGAAAAGTATACCTTCCTCTAAACTGATTATTCCAGTTGATACACATGTGGCCAGAATCTGCAAAAAATTAAAATTGACCCGAAAAAAAAATATATCATGGGCTATGGCGGAAGAGATAACCGGCAATCTGAGGAAGTTCGATCCCGATGATCCTGTAAAATATGATTTTGCAATTTGTCATATCGGTATGAGAAAGATGAAGTTTTAGGCTGCTAATCTCTTCTCAATGAAAAGATTAGTTATCCGCATAAATCGATTCAAAAATTATCATGTTGCTCAGATATATTGTGATATTTATATTAGCAAACCGTTAAACAAGATTTTATAATTAATTCATAAAATCCTCACATCAACACAGGAGAAAAGTATGACGGAACACAAAAAGTTCGTCCCTTTCGTCTCTTCAGAAACTAATATGGCAGAATTTACAATCCGCGCTTTGATTATCGGATTGGTTCTGGCGGTTGTTCTTGGTGCAGCTAATGCATACCTGGGATTAAAGGCCGGAATGACAATTGCAGCTACGTATCCGGCTGCGGTGATTGGAATGGCCATAATTAAATTATTCAAGGGTACTATCTTAGAAGAAAATTTTGCCCGTACTGTCGGTTCAATCGGCGAGTCGATTGCAGCAGGTGCAATTTTCACTTTGCCTGCCTTTTTTATTGCTGGAATATGGGACCCTTTCTTTACACCGGGTAATTATATTATTTCTGCTGCTATAATGGTTGCAGGCGGTGTTCTCGGTATTATGTTCGTAGCACTCTTAAGAAGAGTAATGGTTGAAGATGTTGAACTCCCGTTCCCTGAATCTGTAGCTGCTGCAGAAATTCATAAAGCCGGTCAGCATGGCGGCAGTGGCTCCAAATTCCTCTTTAACGCGATGGGCGTTGGTGCGTTGATTCAGGCTCTCGGTCAGTTT
>CAZHHG010000117.1:0-6873 GCA_964532065.1 uncultured Melioribacter sp.
CTGGCAAATTCTGTTTTCACCCCGCATTCCTGCGTGATGAGTAATCTGTAATCAGTTATCTGTATTGAGTTAACTGAGGACGGAGGTCTGAGGACAGAAGCCGGAAAAGGATTGCATGGATGCTTGATTGATTGGTTGATTGACTAAAGATACTGGTTATTTGTTCTTAGTACTTGGTTGTAATTACAAAAAAAAGTCCCGTGATGAGCGGGACTTTTTTTATTAAAATGGAATTGGTATAATAAATCAGAGCGCAAAGATAAGACCGATTTTAACATTGAAATATGTATCGTTTCCGCCTGCCTCACCCGCGCCTATAGCTCCGTCAGTTTTGGAATCCGATGTTAGAAAGAATCCATATTCCGACAGAATCTTAATATTAGAAGAGATGCACCATTGAATTCCCAAACCCGAATTAATCTGAATATTAAAGTTATTGTCATCCAAAGTTGTCGTTGCCTGGTTCTCAAAGATGGAGAAGAAAAATCCTAATCCGGCGAAAGCGTAAGGTGAAATAGAGGATTCCGGAATCGGATAGAAGAGAAGATCAAAATTGGATTGGATAAGATCAACTTTTGTAGTCTGATCCAGACTTACCGGGCTGAACCATGTATTCTCAAGATGCGAATATTCAAGTGAGATACGTCCGACAAAACTTTTATTAATGTTATTCTGCAAGGATAAAAATGCACCGTAATTAGTGCTGGAAGGATCAGTGTTGATACTGTAAAAACGCGGATATTTAATTCCTGCCGATAATTTCCAGCTATCCTGTTTCTCCTGAGCCGGTATGAAATTGGAGAGAGTAATAAGTATTACAAGTACTGCATAGAATAATTTTCTCATCTATTTCTCCTTATAATTTTATTAGATAATGGAAAGTCTGAAGAAGATATAAGTCCCTCCTGCTATATATCCCCAAAACAATCTAAAAAACAAAACTTAGAATAACAACGATAAATTTGAAACTGAATTTATTAGAACAGAATTCTGATAATAAATCAGGATATCATCTTTGTAAAATAGTCGAGTGTTTTCCGGAATCCTTCAGCTCTTGAAATTTTCGGTTCCCAATTAAGCACAGCTTTAGCTTTAGAAATATCGGGCTGACGAACTTTAGGGTCGTCCTCGGGCAGATCGTGATGAATAATTTTACTCTTTGAACCGGTTAACTGAACAACCTCTTTGGCAAAATCGAGAATTGTAATCTCCTCAGGATTACCGATATTGACCGGAGAGGATTCATTGGAAATCAAGAGTTTAAATATCCCGTCGATCAGATCACTTACATAGCAGAAGCTTCTAGTCTGTCTTCCGTCTCCGTAGACAGTGATATCTTCACCTTTAAGGGCTTGCGAGAAAAAAGTAGGCAGAGCCCTTCCGTCATCCAGGCGCATACGGGGCCCATAGGTATTAAATATCCTAACTATCCTTGTCTCCAAGGCATGATAGCGGTGATATGCCATAGTAATGGCTTCTGCAAATCTTTTAGCTTCATCATAGACACCGCGCGGGCCTACCGGATTAACATTTCCCCAATAATCCTCTGTCTGAGGGTGTATCAAAGGATCGCCGTAGACTTCAGAAGTTGAGGCAAGCAGGAAAGTAGCATTTTTTTCTTTTGCTAATCCGAGTGCTTTGTGAGTTCCTAAAGAGCCAACTTTAAGAGTCTGAATCGGGAGTTTAAGGTAATCGATCGGGCTGGCAGGTGAAGCGAAATGAAGAACGTAATCGACACGTGAAGGGACATGGATAAAATTTGTAACATCGAGCTTGATAAATTGAAAATCCTCCCGGCCAAAAAGGTGCTCAATATTTTCGAGACGGCCGGTAAGGAGGTTATCGAGGCAGATGACTTTAATATTCTCGCTGATGAGGCGGTCGCAAAGGTGGGATCCTAAAAATCCCGCCCCTCCTGTAACAACTGCGACTTTTTTCTCCATAGACGAATCAGACCTTCATCCGGCTTTTCTTTGAACCGTTAGTCGGACTGGAGTAATAGTAATAATATTTATAATATGAACTATATCCGCTTCTGTAGCTGAAATTATTGAGCAGCACTCCAAGGAATGATGAGTTATCGCGGTTTAATACTTCAACTGATTTTTCGAGTAAGTCCATTTCCGTATAATTTGAAGATACCACCAGTATAGTACCGTCGACAACCTGAGCTAAAATTTCGGAATCGGTAACTGCAATCAACGGAGGGGAGTCGATTACTATATAATCGAAATTGTTTTTTAATTTCTGAAGAAAGCTCTCCATCTGAGTAGATCCTAAAATCTCGGAAGGATTAGGGGGAATTGTCCCGGCGCTAACATAAAAGAGATTATTTACTTCGGTTGTTCGTAGAATATCTTCATATGAAGTCTGGCCGAAGAAATAATCGGTAAAGCCCGGGAAACGTTTATGACCGAATACAGAATGAATCCTGGGTTTTCTTAAATCGGCATCGAGGATAAGAGTTTTGAAATTTGCCTGGGCAAAACTTCCGGCCAGGTTTACGGAAGTTGTGGTTTTACCTTCCTGGCTTGTAGGTGAAGTAACTAGTATAACTTTTAATGAATCTTTATCAATTTTCGAGAATTTAATCCTGGTACGAAGAGCACGGTAAGCTTCACTGGCACTTGCGTCAGGTTTTTTGGAGACTATAAACTCAAACTCTTTATTCGCAGGATCGATGCCTTCGATCTTCGGTATCCATGCAAGAATATTAATATTCTTTTTCTGAATATCCTCGGGAGTTTTGATAGTATTATCGAAGTGGTTACGAACAAAGGCAAAACCGACGCCCATACCGACTCCCATTACAAGTCCAACCAGTACGATCATTAGTCTGTTAGGTTTGGAAGGAGAATTAGGAACCAGGCCCTGATCAATAATTAAAACATTCCCCGGGACAGACTGTTCGTTTATAATTGCCTCCTGGTATCTTTCTTCAACCTGAGTAAAGAGTTTTTCATAGGAGGACTGTTCCCTCTGGAGACGAGCAAGGTCGATTGTACTTGTCGGGAGTTTATTTAAGCGCCGATCATAATCATCAACAATTTCATTCAATTTTCTGTAAGAAGCGGACAATGCCTGATACTTAACCTCCTCCTCAAGTACTTTTCTTGTTAATTCCTTAATTTCCTCCGGACTGGAAGAAAGAATACCCGCTCGATAAACTGACAATTGATTGTTCAATTTATTTCTCAGGTCTTCAATTCTAGTATCATATTCTTTAATAAGTTCATTTTTTCTTTGAGAGTTTGCGCTCGTTGAGATTGCGCGGTCTTTCTGAGTTTTGAGATCTGCAATCTGAAGCTGAAGGTTTTTAATGTAAGGTTCTGTTGCAAAGCTTTCAATATAGTCTTTTATCTCCGGATCCTGTTTATCCAGTTCAGCTTTATACTGATTAAGAGTTTTTTCCGTTATTGTAAGATCAATTTTTGCAGCATTCATTTTAGCTTCGAAATCTGAAGCCTGCTCTATAAGTGTCCGGGCCTGTTCAGGAAGCTGGACAATCCCCTTCTGTTCCTGGTATGCAAGCAGAGTTTCTTCAACATTGCCAAGTTCTTTTAATTTCTCCTCTCGCTGCTGAGCAAGGAAATCTTTAATCGCTGTCAATTGAGTTCTGTTGTTTGCGAGGTTTATTTCTTTATATGCCTGTGCGTAGGCATTTGCTACAAGAGCAGCTTCTTTAGGAGATTCTGATTCAACAGAAATTTCAACTATGTCCAAACCCCGTTTCTGATCAATAGAAACATTTGATGCAAGGGTTTTTATAATCTGTTCATTCGATTTAAGCTTTGGGATCGGATTCTTCTCATCTTTCTCCAGGATAAGAGAAAAACTTTTACGATCGCCACTTACTTTGAAAGTATCAATTAACGAGCTGGCAACCCTTTCACGTAATTTATAACTTTTAAGGATTTCAATTTCATTTGCGATAAAACGGTCACTGCCAAAATCCTGAAACTCCGGCATGAGAGAGCCTTCTAAAATGCTTCCCGATGGTTTTGCTATTTTAATAATTGTTGTTGAGTTATATATATTAGGCGCATTAACTGCATAAATGATAGCAACCAGCAAACCGGTTATACTAATTAATACAATGGGTAAAAGGTTAAGCCGTATTAGGTTCCAATAATCCTTAAATGTATTTACGTCCTGCCCATTATTATTAAAATTATGGTTATCCATTTTTCCCCTTAATTCTTAACTAAATTGAGAACGAGAATAGCAATTGAAACAAGGGCGCTTAAAATAGTCGCCCACATTGAGACAAGATCCCGTGCATAATATCTCGGAGAACCTGGGACTACTAATATATCACCCGCTTCCATAAACGGGACAGCTCTTTTTCTTGCATCCAGTTTCGATTCCCAGAGAAGATCATTGAAATCCAGTACAACCATTTCCTGAGATCCATCCTCTTTGTTGCGATAAAGTCTTATATCATCCATATGAGAATCATTTGATGGTCCACCTGCAAAAGAGAGCAAATCGAGGACGGTAGTATAAGTAGGGACTAAATATTTCCCGGGATACCGGACGAATCCCCAAACAGAGACTTTGATATTAACAGCATCCGGATCGGACAGATCAAAGTACCCGCTCTGCTGGTTATAACGATAACCCAATTTCGAGCCAAGCTCATAGTCTGTTATCTGACCATAGATACTATTACTATATATAAAAAGTATTGAACAAAGCAGGAAGAGATATTTCTTCATGATTTTACCCGGAATTAATTTGTTTCGGAAATTTTTAGACTAATTCTATTTGAGGCAAAATAGCTGCCGAGCAATCCGAGTGAAAGCCCCATTACAAATGTAATAATGTGAATTGCCCCAAACGCAAGTGAAAATTTAAGACTAATATTGATAGCAGTCAACATATTCAAAATTATATAATTGATTAAGAAACAGATAAGAGACGAGAATAACCCAATTAAAATAGAGTAGAGAATTATTGGAATTTTAATTGCTGAAAGTTTTGCGCCTACTAATTTCATGGTCCTGTAGAGATTTTTATTATTTTCATACTGAAGCCGGTTATTGCTATAGACAAGATAGATTGAAAGAAAGATTAAGAGTATAGAGGCAGCATAGACAACAAATTCGATGGAGTTGAAAATCTTAAGAATCCTAACTACCAGATTAAAATCGTAAACAACGTCGGATACGCCCGCAATACTTTTAAGTTCAGCAATAAGACCGTCAAAATTATCTTCAGTCACCATAGCCGGATTAAATTTAATTGTTAATGAATTCGGAAGCGGATTGTCCTCAAGAACGGTCCTAAAATCCTCGCCGGTCTCACGTATAAATTCCTTAGCCGCTTCCTCTTTTGAGATAAACTTTGACGAGTGGATAAATCCTTTGGCCTTTAACTCCTCTTTTACCTTCTCAATTTCATTTGAAGAGACCGGGTCATCCAGATAGAGGTTGACCTCGATATTCTCCTTTACCCGGTCGGAAAAATCGCGGGAAAGGAAGATAAGGAAGACAGAGATACTCGAAAGCAGTATAGCAATCGTTGTAATAGTAATGGTAATAATCGTAGCGATTGATGATCGTCTGAAAATTTTAAGAGTTTCTTTAAAGTAGAAAATAAGCATGATATTCGTTATTTGTTCTTGGTTCTTAGTTCTTCGTGCCCCGTAAAATTTATCCGCCTCCGGCGGAAACGCGGGGCAGGCTTTGTTCTTAGTTTTTCTAGTTAGAAATTAGACTCATCGTTCCATCGCAGTATCCGCCACTTATCTTCCTTGTCTTTCTTCAATTCCAGATTAACCCTGCCGTCAACATAAATTATATCGGTCGGATTAAACGTTATGGTCAAATTAAAACTTCTGATGATTCTTGTCGAGTCCCCGGTCATCGAAATAATATTATTCCAGATCAGGTCGAGCCTCTGAGTATTCTGGAATAATCCGTAAGTCACCTTCATTTCTTCATCTCTTCCCCAGTTATTATCAACCCCCAGGTTATAATCCCTGAAAGAGAAAATAAATTCGGGATCAAGGAGCTGGCTGTAGATAAGGGTATCCTTAAATGTATAGGCATACTGAAAGTTCTGAAAGACTCCGTTAATCGTTTTGCGGTCGCTAATCAATCCCCCCTGCGCCCTTAAATTTTCATCAATTTCCGGCGCGAAAGGATTTACGCAACTATATATGAGTAAAGGAATTACTGCGATTAAAATAACTTTTTTAATAGGTCCTCCCTTTCAGATCACTCCAAGAAAGAAGGTTCTCTTTTTTAATATCCTGCCATTCAACAATAACCCATTGATTCCGTGAATCAAGAAATATCTTAAACAAAGCCGATCCCGAATAATTACCCGCTAAATTAGGATTATTAGATGAGATTTGTAAGGAATAATTGAGCCAATAGATTGCGCTATCCCCTTGAGGAGTATTGACCGCATCACTGAAAGTTGCCGATATGCTCCCGCCCTGGCTTAAGTTAGCCCTTAAATTAGTGAAATATTGCCGTTCGGAGCTGAAGTTCCAGGAATTAAGTACCGGATACTGAGTAATTGACCCCGAAGCCGGAACAAAGGAGAAACGCTTTCTTAAGAACGATGAATCTACGAAACAGGCGAGGTAATTCTCGACGATTTTTTCATCAATGGAATTCTTGAGATTCTGAAAGAGGATTTGAGGCGATGTGGCCGGAATATTATTCGAACCCGGTTTATCAGGCTCCTGTGGATCCCGGGTAGTTAGTAAGTCGCAGGAAATAATCGAAAGACTTAAGAATAATATTGAAAATATTTTTTTCATTTCTTAAAAATCATAATCAAGCGGGTGGAAGATTCAGCATCGAAGGCAGAACCATCGTAGCCTCCGAATAGACCGGACACACTATAACCAAAACCTTG
>CAZHHG010000118.1:0-6802 GCA_964532065.1 uncultured Melioribacter sp.
TTAGAGCATTAAACTCCTCGATCGGTAAAAAATTTGTAATGGCTGTAACCGGAATCTGCCTCCTCCTTTTCCTCATTATTCATCTCATTAATAATCTTACTTTGTACGGCGGACCTGAGTTATTCGATACAGTCGTTAAAAATCTTGAAACAATCAAACCGCTCGTTAGGATAATTGAATTAGTACTTGTTCTGATTTTTATTCTTCACATCTTTAACGGTGTGCGACTCTGGTACGAAAATAAAAAAGCGCGTCCCGTCGCGTATAAAGTTAATGCCTCATCGGCAAATTCTGATCTTTTTTCCAGAACAATGTTTGTAACCGGTTCCATCATTTTCATCTTTCTAGTTGTTCACCTTAGAACATTCTGGGTCTCATTTAATTTGGGCCATCCGCTTGCCGAAGAGCATAAATATTACCAGATAGTTGCCGAGGCATTTGCGGATCCCGTCTATTCAGTACTTTATGTTGCTGCAATGATATTACTGGGATTTCATTTAAACCATGGATTCCAGAGCGCCTTTCAGACGTTCGGATGGAACAACAAAAAATATTTCCCGATTATTGAAAAACTCGGACTCATCTATACTCTTGTAATGGTAATCGGTTTTGCCTCTATCCCAATCTACTTTTTATTTTTCGGAGGTAACCTATGACTAAATTAGACGCAAAAATTCCGAAAGGATCAATCGAAGAAAAATGGACCAACCATAAATTCAATATGAAGCTGGTTAATCCCGCTAATAAACGTAAGTATGATGTAATCGTAGTCGGAACAGGATTAGCCGGGGCTTCCGCCGCAGCTTCGATGGCCGAGTTAGGATATAACGTTACGGTTCTTACATACCACGATTCCCCGCGCCGCGCTCACAGTATTGCCGCACAGGGAGGTATTAATGCCGCTAAGAATTATCCGAATGACGGCGATAGTATCCGCCGATTATTTTACGATACTCTTAAAGGAGGCGACTACAGAGCACGCGAAGGAAACGTCTACCGACTGGCCGAAGTGAGTAACAGTATTATAGATCAATGCGTTGCCCAGGGCGTTCCGTTTGCAAGAGAATACGGCGGGCACCTCGATAACCGTTCATTCGGCGGTGCGTTGGTATCAAGAACATTTTATTCCAGAAGTATTACTGGTCAGCAGTTATTGCTTGGAGCTTACAGTGCGTTATCACGCCAGGTTGGACTTGGAAAAATAAAAATGTTTACACGGCGTGAAATGCTTGGACTTACAGTAATTGATGGACAGGCACGCGGAGTGGTTGCAAGAAATCTTGTTACAGGTGAAATAGAAAGTTACGCAGCGCATGCTGTTTGTCTTGCTACCGGTGGATACTCAAGAGTCTTCTTCCTTTCTACCAATGCGATGAACTGCAATACAACTGCAATCTGGCGGGCTCATAGAAAAGGAGCGATGTTCGCAAATCCGTGTTTTACTCAGATTCATCCTACGTGTTTACCGTTACATGGAGAACAGCAATCCAAACTTACTTTGATGAGCGAAAGCTTGCGTAATGACGGTAGAGTTTGGGTTCCGTTGAAACCGGGTGATAAGAGAAAACCGGGCGACATACCCGAACCTGAAAGAGATTATATACTCGAAAGAAAATATCCTACCTATGGAAATTTAGCTCCGCGCGATATCTCTTCACGCGCAGCTAAAGAGGCTTGCGATGCCGGTAAAGGCGCCGGTGATACTGGTCAGGCTGTATATCTCGATTTTGCAGATGCAATTAAAAGACTTGGTAAAAAAGTAATTGCTGAACGGTACGGTAACCTTTTCGAAATGTATGAACTGATAACCGCGGAGAATCCGTGGGAGGTTCCGATGAGAATCTATCCAGCGCCTCATTATACTATGGGTGGACTCTGGGTCGACTATAATCTTATGAGTAACATACCCGGCCTGTATGTTCTGGGCGAAGCAAATTTCTCCGATCACGGTGCTAACCGTTTAGGTGCAAGCGCTCTTATGCAGGGTCTGGCGGACGGTTACTTTGTAATTCCGTATACAATCGGCGATTACCTTGCCGGTACAAAATTTTCAGCTGTTAAAACTGATCATCCGGAATTCCAGAAAGAAAAGGATGCGGTTGCTGAAATGACAAAGAAACTTCTTTCAATAAAAGGAAAAAGAACAACAGACGATATTCACCGCCAGCTTGGAAGAATAATGTGGAATAAAGTCGGTATGGCGCGTAACGAGAAAGGATTGAAAGAAGCTATAAAGGAAATTAGGGACTTGCGTGAAGAATTCTGGAAGAATGTTAACGTCCCCGGTTCCGCTGAAGATTTGAATCAAGCGCTTGAAAGAGCCGGAAGAGTTGCGGATTTCCTTGAACTTGGTGAATTGATGGCTGTAGACGCTCTCGACCGCAAAGAATCCTGCGGCGGGCATTTCCGTGAGGAATATCAGTATGAGGACGGCGAAGCAAAACGCGATGACGATAAATATTCTTACGTTGCCGCCTGGGAATTTGCTGAACCCGGGAAATGGAAACTGCATAAAGAAAAACTTGAATTTGAGTATCTGAAACCAACAGTAAGGAGTTACAAATGAGCGGAAATATGAATCTAACTCTGAAAATTTGGCGTCAGGCGAACGCTAATGCTGTTGGAGGATTTGAAACCTTCAACGTTAAAAATATATCACCCGATAGTTCTTTCCTTGAGATGCTCGATATTTTAAATGAAGAGCTCGAAGCCAATGGAAAAGATCCCGTAGCTTTTGAACATGACTGCCGGGAGGGAATATGCGGTGCATGCAGCCTTGTAATTAACGGAAGGCCGCATGGTCCCCTTGATAAGATTACAACCTGCCAGCTTCATATGAGGCACTTTAAAGATGGTGATACTATCTGGATCGAACCGTGGCGCGCGAAAGCGTTTCCTGTAATCAAGGATCTGATAGTTGACAGAATTTCTTTCGAAAAAATTATTCAGGCGGGCGGTTTTATCTCCGTTGATACCGGGGGTGTTCCTGATGCCAATGCAATTCTGATCTCTAAAGATGCTATCGAAACAGCTACAGATGCCGCTGCTTGTATCGGGTGCGGCGCATGCGTTGCTGCTTGTAAGAATGCATCTGCAATGCTCTTTGTATCTGCAAAAGTATCCCAGTTTGCTGTTCTTCCGCAGGGTCAGCCGGAACGCTATCAGCGTGTTCAGGCAATGGTCAAAAAGATGGATGAACTTGGGTTTGGTAGCTGCACTAATACATATGCGTGCGAAGCCGAATGCCCTAAAGGAATTTCAGTCCGCAATATTGCCCGGCTTAACAGGGATTACTTTAACGCAAAGCTGAAATCGGAAAATGTTGAAGCGTGACGTTAGAATAAACTTTGAAGGTTCATAAAAATCTTTAAAGTTAAGCTTAGAATCCCGGCAAATATTGTCGGGATTTTTTTATCCCATTTTGGTATTATCGCTTAGTCCCTTTGTGACTTTGTGGCATAATAGGGGTATCTTTGGTGTGCGGAAATTTAATTTAAGGGCTTCATGTTCGAGCGTGAAATAAAATTTATTTATGATTTTAACCTGAATAAGGTAAGCCGTTTAGGTCCTTATTTCACATTCGAGCAGCTCACTTCGATCGATCTTCATCCGGCTATTACTAATTATATTTCCGCGGAGATCGATTTTCTAGTATTCGAAGACCGTCAGACCCTCCTGAAGAACTCCGTATTCGATTATTCAGGCGAGAAGATCTCTAATCATTTTATTGCCATCGGGGAGGAAGTCAAGAAATCAAAAAGGTTCTCGCTGGAATATATTTCCAAGCTGATCCTTCATGCCTCCTCATTTACAATAAATTACCTTATCAGGCCGAAATGGACTTTAGCCAAGTTCGTTTATGACGAAGGGGACCATAAGACAACACTCGAGATAAAGCAGATACTCAATTATATCTACTACTACCAGTACCTTAAAAAAATTCTGATATCCTATATTAATTCAAAAAAAATAATTTCTATGAATTCCGATGAGTTCAAAGAACTCCTAGATAAAGTGGATAAAATCGGGATCGAGACATCGCTTGGCTCAATATTATCCAATGCTTCAAAATCGATGTCGGATTTCTTTAACATCGGCGAGATTCAGAAGAATAAAATTCCTTTTATAGCAATCGAAAAATTCCTCGAGGAAAAAGAACTTAATAATCATATCGATAAACTCCATAATATTTTCGGCACGGACACTGCCCAGAAAATAACGATTTCGGATATTCAGAAAACATTTGACGGTGTAATGATCGAAAAATTCGAAACCGTTTCAAATGAAGAGCAACTTCAGGACGACGAGGAGATCAAGGAGGAGTTCCAGCCTGTTAGTATTTCTCAACCGGAAAATGAAGAAGAAACCAGTCTGGATGAAGAAATTGAATTGAAAGAAGAAACCGGCACTACCCCTGACAATACCGCGGAAGATATTATCGAAGAAACAAATGAGATTAATAAACCGGCAAAGCTTAGAATAAGAATTGATAAGGAATTGCAGATTGAACCGGTTGAAGAACCGGATGAAGTAATAAATGAACCCGATTCAACCGAAGAAAATGAAGAGGATTATTCCGCCCTGGAGGAAATTGTAAATATTAATAAACAACCCGGCTCTGAGGTGAATGAAGAAGATCAGGATGAACTTCCCGAAGATAATCTGATTCCGGAAACTCAATTGGAAGAAGGATCTTCTGAAATTGAAGAAGAAATTAATAATGTGGAGCAGCTAAGCTTATTAGAAGATGAAGAAGTGTCAGATCAATTGGAAACTATTGGATCTGATTTTCAAGATCAGCCGGTTCAGCCGGAAACTGAAACTGCGGATGAAGATGAAAACGAAAGTATGCTCGAATCTATACTAGAAGTCAACGAGAAAAATTCTATAAATGATAACGACAATTCAGTATTAGAAGAAAACGATAACGAAGAAAAACAGAAAATGGATATAGCCGAGTTGCTGGAACATAAAGAGATGACAAAAATTATCGAGGTTATTTTCGATTATGATATAGAAGAATTCGCAAATCTTCTTGACGAAATTTCCGGGTGCCAGTCTCTTGAGGATGCCTATGTGGTTCTAAATCAGTCTCTAAAAAACAGGAATATAAGCCGTAATTCCAGGGAAGCGGAAGCTTTTAAATCGATCATTTCTCAATATTTCAACGATAAGTAATTTCCAATGTTTATTGATTACGCAAAAATTTATGTAAAAGCCGGCGACGGAGGAGCGGGAGCTGTTGCATTCCGAAGGGAGAAGTATGTCCCGAAAGGAGGACCGGCCGGCGGCAATGGGGGCAACGGCGGAAGCGTTATTTTTATTGCCGATTCAAACCTCAGTACTCTCCTCGATTTCCGCTATCAGAAAAAGTACCTTGCTGAAAACGGCGATAAGGGAGGTTCATCACTTAAAGACGGTAAAACCGGAAAAGACGTGTTAATTAAAGTTCCGGTAGGGACAATAATTAAAGATGCGGAAACTGAGGAAGTCCTGTCCGATCTCGATTTCAGCGGTAAAGAATTCATTGCTGCAAAAGGAGGTAAAGGGGGAAAAGGCAACAGCAACTTTGCAACACCTACAAATCAAACACCGCGTTATGCCGAATCCGGAAAACCGGGTGAAGAAATAAGTATTGTCCTTGAATTGAAATTAATTGCAGATGTGGGACTGGTCGGATTTCCGAATGCGGGCAAATCAACATTGATCTCTGTTATTTCCGATGCGAAACCTAAAATAGCCGATTATCCGTTCACTACTCTCGAACCTAACCTCGGCATCGTCCGGTATAAAGACTTTAAAAGTATTATCGTTGCCGATATTCCCGGCATAATTGAAGGGGCTCATCAGGGAAAAGGGCTCGGCCTTAAATTTCTGAGACATATTGAGAGGACAAAAATTCTCCTCCTGATGATCGATATTACTTCTGAAAATCCCCAAAATGATTATGATACTTTGTTAAATGAGTTGAATAATTACTCTAAAGTTTTGAGCCGGAAAAAGAAAATTCTGGCATTTTCTAAGTCGGATCTTATTGAGAATTCCATCATTAAGAAGATCGAAAAGAAAAAAATTAAAGGCTACACCGGACCTGTAATAGTCTTCTCTTCCGCAACCCAATCCGGCATTCAGGAATTATTGGATAAGTTATGGGAAGAACTGCACGATTAACTTTATCCGGATTTATTTTCAGGATTCTGTTTCTCTTCATTTTTACTTTTGCAGTATCGGTAGTATCGCTTCTTATCGGTCCTGTTAACATCAGTCTTTCAGATCTCCTCACATCTCTTTTCTCAAATACCGGGGATCATACTATCTCTCAGATTATTTTGGATATAAGGCTGCCAAGAATAATCTATGCTGTTGCGGTTGGAGGAGGGCTTTCAATTGCGGGAGCTGCATTTCAGGCAATGCTAATGAATCCACTGGCAGAACCCTATATCCTCGGTATCTCAAGCGGAGGGACATTCGGTGCGGTCCTTTCTTTTCTGATCGGGGCGTCATTCCTTGGTACTCAGGCACTCTCGTTTCTTGGTGCATTCTCCGTAATGCTGATCGTATTTCTTCTCGGAAAACGTTTTGGGGAAATTGAACCTAATGTATTGCTCCTTTCGGGTGTTATGGTTGGCGCGTTTTTCTCTGCGGCGATACTACTGATGATGACTTTATTGAATGACTCTCTCCGTACGGCCGTCTTCTGGTTAATCGGGAATTTATCGCTGGCTGATAAGGATAATTCGGTTCTAGTTCTATTGGTTACAATCTTTATCTCTGCTTTACTGATAATGCTTTCGAATAAATT
>CAZHHG010000119.1:0-6480 GCA_964532065.1 uncultured Melioribacter sp.
TGGTGTTATATCCGAAGTCGAATCGATCTCAACGGGTTCTTTATCGCTCGACTATGCTCTTGGTATAGGCGGAGTACCCCGTGGCCGCATAATTGAGATTTACGGCCCGGAATCATCCGGCAAAACAACTCTTTGTCTTCATATTATTGCTGAAGCTCAGAAAAAAGGAGGGCTTGCAGCTTTCATTGATGCTGAACATGCGATGGATCTGAACTACGCAAAAAGACTGAATGTAGATACCGCCAACCTTCTGCTTTCACAACCCGACTTTGGTGAACAGGCTCTCGAAATTGTTGATACACTTATACGCAGTAATGCTCTCGATATAATTGTAGTCGATTCGGTTGCTGCTCTTGTACCGAGATCCGAAATTGAAGGCGATATGGGCGATCCGCAGATGGCTATGCAGGCTCGCTTGATGTCCCAGGCCTTAAGGAAAATTACCGGTGCTATCAGTAAATCCAAAACGTGTGTTATCTTTACAAATCAATTGAGAAGTAAAATCGGCATCATGTTCGGTAATCCCGAAACAACTACCGGTGGTAACGCGCTTAAGTTTTATGCTTCTGTCCGCCTCGATATTCGAAGAGTTGCTGCTATAAAGGACGGTAATAATGTTATAGGTAACCGGACAAAAGTAAAAGTGGTCAAAAGCAAAGTCGCACCTCCGTTTAAAGAAGTTGAATTCGATATCCTTTATAATGAAGGAATAAGTAAAGCAGGCGACATAATTGACCTTGCAACGGACAAAAATATTCTGAAGAAAAGCGGCGCATGGTTTACTTATAAGGAGGATCGTTACCAGGGAAGAGAACAACTGAAACAGAAAATGCTGGAGGACCCTCAACTCCTCGCCTCTCTGGAAAAGGAAGTAAAAGTAACCCTCGGTATTCTAAAAGAGGAACCGAAAACGGTAAAAGAAGAACAGCAGGAAACAAAATCTAAGAAAAAATAGAAGATGATTGTTGCTTCGCTTGTCAGAAAAGGGAATGATGTTGAAATAATTTTTGATGACGGGTCCGGCCTGCTTCTCGATTACCATGTAGTGGTGGATAACGGGATAAGAAAGAACGACTCTTTGAGCGATGAACAAATAAATTATCTGAAAAACCGGAGCGATCTGAATAAAATTAAACATCAGGCGTTCCGGTTTTTAAGTATAAGAAATCACTCCTCGTATGAACTGAAAATAAAACTTCTGAAAAAAAAATTCCTTCCTCATCTGATCGATGAAGCTCTGGAATCCCTTAAAGAAAAAAAATACCTCGATGATCGGAAATTCTCCATCCAGCTGATCGAAGAAAAAATGAAAAAGAAAAAATCCGGATCGATTAAAATTAAATCCGATCTGAAGAAAAAAGGGATTTCAAGAGAACTTGCAGATCAGTTGATTGATAATCTTGATCAAACTCATTTTTACGAGAATGCATATAATTTAGCAATTAAAAAATATGATCAGCTGATCAAAAAAGAGACAGATATTAGAAAAATCAAACAGAAATTGTTTTCATATTTGTCAATGAAAGGTTTTGGATCGGATGTAATAACTGCGGCGATACATAAGATAAGAATGCCGGAGGAAACCGATTAATTCTGAATTTGGTCGGTAAGAACGATTTAAGTATTTTTGAACCAAAATTTTCAAACACTTATGCCAAAATTCACCGGATTAGATTACTATAATATCGAAAGTCTCCTTTCGGAAGAAGAAAAATTAGTACGCAACTCAGTCCGCGATTTCGTCGATGATAAGATAATTCCCGTTATCGAAAAACATTACCGCGAAGGTTCTTTCCCGATGGATCTAGTTCCTATGCTAGGAGAACTCGGCCTTTTCGGCATTACTCTACCCCAGGAGTATGGATGTGCTGGATTGAACAATATTGCTTACGGACTTGCAATGCAGGAACTTGAAAGGGGAGATAGCGGTGTTAGAAGTTTTGTATCGGTTCAGAGTTCACTCGTAATGTACCCGATCTATACTTTCGGCAGCGATGAGCAGAAAAATTACTGGCTTCCGAAACTTGCTTCCGGAGAAAAACTCGGATGCTTCGGACTTACGGAACCGGATTACGGTTCAAATCCGGGAGGTATGATAACCAGGGCAGAAAAGGTTGGCGACGGTTACCGGATTAACGGCGCAAAAATGTGGATTACTAACGGAACAATAGCAGACGTAGCAGTTGTCTGGGCTAAGCTCGAAAACGAGATTCGCGGTTTTATTGTCGAAAAGGGGACTCCCGGTTATTCCGCTCCTGAAATGAAAGGAAAACATTCCTTGCGTGCATCTGTAACATCAGAATTGATTTTTGAGGATGTCATTATTCCAGAACAGAATTTGCTGCCAAAAAGTAAAGGACTCAAATCCCCGCTCATGTGCCTCAACCAGGCACGTTACAGTATTGCATGGGGAGTCGTGGGCTCTATGCTCGCATGTTTCGATTCCGCTCTCAACTATGCAAATTCAAGAATTCAGTTCAATAAACCGATCTCATCTTTTCAACTTACGCAGCAGAAACTGGCTTTCATGGCAACCGAAATAACCAAAGCACAATTGTTAAATCTTCAGCTTGGAAAGTTGAAAGATAATGGCGAGGTTAAGCACACACAGATTTCAATGGCAAAGAGGAATAATTGCGAAATGGCTCTCGAAGTTGCCAGATCCGCCCGCGAAATTTTAGGTGCTAACGGTATTCTCGACGAATACCCTGTGATGAGACATGCAGCCAATCTGGAATCGGTTAAAACTTATGAGGGAACTCACGAGATGCACACCCTCATTATCGGTGAGGATCTCACCGGATTTTCCGCTTTTGAATAAAAGTGAGACCACCTTGTGTGGTCTTTTTCATAATAAATGAGGTCGGTATGAAAAACAAAAAGATTGATTTTGAAGGATTAACATTTGACGATATACTCCTTCTACCTGCAAGGTCTCAGGTCCTCCCGCGTCAGGTGGAAATTAAAGCCAAACTTACTTCTTCTATAGAATTGAATATTCCATTCCTATCTGCTGCTATGGATACTGTTACAGAATCCCAGATGGCTATTGCTATGGCGGCTCAGGGCGGTATCGGAATTATTCATAAAAATATGTCGATCGAAAAACAGGCTGAAGAAGTCGATAAAGTCAAACGCTCCGAAAGCGGTATGATTGTTAAACCGATTACACTTACTCCGAATCATACCATTTATCAAGCTGAAGAACTGATGAGCAAATTTCATATCTCCGGTATTCCAATAGTTGATGAAACCGGTAAACTGATAGGAATTCTGACTAACCGCGACCTCCGTTTCGAACCGAATAGAAAACTGCTTGTAAGTCAGCTGATGACGAAAGATAACCTGATAACAGCACCTGTGGGTACTAACCTTGATAAAGCCGAAAAAATTCTTCACAGACACAGGATCGAAAAACTTCCTGTCGTAGATAAAAATGGAATTTTAAAAGGTCTTATTACTTATAAAGACATAATGAAAAAGAAAAAATTCCCGGATGCTTGTAAGGACCAATACGGGCGATTGCGTGTCGGTGCTGCCGTTGGCGTATCGAAAGATACTTTTGAAAGAGTTGAGGCACTTGTCCATGCACATGTAGATGTAATTATTGTAGATACTGCTCATGGTCATTCAATAGGTGTTCTCAATACACTGAAACAGATCAGAAATAAATTTAAAGATATTCAGTTGATCGCTGGAAATATCGTCACAAAAGAAGCAGCTATTGAATTGGTTAAGTGCGGAGTTGATGCGGTTATAGTTGGTATAGGAGCCGGGTCAATTTGTACTACGCGTGTAATTGCCGGCGTTGGTGTGCCACAGATTTCTGCAATTATTGATGTTGCTGAAGCTTTGAAAGGAAAAGGAATCCCGGTAATTGCCGACGGCGGAATCAAACAGACCGGTGATGTTGCCAAAGCCATTGCAGCCGGTGCTGATACTGTTATGATGGGCGGTATGTTTGCCGGCTGCGACGAAGCTCCCGGTGAAAAAGTACTCTTTGAGGGAAGAAGCTTTAAAGTTTATAGGGGAATGGGATCTCTCGGTGCAATGAAACACGGCAGCAGCGACAGGTATTTCCAGGATATGGAAGAGGATATTAAAAAATTAGTGCCGGAAGGTGTTGAAGGAAGAGTCCCTTACAAGGGCCCTTTGTCGGAAACCATTTATCAATTTGTCGGCGGACTTCGTGCTGCAATGGGATACTGCGGTGCAAAAAATATCCACGATCTGAAAACGAAAACAAAATTTGTTAAAATATCATCTGCCGGATTGAGAGAAAGTCACCCGCACGATATTATGCTGACGGAGGAAGCTCCAAATTATCAGATAGTTCAAAAACTGTAATTAAATATTTAACTAACTCATAATTAATAACCATGTTCAAAGTTTTAGTTTTTGCTTACTATTATCCGCCGATGGGATTAAGCGGTGTACAGCGCACCCTTAAATTCACTAAGTATATGCCCCGATTTAACTGGGAACCCACAGTCATTACAGCCGGCGATATTGCCTATTATGCACACGATTTCAGTATGCTGAAAGAAGCCGAAGAGGCCGGTGTAAAAATTGTCCGGACTGAAGCTTACGATCCGAATACAATTATCGGTAAGAAGTACGGAACTGTTAATATGCCCAAGGAAGTTATCCGTAAAGCATTGTCTAATTTCTCCAAAACTTTTTTTATTCCCGATAATAAAAAATCCTGGGCCAAGCGTGCCTACTTAAAAGCCAGGGAAATTCTATCGAAAGAACATTTCGACATAATTTATGTTACACTTCCTCCTTACAGCGGATTTGTTTATGCCGCGAAGTTGAAAGAGGAATTCGGAATACCTCTTTTTGTCGACTACAGAGATCTATGGTTGGATAACCATTTTGCGTTTTACCCGACTCCATGGCACCGAATTAAACATAAAAAACTTGAGTATAACTCACTTAGAGCTTCTAATAAAATTGTTGTGATTAACAGAAGGATTAAAGAAAAGCTCCTGACAACCTACAACTTCCTTAATTTTAATGAAATTGTAATTATCCCTCACGGTTTTGATCCCGCTGATTTCGAAACAGAAGAGCAGATTATTCCTTCCTCCAATAAACTGAGGTTGACTTATGCAGGTATTTTTTATGAAACTATTACACCTCTTTTTTTACTGAAAGCTTTTAAACAGTTATCAATCGAAAGACCCGACATTGCCGCCAAATACGAACTGGAGTTTATAGGTTTACTCCGCAAGGAAAATAAAAAAATTATTTCCGAGCTGGGACTTACCGGATTTGTACAGGAACTCGGATATCTCGAGCACCACGAAACGGTTAAGCGTATTAAGCAGAGCAACATATTGTGGATGATGATCGGGCATTCAAAAAATTCAGATACTATTTCAACCAGCAAATTATTTGAATACTTCGGATCAAGGAAACCGATACTGGGATGCGTTCCCGACGGAATTGCAAAGAATTCTCTTAAAGATTACCGAGCCGCTTTTATTGTTCCTCCCGACGATATTACTGAAATAAAAAATAAATTGATCGAGATGCACGACCTCTTTATTAAAAATGCACTCCCGGTACCGGATGAAGAATTTATTCTAAAGCATAACAGGATTACTCTAACAGAACAGCTTACGACTCAATTCCAATTCTATCTTAAGGCCTGAAATATGAAAGTTGCTATCATCGGTTCAGGCGGCAGAGAGCATGCTCTTGCGCGTGCCGTTTCTAAAAGTAAGAAGCTTAAAAAATTATTTTTACTTCCCGGAAATCCCGGCACTGCAAATCTGGGAATTAACATTCCGGTCAATCCCGATGATCATGATAAAATTGTTGAATTCTGTAAAGTTGAACAGATCGACCTGATTGTGATAGGTCCTGAAAAACCTTTAATAGAAGGTCTATCGGATCTGCTTGTTAGAAACGGATTTAATGTTTTTGGACCTTCAGGGGATGCGGCAAGAATTGAGGGAGAAAAATCATTCGCTAAAGATTTGATGAAAAGATTCAATATTCCTACTGCCTCGTATGAAGTGTTTTTAAAAGAAGATTACGATCGGGTTTTAGATTATCTGAAAACTATAAAATATCCTACCGTAATTAAAGCAGACGGAATAGCAGCGGGTAAAGGCGTGGTTATAGCTGAAAATTATAACGATGCAGTTCTTGCCGTTAACGATTGTTTTTTAAATTCCAGTTTCGGTAATGCCGGCGATAAAATTGTTATTGAAGAATTTATGACCGGGCAGGAAACATCCATATTTGCAATTACCGATGGTAAAGAGTTCATATTGTTGCCCGCTTCCCAGGACCATAAAAGAATCTTCGACGGCGATCAGGGAAAAAACACCGGTGGAATGGGCGCATTTGCGCCTGTGCCTGTTGTAACGGAAGAATTACTGAAAATTGTATCCGATAAAATTGTTAAACCCGCTATTGATGCGATGCGTTCTACCGGCTCAACATATTCCGGATGCCTCTATTGCG
>CAZHHG010000120.1:0-6429 GCA_964532065.1 uncultured Melioribacter sp.
CGCCGTAATTTTTTCTTTGCTAACAAGTTTAACGTTAGCAGCTTTAACCATCGCATCGGCGGCTTCTATGGCACCAATCAATCCTTTGGTTTCAATAAGCCCTAATGCTAATTGCATAGTATAGTCTATTTAGCACGTTTTGGAAGAATCATCTCAACATCAGAATGAGGACGTGGAATTACATGGACTGAAACCAATTCACCGACACGCTGGGCAGCAGCAGCGCCAGCATCGGTAGCAGCTTTAACAGCGCCAACATCACCTCTAACCATAACGGTAACGTAACCGCCGCCAATTGTTTCTTTTCCAATTAATTCTACTTTTGCTGCTTTTACCATTGCATCAGCGGCTTCGATTGCACCGACTAATCCTTTGGTTTCAATCATTCCGAGTGCGTCAAGTGTCATAGATGTGCTCCCATTTTTAATAATTTTCGATGTCAAAATAGTTTATAAAGGTAAAAATGTCAATTTCATATTTCTAAATCCTTTTATCATTCCATTTAAGGTAATCCTCCAGAATTACCGCTGCAGAATTTTTATCGAGTAAAGATTTATCCCTTCTTTTCTTCTTGGAAGCAACAGTTTCAATTATTCTCTGTCTGGCAATTTCGGAAGAATACCTCTCATCAATAAGTTCAACCGGAAGGTTGAACCTGGTTTCAATTTCATCTTTGAATTTCATGATTAGTCCTGAAATTCTCGATCCACCGCCGCTCTCCTTCACAGGATTTCCTAGAAGAATTTTGACGACTTTGTAATCGTCCAGTATTTTTTTCAATTGATCAAAAAAGCCCCGATCATTATTCAGTGTAACGAGTGGATAGGCAAAAATATTCATCGGATCTGTGACAGCTAATCCAATTCTTTTCTCACCGAAATCGATTGCTAAAATTCTTTCTTCTTTCAAAATGAACCAGTATTAATGATCTGCATCGAAACGTTCCACTGAATAGATCCCTTTTACCTTTTTGAGTCGGTCCATAATTTTATTAAGATGATCCAGATCCTTAACATAAACCGTTACAGTACCTCTGAACATCGAATCGCCTGCCGTAATATTAACAGATTTGATATTAGTATTCTGCATAGTAGTAATGCTGTTGGAAATATCCTTAAGAATACCGGGCATATCTTCACCTTTGATAATAATGCCGGCCACAAAGAATGCTCCGTTAGTCTTAGGCCAGGTAACGGGAACGATACGGCTCTCCCCTTTTTTAAGCATCGTTATCAAATTAGTGCAATCCTTCCTGTGGATCTTAATACCCTCGCCGATAGTAACATAGCCGATAACCGGATCACCCGGAATCGGGTTGCAGCATTTAGCATAACTTATTGCAAGGCCTTTCTGATCCCCTTCAACAACCACTCCGCCGGCAGTGTGTCTGGCGATATCAATAAATTTGTCGAACTGAAGATCCTTATCAGGTTTTTCTTCAGTATCCACCGTTGGATTAAGGATGTCATCCAGATTCATTTTATCGAGAGCAACCGCTTTATAGAATTGACGCGTATTATCGAATTTCAGTTTTCGGGCGAGCTTTGATAAATCGTCGGAAGAAAATGAGAGTTTTAATTTCTTGATTTTACGTTCCCAGATTTCTTTTCCCGACTCATATAATTTCTCTTCTTCTTTGTTGAGATGTTTTCTGATATGGCTTTTAGCTTTATGAGTCTGAACAAATTGAAGCCAGCTTTTATTTGGCCGCTGATTTTTCGAAGTAATAATTTCGATCTGATCGCCGCTATGAATTTTTGTATCGAGAGGGACTATTCTTCCGTTAACCTTAGCTCCGATACAATGATCACCCACGTTACTGTGAATTTCATACGCGTAATCGACAGGAGTGGAATTAAGCGGCAATCTCCTAAGATCGCCCTTGGGTGTGAATACATAAATCTCATCCTGGTAAAGGTTCAGTTTGAAACTGGCAAGTATCTCTTTAGTGGCTTCGTCTTTAGTGGCATTCTCAAAAATATCCCGGACCCAGCTTACCCATTCTTCAAGGTCTTTATCCGCCGACGCAAGATTCTCCTTGTATTTCCAGTGAGCAGCTACTCCCCTTTCTGCAATCTCATGCATTTTACGTGTTCTTATCTGAACCTCTATCAGTTTTCCTTCCGGACCAATAACAGTTGTATGAATCGACTGATAATTATTCTTTTTCGGAATGGAAATAAAATCCTTAAACCGGTCGGGAATCGGTTTATAAAGCTGATTGATTATACCGAGTACGTAATAGCATTCATTTGGATCATTGCTTTCAAGAATTATTCGTACAGCCAGGAGATCATAAATATCCTCGAAAGGGCGATTCTGCATTATCATCTTACGGTAGACACTATAGAGGTGTTTAGGCCGGCCGCCCAATTCAAAATTCAGTTTGTGTTCTTTTAATTTTTCTACAATCGGTTTAGTAAATTTATTGATGAAAGATTCCCGCTCTTTTCTGGTATCTTTAATCCGTTTGGCAATATCGTCGTAGGCCTCTTTATTTAAATATTTGAAGGAGAGATCCTCCAGTTCCCACTTTACTGCTCCAAGTCCAAAACGGTTTGCAAACGGGGCATAGATCTCTAAAGTTTCTTTGGCTATGCGTCTCTGTTTCTGAGGATGAACGAATTCAAGAGTTCTCATATTATGAAGCCGGTCGGCAAATTTTACAAGAATTACCCTTACATCCTTTACCATCGAAAGAAGCAGTTTACGGTAGTTTTCCGCCTGTGTGATTTCCTGGCCTTTAAAGACACCGCCGATTTTTGTAACCCCGTCAACAATTTCTGATACTTCCTTATTAAATTCTTTAGTAAGAAAATCGAGGCTTATATCGCTGTCTTCAACCACATCGTGAAGCAGGGCGCTCATAACGGAGATATCATCGAGCGGCATTTCACGCGCTACAATCATAGCAACTTCGTAAGGATGATTGAAATAAGGTTCACCGGACGCACGGAAATCATTTTTATGCGATTCATAGCTGAGCTGGAAAGCTTTTTGAATAAGCTTTTCGCTAACGGCAGGAAGATTCTGCCTGCATGTATTGAGGAGATCTTCGAGCATCCGTTTGTGTTTTATGCTTATCGCAACTTCCATCTAAACTATATTTTTTTATTTTTATTCAATTAATCTGTCAAAAAGTTCCAAAGGTTCTATCACCAGCGTCTCCAAGCCCAGGCATAATAAAACCCTGTTCATTTAATTGCCTATCGAGGGCAGCAGTATAAATAGGCACTTCCGGGTGTTCGGAAATCATTTTTTCCACACCTTCGGGCGCTGCAATTAAGCATGCGAGGACACAATTAGCTGCTCCTTTCTTTTTTAAGTAATTAAAAGAAGCAACCGCGCTTCCGCCGGTCGCAAGCATCGGGTCCAGGAGTATGGTTAATGATGTATCGAGGTTTTTGGGAGTTTTATAATAGTAGTCGACCGGCTCAAGAGTCTTTTCGTCGCGCTGCAGACCGATATGCCCGACTTTCGCATCGGGGATCATTTCCAGGAAAGAACTGACCATGCTTAATCCTGCACGCAGGACAGGTACAAGAACAACCTGATGTTTAAGTTTGTATCCTTTTGTAATTTCGAGAGGAGTTTGAACGTCATGCTCAATCAATTCGATACTTTTGCCAATTTCAATCGCAATTGCATAAGAGACACGGCTTAAGGCAGCACGAAATGCCGGAGGCTCTGTTGAATGGTCCCTCAGAATCGTTACATCCCTCTTCACTAGCGGATTGGAGACAACGGTAAGATTTCTCATAATAATTCCTTTTCTGCCATACGACCCAGAATCGAAAGCAGATTAATAAAAGGTGAAACCGGTGGAGAATAATTGTAATTAATTTTCGTTAGCTCATCGACTCTAATCTGGTTATTGATGAATGCGGCAATTAAATCACCATAACCCGAAACTTCTTTTCCACCCAGAAATACTCCGCCGTAGATTTTTCTGGAGGAACGATCTACAATCAATTTACCGAAAACATTTTCGGAACCGGGCATAACTTTAACAAGATTTGGAGCAACGGCTTTAACTGATATCGTGCTTTTTCGTAATTCGGAGACTTCTCTTTCATTTAAACCGACCTGCACCAGTATTTTATCAAAGATTTTAACGGCAATATTCTTGACTACCGGATAAATAATTGAGTTGCCACCGGCTCCGTTTTCCCCTGCAATATGTCCAAATTGCTGGGCAAGTGTTGCTATCGGGAAATAGTCGAACTGACCCGTAATTTTATTAATGATTTCAATATTATCACCGGCAGCAAATATATTCGGATCGGACGTTTTAAGTTTCTGGTCTACTCGTAAACCGCCGAATTTCCCAACATTAAGTTTGGCAGCGATCGCAAGCGAATTATTAGGTTCCACTCCTGGCGAAAGAAGTATGAGATCAAACTCGCGCGTGTAACCGTCGTAAGTTAAAGAAGTTATCCTGTTCCCGCTTAACCCGAATTTAAGATCATTTACATTGCCGAAAAATTCGGTGCCGTTTTTAATAATCAGATCCAGAATCAAGTGCCTAACCTCTTCATCAACACCGGGCATCGGAAGACTCTCCTTTTCAAGAATAGTAACTTGATATGAGAGTTTTCTGAATGCTTCATCTGATTCCAGTCCGATATATCCTGCTCCAACGATTAAAATCCGGCTGATAGGATTATTGTTTAAGTAGTCTTTAATTGCGAGGTAATCTTTAACTGATTTCAGGTAAAACACATTTTCAGCATGAGTGGGAATCTGAGGGATTAATTTAGGTTTTGAACCGGTGGCAAGAATCAATTTATCGTAATTCTGTTCGAATGTCTGGTTCGAAATACGGTTTCTTACAATAATTCTTTTAGAAGACCTATCAATTTTCTCAACAAGATGATTTGTTAATACCTTAACACCTTTCTCTTTTTCAAATGATTCCGGACTGAAGAAAAGAATCTTTTTATAATCCTTTATAACACCTGAAAGAAGATATGGTAATTCACATGTACCTGTAGAGATAAAATCGCCAGCTTCGAACATAACTACATTGGCACCGGGAGCAATACGTTTGGCTTTTGCCGCTGCGGCAGGTCCCGCAGCATTTCCCCCAATAATCAGTATATTTTTAGGTATCAACATCAGATCAAAGTCTAATTATCCTGCGGGAAATATAACTAATTTCAGATTTAATGGATATGGAGGAAGTATAAGAGAAAGTGATATTTTTCTGAAAAAAATTATTTCTCTTTGAATGAGATTGTCATCGGGACACCTTCAAATCCGAAATTCTGACGGATCAGGCGTTCCAGAAACCGCCTGTAATGTTCCGGTATGAACTTATGCTCGTTAGCGAAAAAAAGAAAAATCGGGTAATGTTCTCCGACCTGTGTAATATATTTAATTTTTACTTCTCTTCCGGTAGGCGAAGCCGGCGGAGGAGTCGCTGCTATTAAAGGCAACAGCACATCGTTGAGATGACTGGTTGGAATTTTTTTCTTCCTCTCCTCATTGATCTTTTTTGCGAGGTCGATCAGTTTATATATACGTTGTTTTGTAAGTGCGGAAATCGTAATAATCGGTATATAATCGGCAGATCCTACTTTTTCTTTAACAGCAATTTCAAACTGTCTTGCCGTATTGGTCTCTTTCTCAATAAGGTCCCATTTATTGATTGCAATGATCAGACCTTTCCTTCTTCTAACGGCTTCCTGAATAATTTTCTGGTCCTGATTCTCCATTCCAACCTCAGCATCGATAAGCAGGACAGCAACATCGCTATCCCATAAAGCCCTGTAAGTCCTTACACTGGCAAAAAATTCTATATTCTCTTTAACTTTTGTTTTCTTTCTTAGACCGGCAGTATCTACAAGGATAATTTCGTCGCCGTAATATTTCAGAACTGAATCGATACTGTCGCGTGTTGTTCCAGGAATATTAGTAACTATACTTCTGTCGAATCCAAGCAATGCATTTACAAGAGAGGATTTCCCTACATTCGGCCGTCCGATAACCGAGAGACGGAGTCTGGTATCGGGCACTGATTTTTCATCGGGAAACGGAAGATGGTCCTGCAGGTCATCTAAAAAATCACCGAGATTTCGGCCGTTTAGAGCCGATACGTCATAGATATGTTCAAAACCGAGTTCGTAAAAATCATTCTTGTAGTTTCCAAGTTCAGAAGTATCGGATTTGTTGACAAGCAGGTAATAAGGCCGGGAGGACCTGCGAAGCATCGAGGCGATTTCTTTATCGAAAGGAGTTAAACCGAGACGACCGTCTACAACAAACAGAATTGCGTCGGATTCCTCGAGCGCGATTTCGACCTGTTCGCGTATGGCAGATTCGAAAAGATCTTCGGAATCGGGAACATACCCGCCGGTATCGATTGCACGGAAATGCTTTCCGTTCCACTCAACGTCTCCATAAATTCTGTCGCGAGTAACACCGCTT
>CAZHHG010000121.1:0-6427 GCA_964532065.1 uncultured Melioribacter sp.
GGACCGATGAGGTGAAAAAGCAGATGCTCGAAGAGACGCTCGAATTCAAACCGGTCTTCCTGGATGTCGACCCGGTTTACGGGACGCTCTTTGCCGATTACTGCCGCAAGCAGAATATCTGCATCCCCTCTCTTAAATATATCGTCTCGTCCTACGAGTATCTGAGCCGCGCCCATCGCCGCTACATGCACGAGGTCTTTTCCGTGCCGGTCTATAATCTCTACGGCTCCACTGAGACCGGGCACCTCCTGATGGAGGATGAAGCGGGCCTCGTGAAAGTGGTCAATGAAAACGCCTTCTTGGAATTCCTGCCGCTGCTCTGCGATGACGCCCTGAAAGAATGCGTGGTCACGACGCTCACCAACCCCTACATGCCGCTCTTGCGCTACCGCATCGGCGACCTGCTCTGCAAACGCGAGGACCGCTACCGCCTGATGGGCCGCCTCAAAGATGCCGCCTTCACGCGCACGGGCGAATGCGTCCCGGTTGCCTGGATCGATGACGCCATCACGGTTTCGCAGAAAATCCTGCACTACCAGCTCATTCAATCGCCGGAGAATCCCCGCAACTGGCGCCTGGATTACTACCTGCGCAACGACAAGGGGCCGCTCTCGGATCTGGAGAAGCGCCTCATTAACGGCAATCTCTCCACCTTCCTGGGCTGGGATTTCAACCTGGAATTCAAAGAGACCGATTACATCGCCTGTGAACCCTCAGGCAAATTCAGACTGATCCTCGCCCATAGAGTCCCCTGCAAAGGCACTGACAAACCAATGCCATGAAAAAACATTTTTTCCAAACTCTGAATTTCTGCAACCGCTTCAACCGCGAAGCGATAAGCCTGATGCAGGAAAACGAGAACCCCATGGATTACACCTCCCGGGACAAATCCCTCTGGAAACGCTTCTTCTATTTCTGGCTCGTAGTCTATCGCGGTTTCACCAAGAGCCGCTGTTTCGTGCGCTCTTCGGCCCTCTCCTATGCGACCATCCTGGCGCTGGTACCGATCCTGGCTCTCGTCATTTCCATCTCGGCCAGTCTGCTCAAGACCCAGAGCGGCGAGCAGCAGATCGTGGAGTTTACAAATAAGGCCATCTCCTTCCTGGTGCCTCAGCTCAACCTCCTGGGCAGCGAAGAGGTCATGCAGGATAGTTTCTCGGAAGATCAGCTCGATAAAAACAAAGTCGCCCAGTATATCAACTCTCTGGTGAGCAACGTCCGGGGAGGCGCGCTGGGCGTGACCGGCTTTGTCTCTCTCATCGCCGTGGCGATTCTCCTTCTGACAAAGGTCGAAGATGCATTTAACGATATCTGGAGGGTGACCCGGCCGCGAGGCTGGAGCACGCGCATTCTCGCCTATTGGGGGGTGATCTCGCTGGGACCGCTCCTGATCTTTCTCGCTCTGAGTCTCCTGGGTACGGCGAAATTAGGGTACCTGGAAAAAATGTTCGGCATCATTCCCGGCGTGGGACATATCTTCTACAAAGAGGTCCTTTTACGCGGGCTTCCCTGGGCCCTGATGATTGTCAGCTTTACGCTGCTCTATTATTTCATGCCCAGCACCCAGGTGAATTGGAGCTCCGCGCTTCTGGGCGGCACCTTTACCGGAGTGCTCTGGCAGTTCAACTCGATGTACAGCATCATCTATGCTTCCAGCGTGGTTTCATACAGCAAGATGTACGGCTTCCTGGCGGCGATTCCAATTCTCCTCCTGGGCCTCTACCTCTCCTGGATGCTGGTGCTCATGGGGTGCCAGGTCGCCTTTACCTGGCAGAATCGCAAATTCTACGTTCAGCACAAATTTACCAAGACCATCGGCCAGAAAGATAAGGAGCTGGCCGCTCTGCGAATCATGACGGCGATGGGCAAACGCTTTGACCGCGGTGAGACGCCCTACACGGTTAAGGAGCTCGGCGATGCCCTGTTCCTCCCGGGCAGTCTGGTGCAGGAGGTGCTCAGGCAGTTCGTCAATACGGGCCTGGCGGTCCAATCTGACCACGAGCAATTCCTGCCGTGCCTGCCGCTCGATAAACTCTCCTGCCATCGGATTCTTTCGGCCTTCTGCCAGGGACGCAATGAGCTCTCTCAGAGCAGCACCCCCGGGGCTCAGGCCGCCGTCGAGGTCTATCGCGCCATACAGGCAACCGTCCAGGAAGCCTCCGAAAAGATCACCATCCGGGATATCTTGCGAAAAGAAGACGACCTGAAAAAGTAACGACTCCCCTCAAACCGCAGATTACGCAGATTCCCGCGAATTTGTGAGCCGTTTTCCGGAACGATACGGGTGCGCGTTGAAGTGTTTTCCACTATGACCTGAGTCTTGCGGTCTTATCCCGATCAGCCTTTTGAACCACCCAACCCAAAGCATCCGTGTCTATCCGTGGTTCTCTGCTCCTTCTCTATTCGTGGCCATTGGTGTCCATTCGTGGTTCTTTATAGGAGCGCACCAAAGCATTAGTCGATTTGTCATCCAGCTCAGCTATCAGGTTTCAGCCAGTTTTTCTATCAAAATTCATTCTTGAAAGAATATAAATTCATATTTATTTAATTTATAAGAATTATTATTTATACTTATTCTCGATTTCTTCAAAAGCATTTTCCCACTTATACCGTGGAATTTCCTCTAATGGCATTACCCCTGTAGGAAATACTATTTTCCTTAAATCATCTAAAATATAAGATTCAACAAAATAATATTCTTCATAGTCTTCGCTTCTAATACAAATGCAAGATCCCCTCCAATAAAAACCTATTTCGTTCAGCCAGAACACAAAGGGAATTGCGGTAAGAGGTAAATCTTTACTTTTTTTGATAATCACTTTGCTTGGATACTTGAAGGATTGAACCACACTTCTAATTTCTTGAGACATGAAATCAGATAGTTCTATCCTTGGAGAATCCGGATTGTATACGTTAGGTTGAAAAAATACATTTGTTGAATTCATTGCAACATCTATTGTCTTGTAAAGCTCATACTTCCTGCCTTTACAACTAACTCCAAAGAGTAGTAACATTGCACATAATCCAATATATAAAATTTTATTCATTATGTTCTACTTTGTTTTTGAAAAGATATCAAATCGATCTCCTGCACCCCTCCCGGGGTGCAGCAAATCTGAGGTATGCGGAGCATACCCATCCCCCTAGCCCGGGGTCGAAGACCCCGGGTACACATTCCCCCACATTCTTCCACGACCCCATCGGGGTCGCATCCGCACCTGCAAAGCTTTCCGCATGATAGTTGGATGTCCGTTTCTTTACCTTTACCCATCCAATACTTTGGTTGAGAATTGGAAGGGGTTTATATTGAAATAATATATTATTCTTTTAAAAGATTATAATTATCTTGCTTTCTATAAAATTCTATAAAATTCTTTTTTAATTCTCCATATTGCTCTCCTGATAAACCAACAAATTGTCTGTGATAACCTGTCCCAAGAATTTGAAAAAATCCTCCCCAATATCCCATCGCTATATAGTGCTTCTCTCCATTTTCCATTTCTACAACCCCTAAAAATATGCCCCCGTACCATGCTAACCACGGCGTACCTTTTGTATTTTTGAAAAGCATTTGTGCCTTTTCTGCATCCAAACAATAACCAAGAGGCTTCGTTTTTTCTAAATATTCTATATAATTTTTATTCTCAAAATATGGATCAATCTGATAAAATGTGACTCTACTTATCATTGATGTATCAAACGGAATATCTCTATAAGAATATATTATGCTTGGTAACATATTAAGAAATAGTAATAATATAGGTGAAATTAAAATTAAAAATATAATTAAAATAATTTTCTTCATAACTTATTTCCCTTGCGAAAAGCACATTTAGATTGTATATCATCTATAAAATCGCAACAATTCTGTTGCAGTGGGCCTGAGGGACAGTAATGGTGTCCTGTCCTCCACTCCCTTGCCACAGCTCGTATACAACTTTTAATTTCATCACAAGTATTTAACCTTCACTCACTCTAAATTTCTGATCTGCTTTTCGGAGTCACCATCAGTCGAATCACTTTTTTCTATTATTGATTGAGCATTAGTAAAAACTTTATTTGCATATTGATGGGCGCGCATATCGAAACCAAATTTATTGTTTTTTTGATATTCAAAATAATTTATATAAATTGCATTCTTTTCTTCTTGTGATAAATTCAGGAACCGTGCCGCTGTACTAAGTTTCCCAAGATCAGCTAAAAATGTATTTCCTCCAGTATATATTTCTCTTTGAGGGTAAAAAGGGATTATATCTGAGAAATCCATTATTTTATCAAGATATATCCAGTCATTTTTATTTGTAGAAGCTGTTAAAAAATTAAGTTCTATATAAGGATGAAATGATACTGTTTCTTTTGAAAATGGAAAAATTCGTAAACAGTCCTTATAATAAGATGATGTTCTATCCACCCATCTTTCTAATCTACAATTAAAGACTGCGAATAAGTACCCAATAATAAAACTTAATATTACTAATATGAATTTCTTATAATTAGTTTTTATCATGAAAATTATTTTATCTTAATTGATTAAAATCTTTTTTCAAGCCAATCTTTATATGTCTTCTTAATATTCTTCTGACCACAACTTCTTCCTAAAGATTCATAAAATTGAGCAATTTCTAAATTCTTGATGAGTGGTTTACTCACCGCACCTCGTCGAAACATTTGATCATTCCACACAAGACTAGCAAGATTCCTATGGATAGAAACAGAGTTAACTGACCCTCTTTTAGTTGATTCAAAGGACGGGCATCAACCCGTGTTTTCCCTTTTCTGAATAAGCCCAGGCACAATTGCTTAAACCTCCACAATGCAAAAGCGATTGCTCCGGCTATTGCACCAAGACATGCACAATAAAAAAGCGAAAACACCCAAATCATCAACAGCAAATCGACACCAGACTCGATATTCCTCAGAAAAAAGGAATCAGATGAACTTTCTAAAAGAATAATAGGAGCAAACAAAAATGTTCTTACATTTATAGCGTAAGGAGGAATGATGATAGCACAGCATACACCAGCCAATGCTCCCGATTTTTTGAACACACTAAAGGGTGTTCCTCGTAAAATTAACTTACTCAGATTTACATTTATTCCCATCTTTTATTTTTAAACATTATTCAAATTTAGACTGCTTTTCGGGTTCACTATCATCCATGACTTTCTCTTCGGTTGAGAGTAGGCTTTGTGTGATTTTCTTCATTCCATTTTACTATCCTCCTCTAATTTTTCCTCTTCTGACCCTTCTTTATTAGAGTAGAATTCGCGAATCTGAATCAAATTTTCTCCTTCTATTTTAGTTAAAGTTAAATCATTTGTTACTCCATCTATTTTAAAAAACATTTTTATATATTCTAGCTTCTTAGAAGAAATTGAAAATATATTTGATTTAACATCGATAACTCTATATATGAGACGCCCCCTCTCTTCGTCATCCCACTTTTCAATTTCATCCGTTTTTGACGGTAATGATCCTTTCTCATGATAATCATAAAAAACCTTCTTTGCGCAAAATTCCACCGATCTTTTTTCTCTCCTATGAACTGACTTCCTATGGGAATCCCACAACGTAACAATAAATATAAATACCATGAAAGCCATCCAAATGACGACGAACCACTTTGCTATCTTCCAAAAAATTCTCATATTTATTACTATTTAATTTTATTTAAATTTACAGAAATGCATGCTTTTCCCGAAACAGGAAAAGCCTCGACACTCCACCAAGCCCCTACTCCAATTAAGCCACCAACACCCCACGTACCCACAGACTTTATGCCTGCGACGTTGTCCCAGACTTTCTTGGCGATCCTGCGGCCCTTGTAGTTGAATTCGATTTTAGACATTAAAAGGTATTGTACTACATCCCGAGTATTTTATTCGTCTTCTCCGGAAGGATAACATGCCAAAAGTAGAAAAACTCCGCCCATCCCAATTGAAACCCATCCAAAAAGTTGGCACTCCTTTATAGAAAATCTGTAAGTAGCATCCTTGACCAGAAACACATGTGGGCTGATAGCGTACATTCTCCCTTCCATCGGATAAATGATGGCGGATGCACCTCCCAAAATGAAGAACAGCGCGACCCACAGTCCCAATTTACGAGCATTATCCCAACGCTTCATTTCTATTGCTTGCGGTTTTAGAGCCTTTCCATTTCTTCATCCGTTGAAATGGCTGAGTCAGGTCTCCGCGTTAATACAAGAATAATCCACCGAGAATTGTGGATGATTTTTGAGGGGATGCAAGATTATTTAACCGCAGATGACGCAGATTTTATTGAATTGGAAGTTTAGGTTGTGAAGTACCGCCCTACGGGCGGGGATATGGGGGAGGCTTCTGTCCGTAGGTACCTCACCCTACGGGAGAGGCACCTACGGTTATGCACATTCGCCTCTCCGAGGCGTGCGCCCTCCGGGCACGGA
>CAZHHG010000122.1:0-6391 GCA_964532065.1 uncultured Melioribacter sp.
ATCTTTTTTAGGAGGAGCTACAAGTCGAGCAATTATTACAGAGCTTGGACCTGTTCTAACTGCAATAGTTATTGCCGGAAGAGTAGGCGCTTCAATTGCCGCCGAAATCGGATCGATGAAAGTAACCGAACAGATCGATGCTCTGGATACAATGGGTATTAGTCCGGTCCGGTTTTTAGCAACTCCGAGATTCTTCGCAGCGGTTACTATGATGCCTGTATTGGTGATTTTTGCCAACGCAATTGCGGTTGTTGGAGCCTATTTTATTTCCAACTTGTTTCTCGGCGTTTCATACAATGTCTTTTTCGAATCGGTTAGAAGATATTTTGAATTCAGCGATCTCATTTTTGGTCTGGTAAAGGGGATGATTTTCGGAGGTGTGACAGCGCTGCTTGGTTGCCATATCGGATTCAAAACCGAAGGGGGAGCCGAAGGTGTTGGGATTTCTACCATACGTTCATTCGTTCTAAGCTCTGCAATGATCCTCATTATTGATTATGTAATGTGGACCCTCATATTTTAATTCGGATTTTTATAAAAAAATAATTGAACCGGTTTTAATAATATCATTGAAAGAGTTTTAATAAACTTTATAAGCTCAAAATTTTTCTATCCGCCGATTCTCCCGGCTGTTTAAAATACTTTCTACATTCCATAAATATTTTTTTATATCCTGATCTTGTCCATTCTTTCTAAATTGAAGTTAGTGAACAAATAGACTAATTTTTCCGGGCAACTATTTTTTATTATTGATTACGGAGTAATGATGACAAATTTTAAAATCAAGCCTGCTATTAGAACCGAAAATGTTACTTATGCCGTAAGGGATATTGTTGTTTTAGCAAACGAAGTAGCCAAGAGCGGCAGGGAAATGCTCTATTTGAATATCGGTGATCCGAATCTTTTCGACTGGCAGCCGCCGAAACATCTTATTGAGGAAACCTATAAAGCAATGCTTAAAAATCTGAACGGGTATGCACCTTCTTCCGGAATTAAAGAAGCCGTTAAAGCTATTGAGTCTGAGGCTGATAAAAAGGGGATCAAAAATGTTCAGGATATTTTTGTAACTACAGGCGCGAGTGAAGCTATCGATATCTGTCTTACTGCTCTCGTGAACGACGGCGAAAATGTTTTAACCCCTACACCGGGTTATCCGCTTTATACCGCTATTCAGAGCAAGTTAATGATGTACGAAAATCCTTATTACCTGGACGAGAAAAACGGTTGGCAGCCTAATATCGAGGATATTAAAAGTAAGATTAATGAAAAAACCCGCGCAATAATTCTGATCAATCCGAATAACCCTACAGGCTCAAATTTTTCGCCCGAAACTCTTAAACAGATTATCGATCTTGCTATTAAACATAACCTCGTAATCTTTGCCGACGAGATATACGACAAGTTGCTAATGGACGGTAAAAAACATACTTCTATCGCTTCTCTCAATTCCGAAGTTCCGGTTATAACATTTGGCGGGTTATCCAAGAATTATATGGTTCCCGGTTTCAGAATTGGATGGGGAATTGTAAGTGGAAGCAGGGAGGTTCTAAAAGATTATATCGAAGCGATCAATAAATTATTACGTGCCCGTCTTTCAGCTAATCATCCCGAACAATACGGTATTGCACCTTCGCTTCTCGGTGATCAGTCGCACCTCGAAGTAGCAATGAAAAAACTTACGAACCGCAGGAATATGACTGTTGAAATGATGAATGCTATACCGGGAATTTCATGCGTTGAACCCGAAGGTGCGTTTTATGCCTTCCCACGTATCCACAATATTTCCGACGATGCTCACTGGACTCAGCAACTGATTAAAGAGACCGGGGTTGTCGTTGTACACGGAAGCGGATTCGGACAGGTCCCCGGCACAAATCACTTCCGGATTGTTTTTCTACCGCCTGAAAATATTCTTGAAAAAGCTTATAAGGCGATTTCGGAGTTTCATCAAAAGTATGTTGAAAAGTTTGAAAAAGCAGAGGTGAAGTAGTTACAAATTTAAAAGCGGGAGTCAATTCTCCCGCTTAACTCTTTCGATTGAAAATGCAGGGTAGCAGAACGAAACATACTCACACGGCTCATCAAATGGATTTGAATACCTGACCCGCGTTCCTTTTTTAACACAAATCGATTCACCTTTTTTCAGAATAATTTCATTTCCGTCGACTTCAAATTTTTTTCTTCCGGAAATAATAAATGTAATTTCATCGAACTCAGGAGTTTGAAACGGTTCAGACCAACCTGCCGGAGCTACCATATGAGCAAAACTGTAATCACCTGTATTGATGCTGGTTAATCCGAAATGCTCTTCTATTAACTTGCCGTCGGTCGTCGGTACAATATGCGGCGACTTTTGAATTTCAAATCTACTCATCGTATTTCCTCTATTTTCCTCAAATTAAATTTTTGCCCGTTTCAGTCTCAGTGAATTAGATACAACCGATACAGAACTAAGAGACATTGCAAGTGCGGCTATCATCGGATTGAGCATTCCCGCTGCCGCAAGAGGGATCAATACAACATTGTAAATAAATGCCCAAAATAAATTCTGTTTTATTGTTCTAAGCGTAAGTTTAGAAAGATTGATCGCCTTTACCACGCCTGAAAGGCTTCCCTTTACAAGAGTTATCTGCGAAGTTTCTATTGCAACGTCAGTACCCGTACCTATTGCTATTCCGACATCTGCGCGTGCCAGCGCCGGCGCATCATTAATTCCGTCGCCAACCATTCCAACAACTTCATCCTGATCCTGATATTTCATAATTATTTCTGCTTTTTCGTTCGGTAATATCCCGGCTTTATATTCATCAATACCAATCTCCGAAGCAATTCTGGCAGCTGTTTTATTATTGTCGCCTGTAAGCATAACGGTTTTAAGTTTCATTGAATGTAATTTTGAAATTGCATGCGCACTGTCATCTTTTATTCGGTCTTCGATAGAAATCAATCCTTTCAACTCACCTTCAATAGCGGCACATATAACGGTTTTTCCTTCTTCGGCTAATTTGTTATAGTCGGTAATTCCGATCGCAGTTTTAATAGAATACTCATTCATAAGGTTTAAGTTACCTGCAATAACAGTTTTCCCATCTACTATACCGGTAATTCCAAAACCGGTCAAACTCATGAAAGACTCCGGTTTTAATAAAGTAACACCGTCGGATTTGGCTCTGTTGATAATTGATTTAGCCAGAGGATGTTCCGAATTAGATTCAAGAGATGCGATCAATTTTAACAATTGATCGGAATTAATCCCATATGTAATAATATGTGAAACAACCGGTTTACCTTCTGTGATGGTCCCGGTTTTATCAAATACCAGGGTTGTAATTTTATTTGCCGTTTCAATGCTCTCGCCGTTCCGGATAAGAATTCCGTGTGAAGCTCCTAATCCTGTTCCCACCATAATTGCAGTGGGTGTAGCCAATCCTAATGCGCATGGACATGCAATTATTAGAACGGCAACAAAGTTTATAAGAGCTTTATTGAATGAGTCCTCTCCTCCGGCAAAAATCCAGATGATAAAAGTTGCAAGCGCAATTAAAATTACCGCCGGTACGAATATACCGGCAATTTTATCTACAAGCTTTTGTATTGGCGGTTTGGTTGACTGTGCGTCTTTTACAAATTTAATTATCTGGCCGAGAACTGAATTATCACCAGTAACTGAAACTCTGAAATTGAAAGACCCGTTTGTATTGATAGTACCGCCGATAACATTATCACCTATTCCTTTTTCGACCGGAATGCTTTCGCCTGTAACCATCGATTCATCAACAGCGCTGTTACCCGAAATAATTTCCCCGTCAGCCGGAATTTTTTCGCCCGGTTTTATTATAACAATATCATTGGCATTCAGGTCGGAAATATTAATATTCTTTTCAATTCCGTTTCGAATTATTGTTGCAGTCTTAGGCCTCAGTTCAATTAGTTTTCTGATGGAATCGGTTGTGCGGTTTTTTGCTCTCTGCTCCAGTAATCGACCCATTAGTATAAGTGTGATAATTACGGCAGACGTTTCAAAATAAACATGAATTACTGATTCTTGTACTCCGGCAAAATCAGGGAAAAGGGTTACCAGTGTACTATACCCGTATGCAGTACCGGTACCTATTGCGACGAGTGAATTCATTTCTGCGGTAAAATGCTTTAAATTATTCCAGAAAATTTTAAAAAATCTTTTTCCTGAAATGAATATTACCGGGGTCGTTAAGATAAAGAGTATTTTACGGGTATCTTCACTGTCTAGAAACCAGATCTTTTGAAAGAAAGAAAAGTCTGACAGCATGCTTATTAAAAATACCGGGATGGTAAAAATCAAAGAGATTATAAATTCCTTCTGAAGCTCTATATAGGAACTATTCTTCTCTTCGATTTGCGACTCGTAACTTTCCGATTGTTTTTCTTGAAGAACTTCAACTTTAAGTTTATAACCGTATTCTTCAACAGTTTCGGCAATCTTACTTAAATCAATATTCTCATCCTTAATCTCGATGTTAACACTTTCTGTAGCCAGGTTCGCAGTTACATTACCCACACCATTGAACTTTCCTATGATTTTTTCCACACGGGTTACACAACTTGCGCACGTCATACCTTCTACAGGTATCTCAATTTTTTTCGGCATCATTGATTCTTTCTGACTGAATAACCGGCTTCTTCTATCGAATTGATTATTTGTTCCTCAGAAACTTTGGTCTCATCGAATTTAACATCTGCAGAACCGATTTCCACTTCGAAGGATTCCAGTTCCAATTTAGCAAGTTCTTTTTTTACTGCCATTACGCAATGCTGACAGCTCATATTTTCAATTATATATTTTTTCTGATTCATTTTATATCTCTTAATATTGTTGAAGTTTATTAATAATTATGGAAAACAAATTTGGAAACAGAAAAAATTCCTTTCTGCAGGTTTATGTGAAATGTATGAATATTATTTTGGATTTTTTTTCTTGGTATTAAGCGTATACATATCGTTGTTTTCATTTTCGTCGTACTTATCCAGTATCTGGTCGCCTAATGATGAAACAATTTTTTCTTCTCCATAATTCTTTGCTTTCGGAGTTTTCTGTTTTGTATTAATATCCGGATTTTTCTGGTCGGATGTCTGAGGAGTTAAATTCTTTACGATTTCAATTCGGTCCGGTTTGGGAACCTGTTTCTTAATATTCGGTTCCTTTTTGACTTCTTTTTTAGACTGAACGATTGGTTTAACAGGTGCGGGTTTTTTAATCTCTATATTTTGTCTAGGATTTCCATCAACAGGTTTTTGATAAGGGATCTGACCGGTAAGTCGTTCTACTATTTTTCTAATCGGTTTGCGCTCAGCAGCAGATGCTCTAGCAATTCTTACTTCAGCGGATTCAATCAGACCCTTTTTTTGTTTTATTTTGTAGGTTATAAATGAAAAACCGATCACAACTATGGCAAGGATTGCTACAATCTTCAGGACGGTTATTATTATAGGGATTAATTCCATGAATTAAAAATAGGAAAATTAAATTATCCGGACAATTTATTACCCTGGAACGACTGCTTATTTATGCGAAGTGACTGGAGGAAGCTGCGTTAGCTGTTATTGCAACAAAATCATTATCAACATTATTATCTGAATAGAAGTTAAGGATATTAAATTGCGACAGATCATTTAAATATTTCGCCCTGGATGTTTTTTTATTGACTCTATCGCCCTCGTTTGTCCTGTATTTTTCGTTCTCATTCATCACTTCAATTCTGGATCTTTGCAGATATGTTTTAGTCTGTCTAGACATCCTGTTGCGCTCTTCATAATTTATTGTATTATCTGAGCGTCTTTGTATGTTGACATTTTTATTAACGTTCTGCTCATTCTGGAAATAATCTCCCGGTAGAATTATCGGGCTATGAGTTGAAGCAATACTTTGCGTCCTGCCTCTATTTGTAGAACTTACCTGTTTACTATAGATAGATGGATCGATTGCGACTCTCCTGACTATAGGTGCTGGATTCTTGATCTCTCTTTTTCTGATTTCAGCTTCAATCACCGGATTTGATTTACCTCTTGCCTTAAAAGACAAATAAGAGATTGTGGTTACAATCAATAATAATCCGAAGAAAAGGATCAAGCTAGTATATATAATCGGGACAAGTGACATATTTTCCTCTTAATTCCATTCTATTTACTCAAACACCATACCAAAATTTTTTTTGCATTTTTGGCAATTTTCTAAGCCTAAGAAATCTATATTCAGGAAAGTGTATTGCTTTGGAACATCTATATGTTAAGGGCTAGACCATTTATTTCTTCGGATAAATTCCGCTAACTCCTTTTGCCGTTGGATTTTAATACGATTATTGATATTTTGCCACGCTAAAAATCGAGAATTGAAGTAAAAAGAGGAAGGTTATGA
>CAZHHG010000123.1:0-6351 GCA_964532065.1 uncultured Melioribacter sp.
AAATTGAAAAACAGAGTATCATAAATAAGCTTAAAGAAAATAAAGAGAACGCATTCCTTTCGAAAGAACTCGCTACTATTCATACGGAGGTCCCTTTCGAGTTCAATCTGAATGATGCCTTATATGAAAAACCCGATTTTGAGAAACTTATAAAGCTCCTAGGCGAGCTTGAGTTTAAATCATTCGTTACAAGAATCAAAAAACTGTTTACCGAAGAAAATGATGAGTCAGCAAAAGTTGAAACTGAAGTAGAGCAACTTCCCGAAGAGAATATCCAGGTATTCGAAAAGAAAAAAGTAAACTATAAATTGATAACCGGGAAAAAAGAAGCCGAGGAATTGGCAGTACAATTACTGAATTCTGATCAATTGGTTTTCGATACAGAGACCGATTCGCTAAATACACTTGATGTTAATCTGGCCGGGTGTGCTTTTGCCGTCAAACCGAAAGAAGCATTTTTTGTGGCTGTTAATCCAAGCCGGGAATCATCAGGATTATTTGCTTCCGACCTGTCTGAAAGATTACCTGTTGAGCAATTTATAAAAATATTCAGGCCTGTCTTCGAAAGCGAAAATGTTAAAAAGATCTGTCAAAACGGTAAATATGATATATCTGTTTTAAGGCATTACGGCATTAAGGTTAATAATTTTTATTTCGATACAATGCTGGCTAGTTATGTAATTGATCCTGATCAGAAGCACGGTATGGACGACCTCTCCGAGAAATATCTGAACTACAGGCCAATTCCCCTTCTCGAATTAATCGGTTCAAAGAAAACTCCGGAGAAAATATTCGAAGTCGATCCTGCCAGACTATCCGATTACTCTTGTGAAGATGCCGATATAACATTCAGACTTTATGAACTAATGAAACCAGTTCTAAAAAAAGAGGGACTTGAAAAAGTAGCATACGAAATAGAATTTCCGTTAGCTCCAGTACTAGAAGATATGGAGAGAACAGGAATAAGGATCGATACAAAAAGTCTGGAATTATTTTCGGAGGATCTTCAGGTTAAGCTGGATGAATATTCAGAGAAAATTTATGGTTTTGCGGGAGAAACATTCAATATCAATTCTACACAGCAGCTTCAGAAAATATTATTTGATAAGCTCAAACTGCCTCCTACAACAAAAACAAAAACCGGATATTCAACCGATGTACGTGCTCTCGAATCATTGAAAGGTTCTCATGAAATAATTGATATCATAATGGATTACCGTCAAGTCGCAAAACTAAAATCTACATATGCAGATTCTTTACCCGAACTTATAGAACCCGGTACAGGAAGAATCCATACAACCTACAATCAGACGGTGGCTTCGACCGGACGGCTCTCCAGCATCGATCCTAACCTTCAGAATATTCCGATCAGAACTGAATTGGGAAAGGAGATCCGTAAAGCTTTTGTTGCAAGGGATGAGAATCATCTTATACTAAGTGCCGATTACAGCCAGATCGAACTTAGAATTATGGCCAGTATTTGCGGTGATCAGAATTTATTGGAGGCTTTCCGTAATAACGAAGATATCCATCGGCGTACTGCTGCTCTCGTCTTCAATGTTGATCCGGCCGATGTTAATCCTGACATGCGAAGAAAAGCTAAAGAGGTGAACTTTGGTATACTCTACGGACTCGGTCCATTCGGATTAAAATCCAGGCTCGGCATAACACAACAAGAAGCAAAAGCGATTATAGATAATTATTTTAATTCTTTTAAAAATGTTAGAAAGTTCATGACGGATTCTGTAAAGAAAGCGCAGAATAAAGGTTTTGCCGAGACTTTAACAGGCCGCAGAAGATTCCTGAAAAATATAAACAGCAACAACAGAATAATTAGACAGTTCGAGGAACGTGTCGCAATTAACATGCCGATCCAGGGTACGGCTGCCGATATGATAAAACTTGCAATGATAAAAATCCATTCAGAACTAAGCAGGCTTAAGCTGAAGAGTAAAATGGTTCTTCAGGTTCATGACGAACTTGTATTCGATGCACACAAAGACGAATTAGAGCGCTTGATACCTCTAATTAAAAATTTGATGGAAGAAGCGATGCCCCTGGATGTGCCGATTGTTGTGGAAACAGGTACAGGAGAAAACTGGCTGGACGCTCATTAAGTATTTTAAGTTAGTCTGAGAACTGCACAAATGATATTTGTTTGATCAGGATAGCTGGCGTTAATATACTCTAGTCGAAGATAAACCTGTAAATCAGGTAACCGAAATTAATCTGAAGCAATCCGAAAGCAATACCGCTGTAGAGATCGAGACGGTCTACCTCTTTTAATTTTCCCGGATCTTTCGATTGTAAAAAGTCTTCGTAACGGTTGTCGGCTTTAATCTTAAAATATGCAGAAGTGGCACCAAGAACCGCTGCTGTTCCTAAAAGGATCTTAAACAATTGTGAATCCGAAAACGATTCATCCTTCTCCTGTAGAGGAAAATCAAGAGGGATACGGTTATAAAGCGATAATTCACTTGAATGCACCTGTTTTGTGTAATTCTTCTTTTTCAACATTAATGTATGAAATTGATTTACACTTATGAAGTTTGGTGTATAAGCCATAAGTGAATCGTAAATAAATACGGCTGCATCCTGCGGACTGGTATCAACATAATATTTATCGAACAAATTAAAACTGATCAGATATTCCTTATCGCATAATTTTATGTTAACCGAATCGTTTATCTCGTGTTCGTTCCACCTCTCCAGATTCTCTTTAATCGTGAGATAGTACTTACCTAATGAAACTTCTCTTCTTACTTTGCCATATCCTTCCAGCCGGTTGTTAATAAATATAAGGGCGCTGTCTTTATTTGTTTCGATTTCAAGAATGCTGATGCAATCCTGTCCGTTTATATTTATCAGACCTGTAAGCAGAAGCAATAATATTTTAAGAATATTTTTTCTCATTTCAATTGATACTGAATGTTCTGTAAGCATGTATGTTGCCCCTGTCCGATCCAAGGTAAAGAATTCCGTCACGGAGCAGAGGTGTAAGCTTAACTCTTCTTTCGAATTCCACTGTTTTGAAGACCAAACCGAGAGAAGAACTAATCAGATGGACTTTTTTATTTGCATCAGGTTGTATCAAAACAGTTTTTGTAAGAAGAGGGGTTGTATTTATCGAACCGTTTGTATCGTATGCCCAGATTTTTTTGCCCGTTTCTTTATTAAGTGAGTATACTCTTCCCGATAAATTCCCGACAATAACTTTTTCATCATCAAAAACAGGAGTCGCAATTATCCTGGCCCCTGTGCCATATTTCCAGTTAACTTTCCTGGTGTCTGTATCAAATGAATAAAGGTAACCATTACTGTCGCCGAAATAAATAATATCTCCATCGAATGTAAATCCACTTTCAATCGGAGAGGACAGGTGCTGCCTGAAAATTATTGTCCCGTCATTTCGACTCATCAAAATCAGTTCACCTTGCATCGTTCCGAGTGCAATTAAGTCATCGTTAGCGGCTGGAGATGACAATACAGATTCATTTATTCTAACCGAATATTCCCGTTGAGCCGCATAATTGTACTTTATTAACTCTCCCCTGTCAGTAAGAACAATTATACCATCCTGCAATCTGATCATCTCATTTGTAACTGAACCGTTAATTCTATCTTCGGCGAGTATCTTATTGTTAACGTAATCGAACATAATCAATCTGGAATAGAACTGATTTTTTTCATTAACAATAAAAAATATTCTAAGGTTGTTTACTACCGGTGCAACAGAAATTGCGCCCGTGTATTTTTCATATCCGACAGCTTTACCGTTTTCTTTATCGTAGGCGTAAATTCTTCCCGAAAGATCCGCTGCAATCAAATATTCATCTATTATAAGTAACGAAGTATTAGGCTGGCTTCCATTAGTAACTGTTGTCCATAACCATTCGAGGCTATCGGAGATCGATTCAGGTTCATAGAAAATCCGTCTTTCATTCTTGCCGAAAGAGAGAACGCTTTTATTATCAATAAACGTATTCTTCAGAATAAGAGGCTGTGTGCAGGATGATAAAAGAGCGAACGACGATATTATTAGAATAATCTTTTTCAAAAATCCCATCCGAAGAAAAACTGATAAAACAATCGGGGCTGAAACTGCGAGAAATTCTTCTCTATCTTTTTACCGATATCATACCTTAGTGTAAGTGCATTAAATAGATTAATCCTGAATCCTAATCCGACGCTTCCCAGGGTCTCTTTATACTTATCATCCCACGCCGAGCCGGCATCGAAAAAGAGTGCTCCTCGTACTTCGAAAAGATTAAGTCCAATGAACGGTAATCTTATATAAAACTGGTCGATCATTGGAAATCTTAATTCCATCGATGTAAGCCAGAGTTTTTCGCCTCGTATTGACCATCTGGGCCAGCCTCTTAAATCCCAGCTCCCTCCAGCAAAATATCTACGCGCTTCTTTACCATGATTAATAAAGAATGCTGCCCGCCCCGCAACAGCGCTTCTAAGACCTAACCTGAAATATTTTCTGTAATCAGCAATAAAAGAGAAATAATTAAGGTTGCTGAATTTTACATCACTGGTATATCCCAATAGTACTCTTAAGCGGGATCCGTCTATCGGTCCGGATGAAGCCCATATCGAATTGTCGTGAACAAAAGATAGCGTGTTAGAGACCATCAGAGATTTTCTAGTGATAAATTTCTCTATAATTTCTTTATCAGAATTCGCAATGCTTACAGAAGCTTCAAGACGTTGAAAAGTTGAGAAAGGAAAGTAAAGCTCGAAAAATCCGCCGTATACGCGTTCGTAGAAATAGACATCCGACTCACGAATATCATATCGCCTTCCCGAATAATTGAAAATTCCATATCCGTAATTAGTCCGCCCGCTTAAACTGAGACGTGTGATAGCGACATTAAAATTCTTTAGTATTTCACTCTGTACTTCTGCGGTGTTATAGAGATAGAAAAGATATCTGTCGTCTCCGAGCAGGTCGCTTAAGCCCAGCAGTGCTCCGCCTCTCGAACCGAATACAGGGTCAGTAATCAGCTGGCCAACCGCATAATCGAGTGTGTATTCACGTTCATAAACAAGTCTGTCGGTTTCAGCGGGAAGAGATATTCTCCTTTCAATCCATCGGGCGCGAGCCTTTGTAAAATCACTTTGCAGAGTGGCAAATCCGGACGCATCAACTGTATCCAAATTCAGATTGTAAAACTGGAAAGAGAAATTCTCAAAGGCTGAAGTAACAATGTTTTTAGTGTCGGTAAATGTAAAGCTGTAAACACTTGTAACAAATCCAGTCACCTGCTCAATTTTATTTTGCTTATTACTTGAGCCGTAGTTCATCCTATAAATATTGTATGTCCCGTCGTAATCACAGGTAAAATAGATTTGATTAAAATCGGGTGTGAATGAGGGAGTTGAAATGTTAGCATTAATATATGTTAAATAGTTAATCTGTTTTGTGTTGATGTCGTACTCAAAAAGATTATTCTTCTGTCTGAACTCGCCAGCAGTTCTATCCGAAGCAAATATTATTTTCAAATCATATTTGTCGAATACCGGATCGATATCCTGATAATAATCGTTTGTCAGACGCACCAATTCTGATTTTTCGATGTCGAAAGTATAGATGTCGTTATACCCTTTCCTGTCTGTAGCGCTGAAAACTATGAGATTTCCATTCCGGGAAAAATTTGGTGAACGAATTGATATCAGATCATCAAATCTTAGTGTTGCGGCAATTTCCTCATCATAAATAGAATATAGATGTATAACGTCCTTTCCAAGTGATTTTGTAATAAACGCGAGTAGGCCTTTGTCCGATAATCCGAGTGAATTTTCGAGAAGATGGAACGACTCAAAATCAGATTCCCTTTCTCCTTCAATAAGGATTTCCGGATCGATATAATCCTCAAGATCTAAATCGTACTTCATTCTGAAAAGGGATGTATAACCGTTATGATTCCCGATAAAGTAGATTTCCTTCTCTCCGTTCCGATCAAAATAAACCGGATCGAAATTGAATCCTTTATTTGTAATCCGTTTCGATTTAATAAAATGAGGATAACGCGCTTCATAAAGGGGGAAATATTCCTGCCTCAAAGTAAATGTGAAATAATTATCTATCTCCTCGAATTTGTCGCCAAGTGTAAATTCCAGATTCTCCCTGAATGAATTAAACCTCCAGAAATTTTCTAGAAGGAGAAGGATTTTTTCCTCGCCGTATTTCGCGGCAACAAACTCAAGGAATTTCTGGCCTTCTTTGTAGATAATATAACCGTAGACATTATCAAGGTTTTCGAGTGTTACAAAATTTCCGTTCAGGACAAGGTCGCGCATAACCATTTCTGATTGTGTATCCCAGTCGAACGACCAGTATTC
>CAZHHG010000124.1:0-6348 GCA_964532065.1 uncultured Melioribacter sp.
TGCTCAGCTAATTTGCTGTATAGATCCAGTGCTTTCAATTTAAGATCGTTTTCTTCCGTAGCATTTGCAATATAAAGCATACCAAGTCGGTCTTTGTAGAAAATATCCAGGGAAGGATCTTTTGTCATGGCCGCTTCGTAGACAGGAATAATTTCGAGAGGGTTCGATTGAATCCAGACTTCCATAACATAGGCTTTTCTAGCAGTATAAAATCCTTCAAGATTCGGTTCATATTTAATTGCCCTGTCGTAGAAATAAAGTATAGTATCTTTTATTGCCAGTTTCTGTTGATCGGATACTTTAGAACTATCGTGCAAGTACCAGAGTATTTCCTCCATTTTGGGGAAGATCTTATATTTCAACCAGGGAGACGGATCACCATTAACAACCTGCCAACCGTAATCAACAGCGCTTACAAAATCCTTATTCTTATGATATTCATAGAAAAGGCTGAATGTAACCTGTTCATTCTGAGCAAACAGATTATTATTGGAGATAAATCCAACGACCAACAAAGTAACAAGTAATAATCGTTTCAATTTTATTTTCCTTCTATTAATTTATCTTTCGGTTCTGATAAACCAGAGTTCACCAATGCTCAAAGTTATGGAAAATTTATAGAAATTTTCACTTAATAAATTTCCCTCTTTTGTTCCTCTTCTGCCGAACTGGAAACCAAAATCGAGAGTATTATCGAATCCAAGCGGCATTGAAAAACCGGTATATAACGAAATCTGATCTATACCTTTACCATTAAATTCGTATTGAGTGCTTTCATAGCTTAAACCCCCTCTCAACATTACCTGTTCCCAGAATGAATATGATCTAACATCGGGGTTGCGGTATTCCACACCCAGACTGATTTTACTCAAATCCTTTAAAGTACTCAGGCTTTTCCCGTTTGCAGAATAATTACTGAAAGCTTGATAGAGATAATCGGCAGTAATTGAATAGCCCCCGTTAAGCATCACTGAGAATCCGACACCAATTCTAGCTGGCAGTTCAGTTTTAAAAGAACCGTTGGAGGTTTCAATATCACCAATAAGAGTAGTGGATGTAACGGTAGTATCAGTATTCAATTGAGACTGGCTTGAATAAATGAATCCAAGTCTAAGATCCTTAATAAATTCGGTACCTATTACGTCTGCCAGGTTATTCGAGATCAAGCCGAGAGTAAATCCGATACCATGATAGCTGTAATCGCGGGCAAAAGAAGCGCTTATAAATTCAGATTCAGGACCGAATTCAGCTGATGAAATATGTTCTATCTTACCCGTAAAGTAATCGAAAGAGGCGCCAAGAGCAAAATCGAAAGGAAGTTTAACCGACAACCCGATAAATGCTTTAGATAATCCGCCGTCTCCTTTGTATTGTACAAAATGCTTACCTGCAATCGGGTCATTTTCCTCATAAGCAACATCATAATTCACATTGGAGTACGGAACTATACCGCCTGCTAAAGTTAAACCGAGATCTCTTTCAAGAGGGAAACCCAGCATCATTCCTGAAAAGATTGTCTGTGTATGAAACACAGATGAGGAATTAGAGGAGATCCCATTCCCCTGAGTGATAATACCGGTTTCGAACCGGGACAATCTTACTTTATTCCAGCCGGCCGGGTTAAGGTAATTAAGATAGTCGACGTCGGCTGTAGCTATTCCAAGATCACCCAGTGCCATTCTTCTGGCTGAAAAAGAAAAATAAAAATCCCCCAGACCATATCTTGAATAGATTGATCCGCCGGATGGTAATACATCAATCGGCAATGAAAGCAAGAGGAATACAATTATGAATTTAGTTTTATTCATTTATTTCTTCTGCATGTATACAATTTTTAGCCTAGGTCTTTTAAGTAAATCTGTTGATCTGCTACCATGTAATACAATCCTGGAAGCTGATCTCACTTCATCAGCGAGTGATAATTGCATCCCCTGATTTATATCCGCGTTAGTTGAAGAGAGCCATCTCTGAATCAGCCATGTAATTTCACCGGAGAATAGATTATTAGTTTTTTTCAGAACAGATACAATAAGACTATCCGATGTAAAAGTTTTTGCCACACTATCCTTAAGAGCCTTTACTTCAATAGAGTCGGAAGCAGGAGTCCCGTTAAAAGATTTCAGGGTATCGACCGAAAGTTCCAGTTTTGCGCTATTGACGATAATATCTTTTGGCAGTGAAGAAAGGTCAAATGATAGAAAACCTCTTAATACCATTCCGCCCTGAAGATAAATGAATTGATTCTGATTCGGTAACGAACCGGTTACAACATGTATATCAACTAAAGGAGATACCATGATTGTATCTACGGTGGTAGTTTTCAGTTCATATTCAATTTTAAGGACGGGAAGGAATTCTCCATCGAGATAACCGTCATAAGAATTGAAACCAATAATGCGCTCGCAGTTTGAAGTCGGTTTGAAATATAGGCCATAACTCTTTGAACCTGTTGTCGGGTCGGACTGGTATTTCAACATTTCTTCAACAACACTGTTATTTATTTTAAAAGTAATCAGTGAATCGGTAATATTTTTATCGAACGAAACATTAGCAGCATCATAACTAAGAAGGGCAAGGCTATCTTTATCAAATCCGGTAGAACTCCATCCGGATCGGATCTGATGGACATTGAAATCGAAAGTCTGGGATTCTCCGCCGAGTTTATAAACCGGCATCATTTCCATCCATGTTTTTCTAACCTTAAACTGATTATTCTTATAATGGGTAATCATAGAGTCAGTAAAAAGGCTGGGGAAATTCAGGAGCATAACAGATTCGGCATATGAATTTTTCCCTAACAATAATGTAAAGGACTGATCTAAGTCCACATCGGCATTAAAAGTAGCAGATGATTGGGGAATAGAGATTTCCTGCGAATCGAATTGTTTGAATTGAATTTTGCCGTCATCCGGCAGCAGGTTTGCACCGGTTGAAGTTGGATCCTCGTTGCACGATAAGAAAAAAATCGAAAGGATCGGGATAAGAAGAAGCTTATAAAACCTATTCAAGTATTAACCTCCAGGTAATCCCTGACAATAAAGTCGCATGCATCTATGAAATTAGCGGCTACAAAATTGGGCTTTTTCCCTTGATTATGCAAGCTATTAATTTCTCTATTGTCATTACTTTGAGTTATTAAAATTGTTTTTACACCGGCATTAAGTCCGCACTCCACATCAATTCCTTTATCACCTACCATATAAGATCTATTCAAATCAATTCCATGATCTTTAGAAGCTTGTACAATCATATAAGGAGATGGTTTCCTGCATTTTGAATCTTCTTCAGTACTATAATCGGGGTGAAAAGGGCAAAAATAGAAATGATCGATTGAAGTACCGTTTTCTATAAGGATCGAATTAATTTTATTATTGACAGCTATCACATCCAGATCGGTCATAATACCGTAAGCAACACCCGCCTGATTAGAAATTACAATTACTTTAAAGCCAAACTGGTCCTTCAGATTTTTTATAGATTCGGCAACACCAGGAAGAAGATTGACTAATTCTGGATCCTTCAGGTAGCCGGGATCAAAAATGATGGTACCGTCTCTGTCTAAAAAAACCGCGTGCTGCATCAATTAATCGGTAAGTTTCTTATATAAGTCGAGATACTTCTTGGCCGAGCTGAGCCAGGTGAAATTAGATTTCATACCGTTCCTCATAATTGTCTGCCACGTTTCCTGGTCCGAAGAATAAATCTTGATCGCTTTTTTAATTTCAGCAATCATATCGCCAACTGCGTATTTCTCGAAAGCAAATCCATTACCTGATTTAGATTTCGGATTGAACGGTTGAACGGTATCTGCAAGCCCACCGGTATAACGAACGATAGGAACAGTTCCGTACACCAGGCTATACATCTGATTCAGTCCGCAAGGCTCATATTTCGAAGGCATTAAGAACATATCCGAACCAGCTTCGATAAGATGAGCAAGTTCTTCATCAAATCCGATGAAACACGAGAAGTTATTATGATATTTAGAGGCCGCGCTAGTGAAAAATTTATGATATTTTTTATCGCCCGTGCCGAGTAGGACTAAACGGAGGTTTAATTTCATTAACTGCGGGAAAGCCTTTTCCAGAAGATCAAGTCCCTTATCCTCTATCAATCTGGAGATCATACCGATAACAGGAACCTTATCATCATACTTAAATCCGAAATTATCTGCTAAAGCTTTTTTATTCTCCTTCTTATGTTCCAGATTCCTGGCTGAATATTTATGAGCAATCTTATTATCAATTTCAGGATTCCAGATTGCTTCATCAATTCCGTTTATGATACCATACATATCCTTTTTGCGTTTACAGAGTACATCCTGCAAGCCGGCACCAAAATCTTTTTTCAGGCATAATTCCTTAGCGTAAGTTTCACTTACTGTTGTAATCATGTCAGAGTGGATTAATCCTGCTTTTAAAAAATTGATTTTACCTTTATGTAAAATCCCCTTTTCACTCTCCAATTCTTTTGGTAATTCTGTTTTCGCAAATGAAGCCTTAGGGAAGGTTCCCTGAAAAGCCAGATTGTGAATTGTGAAAAGAGATTTTATCGGAGAGAATAAAGGATCTTTTGCGAACATCGTTTTTAAGTAGGCCGGTACGAGACCCGTCTGCCAGTCGTTACAATGTATAACATCAGGGACCCATCCTAATTTCGTAACGAGTTCAAAAACAGCGCGCGAAAGAAGAATAAATCTTTCATCATTATCAGGATAGTCTTCGCCGCTTAATGGGTCCGAATAGAGACTGTGCCGATTTCCGAAAAACTCTGGATTATCGAGGAAGTAGATTTGAACCCTGGTTTTAGGTCCTATCAGAAACGAGGATCTAAGTGAAAAAACAACTTCTTTGTTTCCAATATTTATCTTAAGGTCCTTGAGTCTAACTACTTCGTGGATTTTGTATTTTCTTTCATCAATTGCACCATATTTTGGAACAACAATTCTAACCTGATGACCTAATTCCTGCAATTTCTGGGGCAAAGCTGAGGAGACATCTGCTAAACCGCCTGTCTTAATGAATGGGACAACTTCCGACGTGATAAAAAGAATTTTATACTTAGAAGGCATTTGGACCCTATTTCTTACTTTTCAATAAGGCAAAAATACGAAAATCACATCGTTTGAACAAAAAGAATAGAAAATAAAGTCCTGAATTATCTATTTTTCGATTCATATTGAATAAGGATATTTAAACAGATTTTAACAGATGAAAAAACTCCTAAAAGCACCTTCGCAAATAGTAACCGTTGATACTAAAGGTAAAAACCTTAAAAGAGGCGGAGACCTTTCTTCTATTGATCCGCTATACGATCATTCGATAATAGTTGAAAATGGAGTTATTAAAGACATAGTTCCGGACCATTCATTAGCGAATGATTCATTTGATCAGGTTATCGATCTTAAAGGTTATACAATTCTACCCGGACTGATTGAATGTCATACGCATACAGCTTTTGCCGGATCAAGATCGAATGAGTTTCTGATGCGTTTACGGGGGGCGACATACGAGGAGATTGCTGCTTCCGGAGGAGGAATAATCTCGACTGTAAAAGCCGTCCGGCAATCAACTTTCGAGGAATTAGTAGAAATCATCAAACCGAGAATCGAGCTTTTTATTTCTCAGGGAATAACGACACTAGAGATAAAGAGCGGTTACGGTTTGAGTTATTACGATGAGATTAAACTGCTTCAGGTAATTAATTATTTTAAGAATTCGCTGCCTATTGAAATTGTACCTACTTTTCTCGGCGCTCATACATATCCGCCCGAGTATAAGAACGATCATGATAAATACTTAAAAATAATTTCGGATGAGCTTCTTCCCTTCATAATAAAAAATAACCTTGCCGTGCAAGTAGATGCATTCTGTGAAAAAGGAGCTTTCAGCAGTGAAGAAGTTGATAGAATTTTTACAAAGGCAAAAAAACTGGGATACAAATTAAGGCTTCATACAGAACAGTTTAATAATGTTGGCGGATTAGATGTGGCCCTAAAACACAAAGCTCTTTCAGTAGACCACCTGGAAGTAATTAGGAATGAAGATATCCATAAATTGAACGGTTCCGAAACTGTGGCGGTTCTTTTGCCCGGCGTCTCATTTTTTCTTGACTATCAGTATGCCCCTGCACGCGAGTTGATAAAAAACAACGCAACGGTTGCCCTGTCGACAGACTATAACCCGGGATCATCGAATATTCCAGATCTTCATTTTATTATGAGTCTTGCCGCACTTAAAATGAAAATGACAGCCGAGGAAATTATTAGCGGCGTAACTATAAATGCAGCCAAAGCACTTGACATGAACAGTGTCACCGGCAGTATAGAGATCGGGAAGCAGGCGGATT
>CAZHHG010000125.1:0-3126 GCA_964532065.1 uncultured Melioribacter sp.
CTTCAATTGCTGATGAGTGTCTCGAAAGGTAAAATTGAAAAGGAATCGATCCGTTACAACGGCGGAGCTTCCGTATGTGTGGTTGCCGCATCAAAAGGTTATCCTGATAAATATCAGAAGGGAATTGAGATAAAAGGAATTGACACTGCTCTATCGGATGAAATTATAATCTATCACTCAGGCACAAAAGTTATTGACGGAAAATTAATGACTGACGGCGGCAGGGTATTAGGTGTTACTTCTATTATTTCTGAAAACGACCTTTCAAAGGCGAAGCAAAAAGCTTATCAAGCTCTTTCTAAGATTCATTTCGAAGGGATGCAGTTCCGTTCGGATATTTCCGATAAAGCTTTCCAGAAATAATCAGCCCGGAGGCCATGTCATTTTCCGGCCGCCAAGCAGATGGATATGTATGTGAGGCACTTCCTGACCGGAATCCGGTCCCGAATTTAGTACAAGTCTGAATCCGCTTTCGAATACTCCAAGTTCTTTTGCAATCTTGTTTGCTGCTTCGTATAAATCACCCAGAAGGTTTGAATGTTCCTCCTTTGAAATATCCCGAGCAGATTCAATTTCGGTTATTTTAGGAATGATTAAAATATGAACAGGAGCTTGCGGACGGATATCCTTAAATGCGAGGACAGAATCTGTTTCATAAACTATTTCGGCTGGAATTTCCTTCCTTATTATTTTAGCAAAAATTGTTTCTCCCATAACTATCCTTTTTCTATTTCATATTTTTTCATTTTCAGGTAGAGATGGCTTCTCTGCATTCCAAGAATCTCTGCCGTTTTACTTACGTTCCAGTTGTTCAGTGAAAGCTGTTTTATTATAAATGCTTTCTCCGCCTTCTCTTTAAATTCCTGAAAATTATTAGATGTGCTGAGTATTTCGTCCATTGCCGAGGAAGTGGCCGGAATAAAAGTATTAATCTCCTTCTCGCCGATCGATTCCGAAGGAACCATAATTACAATTCTTTCTACAAAGTTTCTAAGCTCTCTTATGTTTCCTTTCCAGCTGAAATTCTGAAGGCTCTTAATAGCGGCATCAGTCCATTTCTTCTGGTTAAATTTATTCTTATCACAGATTATTTTCGAGAAATGTTCTACAAGCAGGGGAATATCCTCTTTCCGTTCTCTAAGCGGAGGGACGTGAATAGGGATAACATTCAACCTGTGGAAAAGATCCTCCCTGAAATTCCCTTTACCGATTTCGGAATTCAGATCTTTGTTGGTAGCAGAAATAATCCTTACATCAACATTTATTTTGGATGAACCTCCTACTCTCTCAATTCTACCTTCTTCAATAGCTCTTAGAACTTTGGCCTGTGATTGAAGACTCATATCACCAATCTCATCCAGAAAAAGATTTCCGCCATCGGCAAGTTCAAATTTTCCGATCCTTTGTTTTACGGCACCGGTAAAAGATCCTTTCTCATGGCCGAACAATTCAGATTCGATAAGCTCATGCGGAATAGCGGCGCAGTTGACTTCAACAAGCTCCTTATTACCGCGGTCGCTCTGTTTATGAATTTCCTGTGCAACAAGCTCTTTACCCGTACCGTTTTCACCGGTTATGAGTATTCTGGCATCGGTACGCGCTACTCTCGAAATGGTTTCCAGAATGTTTTTAATAACCGGACTATTGCCGATTATTATATCAGTTGCCGATAATTCTTTTTTAAGTTTTTTATTTTCTTTTAAGAGACTCGATTGTTCAACAGCATTACGCACGGAGATTAAAAGTTTATCGCGGTCGATCGGTTTCTCCAGAAAGTCGAATGCACCTAGTTTGGTGGCTGTAACCGCGTTCTGAACATTTGCATGCGCGGAAATCATAATCACTTTAATATCATTCCCTTTTTCCTTCAGCCAGCTTAAAATCTCAAATCCGTTTTTACCAGGTATCTGAATATCGAGGAGCAGCGCATCATAATTACCGAAATCGAGTTTCTGCATTCCTTTGGCGGAATCGGTAGTATAATCAACTGAATAGTCTTCATACTCAAGAATCATTTTGATGCTTTCGCAAATTTCCTTTTCATCATCGATAACTAGAATTGATTTCATTGTCTCATCCTGAAATAAAATAGTTGATACACATTTAAGACGGAGGAAGGGAGTAATGAGTTGTTTTCTTTTACTCCCTCGGCGAACAATTCACCGAGGTGATTCGTAATAATATCACGGTTGCTGTAGCCACCTTCAATAAATAATCCTTCTTCCACTGTCTCTACAAAAATACCCATAAATTTAGATAAATTAAAAAATCCGAAATTATATCTTAGAAATGCGTTACCGAAGAAATGAGAAAGTTTGTCCTTATCGCCGAATTCATTTTCAAGAGAATCAAAGAAAATTACTTTCGGAAGATTTTTTACTTTTAACCGGAAAATTATTTCGGGTGGGGATGGAAGGGGAATAATGATTTCGGAGCCGAAAAGAAATCTGGTCCTGATCCTGTTGAACGGTAAACAGGTAAAAGTTAATGCCAGCAGGGCTTCCGAAATATCACCCTCGTAAAAATCATATGCCTTCCGATAAATAAGATCCACCAGCTCCAAATCATTATGTGTCTCTTTTAATCCGGCAAATTGCTCGGAAGCAATGAAATCCGATAGATAGAAAAGTCCCCCGTAAAAACTTTTTTCATAATTACTCTGAAAACAATATGATGCTGGAATGAGAAGAAATATAGAAAGTGGAAGAAATAATTTTCTCAAAATTATACCGGTGTCTATGTTTGAATTACACCTGTGGAAAATCTATTAACAACCGGATTATTATCCGCACATTCAATTGACATTGAAATATAATCTCTTGTAAGTGCCGGATCGATAATCTCGTCAATCCATAATCGGGCGGCTGCGTAAAGAGGAGAATTCTTTTCCTCATACGACTGAATAACCTCTCTAAGAAGTTTTTCCTTTTGTTCCGAAGTAAATTCCCGTCCCGATTTCTCCATCTGTTTAACTTTAATATCAAGAAGCACGCTGCTTGCCTGCGCGCCGCCCATAACAGCAATTTTTGAATTCGGATATGCGAAAATAAATCTTGGATCGTAAGCCTTTCCGCACATAGCATAATTGCCGGCACCATAACTATTGCCGATTATGATGGTTATTTT
>CAZHHG010000125.1:3136-6189 GCA_964532065.1 uncultured Melioribacter sp.
AGAATTTGCTACGGCATTAACCATCTTAGCGCCGTCTTTAATTATTCCTCCGTGTTCGGCTTTACTTCCAACCATAAATCCTGTAACATCCTGCAGGAATACAAGCGGGATTTTTTTCTGATTGCAATTCATTATAAATCTGGTCGCCTTATCTGCGCTATCCGAATAAATCACTCCGCCGATTTGCATTTCACCCTTTTCGGTCTTGACAACGTTTCTCTGATTAGCCACAATGCCTACAGCCCAACCGTCAATTCTCGCATATGCTGTAATAAGAGATTTTCCGTAGCCGGCTTTATACTCGTCAATTTCCGAGTTGTCTACTAAGCGGGCTATCAGTTCGTAAGTATCATATGGTTTTGTAGTATCCTCGGGAAGGATGCTGTAAATTTCTTTGGGTGAAAATTCAGGCGGCGCCGGGGTAATCCTGTTGAATCCGGCAGTCTCGTTAGATCCGTATTTACCGACAAGGCTTCTGATCTGAAGCAGGCACTCCTGATCATTTTTCATAATATAATCTGTAACGCCTGAGATATTCGATTGGACGCGTGCGCCTCCTAGATTTTCGTTATCAATATCTTCTCCAATTGCAGCTTTAACAAGATGCGAACCGGCCAGAAATACCGAACCTTCTCCTTCAACAATTAATGCCTCATCACTCATAATAGGGAGGTAAGCTCCGCCTGCAACACACGGTCCCATTATTGCAGAGATCTGCGGAATTCCCATTGCGGACATAACCGCATTATTCCTGAATATCCTTCCGAAATGCTCCTTATCCGGGAAAATTTCATCCTGAAGAGGAAGAAATACTCCCGCACTATCCACCAGATAAATAATGGGAAGTCTGTTCTCAATAGCAACCTCCTGGGCACGAAGATTCTTCTTAGCTGTAATGGGGAACCAAGCCCCGGCCTTCACTGTGGCATCATTTGCAACAATTACAAAATTTTTAGTGTTGATCTTACCAATACCGTAAACTGTTCCCGATGACGGGGCTCCGCCGTATTCCTGATACATTCCGTGGGCAGCAAGCGTACTTAATTCAAAAAATTTTGAATCCTTATCAATTAATTGATCTATTCTCTCGCGGGCAGTCAGTTTTCCTTTTTCATGCTGACGCTCGATAGCGTTTTTACCGCCTCCTTGCCTGGCAGTCTCCTTTGCTGCTTCAACTTTCCGTAATATGTTTTTCTGAAAATCTTCTTTGCGAAGAGTCGATTCGTTTTGAATAAGCGGGCTGCCGATTCGCTTCATCTGATCTCCTTAGTCCTTTAGAAGGTTTCGTGCTAGAACAATTCTTTGTACTTCCGAAGTCCCTTCGCCTATTGTAAGCAGTTTAACATCCCTGTAAAATTTTTCTACCGGATAGTCTTTTACAAATCCGTAACCGCCGAAAATCTGAACGGCTTCATTCGCGGCTTTCACCGCAATTTCGCTTGCGAATAGCTTTGCTTTTGCTGCCGCCATTGTTGAATCCTGTCCGGAATCTTTTAGAAATGCTGCCTTATAAGTAAGAAGCCGCGCGGCCTGTATATCAGTCGCCATCTCGGATAATTTAAATTGGATCCCCTGGAATTCGGAAATAGATCTGTTAAACTGTTTTCTTTCTTTTGAATAAGCGATTGAAGATTCAAGACAACCTTCCGCAAGCCCAACACTTAATGCTGCAATAGAAATTCTACCGCCCTCCAGAATTTTCATCGCCTGTAGAAACCCTTCTCCTTCATTCCCGATCAGGTTTTCTTTCGGGACTTTACAATTCTCGAAAAGGAGCTGGGTTGTTTCGCTGGCACGCATTCCCAGCTTATTCTCTTTTTTACCGGCGCTGAAACCCTCAAATCCTTTTTCTATTACAAATGCGGAAATTCCTTTCTTACCTTTGGATTTATCTGTAATTGCCATAACTACCGCTGTTTTTCCCGACGCGCCGTGCGTAATAAAATTCTTGGTACCGTTAAGAATATAATAATCTCCGTCAGGCGTTGCGGTTGTCTGCATCGCTCCGGCATCGCTACCGGAAGACGGCTCGGTCAATCCCCAGGCTCCTATTACTTTTCCAGAGGCTAGGTCGGGTAGATACTTCTTTTTTAATTCCCCGTTAGCATGCATCAGGATATGATTAGTACAGAGTCCGTTGTGAGCGGCAACGGAGAGGGCAAAAGAAGGATCGATTCTCGCAAGCTCTTCAACTACAATTGAGTATTCGGTGTAGCCGAGTCCCGCTCCGCCGTATTCTTCAGGAACAAGAATACCGAGGAATCCGAGTTCTCCCAGCTGCTGAAGAATTTCAATCGGGAATTTTTGCGACTCGTCATATTCCATTACAACCGGTTTAATAACATTTTCGGCGAAGTCCCGGATTGTATCTCTAATTGTTTTCTGATCCTCAGTAAATTCGATTGTATGATTATTTGCAGTCAATTCCATTATTTACCTGCCTCAGCTTTATTCTTAAAATTTTTGTAAAGGTTTTCTGCAACCTGGTAAGGGGAGATTGTACCTTCAAGAACATTCTTTAGAGATTCTTTTAATAAATTCTCACGATCTTTAACCCAGAGTTCACCCTGAATAAAAGTCTCAACAATCTCTTTTATTCTCAATTTATAATTCTCTTCCCGTTTTTCTTTTAGAAGATTATTCGATACGAGATAATTCCGGTGTCTCCCAATTTCATCTGCAATCTCTTTAGTCCCTATATTTTCTGATGCTACACATTTTATAATATTCGGCAGCCAGTCGTTTATATCGTGATCTTTAAGCATAAGGATAGTTTTCAAAGCTGTTAAAGCTGAATCGGATCCCGGACGGTCGCTTTTATTAAGCACAAAGAAATCGGCTATTTCCATAAGGCCTGCTTTCATAGCCTGAATGGAATCGCCGGATTCCGGTACGAGTACTACGATGGTTGTATCGGCGGTCTTAGCAATATCAAGTTCCGATTGTCCGACACCTACAGTTTCAAAAATTATAAAATCGTAACCGGCAGCATCAAGTACATCCGCTGCGTCAATTGTCTTCTTGCTTAATCCTCCAAGGCTTCCCCTGGTTGC
>CAZHHG010000126.1:0-6163 GCA_964532065.1 uncultured Melioribacter sp.
CCGCAAATACTGAATATCCGCCATGCTGTTTTGCAATATTGTGAATCAATTCCTGAATAATAACTGTCTTACCTACACCGGCGCCGCCGAACAGTCCTGTCTTACCTCCTTTTGTGTATGGTTCCAGAAGGTCGATTACCTTTATGCCGGTTTCGAACATTTCCTGTTTGGTAGTAAGATTTTCGAACTTAGGAGAGTGGCGGTGGATTGCGTAACGTTTTTTCGTTGTGATGTCTGTTCCAAGTCCATCGATTCCTTCTCCAATAACATTTATAAGTCGGCCGAGTGTTTCAGGCCCAACAGGAACGGAGATCGGTTCACCTGTATCGAATGCTTTCATTCCTCTAACCAGTCCGTCGGTTGAATCCATAGCAACGGTTCTAACCCGGTTTTCTCCGAGATGCTGCTGGACTTCAACAATCAATTCCTGATCCTTCCCTTCCAGATCTTTTCTTGGAATTTTGATTGAATTATAAATATTTGGAAGCTTTCCGCCTTCAAAATCTATATCGATTACAGGTCCGATAACCTGAATGATTGTACCTTGATTCAGTCCCATTTTTCTCCCTAAAATTCAAAATTTTGCGTGTAAAATTAGAAAGAAATGAGCTTATTTCCAAAGTGATCTACTTTTATTCTGATGGCAATTTTAGCACTGAGGTAAGGTTGATTTGAGTAGATTTTTCAATAAAATCATGCATCCTGCACTCTATTCCTGAATGTAACCCTGAATTTTGAACCGGATCCTTTCTCACTTTCAACTTCAATAACGGCATTATTAAGTTCACAGTAATTTTTAACGAGAGCCAAACCCAATCCATTCCCTTCGAAGGATCTGGTATATCCGTGTTCTTCCTGAACGAACGGCTCAAATATTCTTTCAAGAAAATCTCTATTCATGCCGATACCGGTATCTTTAATCTCAACAATTTTTTCACCGGTATTATTTTCAAAAAGCCTGATGGAAATTTTGCCGGCATCGGTATATTTAATACCATTATCAATCAGGTTTGCAAAAATCTGCATCACACTATATTCGTCGGCTTCAATAACAGGGTTGACCGACTGACAGACGTACTCAATTGTAAGTTTTTTGCTCTGAGCAAGATGAAGATATTCAATCTGCAGGGATTGCAGTACATCGGTATCCAGATTTATCTCCCTATAGACAGGCCTGTATGCACCGGTTTGGAGTTCGGACATATTGAGTATGAGGTCGACAGTTCTTATCATCCGATGTGATGCGCGAGCAATACTGGAAAAGAGTCCGAGTACATCCTCATCTACAAAACTCTCCACTTCGTCCTTAATCAACTGTGCGTTGCTGGACATAATATTTATTGGCGTTCTGATTTCATGAGAGATCTGAGCAAGGAATTCGGTTTTTAATCTTTCGGAAGCTTCAGCCCTTTCCTTGGCTCTAATTATCTCTTCAATCATATTCTTCTTTTCTGTTACATCCTCTTTCAATGCGATAAAGTTTGTTGTAATTCCTTCTTCGTTTATCACTGGTGATATTATCTGATGTTCCCAGAAGAGTTCACCCTTCTTGTTTTTATTTAGAATTTCTCCCTCCCAATCCTTGCCGGAAAGAATTGTATCCCATAAATTTTTATAGAATTCAGCCGTATGATGTTTAGAACTGAATATTCTCGTATTCTGACCGATTACCTCTTCAATGCTGTAACCTGTCGATTTTTTAATGCTCGGATTTGTATATACAATTTTACCGGCAGTATCGGTTATAATAATTGTGAGGGGACTCTGATGAATTGCCCTGGCTAGAACCAGCAAATCCTCTTCAGCTTTCTTCCGTTGAATATATAACGAGAGCTGGTTTCCTATCACCTCGAAAATTTTCTGACTCGATTGATCATAGGCGTTGCGATCGTTGTAATTTTGAATTACAACCGCACCAATAACTTTATTGTTAATTTTGAGTGGGGAACCGAGCCAGATTTCCGGCAGGGTTCCAACAAGTTCAATCAGACCTTTATTGCTCAATTCAATTATATCATTTTTTGTAAGCAGGAGTGTTTTTGATTTATTGATCAAATACCCTGTTAAAGAATTTTTTGCCGGCCAGGTTCCGATCTCATCCTTTTCATCTCTATCCAGATCTGCTTTAAGTGTATCCGTTTTTTCGTCATAGAACGCGACAAAGAAATTTTTCGTATCCATTAATTGTGAAAGTTCGTTACGAACCATCGCAAAAAGTTCTGCAGTTTTAATTGAGGTTGTAACAGCATTGGCTATATTATACTGAATCTGCTGAATAAGTTGAGAACGTTTAAACTCGGTTATATCCTGAACGGCACCCTGAATCCCTTTAAGTCTGTTTTTTTCAGAATCCCAGACCGGTTTTGCGTAAACACGGACCCAGACAACACTTCCGTTTTTATGAATCGTTCTTACTTCTGTAACTGCATTTTCATTCTTAAACAATTTCTGCATTGCCTTATTATCAGTTTCAACATCTTCTGGATGGAGCATCGCCATCCACCCGCCTCTTTCCCTGTATTCATCGAATGAGTAGCCGGTCAGTTTTTCGAATGCACCGCCGAACCAGTTATGAACCAGTTTGCCTTCCTCATTTACCGATGTAGAGAAGAGGTAATCCATTGTAAGATTTGAGATTGCCCTGAATAATTCTTCATCAGCTTTTAATTTATCCTCCGCTTCTTTCTTATCTGTAATATCCTCTATTACCCCGAACACTTTATTAGTTTCCTTATCATATTCAGCAACTGAATGAATATTCAGAATTCTACCATCCTCCCGTTTGATTTTGAATTCAACATCATACGGTTCATTATTCTGGATCAGGTTGAGAAGAGCGATATTCAATTTTTCCCGGTACTCCGGCAGGGGTATCTTCTGAATGTCGGATAGTTTCCATGAATTACTTTTTACACCGTAAATTTTCTGAGCTCCTTCAGATCCGTAGATTAAACCGCTGCTAAGATCAATTTCCCAGTTCCCTGCACCGGCAATCGATTCTGCTCTTTTAAGTTTTGCTTCACTTTCTGAGAGCTGACGCTGCTTCTCCTTTTCTTCTGTCCGGTCGCGGAAATTCAGAACATAACCGATCAGAACACCTTTCTCATCAACAATAGGCGCCCAACTATCCGAAACCGGAATCTCCTTACCCGATTTTGAAAAAAGAATCACCGATGATTCGCGTCCGGCATTTGAATCCGGTTTTTTATTAAACCGCAAATGGCTATCTGTCCGGATCCGTTTATCCTCATCATAAACAGGATAGACATCATCCAGCATTCTATTCTTTGCATCAGATTCCGGCCATCCTGTAAGATGTTCGGCAACTCGGTTCATCTGCTGAACTCTACCTTCCGTATCTGTGGTAATTACTCCATCCCCAATACTATAAAGAGTGGTGCGGAATAGTTTTTCGTTCTGTTTGATAGTATGAAATGCATTCTTCTTCTGTTCCTGATCCAATAGTATTTTACTTATAAGCATACTTATAAGAGGATAAATTGCAATAATTGTGAATGCAAGTGATTTTAACGTCGGTAAAATATTCTTTGACGGAAGCGTGAATACGAGCATCAGCATTACAATATGAACTATTAATCCGAGCAGATAAAGGTCGAGATTATCGATGGATTTTGCAGATCTCTTCTTCTTCAGGAAAAGCGCTCCGATAAGAAACGAAGATACGATCGTACCAACTCCCATGTAAATCCCCGGACCTCCAACAAAAACTCTGTAAACAAGCGGTGGGATAAGTGAAATGATCCCCGATACAGGACCGAAGAAAAATGTACAGAGACTAATTGCGATTGTTCTACCGTCGAAAAAGATACCTTTCTCCAGTTCGAAAGGATTTAGCATTCCGATGAATGCAGCTGTGCCGAAGAGTAATCCCTGAAGAATCTTAGCGGTTAATTCCTCCCTATCGAATTTTTCATTTATAAATCCGGAAAGAACTATTATCGCTACAAGCAGAGAAAGGCTATATATGAGTTCAATTACTATCATCTATCACTAATATAATTTACGAAATGAAAAAAAATAAATATCACAGATTTTAAAGAATAGCAAATCCGACCTGTTAAAATCCGTTTTCCAAAAATCTTATTTAGATAATAATAATTACCGGCCTGATAAATTGTTAAACTCGTCACTTTTTCATGTTATTATCGGATATCCGTGTAAAATTTTTCAATCTTTTTCGCTGATTTTTTAGATGTGAGTTTAGAATTTTGCATATTCAAGGTCTCATCAAGAGACCTTGAATAAGTAAGGATATTTTAGATAAATAAGAGAATCAGGAGTTTACGGAAATGGTTTCCGCCAGTTCCATCCCCTTTTCCATAGCAGTTTTATTGAGAGGGATCAGCTTATGATATCTTTCGGGCAGAACTTTCTTTAATCCTTCGAGCGCGCTTTCGAAAGTTATAACAGGTTTCTTCTTAAGAAGCGCACCGAGTATAATCATATTCATTACTTTAGAATTATTCAGCTTTGTTGCTTCATTGGCAGCTTCGATCGGGACTATCTCGATGTCGGTACGCGTAGGAGGATTTAGAATTGTACTGGCCTCATATATTAAGAGTCCCCCCGGTTTAACTGCCTGTTCAAATTTATCGAGCGAGGGCTGATTCAGAGCGATGACAGTATCGAACCTGGTAAGTATCGGCGAGCTTATTCTTGTATCACTTATAATTGCTATACAGTTCGCAGTTCCGCCTCTCATTTCCGGACCGTAGGAAGGCATCCAGCTTACTTCCTTACCTTCGATTACCCCGCCGTAACAGAGGATCTGACCCATCGATAATACACCCTGTCCTCCGAATCCTGCAATGATGATTTCTTCTGTCATGTCAATTCTCCTTATCCGCCTTGGGCGGGTTCTGTGGTACTTTTAAATCTCCGAGCGGATAGAACGGAAGCATATTCTCTTCCATCCATTTATTCGATTCAACCGGTGTCATTTTCCAGTTGGACGGACAATTGGATACTATCTCAACAAAGCTCAATCCTTTCTTCAATTCCTGGTACTTGAATCCGTTCATAATAGCTTTTTTAGCTTTGCGGACATTGTTCGGAGTATTAACCGCAACGCGGGTACAGTAATAAACACCCGGCAGCTGAGCTATTAATTCCGTAATCTTCAGCGGATTGCCCATAACTTCTATTTCACGGCCGAACGGTGTTGTCGTAGATTTCATTCCGACGAGAGTAGTAGGCGCCATCTGTCCGCCGGTCATACCATAAATACCGTTATTGATAAAAACTATCAGAATGTTTTCGCCCCGGTTACACGTATGAAGAGTTTCACCCGTTCCGATGGCCGCAAGGTCACCGTCACCCTGATATGAGAAGACGTATTTATCGGGGAGGACTCTTTTAATTCCTGTAGCCACAGCCGATGCGCGTCCGTGAGCAGCTTCAGTCATATCAATGTTTAAATAATTATATGCAAAAACCGAACATCCAACCGGAGCAACTCCTATTGTCTTATCCTGTATCCCTAATTCATCAATTACTTCAGCTAATAACCGGTGAGCAACACCATGACCGCAGCCGGGACAATAGTGCATCGGGGTATCGGTCAAAGTTTCGGGCTTTTCGTAAACAAGGTTTTCACCCGTGCAGATACTCTCTTCTGCAATCATATTCTCGAAGTGTTTTTCCTCTTCAATCATTCTCTTCTCGTTCATACCATTTCTCCTACATGAATTTCTTCAATCTTTTTTAATATCTCTTCCGGAGTCGGTATAATACCGCCCATCCTTCCGATAAAATCAACCGGGATCTTTCCATTCACAGCAAGACGCACGTCTTCAACCATCTGCCCGGCATTCATTTCAACTGTCAAATATCCTTTTACTTTTTCGGCAAGCTGATTCAGAGCGGTATACGGATAAGGGAATAAAGAAACCGGTCTGAAAACTCCTACCTTAATTCCTTTCTCTCTGGCAAGGCTTGCAGCTTTTTCACAGATTCTTGCGACCAATCCGAAGGCGACCAGAACCAGTTCCGCATCTTCGCAGCCGGTCATTTCGTAGCGGATCTCTTCTTCCTCAATCTGTTTATATTTTTTCTGGAGATGAATATTTATCTCCTGCATTTTATCAGGTTGAATGTGGAGAGATGTAATGATTGATCTTTCTCTGTTTTTTGTTTTGCCTGT
>CAZHHG010000127.1:0-5792 GCA_964532065.1 uncultured Melioribacter sp.
TTCTTATAAGCAGAATTCCTTCCTGCTCGTCATCTGCTACAAAGTGTGTAACTCCTGATTTGGAACCGTGAACCATAGCACCGCCGAGTTCTTCGTCGGTAACTACTTCGCCGGTTACGGTTTTCACAACTTTAGGGCCCGTTACAAACATGTAACTTGTTCCTTTGGACATAATAGTAAAATCGGTAAGAGCGGGAGAGTAGACGGCACCGCCTGCACAGGGACCGAAAATCGCAGAAATCTGGGGTATTAATCCGGAAGCCATAATATTGCGTTGAAATATGTCGGCATAACCTCCAAGACTCTTAACACCCTCCTGAATTCTGGCGCCGCCGCTGTCGTTTATTCCGATTAGCGGAGCTCCAACTTTCATAGCTTTGTCCATCACTTTACAGATCTTCTGAGCATACATTTCAGAAAGCGAACCGCCGAAAACGGTAAAGTCCTGTGAAAATACGTATACCAGTCGTCCGTCTATCGTACCGTAACCTGTAACGACCCCGTCTGATAGATAAGTCTGCTTATCGAGTCCGAAATCGACTGTCCGGTGGGAAACGAACATATCAAATTCCTCGAAGCTGCCTTCATCGAGAAGCATATCAATTCTTTCCCTTGCAGTAAATTTTCCTTTTTGATGTTGGGATTCAATTCTTTTTTCACCGCCGCCCAGCCGCGCTTTAGCGCGCATATCCATCAACTCTTTAATCTTATCCTGTAATGCCATTATTGTTCCTCAGTTGTACGTTTAATTCCTGTTTATTAAATATTTGTTACGGATGTTCGCATAACTCGGTCAATACCCCGTTTGTAGATTTAGGATGGAGAAAGGCGATATTCAATCCTTCCGCTCCTTTACGGGGTTCTTTATCAATTAATTGAATTCCTTTAGACTCAATTTCTTTCAATGCGACTTTAAGATTTTCGGTTGCGAACGCAATGTGGTGTATTCCTTCGCCTTTTTTTTCAATAAACTTTCCGATCGGTCCGTCGGGCTCTGTTGATTCAAGAAGCTCAATTTTTGTCTGACCGACCATAAAAAACGCAGTTTTCACTTTTTGATCTTTTACTTCTTCCACTGCGTAGCATTTCAACCCTAGAACATTTTCATAATACTTAATTGATTCATCAAGGTTTTTAACGGCTATACCGATATGCTCTATATATTTAAGTTCCATTACTTTTTCTCCGGAAGTATTGCTTGTTCAATTTAATTTACTAAATGACAACCTGCTCCTTATACTCACCGAAAACAGTTCTCATCGTATTGCAGATTTCACCTATACTTGCATAGACTTTAACTGCGTCAAGTATAAACGGCATTAAGTTGGAGCTTCCCTCGGCTGCTGTTTTAAGAGCGGCTAATTTTTCCTCAACTTCTTTCTGGTTCCGGTTAGACCTTATTTTATTGAGGAATTGGATCTGATCCTTTTGAATTTTTTCATCGATCTTAAGGATTTTGCCTTTGTGTTCTTCCTTTTCAACAAATTTATTTATTCCTACTACAATTCTTTCACCGCGTTCCAGTTCCTGATTGAACTGATAAGCCGATTTTTGAATTTCAGTTTGAATATAACCGGCCTCAATTGCATTAACCACCCCGCCGAGAGAATCAATTTTATTGATATATTCTGCGGCCTCTTTTTCTATCTGATCGGTAAGCGACTCGATATAATACGAACCTGCAAGAGGATCTATTGTGTTTGTCACTCCGCTTTCATAAGCCACTATCTGTTGAGTTCTTAAAGCAACTTTGACAGATTCTTCAGTGGGAAGAGCAAGTGCTTCATCTCTCGAATTAGTATGAAGACTCTGTGTACCGCCGAGAACCGCAGCAAGCGTCTGTATAGTAACACGGATTATATTATTGTCAACCTGTTTTGCTGTAAGTGTAGAGCCGGCTGTCTGTGTATGGAATCTCAACATCTGGGATTTATCTTTTTTAGCACCGAATCTCTCTTTCATAATTCCGGCCCAGAGCCTTCTTGCCGCTCTGTATTTTGCTATTTCTTCAAGGAGGTCGTTATGTGCGTTGAAAAAGAACGACAACTGTCCGGCAAATTCGTCAACATCTAACCCGGCTTTAATTGCCGCTTCAACGTAAGCAATTCCGTCGGCGAGAGTAAATCCTACCTCCTGAGCGGCGGTTGATCCCGCTTCTCGTATATGGTAACCGGAAATCGAAATTGTATTCCACTTGGGCACTTCCTTAGAGCAGTATTCAAAAATGTTTGTTATAAGTCTCATCGATGGTTTTGGCGGATAAATGTAAGTACCCCGGGCTACGTATTCTTTAAGAATATCGTTCTGAATTGTTCCGCTAATCTTATCCTTTGTAACACCCTGCTTTTCTGCCACAGCAATGTACATTGCCAGAAGGACGGATGCCGGTGCATTGATAGTCATTGAAGTAGAAACTTTATCGAGCGGGATCTGGTCGAAGAGAATTTCCATATCCGCGAGAGTATCGATTGCGACACCGACTTTTCCGACTTCACCAAGAGCCATCGGGTCGTCGCTGTCGTACCCGATCTGAGTTGGTAAGTCGAAAGCTACTGAGAGTCCGCTTTGTCCCTGAGTTAATAAATAGCGGTAACGTTCATTCGATTCTTTAGCAGTTCCGAATCCGGCATATTGACGCATCGTCCAGAACCGGCCTCTGTACATAGTTGGTTGAACACCGCGGGTAAACGGATACTTTCCCGGGAATCCGAGTTTTTCCTCGTAGTTTTCGGAATCGGTTAAGCTTGGAATGTAAAGCGGGTCTACTTTTGTGAAGGATTGGGTGGTAAATTCTTTACTTCTTTCGGGGAATTTTGATATTGTTTTAAGGTAATTCGATTCTTCCCAGTTTTTATATGCGTTCCTAACCTTCTCTTCTAATTGATCGATTGTCATTCATTTTCCCTTTTGAAAAATGATAATTTATGCAATTAATATGCCTATCAAATAAAAGCAGCAATAAAGATAAAACGGAGAATGCTGTGTGAATTTAATGATTTTATTAAATAAAGAGGGGAAATCTTATATAAATTAATTCATACTTCTCAATAGTTGGAATTAAGTTATCTAATATGGAAATTCAGAGTAAAAAATAATTTTATGGAACTTGACAAATCCTTCCCTAAAATCTATTTTTAGACCTCGATTTTGTATGTATTTCATACGAAATAAAATTCCGCGGTAGCTCAATGGCAGAGCATGCGGCTGTTAACCGCAGGGTTGTAGGTTCGAGCCCTACCCGCGGAGCTAATGCTCCGTTAAAAGAGTATTTAATCGGTTCTTATAAATATTGAAGTAGAAGGTTTTAGGCATTTTGTTCGTTTTATTGGTTTTAAATTTGATCTTCTTTATATCATTTAGATTTTAACTCCCACATTAGATTTTGTATGAAAACCCAACCTTTATTTTATAGAACCCGTTATGTTTGTTCATTGAATGTTTGAGGATAGGAATAATTCCAATCCTTCACGCATATTAAGAGGACATGCGTGTTAATCATAAGTCCTTTTTATGAACTTGAGCAGTGGACGTTTGTTGATTTATATTAACAAAGCTTTGCAGGTGCTCTGTTCGTCTTTTAAATAATATTTTTTCATTTTATTAGGAGCATCAAAAGATGTCAGAACGAGTAAAAGGAACCGTAAAATGGTTCAACGGCGCAAAAGGTTATGGATTCATTCAACGCAAAGACGGAGATGACGTGTTTGTTCATTTCCAGGCAATTGTTGGTGAAGGATACAAGACCCTTCAGGAAGGACAGCAGGTTGAATTCACGGTTGCTCAAGGTCAAAAAGGCCCACAAGCTCAAGAAGTAAAAGTTATTCAATAATTTTTACGATTTCAAAATTCAAACCCCGGTCAAGACCGGGGTTTTTGTCTTTAAAGAGATTCAGATTTGATAAGGTAACATCCGTGCGAAGGTACCCTGAATAAAATTTTATTTCCCGTGTAAGGAATTTCTTTCTGCCGCCAGACATCCCTGATCATTACATTTTCTTTTAGTCCGATTCTTAATAAGTCTAATTCGTACTGTTCGGTTCTGTCGCCCAGATTGAAAATTCCAACCGCTTTATTACCGTCTGCAAGTTCTTTCATCCAGATTTGAACGTCTCCTTCCTTGATAACCGGTATAGCCTGATTTCCAAGAGGGTCTTGATTTATAGAGAGGACTTCATCATTTGTCAGCAGGTTCATAGTGAAAGGATCAGCCCTCGATAAGTCGCATCCGATCAGCAGAGGTGCGGAGAGGAGAGACCAGAGACTGATATGAGTATACTGCTCGTCCGGTGTTAATTTTGTCGGATGTAAATTCGGGCCCCATCCAACCCAACCGACTACAAGCATATCGGGATCATTCCAGTTACCCGGACCCGCATATTTCGCATTTTCAATCTGATTAAAACCGATCTCACTCATACTTTTCCAGGTATCCGTTATGTCACCAGTTGTCCGCCAGAGATTACCTCCAACTTCAGCACCCCATTCCCAGACTTTCCCCATTCCGTACTGGCATAAACTGTAAACAATATCCCTGTCAATTTGCTTCAATGCGTCTCTCATAACAAAGTAAGGTTTTTTTAATTCGGGGATTGATTTGTCTTTGGCAATCTGATCGTATGAACACCAATCGTATTTAAGATAATCGATTCCCCAGGAAGCGAATGATTGCGCGTCCTGTAATTCATGCTGATAAGATGCTGTGTAACCGCCGCAGGTTAGAGGTCCGGGCGAACTGTAAATCCCGAGTTTCAAACCCATAGCATGGATGCTGTCTCCAAGCGCTTTCATATCGGGAAATTTTTCGTTAGTTAATATAAAACCGTTTGAATTACGCTTGGGAAGAGGAGAGTCGCCTTTTATTTCCCATCCGTCATCAATGTTAATAAATGTCCATCCATGATAAATTAATTTTTCCTTAAATACTCTGGCCGATTCTAAAACTTTTTGCTGATCAACGGCAAGCCCCCATACGTTCCAGCTGTTCCATCCCATCGGCGGAGTTAATGCGAGCTTGTTACCAATTATAAATTGAATCTTCGATTTAGCAGTGCCATAATTATTCGAGACTTTAACATTAACAGTATATTGACCGGAATTTCGAACAACACCTTTTATAATTCCCGTGTTCTCATCAATAGATAATCCTTCAGGCAGATTCAGAGCACTGAATTTTACCGGCCTCTCTCCGGTTGCAGCGACGGCATAAAGAAAAGGTTTACCCGGGGATTGACCGTATATTTTTGCACCGTTTATCCTGGGGTGCTTTGCCGGTACCGGAGTTAAAATATATGGAGCCTCCTCGTTGAAAGAAAAGATCTCTGTGGTTCCGGTAAATCTAAAATCGTACTGAATACGTACAGGTTTTGAAATATTGTTCAGAGTATAAGAGAAATTTTTTTGATCTCCCGGATTCAACTCTACATTCTCATTTTTCACAAAAATATTATTCCCGTCAGTCTTATCTACTGCGTTAATTTCAAAAATTCCGGTTAACTTTAATCTGTCTGAGATATTTTTAATGTAGAAGTTTTTCGAAATTGAGTTTCCGGAAAATTCGAATTCTGTGGTAGCTGAATTTGTAAAAAGGTATTCGGTAATAGTTGTCATACTTACAGTCGAGTTACCAGTATAAATTCCGCCCTGACCTCCCTGATCGAAAACACGCACAGCTATAATGTTAATATTATCCCATAATATTCGCGGGTCATCTGCCGATAGTGTATAACGCCGGTTCTTGTCCCAGAGAATTGTTTCAGCATTAAGGAAGGTTGAGTCAATTTTATGATCGGCTT
>CAZHHG010000128.1:0-5774 GCA_964532065.1 uncultured Melioribacter sp.
GATATTAACAATTCTTTTTGTTTTTGTGATGACACCAATTGGATTGATTGCAAGACTCTTCGGGAAAAAATTTCTTGATCTGAAATGGGGCGATTCTAAAAACTCATACTGGATTGTCAAGGAGAATAAAGAAATAGACTACGAAAAAATGTATTGAAAAATTAATTCATAAACATATAAAAATAAGACAGGTGAAATATGGCAGTGAATATGAAAGGTAAAAGTCTGATTGAAATTCAGCACCTTACTCTCGAAGAAATATATCAGATATTCGATTTGAGTAAAACACTTAAAGAAGAACGTTTGACAGGTAAAAAACATCATGTTCTGGAAGGTAAAAAACTGGGAATGATTTTCTCCAAACCTTCAACTCGCACCAGAGTTTCGTTTGAAGTCGGAATCTATGAACTCGGCGGTGTAGGATTGTATTTTAATCAGAATGATCTGCAGCTGAAAAAGAGCGAAAGCGTAAGCGATACGGCAAAAGTTCTCTCACGTTATCTTGACGGAATTATGATTCGTACATTTGATCATCAGGATGTTATTGATCTCGCAAAGTACGGATCCATCCCTGTAATTAACGGATTAACCGATCTTCATCATCCGTGCCAGGTGCTGACAGATCTCTTTACCGCACTCGAAAAGAAAAGAACTCTTCAAGGACTTAAGCTTGCATATATCGGTGATGGGAATAATATGGCTCACAGTCTCCTCCAGGGATGTTCAAAAGTAGGTATGAATATTTCTATCGCATCCCCATCCGGATACAAACCGGTTGATTTTGTGGTTAAAGAATCCCTTGAAAATGCAAAATATATGGGGAGCTCTGTCGAAATTCTTGACGATCCGATTGCTGCAGTTAAAAATGCTGATATTGTCTATACCGATGTCTGGGCAAGTATGGGACAGGAAAAAGAATCGGAGGAGAGGAAAAAGAAATTTGCGGGATTCCAGGTTAATCCGCAGCTTGTCAAAAATGCAAAAGATGATTACATCTTTATGCATTGTCTGCCGGCTCATAGAGGCGATGAAGTTGTAGATGAAATCTGTGATTCTCCTAATTCAGTTATTTTTGACGAAGCGGAAAACCGTCTTCATGTTCAAAAAGCCATTATGGCCCTAACTATGTAACAAACTTAATTATAAATTCTAATGGAGCAGATAATCATCTGCTCCGGATTTTTTATTATGGAAAATATCGACGGATTAGTTTCGCTCTTAATAGCTTGTATCGAATTACTCTTCATTATTAATCTTTTTCTATTTGCAAAAAAAAATACTGTTAATAAACTCATAATTGCGCAATTAATCCTGCTCTTCGGTTATCAGGTATTCGAGTTTTTAATCTGTTTTGCCGGATTGAAAGAACAGATTTTCATTTATCTCGCCCTTCTGGATATCACACTTCTGCCTCCTCTTGGATTATATACAGTTTTGTTGTTCGCAGGTAAACTGCGTAGTTATCATAAACTGATTTTTTTACCGGCTCTCTTTTTTATAATCTATTATCCCTTTGCCATCGATCAACTTGCCGTTACTAAATGTACGGTACTATATGCTTCATACTATTATCCTCTCGGTCCATTCTATGCAACTTTCTATTATCTTCCTGTAATCGGGTCTATGATAATTCTGAATAAAAAGTGGGGAGCCGAATCGGAACCGGCTAAAAAATCACTCACACGGCTCTATCTGTTCGGATACCTCTTTACATTTATTCCGGCTATGGTCATTGCTATTTTTGTTCCGTCATTTGTATTTGCCGTGGAGAGCCTTCTCTGCAAACTCGCTTTTGTACTTTCGACATTCCTGACAATCTTCGCACTTAAAAATAAATCGTGAATCGAATTCTATGCTGGAAACAATTCTTAACATTTACCTAATTATTGAAAACGGCTATGTCGTCGAATTCAGAGCTATTGATTACTCTCTTGAAGGATCTGAAGATGAGAAAATAAAATTCCTGAAATCCCGCGCGAAGGAGGATTATCAAATTTCACAGAGATTCAACTCGCCCCGCAATTCAGCGGGACAATTCATGAAATACTCAAAATTTTCAAAGCTTGAATCCCAAGGAATGCAATTTCAGCTATTCGAGGATATTTTCAGAGAATACAATGTCCCTCAAAATCCCTTAATATGTGTTACTCCCGTCGTTGATGGAATCGTTTTGTCCGATTAATAATTTACGCCTATAAAATTATTTATTAACTCTTATTGACTTTTTATACTTCCCACTACTATCTTGACACAAATTTTTGGAGAAAAAAATGCCTCTGTATAAGGACTTTAAAACCATACCCCAATTATTCAACATTATTACCCAGGAATTTGGAAAGGGTAAAGAAAGGCCGGTTCTCAAATATAAAGTTGATGAAAAATGGAACGATATCACTTATGATCAGCTTTATGAAGAAACCGTTAATCTTGCGTGCGGCCTGGCTGCACTCGGTGTTAAAAAAGAGGATAAGGTTGCTATCATTGCCGAGAACAGACCGGAATGGGTCTATGCAGATATGGCCATACTTGGTCTTGGGGCTATTGATGTTCCTCTCTATCCAATCTCTACATCAGAATCACTGGAGTATATTCTTAATAACTCAGAATCGGTAGGAATATTTGTCTCGAACAAATTCCAGTTGAACAAAGTCTTAAAAGTCCGCGGAAATTGTAAAAACCTCAAATTTATAATCGTGATGAATAATTCTGAGAGAGGTTCGGAAAAAGATGTTTATTCGTTGCTGGATGTTCAGACTAAGGGTAAAGAATTCCGGAAAGAACAACCGGATTACTTCAACCAGACTTCAAGTCTCTGTACCGAGACTCAACTATGTACAATTATATATACTTCGGGTACAACCGGTGAACCGAAAGGTGTAATGCTGACTCACAAAAATATTGTTTCAAATATAAAAGCTGCACATGAAATCTTTCATATAGACGAAAAAGATGTATTTCTTTCTTTCCTTCCTCTCTGTCATATTTTTGAAAGAATGGGAGGATATTACACCGCATTCTCCTGCGGCGGTATAATTGCTTATGCTGAGAGTATCGAAAAAATTGCCAATAATATGGCTGAAATAAAACCGACAATAATGACCGCGGTTCCCCGATTGTTTGAAAGAATGTACAGCAGAATTAAAAAGAATGTTGAAAGCCAGCCGGAGAAAAAACAGAAAATATTTAACTGGGCTATCGAAACCGGAAAAGAATTTATGGTTGCTAAAAAATCCGGCCATCCTGTACCGATAATGCTATCATTAAAACGGAAACTTGCCGATAAACTGGTCTTCGGCAAGTTGAGAGAAAGAACCGGCGGCAGATTAAGATTCTTTATCTCCGGCGGTGCCGCTCTTTCGCGTGAACTCGGTATCTTCTTCGATGCTGCCGGAATTCTGATTATCGAAGGATATGGACTTACAGAGTCGTCACCTGTTATTACCGCAAATAGGCTGAATGATTATAAATTCGGAACAGTAGGAAAACCTTTGCCCGGAGTTGAAGTCAAAATTGCTAAAGACGGCGAGATTCTTGCCTATGGACCTAATATTATGCAGGGATATTATAAGAACAAGAAGGATACTGAAGATACGATTAAAGACGGGTGGCTCCATACCGGCGATATAGGGGTATTTGATGCGGAAGGTTTTCTTATAATTACCGACCGTAAGAAACATCTCTTTAAAACATCGGGTGGAAAATACATCGCTCCAACACCTATTGAGAATATGTTCCTCGCAAGCAAGTATATTGATCAGTTTATCATAATCGGCGATAGAAGGATGTTTATTACCGCGTTAATCGTCCCTGACTATGAAGCACTTAAAGAATACGCCGATGCAAATAGAATTCAATACAGTAATGTGGATGAACTTGTTAAGATGAAACAGATCTACGAACTTCTAGATAAGGAATTGGGTGAGTTCCAGAAAAAACTTGCGGCATTCGAAAGAATACGAAAATTTGCCATACTCGATAAACCATTTACAATTGAAGGCGGCGAGCTTACTCCTTCACTTAAAGTAAAACGTAAGGTTATTGAAGAGCGTTATAAAGATCTTATTGAAGATATGTACAAAGGTCTGGAAGGGTAATTATTAATTTCTTGCTCATGAGCCGTAAAAAGCTCATGAGCAAGATTAATTTTTTATTGAAGCATTTTTCCGAAAAGAGTTAAATACATAAACTTATAGATATCGGTATTATCAACCGATCCTTTTACAAATTCTGAATTTAATCCTGCCGCGCGTACAAGAACTGATCCGCATACGTCATCAGTAGTTGACCAGCTTATAACGAACGGGAAAGTACGTCCCCATTTGTCCGGCATTGATCTGAACGGGAAGCTTTCAGGACCGTCCACTCCGTCATAAGGTGCACCGTTCGGAGCTGATTTGGAGATCGGTTTATTAAACGGGAAATAATCTTCAGTGTAGCTTATGGCTTCCATCCCGCCTGCTTCACTGTCCGAACATGTTATTAAAAGTGTTTTCGGATTTGAATCAATAAATTTCAATGCAACACCCAGAGCGTCATCTGCGCGTTTCAACGCTTCCAGTGTTCCTCTGGCATTGTTCTTATTACCGAAATTATCTGTTCCTTCTTCTTCTACTACCAGCAGGAACTGTTGATTATTTCTGGAGAGTATTGTAATGGCGGCTTCGGTCATCTCAGCAAGAGTCGGAACTCCCGCTTTGAAATTTTTCAGACCTAATTTGTTCTGTTCCTCTTCCGGTTTGTCATTGAATGTATGTTCTTCTGAAAAGATCCCCAATAATTTATAAGAATCTTCGGGCAGATTCAGGAGCTGATCGCGGTTGTAGATAACTTTATACCCGAGTTTTTTTGCTTCTTCAATCAGGTTTAATCCGTCACTCCTTTTCCCGTTCTTTGTATGAAATCCGCTCGTTCCTTTCGGTAGAAGCCATTCCTCGCCGCCGTACATTATAACATCGACACCAGAAAAGATTGTCTGCTTTGCTATCTCCTCGTCTTCTTTTCTCGAAGGTACAGTAACAACAAATGCACCCGTACCGGGCTCGATGATGCTGCCGGAATTTACCAGACCTGTTCTAATACCGGCATTCATTGCTTCCTGCATAATACTGAGCCTTTTACCCGAACGCGAAACCGGCTTTTCAAGATTGTCGTCCGTTCCATAAGCACCTACTCCTACTTTTACGCCATATGCGTGAATTGTCCCTCCGCCATTGGAAGTGGCAGTTAATGAATTTGTCATATGGCCTAGGTAGATTCCGATATTCGGTAATTTATCCCAGTTCAATTGATTATCAGGTCCTGCATAAAGGAGCCTCACTGCGTTCCAAACGGCCAGCGAGGTACCATCCGGATGAATGAAAATTACATTCCCTTTTTCTGGATTTGAAGTTAGACCAGATGAATCTTGTCCGGAAACAATTGAAAGTCCAGTTAATAACAATATCAGAATCACTTTATAAAGCTTCATTATGGCACCTTGGATTTTTTAGAAGTACAAATTTATTCAATTCTGACGGACTATGAAATAACGGTTCAATTATTCACTCACCGGTAGTATGTACATCTAAATACAATTCTATGCCGAATGAGGAGTGGAAAACCCAATTTTTCTTATATTTGTCTTCATTATAAACAACCATTGGATCAATTTTGGGAAATAATGTGGAAAGAATTCTAGTTACTTCAGCTCTTCCTTATGCTAACGGTAAGATTCATCTTGGGCACCTGAGCGGCGCATATCTGCCGGCTGATATTTATGTAAGATATAAGAGATT
>CAZHHG010000129.1:0-5571 GCA_964532065.1 uncultured Melioribacter sp.
AGAGTCGGAGAGATTCCGGTTCGTAAACCTGAAGCAGATGAATCGAAGTTCGTAATCAACTACCGGAACGAACTCAATCCCTCCCAGTATGAAGCGGCATCAGCTGTTGAAGGGAATTACCTTGTAATAGCGGGCGCCGGAAGCGGCAAGACGCGCACACTCGTCTACCGCGTATCGCGGCTCGTAGAACTCGGTTACGATCCTCAATCGATACTTCTGCTTACATTCACGCGTAAAGCATCCAAGGAAATGATGGACCGGGCCGCTATTCTTCTCGATAACCGGTGCTCAAAAATAAACGGAGGAACGTTCCACTCATTCGCTAATCTTACGCTTCGCAAATACGCCAAAGCAGTTAAACTCGATAACGGTTTTACAATACTCGACCAGAGCGACAGCGAGGACGTAATAAATCTTATACGCGGACAGCTTAATCTCTCACAGCATAAAAAACGTTTCCCTAACAAGCAGACAATTTTCAAAGTCCTCAGTTTAGGCGTTAATACCGGCCGGCCTGTTGAAATGATTCTGGAAGAGGAATACCCTCACTTCGCCGAATACACAGAAAAATTTCTGCAGATAAATAAAGTATACACTTCATACAAACGGCAGAACAATCTTCTCGATTACGACGACCTGCTCGTTTACCTGAGGGATTTTCTTCTTGAATTCTCCCCCGCCGCAAAATCCCTTCTCAACAACATCAGGTTTACGATGGTTGACGAATACCAGGATACGAATAAACTTCAGGCGGAAGTAATAAATGGTTTAGCACAGGTTCACCAGAATATTATGGTTGTGGGTGACGACTCGCAGTCGATCTATTCATTCCGCGGCGCGAACTTTAAGAACATAATGGAATTCCCCAAACTCTTTAAGAACGTAAAACTGATTACACTCGAAGAGAATTACAGAAGCACACAGCAGATACTCGATTTTTCCAACCGGATAATCGAATTCGCTATGGAGAAATACCCGAAGCATCTCTTTACGCGTAAAACGGGCGGCGACCTACCCGGAATTATAAGCGCGGCTAACGAAAATATGCAGTCGAGGTTTATTGTTGAGAAAGTCCTCGAACTCCGCGAGGAAGGCGTTCCGCTGAATGATATGGCGGTACTATTCAGGTCCTCGTTCCATTCGTTCGATCTCGAAATTGAATTGAACAAAGCAAACATTCCGTATCTCAAATTCGGCGGAATGAAGTTCATAGAAACCGCTCACGTTAAAGACCTTCTCGCTTTCCTGAGAATCGCGCAGAATCCGACCGATTACGTAAGCTGGTACAGGATCCTCCTTCTCCACGAAGGAATCGGCCCTAAGAAAGCACAGATGATTATGGATGAAATAGCCGCCGGAAAACTCTCTATTAAATCGGCAGCCGAAAAAATTGTCTCAAAAAAATATCCCGACCGTATCTACAATCTTTTTTCACTTCTTCACGAGATTCATACAAAGAATCAGCTCCCGGCAGATAAAGCCGAGATGGCGTTTAAGTATTATGAGCCGATCTTCAAAGAGAAATACGACGACTGGAACAAGCGCCGGAAGGACCTCGATATTTTCATCAACATAAGCGAGAATTACAAATCGCTCGACAGCTTATTAGCCGATATGGCTCTCGATCCGCCGCAGGACAGCGTTATCGATATCGACGCTACGGATAAAGAGCGGGAGTTCCTTACGCTCTCTACTATTCATTCTGCTAAAGGATTGGAGTGGCATTCGGTATTCATCATTCACGCGGTGGACGGGTTCTTCCCTTCCTCGCAGTCGTTTGAGAAGTTCGAGAGCCTCGAAGAGGAGCGCCGGCTGATGTATGTAGCTTCTACACGGGCTAAACAGAATCTATTCGTCTGCTACCCGATGCACATATTCGACAGGCAGAACGGGTTCACGTTCGCAAAGCCCTCGCGGTTCATCGATTCTATCTCCGAGGAGCTTGCCGACCAGTGGCTTCTTGAGGAGTAATCCGCGGTAGTGAACTGAGCTGATAGAACGCAGATTCAGCGGATCGGGCTGATATCCGCGGATTTTATCTGTGTCATCCGCGTTCTATCCAGATCTAACACTGTAACACCGTTAATATAATCTGGTGTAATATTTTTCTTGACTAATTAAATTCCAATTATTAAGTTGCTTCCGTTCCCCACGGGGCCCTGCCCTCCCCGAGGGAACTCTGCCCGCAACAACATTTATATATATTTTAGAATTAATCGAGGGGTCATTAATTCTTATCAACTGCTCACTGAAACAGATATTGCCCTGCACGTCTGACTAATAAACCGCAAAATTTTATGGACGATATAAAGCACCAAAGCTTCATTTGTAAATTAATAAACAATAAATCCTGCGGGAGATTATGACTAATACTCCTCCTCCTCTGGCGGATTAATTAATAGTTATACTTTAATAAAAATAAATGGAGTGAATAATGGATAATAAAAAAAGTTTAGGTCAAGCTATTGATGAATTAGTGTTAGCTCTAAAAGATTTAGATGAAAGTTCTAGAATCATAGCTATAAAAGCTGTAATTGAGCATCTCAATATTCCAATTGTTTCAAATACCAAATCACCTCAAGGATCACAACCGTTTAATCCAAATCCCAATGAAAATGCGAATCAACAAAATTTATTAACCAATACTGTTATTGTTGACATTCAATCTTTGAAGGAGAATAAACAACCTGCTAATTCAATTGAAATGGCCTGTATCGTAGCTTACTATTTAGGCAATCATGCACCAGAGAATGAAAAAATGGATTCAATTGGTAAAAATGAAATCGATAAATATTTTAAACAAGCAAATTTTCCATTGCCAAAAGCAATTCAACAAGTTTTAGTTGATGCTAAATCATCCGGTTACTTTGATTCTGCTGAAAGAGGAAAATATAAACTCAATCCCGTTGGCTACAATTTAGTAGCTCATAAATTGCCACGCTCAAAAAGTTAAAATGATATTGCGATGATAAATCAAATAAGAACTCTTCAAAAAGACATTGGTATTATTATTATTGAGTTGAAGAAGCAGAACTCAAAGCAAATATGGAATAAAAATCTTTTGACAAGTTGTAAAGATGCTGTCGATTTCTACTTTCGCAATATTAGAAACAATTACGATACTGCAAATATATTTTCATCTATAAGTTATTTGGATGATGCCTTCCAGAATTTATTAGTTTTAACACATAAACATTCCTTAAAATCTACTTATAGTAGTTTACTGAGCGATATTAAAAAGAATCTTATCCTTTTAGAAACTGAAAGTGTTTCCTCTATTACCCAAACAAATACAAACGATAATATTGAAAAAACAGACAGAGCAATAATATCTACATTAAATAATTTCATTAAGTCAGCTGCACTTGCATATGAGCAAGCATTGATTGATTTGCAATCAAAAGAAAGATTGTCCTGGCGTGGCCCTGCTACAGATTTAAGAGAAGCACTAAGAGAATGTCTTGACTATTTAGCTCCTGATGCTGATGTGATGGCTCAAAGTGGTTTCAAATTGGAACCAGATACAAAAGGTCCGACAATGAAACAAAAAGTAAAATTCATCTTGAAAAATAGAGGAAAAGGAACTAATGAAATTAAAACTACAGAGAATGCAATCAATCTTGTAGATGAAATGTTAGGGACATTTGTTCGTTCTGTATATACCCGGGCGAGTGTCTCTACACATACGCCAACAGACAAAAATGAAGTATTACGAATATTGAATTTTGTTAGAGTAGTTTTTTGTGAAATCCTTGAACTAAATTAAAGTATAACAAGCGTCTCAAGCGGAACGCTGTATTCGGTCGTGATATATGTAGTTTATCATTGTTGTGAAAGAAGAAGAAAGGAATTAAAAAAAATATATAAACAATAAGTCGTTGTATTTGTATCGGAAACCTTGTGGCGTCCGCTTAAACGCAACGTCGTTAGCTGTAATGAATTGAGGGTAAGATGTCAAAAAAGATATTTATTTCATATAGTCATAAAGATGAAACATACAAAGACGCTTTGATTACACATTTAACATCACTTAAAAGAAGAGGGATGATAAGTGAGTGGAATGATAGGTTAATCGATCCGGGGCAAGAGTTTAATTCATCTATTAACGAAAATCTTATGGAAGCGGATATAATTCTATTGCTTATTAGTCCTGATTTCATTTCATCAAATTATTGTTATGAAATTGAAACAAGTAAAGCTCTTGAAAGACATCAGAGAAAAGAGGCTATTGTTATTCCAATTATTTTGCGCAATTGTGATTGGAATGACCTTCCTTTTGGTAATATACAAGCATTGCCGAAGGATGGTAAACCTGTTTCAGAATACACCAATACTGATCAAGCCTTTTTAGAAATAATTACTGGAATAAAAAAAGCAGTTGTCAAATTAGATGAAAATGTACAAGATAGTACGATAGATATAATCGTTAAGGATCAAGAATTAGTCACCGAAAAAATGGATGAACCTTATATTATTTATAAGATGCCTAGAGGATTTCTTATAATCAAAGAATTCGAATATAACAAACACCCTTCTTGGGCAATTATTATTGATCATTATGGATACAATGGCGAATGGATACACAGCACACACTATCATTCTTCTTATAAAAGATCGTGGGAAGACGATTTTGGTTTTGAACGTCAATGTAAAAAATTACATATCCCAATTGCCGATTGGCATTTTGCTTTCCTTGCCTTCGAATTAGTAATTGAACTTCGTGGAAGAACTAAAGACGATGAATTAGACTCCATCATAAAAGATTATACTAAATATGAAGAATTTGATTATATCCCAAAAGGCTCATCATTCTCCATTCCCAAACTACCAAAGCATTATGAATACCAGAATAAGACTGGAGAATTACGAGATATTATGGAAGAACTTACAGTTAGTTCGTGGAGAATCAATGATGTCCAAAAATTGAATGAACATCTCAAAGATCTTAGAAGAAAAACTTATTACAATTTTTATAATAAACTTGGTGCTGAACATCCCGTAATTTATTTTTTAAAAGAGGCTGTAGCAAAATTTAACGATTCAATGAGCATTAGTGAATTAAGAAGTTGGGCATTTGAATTAAATGCAATAATTATTGATTCCATTGATTTTCTTACAGCTAACAAGCAAATCAACCGGACGCCGTAATATAAGCGGCATTTTTGCTGTTTTTAAGTTTTGTAAAAATTTAAGGTTGCCGTTCGACAGTAAAATACTAAACTATATTGTTGCGACCGGCTTGTACGGTTGAAGTTACAATCCGGTTGCTAAATTATTGGCGGTGTACTATTAATCGGCATTCCTGTGTTGGGGCGCCGGCTAGTTGCCACACCGTTATACGCTGAGAGTATATTGGGAAAGAAATTACAATATTGTATTTATTGTGGGAAGAGAGAGGCAACTGAAAGAGATCACATTCCACCAAAGTGCTTTTTCCCTGAACCATTACCAAGTGATTTAATAACTGTGCCAAGTTGTAGTGTATGCAATAGAGAGTTTGGTAAGATTGATGAATTTGTTCGGGATGTTTTAGTCTCACTTGATACTACAGAAACACAACCTGAGCTTGCT
>CAZHHG010000130.1:0-5510 GCA_964532065.1 uncultured Melioribacter sp.
AAAAAAGAAATTTCGGGATTGCATTCGAAGGTTTTGTTAGAACCGACTTTATTTACGACAGCCGCGAAGTATTAAATCTGAGGGAGGGTCACTTCCTTCTCTATCCGCTTGAAGAGAAGAAGGATTCTGAGGGACGTGTTATTAACGACAGGCCTTCATTCAATATGCTTTCCATTCAGACACGGATTGCGGGTAAAATTACCGCGCCCGATTTTCTTGATGCTAAAACAAGCGGTATGATAGAAGCGGAGTTTTTCGGCCATTCTGATGCTGATATAAACGGCTTCAGACTTAGGCACGCTTTTGTAAAAATGGAATGGCAGAAGTCCTCTCTTCTGATTGGTCAATTCTGGCATCCGATGTTTATTACCGAAGTATTCCCGGATGTAGTTTCCTTCAATACCGGCGCGCCTTTTCAACCGTTTTCTAGAAATCCCCAGGTTCGCTTTACACATAGTTTCGGCAGTCTGAATTTAATTATGGCTGCTTACTCTCAGCGTGATTTTTCTAATATCGGCCCTTCAGGTACCTCCTCAGTCTACCTGAGAAATGCGGCATTGCCCGGCTTTCATTTTCAGACAATGCTAAAACTGAATAATATCCTGCTTGGATTCGGTGGCGACGTTAAAACAATTAAACCAAAAACAGTTACTGAAAAGAACATTTTTACGGATGAAACAATTACTAGTTTCGCGGGAATCGCTTACGCCAGATACACTTCCACAAATTTTTCCGCAAAACTCGAAGGAGTAATTGGGCAGAACGCAACAGATCTTTTAATGCTTGGCGGATTCGGCGTGTATGATAAATCTGCTGCTACCGGAATTGAAAAATATTCTCCGATAAACGCATTTTCAATATGGTCTGATTTCTCATTCGGTAAGGAAATACAGTTCGGATTATTTGCCGGATACTCCGGGAACCTTGGCGCTGATAAAAAGCTTATTTCAAACTTTGCGCGCGGATTCAATATCGATTATCTGTACCGCGTTTCACCAAGAATAATATATAACAACGGGAAAATAAGGATTGCAGCCGAGATGGAATATACTTCAGCCGCTTACGGCACACCCGATTCGAATGGAAAATTTGTTGATAGTGATGAGGTCGGCAATTTACGTCTGCTCGGCGCAGTCTATCTGTTTTTTTAAGATTAATTAATAGATGAGGTAAATAAAATGAAAATTCTGAAATTCAACGACTGGAAAGTCTTTCATAAAATTGTAGCCCTTTCATTAGCAATTCTTGTTACAATATTTGCCGTCTTCTTCATATTCCTTGTACCTGTAATCGGTGACGCGCTTTATCACGATAAACAGGAGAATGTTAAGCACACTGTTGAAGTTGCTTACAATATCCTCGATAACCATTACAAAATGGTTAAGAATGGAGATCTGACAGAAGATGAAGCTAAACAAAAAGCAGTAGAGATGATAAAATCTCTTCGCTACAATGAAAATGAGTATTTCTGGATAAATGATTATTCCCCCAGAATGATCATGCATCCGCTCAACTCCTCTCTGAACGGGAAGGATTTGAATGATTATAAAGATCCGGATGGGGTCCTTGTTTTTGTTAAAATGGCTGAGGTAGCTAAAAGAGAAGGTGCCGGTTATGTTGAATACAGATGGAATAAACCCGGAATGAGTACTCCTTCGCCTAAGATCTCTTATGTGAAAGGTCTTAAAGAATGGGAATGGGTTATCGGAAGCGGAATTTATATAGATGATATTGAAGAAGAGATTTATGCTATTGAAGCAGAATTCACGATAATACTCATAATTACCGCTGTTGGTGCTATGGTTATCGGCTTTTTTGTAGCGAGGAAAATTTCTGTTCCTGTAAAAAAACTTAGCGATGCTGCCGGTAAAGTTGCAGCCGGTGATGTTAACGTAACTGTAGATCTTAATACAAAAGACGAACTCGGTAAACTTGGAAATGATTTTAACGCTATGGTAGGGAATATTAAAAAGTCGATGCAGGAAATTGAAGTGAAAAGCAGAGAGGCGGAAAAAGCAGCAAGCGAAGCGGAAAAAGCCAAACAGGAAATTGAAAAACATCAGAAATATTTAACAAGAAATACTTCTGTTCTTCTCGATAATATGGAGAGATTCGCTCATGGAGATCTTACTGTTAATCTTAAACCGGAGAAAGATAATGATGATATAGGTAAACTATTCCTGGGATTTAATGAGGCTGTTGTTAATATAAAAAATATGCTGGCAAGCGTTACAGAAGCAGTCCACGCTACTGCAAGCGCGAGCAGCGAAATCTCTTCAAGCAGCGAAGAGATGGCAGCCGGTGCTCAGGAGCAGAGCGCCCAGGCAAGCGAAGTTGCATCTGCGGTTACTCAAATGACATCAACTATCCTTCAGACTACAAAAAACGCTACAACAGCAAGTGAAAACGCCAAGAACGCAAAATCACAAGCCAGAGTAGGTGTAGAAAAGATTGGTGAAGCGAAGAGAGGAATGAACGAGATTATAACATCGGCCCAGACTACCGGCAGGATAATCAGTTCATTGGCAAATAAAACAGACCAGATCGGAGAGATAGCACAGGTAATAGACGATATAGCGGATCAAACCAACCTGCTTGCACTTAATGCGGCAATTGAAGCAGCAAGAGCCGGCGAACAGGGAAGAGGATTTGCAGTTGTCGCAGATGAAGTAAGAAAACTTGCCGAGCGGACAACAAAAGCAACCAAAGAAATAGCTGAAACTATAAAAGCGATCCAGAAAGAAGCTAAGGAAGCCGACGACTCCATGAACGTAGCCGGTAAAGTAGTAACACAGGGTATCGAATTGAATGTCCGGGTTGAGGAAGTGCTGGTAAAGATAAACGAAAGCGCGGAGAGGGTGGCTATGGAAATAGACCAGGTGGCGGCGGCCAGCGAAGAACAGTCTTCGGCTGCAGAACAGATAAGCAAAAATATTGAGTCGATCAGCGCTGTTACGCATCAGTCGGCATCCGGTACACAGCAGATAGCCAGAGCTGCCGAGGATTTGAACAGGCTGACTGAAAGGTTGCAGAACCTGGTAAGCCAGTTTAAGATTGATAACGACCAAAGGAATATAACAAGCGATAAATCCCGTTTAGGTGTAAGACAGAACGGAAAGATTGTACATGTTTAAAAATTATCTTTGTGGATTGTTAATAAAGTATTAAATAGTCATTTATGTAAAGAAAATAGAACCGGTTTGCAGTTGCCCTCACTGCGGGCCGGTTTTTCAGAATGATCTTAAATCTGTCCCCTCTATTTTGACCATAAATTTCAATCTTCTAAAAAAGACTATTTTACTCAAAAGGTTCCTTCGGATTAAAATCTTTCTTATTTTTGCCGTTAAGAATTTACGGTTTTTTGAGAGTTCAAATATCTCCAACAAACTTTGCAGGTCACGTGGAAGATTTAATCCAGAATAACAAATTGACAATAATAGGAAAGCTGACCGCTGGTTTACTTCATGAAGTCCGCAATCCTCTTTCAGCTATTAAGCTGAATCTTGATTTCATGAAAATGAATGAAAAAGAACTTTCTAATGAAATGGTTGAATCGATCGATGCCTCTATTGAGGCTTTCGATAGAATCACGCATATTATAGCCGACGTACTCGACTTCACCCGGAAATCCAATTCCTCTCTAAAAGGGACTTCGCTCAATCAGGTAACTGAACGGGCTATTGAAATCAGCAGCTCATCTGCCTCAAAAAGAGGGATTATTACTGAGAAGCATCTGGACCCGGTCCTCCCGCATATTAATGTAAATGAGAATAAACTTCTCCAGGTGCTGCTTAATCTTATAAACAATGCAATCGAAGCTTCACCAAATAAGAGTAAAGTTGTTATAAGAACAGGTATAGTTGAAAACTCGGGTACGAAAAAAGTTCTCTGGGAGGTTGAAGATTTCGGCTGCGGAATAAAACCGGATGATATTCAGAAAATTCTTCACGGTTTTTATACAAGTAAAAACGAAGGCTCCGGCGTCGGACTGATGGTTTGCAAAACACTCCTCGATGAAATGAAAGCGGAATTCTTCTTTGATTCTAAATACGGTCAGGGATCAAAATTCTATATAACATTTAAAGTATAAAAAAGAGTTAAGATGGAACCTAAAATCTTAATTATAGATGACGACGACCTGGTAGCTTCTTCGCTTAAGAAAGTCCTAACCAAACAGAATTACAATGTTACTACATGCCTGGATGCAGATGAAGCGAAGAATATCACGGCGGAATTCCAGCCGGATGTTATTCTCCTCGATATTTACTTAACTACTCACAACGGAATAGATATTCTAAAGATTCTTAAGAAGAATTTCAGGGAAATTCCTGTTGTTATGATAACCGGCTATGCGGATGTTAAAATGGCCGTTACTTCTATTAAATCGGGAGCTTTCGATTTTCTGCTTAAACCTATTGATCTTGAGCAGCTTTCGATTGTTTTGAACAAAGCTCTTGAGAATGTCCGTCTTAAGTCGGAGGTTAACCGGCTCAATACTCTTCTGGAATCGGATGAAATGAACCGGGACTTTTTCGGAAAGGGTTCTAAGATCCAGAAGCTTTTACAGTCAGTGGAAAAACTCGCAAAGAGCAGCGATACTACTATTCTGCTCGAAGGCGAAAGCGGTACTGGAAAAGAAGTATTCGCAAAATATATTCACCAGAAAAGTCCCCGGAGTTCAGCCCCATTTATTACAATTAATTGCGCAACCATTCCAAGGGATCTTGCGGAAAGTGAATTATTCGGACACGAAAAGGGTGCTTTTACCGGAGCTTCACAAAAAACCAAACTCGGAAAATTTGAACTTGCTAACGGAGGCACTCTTCTTCTGGATGAAATTGGTGAGCTTAGTCTCGATATGCAGGTCAAATTATTAAGGGTTCTTCAGGAACGGAAGTTCTACAGACTCGGAGGCGAAAAGGAAATCTCTGTTAACGTTAGAGTACTTGCTGCTACAAACAGGAACCTGGAAGATGAAATAGAGAAAGGGAATTTCAGAGAGGACCTCTATTACAGGCTGAATGTTGCTAAAGTTTTAATACCGCCGCTGAGAGAACGGAAAGAGGATATTCCTTACATAGCCTATCTTCTTCTTAAAGAGTTTTCTCAGAAGTTCGGAAAGGAAATTCATTCAATCGATTCTTCTGCGATCGATCTGCTCAAAAAATATCACTGGAAAGGGAACGTCCGCGAACTCAGAAACATTCTTGAACGGGTTGTTCTTCTATGCGAGGAAAACGAATTAAAAGAACATCATTTCGGATCGATTCTGGATCCTAAAAATTCCGATAAATCCGCAGATGATAAATTCCTACTTCAAATTCCTTCACAGGGCGTTAAAATTGATACCGTACTGAAAAGCCTTATTCTTAAAACACTACAGATCACCAACGGGAATCAGGTGAAGGCCGCCAAAGTGCTGGGATTGTCGCGGTCCAAACTCCGTTACAGGATGGAACAGCTAGGTATTGAAGTAACTCTGGCCAGCATCGGAGATTCAGGAACCCCTG
>CAZHHG010000131.1:0-2002 GCA_964532065.1 uncultured Melioribacter sp.
CTAAACTTACTTTCCCGGTCGAAAATCATCTGGATGAGATAATTAATAATGAACATAAGGCGATTGATCAGATAAAAGATGCAATTTCTAAAAATCAGGATGATATCGCTGTAATTATTATTGAACCGGTTCAGTGTGAAGGAGGCGACAATTTTTTCAGAAAAGAGTTTTTCATAAAATTAAGAGAGATTGCCGACGATAACGATATTTTACTTATTTTCGATGAGGTTCAAACGGGATTAGGAATGACAGGTAAGATGTGGGCATATGAACATTATGTTAAACCGGATATAATTGCTTTCGGCAAGAAGGTACAGATTTGCGGTATAATGGTTTCTAACCGGATTGATGAAGTAAAAGAAAACGTATTTAGAACATCGAGCAGGATTAATTCAACATGGGGAGGCAACCTGGTTGATATGGTGAGGTCCAGAAAAAATCTCGAGATTATTGAGGAGGAAAATCTGGTTGAGAATTCAAGAATTACAGGGAACTATTTATTGCAGAATCTAATGGAATTAGAGATAGAGTTTCCGGATTTAGTTTCCCAGGCACGGGGATTGGGACTTCTATGTTCATTCAACCTTCCTTCACCGGAAATAAGGAAGACTTTTTTGAAAGAATTGTACAATAATAAAATGATAATGCTCGGCTGCGGTAAAAGCTCCGTGCGTTTTAGACCACCTCTGATAGTAACAAAAGACGAGATTGACAAAGGGATATCGATTATTAAGAGAGTCCTGAATAAAATGTAAATTATATAGATAGAATTAGCTTTTGAATCTGCTGTTTTTCTATAATATTGCATAATCCATTTTACATTATAGATTACAGGTGTTCGAGTGTCAAAATTGATTGTAGTTGCAACACCAATCGGAAATCTCTCCGATATTACCTACCGCGCTGTAGAAACGCTCAAGTCGGTTGACTTAATTGTATGTGAAGATACTCGTGTTACAAAAATTCTATTAGATCATTATCAGATTAGCAAACCGATGTTTGTTATTAATGCGCAGAATGAATCCATAAAGATCCCGGAGCTTATAGGAAAAATAGAATCCGGACTAAATTGTGCTCTAGTATCAGATGCGGGAACACCTTCAATATCGGATCCGGGTACAAGATTAGTTAATGCCGCAGTGAAAAATGGAATTGAAGTAACTGGAATACCCGGCCCGAGTGCCGCTATTCTAGCTTTAAGTATTAGCGGATTGCCGACCGACTCGTTTGTATTCGAAGGATTCCTTCCACAGAAAAAAGGACGGCAAAAGAAATTAACTGAGCTTGCAGGAGAAGAAAGAACTATAGTACTATACGAATCGACCTACCGGATAGAAAAGCTGCTAGAAGAAATAAATCAGTACATGCCGGATCGTCAATTAGTAATTGGCAGAGAGTTGACGAAAAAATTTGAAGAAATGTGGCGGGGGACAGCCGCAGAAATAATCGGGAACTTAATTAATAGAACTATAAAGGGTGAGTTCGTCGTTATTATTGCGCCAACCGGTTTTTTAATTTAGATATAAAAAAAATCATTGCAGGGATACTCAATTGAATATCCCCAACAAATGTTTATTCGGAATCATACTGAATCAGGGAATGGATGTCATATTCCCTCAATTTTTCTCTCCCCTTTAAAAAGCTAAGTTCAATCAGAAAGGAGACAAGAACGACTTTTCCACCGAGTTTTTCAACCAGATTACAGGCGGCTTTCATTGTGCCACCGGTAGCTAATAAATCATCGTGGAGCAAGACAATATCCCCGGGTATAATAGCGTCTTTATGGATTTCAATAGAGTCTGTTCCGTATTCCAGAGAATAGGATTCCGATAGTTTTTCAGAGGGTAATTTCCCGGGTTTTCTTATCGGGACAAATCCTGCTTTTAATTTTTCCGCCAGAATCCCACCGAGAATAAATCCTCGAGATTCGATTCCAGCTACTTTAGTTATCTTTATATTTTTAGCGAGGTTATACAATTCTTCTACCGCAAAAGACAATGCT
>CAZHHG010000131.1:2012-5416 GCA_964532065.1 uncultured Melioribacter sp.
GATTTTTCAGCAATGTCGTAATATCCTTAAACATGATTCCTTTCTTCGGGAAATCCGGTACATCCCTTATGGTTTCTTTTAAATTCATTTTACCTCCTGATTTATTTCTCTGGTATCCAAATTTCTCGATTTCAGTTCTTCGAGATATTTTAGAAGAATCTCTTCGATGGGAGCATACTCTGTCTGTTTATACAATTCAATTCGAACTTCTTTTGAACCTGGCAATCCTTTTAAGTACCCGGCATAATATTTTCTGAAAGGCAGTATTGCCGCACGTTGATCCTTAATCTCGAGAGAATATCTCAAATGCCTTAGTGCCGTCGATATTCTTTCATCTACATTTACTTCCTGACAAGGAATATTCCGCATCATAAACTTAGCTTCCCGGAATATCCATGGATGTTCTATCGCTCCCCGGGCAATCATTACTGCGTCTGCATTAGTTTCATTAAAAGCTCTTATAACATCGGATGAAGAAAAAACTCCCCCGTTTAATGCGACGGGAATTTTAACAACCTCTTTAACCTTTGGGATCCAGGACCAATCGGCTTCTCCGCTATGTCCCTGAACTTTAGTTCTGCAATGAAGTGTTAATGCCGAAGCTCCGGCATCCTCAATCCGTTTTGCAACATCCAGAATATTTATCGAATTATTATCCCAGCCTATTCTGGTTTTTACCGTAACAGGAATAGAAACGGCTTTAACAATACTTTCTACCATAGTCTGCATATAACATGGATCTTTAAGCAACCCGGCACCCGCTCCTCTACCAGCAATTTTCTTTACCCAGCATCCTGCGTTAATATCGATAATATCCGGATTCTTTGTTTCGGAGATTCTGGCAGCCTGTATCATCGGTTCAAGGTTCCCCCCGTAGATCTGGATGCCTACCGGTTTCTCCTCTGCAGTAATTTCCAGTTTGTTTTCAGTTTTCTTATTTGCTCTTATCAGGCCGTCAGAATTTATAAATTCAGTATAAACAACATCGGCTCCGAATTCTTTGCAGATTTTCCTGAATGCAATATCGGTAACATCCTCCATCGGGGCTAGAAGCAGAGCATTCTTTAATTCTATTTTACCGATTTTAAACATTTCCGGACTCAATCATTCTTTCTGGTTTAAGTAAAAAATATGAGAGGAGAAAAGCAACAAAGGTAAAGGCTGCACCGGTCAGAAACGGGAACTGATATCCAAAGAAATCGTATGCAAATCCCCCCCATAGTGGACCCAATACTCTGGCAAACGCAGAGAAGGATTGGTTAATTCCTAATAGAGCTCCCTGCTCATTCTCTGGAGCGTACTTTGATATCATGCTTAATATTGTTGGTTGAAGTATTCCGGTTCCAATTGATAAGATAGAAATTATTACTGCTACTCCGGCAAAATTAGATCCGAATGGAAGAAATCCAAGTCCAATCATCATCGAGAATGAACCGGAAAGAACCAGCGACCGGTCACTCATTTTTTTTGATAAAAATCTCATCAGCCCGCCCTGAATCAAAGCCCCTATGATTCCTGATATACCGAATAACATACCTGTTTGCTGATCGGAGAAATGATATACCTTATAGCCTAGTATCGCGAAAGTCCCGTAAATATTTGCCATTGAAAAGACTATCATAAAGAAAAGTATAATCAAAAATCCAATCCGAGAATCTGAAATTACTTTTTTCGTGTATTTAAGATCGAACAGACGGACTTCAAATTTTGAACCTGATGTTAATTCTTTATTAGATTCCGGCAGCATAAAAAGAGCAAAGATAAAAGCCAAAAAAGAAAAACCGGCACTTCCATATCCGGCTACATGATAGCCGTATTTGGAAAGAAGCGCACCAATCAGCGGGCCAAATACAAAGCCCAATCCGAATGCCGCACCTATCAGCCCCATCCCTTTTACTCTTTCCTCTTTGGTTGTAATATCTGCAATATAAGCCTGAGCTACTCCTATGTTGCTGCCGCCAAATCCTGCTAACAGTCTGGATAGGAATAAAATCAGAAACGAATCGGCAAAACTGAAGAGAAGATATGAAGCAACCGTGACAAGCTGAGTAACAAGAATTACAGGACGTCTTCCTATTCTATCGGATAATTTTCCAAATACCGGATTAAAAAGAAATTGGATTAGTGAATAAATAGCGACGATAATACCGATACCGAAATCGGAAATATCGAGATCTTTGCTAGCAAAAGTCGGGAGAATTGGAATTAATATTCCAAATCCCATCAGATCTATAAAAACTGTTGCAAAGATTATGCTAAGTGATGCTTTGTTTTTCATATTTTGTTTTTATCGGGTTCGCAAAGATATAAAAATCAGATTCATTTCCTGAAAAGTATTTCATTAGCATCGTAATAACTTTGTATCATTTTCATTTTATCAATCTCATTGAAAAATGCGGGGATTCTAAAATAATTTGTGTCGGAAGGGAAAATTATAAACTCGTTTTTATTACCGGTATTCCCTTTGTAAACCCAGGTAGGAATAGCGGATACATTGCTAATCCATAACGAATCCCTTTTAATATTTTTACTTATTTCAATATTAAGAATCACACCGGCATCTGAATATCTCCATCTTTGATTCGAAATAAAATTTCCGAGTGAATAGGCAACAAATCCATTTTTAATTTTTCCATTTACTTTCTCCTGGAATTCCATCGGCTGCAAAACGTGCGGATGGCTTCCGATGATTATATCTGCCCCGTAATGAAATGTTTTCTTCACGGTCTCTATCTGGAAGTCTGACGGATTCCTTGAATACTCATCACCGAAATGGAAATAAACTATAACCAGTTTGGCACCTTTTTGACGCAAACGGCGAATATCCGAATCAATTCTAACAGAATCGATCAAGTTGATCATAAAACTTTTTGATTTTGGGAGATAATTTCCATTCAGGCCATAAGTATACCCTAGCAGTCCAAGTTTAATTCCTTTCAAGTCGATTATGATTAAAGAATCGCGTCTGATCTCCGAGTTACTTGTTCCAATATTTTTCATTCCTTTTTCTTCAATCTTTTCAATAGTTCTTACTACTCCTCGGATTCCTCTATCAAGACTATGATTATTCACGGTAAAAAGAATATCAAAGCCGGCATATTTAAGTGCGTCGAGTAATTGATCGGGTGAATTAAACAGCGGGTAACCGGTAAATTTTTCACTTTTTCCGGCTGTAACGGTTTCAAGATTTCCGAAAGCCAGATCTGCTCTTTCAATCAGATTTTTTACGTATCTGAAAACCGGTTTAAAATCGAAAGTGTCCTTTCCAATTCTGGCATAGTCGATCTGTGGAGAATGACACATAATATCCCCAGCAAATGAAAGTCTGATTGTCGAAATCGAATCGGCGTATAAACTCTTATCATCAGATTTATAATTTTTATCTGACGGAATAAATAGAAGCA
>CAZHHG010000132.1:0-5205 GCA_964532065.1 uncultured Melioribacter sp.
TATATTCCGGTGAATCGAGAAGCCCTTCTTTCTGAGCTTCATTAAACAAGATCTCTTTTTCGATCCAGTTATTAATGAATTCTTCTCTTAGCCTGGACTGATGCTGGAATTCCCCCAATGCATTAGCGACGTCTTCCTCAGTAAGAACTGAATTGCCAACCTTAACCAGCTGATTCGATTCTTTTTCAGGCTCGGAACAGGACGCAAATAAGAAACCGATAACAACAAGCAGACTAATTCTTAAAAGCATTCATTAACTCATCATAATAATACTTGGGTTTGTAGATCTCTTTAAGATTATTCAGATAAACAGATTCAAGCCGTTTACTTTCAAGTTCCTGAAGAAGACTTATTATCTCAGGTTTAACTTCATCAAGATTTTTAAGCCGTGCCGGCTCCCTCTTAATAAGTTTTATAACTGACCATCCATCCTGGAACCTGAACGGTTTTGAAATATCGCCAATATTCGGAAGAGAATTAGCTTTTTGCGAAAGTTCGTTTACATCAATTTCCACCAGGCCTTTATAACCCGGTATATTATCATAACCTTTTCTAAGAGAATATCTGGTAACCAGACTGTCGAAATTTTCACCTGAAATGGCAAGATTGTAATAACGATTTGCCGCAGTATCGCTTATTGCGTAAATCTCCTGAAATTCAACCCGGTCCTTCCACCTGTAGTTTTCCCTGTGCTTTTCAAAATAATTCTGTATCATAATACTGTCTACAGAAATTTTAGACCAGACTTCGTCTTCGAGGATTTTAAAAAGATAAATTCCGTTCTCGTACTCCTCCATTAAAAAGGCAAAATTAGGATTTTCTTTATCGTAGGTTAAAGCTTTCTCCTCAAGCAATTTTTTATCCAGATAAACATTGATTGCCTCGGCATACAATTCTTCAGTCAAATTACGTGATGCGAACTGGCTTGAGCTCTTCATAAAATTGAAAAGTGAATCCACGGTAAAAGATTTGTCGGCATATGAGAATAGAATGGAGGTTCCATATTGTTTTCTTACATCGCTTTGATCAAATGCATCGTAAGAGGAGTATTTATGGAGTGAGTTCATAATCCTCGCAAAAACCTCTCTATTCAACTGATAATTATATTCCTGCCGTAACTGCGAAAGGATTTTATCATACTCGAGCCGGTAGGTAGTTCTAAGGAACATTTCCTTTAATTCCTCTGCACTCTGCTCATAAGAAGGATAAGGTGCTTCTGCGTTTAATTTAACGAGATGATAACCGGCGTAGGATTTTATAATTTGAGATACTTCTCCGACTTTAAGTCTGAAGACAGCTTCTTCAAAATTGGGATCCATCCGGCCTCTGCTGAAATAACCGAGGTCTCCATACTGATCTGCAGTTATTTTGTCATCAGAGTATTTTAGAGCAAGCTTATTAAAATCGGCACCCTGGTTCAGTTCTTTCTGAATTTCCATTATTTTGTTTAATGCTTTCGAGCTATCAACAACACCGGATGAATCTCTGAAAGCAACAAGAATATGCTGGGCTTTGATCTGGTCCCGGCGCGGCATTTTTTCAATAACTTTTAGAATATGAAATCCATAATTGGAGATAACAAGTTCCGGATGAATTTTACCAGGTTCAGTATTGTAAATCGCCTCTTCAATTGCAGGTACAACAATGATGCCTGCAGTAACCCAGCCGACTACACCTCCCTTGGTATTAGTGTACTGGTCCTTTGAATATTCAGCGGCGAGTTTTGCAAAATCCTCACCATTATTAATTCTCTCAATAAGTTTAATCCCAAGTTCTCTTACCTGGGAGTCATTCATTAAGGAATCGGGAATGAGCATGATGTGGGCGGCAAGAATTTCAGTTTTTCTTCTTTCATACATTTTTCTTAATGCCGGCTCATACAGTTTATCTTCAAGAAAGAGAGTAGTACCGATATTTTTCTTATAATCGATCAATTCTTTATTCATATCGGGATCAGTCGTATACCCTCTAACAAACGCATCTCTCAATTTCATTTTATAATTAACATAGAGGTCGAGAAAGTTTTTCATATTTTCCAGTGAATCCTTTTTAGCTTTTTCAACACCTCCTGAATTTCTGGAGTAAGCCTTTTCAAACTCGTCCATATAGACATTATAATTACCATATTCAGCAACAACTATTTTGGATTGTTCCGGTGCACAAGAGGCCAGAAAAGTAATTAAAGGGATAACCGGTAAGAGAAGCTTTCTGAAAAACATCAATAATCCTCCATTATTTTATAATTTCTAAAAATTGAATCGATTTTTGATTATCGGGAGTGTAAAAATAACAAGAAAAATCGAAATTACTTCCTTTATTCAACTTTGAATGGTAATGAGTTCCTTTCCCAGAAGATACCGTATTCGTAACCCTGAATTTTCGTATCATTTTCGGCTTTTTCCAATCTTTTTTCTGCAAGAGCCGCATAATAACGGTCGATTTCGATTCCGAGATATTGTCTGCCCAGTTTTTTAGCCACAACAGATGTTGTACCCGAACCGAGGAATGGATCGAATACGAGGTCCCCTTTATTAGAACTTGCAAGAATTAATTTGGCCAGAAGCTTTTCCGGTTTTTGTGTGGGATGCTCAGTATTTTCAGGCATCGACCAGAATGGAACCGAAATATCTGTCCAGATATTCGAAGGAAATGTAAGACGGAAACTTCCATTTTTATATTTCTTCCAATCCTTCGGTTCCCCGTTGGAGTCTTTATATGGAGCTATAACTCTTCTGTTCAGTTTGACATGTTCGCTATTAAAAAGATATTTGCGGGATAGAGTGCAGAACCAGATATCTTCGGAGTTATTTTTCCAGTTCGATTTTGCGCCACGTCCCTTTTCCCGCTCCCATGTAATTCTATTGCGGATATAAAAATATTTTTCGAGTACAGGACCAACGGAAATGGATGAATGCCAGTCGCAGCAGAAATAGACAGAAGCATTCTTTTTCAGTGTATGGATCAGGTTAGAGATAATTTTATCGATCCATTCGGCATAGTTATCGATTGAGAGTGCTTTAAAGCTTGTAGTTTTGAATGATTTATTTAGATTATACGGCGGATCGATTATTAGAAGGTCAACAACTCCTGAAGGCAGTAGAGGAGCAACATCCCAGAAATTACCGCAGATTGTTTTATTAATAAGATCTTTTAAATCTGTTTTAGAATGAGGATTCAGAAATTTCCGGGAATATTTCTGGATTTCGGTTTCCGAAATAATGATTGATCGGTTTAGCGGAGATTTTTTTTTATCAGTCATTGAAATTGCCGCCGAGACAAAATTATTTAGCAAGTGTGCCTGGAGCGATGGAGCCGTCGATCTCAACAATCTTCACTTTCCCCTCTTCACCGGTATCAACGGCCAGAATCATTCCCTGCGAATCAAGGCCGAATAACTTAGCCGGTTTAAGATTTGCAACAATCAATACCTTTTTACCTATCAATTCCTCGGGCTGATAGCTTTTAGCAATTCCGGCGATCAATTGCCGTTCTTCATTACCGACTTCAATTTTTAATTTGAGTAGTTTTTCACTCTTCGGAACTCTCTCCGCATTTTTAATAAGAGCGACTCTGAGCTTAATCCTTTTGAACTCATCGATAGTAATTTTTTCATCAGAGTTTTTATCAGGAGTTTCGGGTATTCCGAGTTTGCTAATCTCCATTTCAATAACTTTATCTTCAATTTTTGTAAAGAGTATTTCAGGCTGCGAAAGCTGGTGCCCGGCACTAAGATTCAGATTTCCAACTTGATCCCACCCGGATTTAGATGCATTAAGCATTTTAAATATCTTACCGGATGAAAACGGAATCACCGGTTCAAACAATTCCGCCAGAGTATAAATGCAGTTCAGACAGATATTTAAAGTAGTACCGCATTTTTCTTTATTCTGCTTTACGTTTATCCAGGGTTCGGAGTCGTTGAAGTACTTATTCCCTGCTCTTGCAAGATTCATCATTTCGAAGACGGCATCTTTAATCTTATACCGTTCTATAAGTCCCCCGACTTTTGAGGGATAGGATTTGATTAAGCTAATCATATCCTCGTCAATTTTGTCAAGTTTTCCTAGTTGCGGGACTTTACCATCAAAATGTTTAAAGACAAACGTAAAAGTCCGGTTAATAAAATTTCCCAGAATATCCGCTAGCTCACCATTATTTCTAGATTGGAATTCTTTCCAGAAGAAGTCGGTATCTTTATTTTCAGGCAGGTTAGCTGCGAGAGTATAACGGAGCGGATCTGCTGGGAAAGATTCTAAAAAATCGAGAACATCCACACCCCAGCCACGGGACTTGGAAAATTTTTTCCCTTCGAAGTTGAGGAATTCATTAGCAGGAACATTCTGAGGCAAAATATATTTATCAGGATTAAAATCGTTCCATGCCATTAACATAGCCGGGAAAATAATTGTATGAAAGACAATATTATCCTTGCCTATAAATGCAACGTACTTGGTATCAGTTCCCTGCCAGTATCTTTTCCAGAGATCCGGGTCATTTCTTTTTTCTGATAATTCTTTTGTAGCCGAAATATATCCGAGAACCGCTTCGAACCAGACATAAAGGACCTTGCCTTCAGCACCGTCAACCGGAACTTTTACGCCCCAATCGAGGTCGCGGGTATAAGCCCTGTCTTTAAGGCCTTCTTTAAACCATCCTTTACAGTACTGAAGGACGTTATCTTTCCATCCGTACTTTTCAGTCATTTCATTGATATATTTTTCAAGCCGTTCCTGGAATTTTCCGAGCGGGAAATACCAGTGTGAAGTTTCTTTAAGGACAGGTGTTTGTCCGGAGATCTTACTTTTAGGGTTCTTTAATTCAGACGGTTCGTAAAGTGAACCGCATTTTTCACATTCATCGCTTCGCGCTTCTTCATAACCGCACTTCGGACATGTTCCTTCAACATACCTGTCGGGTAAAAACATTTTAACCTTTTCGTCATAGAACTGTAGAGATTTCTTTTCAACCAGCAATCCTTTGTCAAAGTAGCTTTTGAAGAACTCCCTGGCGGTTTCGTGATGTTCCGGAATACTTGTACGTGAATAGATATCGAAACTCATCCCGAATTTTTCGAATGCCTGTTTGTTTAATTCATGGTAGCGATCAATTATAACTTTGGGTGAGACCTTCTCGCTGTCAGCAGTAATAGTTATCGGGACACCGTGTTCATCAGAGCCGCAGATATAAATTATATCGTCCCCTTTT
>CAZHHG010000133.1:0-5164 GCA_964532065.1 uncultured Melioribacter sp.
CGTCATAAATAAAATTGCGCGGATTAAGCGGAATTCCATTATGTCTTACTTCGTAGTGAAGATGCGGGCCTACAGTTAAAGAACCTGAATTTCCTGTAAATGCTATCAGATCACCTCGAGTAATACTCTGCCCCTGCTTAACATTTATTTGACTGAGATGACCGTAGATAGTTTTATATCCGAAACCATGATCAATTTCTAGCGTTAATCCAAGCCCCCCCCTTCTTCCAACAAATTCTACAACACCGCCACCAGGTGCATATACTTTTGTACCGATATTGTTTATTATGTCGATACCGTTATGCATTCTTCTGATTTTTAATACCGGATGAAGTCTCATACCGAAATCATCTGAAATTATTCCTTCACAAGGTCTAATAGCCGGTATTGCAGTATATAACTTTTCATTCTCACTAAGTGCTGTTTCAATTTCTTCGTAATTACTCTTTTCAAGCTTTATTTTCAATGAGACCTTATTTACATAGGTTTCAAGATCTTCAACAAAACTTGCCATACTACCCGGACTGGATCCTTTAATTGGAGAAAACAAAGAGCCGCCAATTCCAAAAAATTCCTCTTGTTCTTCCATCGGTTCAAGATTAACAGCTAATCTTAGATCCTTACTCTGATCGTTTAATGCGGTAATTCTGCTATCGAGGTTTTTATATTGCTCCAGCAGCGCATTATACTTTTCTTTTAATTGTGTGTTGGTGCGTTTGAGAGCTTTTACTTCAGAATCAGGATTAATAAACCCGTCGAATACAAGGTAGGAACCGAAAAGAAAGAATGAAATAAGTACGGAAAAAAACAGGACGAGGAATACGAATTTCTTGTAGAAATTACGTATTTCGACAAATTTAAGCTTCGATTTTGAAAAGTAGTAAAATTTTTTCATAGCATTTCGAGGTTGCGAAGATAATAAATCAATACTATTCAGTCAAGAACAGTATCCGGTAATAATTATTCAAAATCATGTTCAAAATAATCCACAGAGCGATCCATTTTATTAGCTTTTTGACTGATCTTACGTGTTACCCTGTCCTGTAAAACTTTTGCGGCATCATATCCGTAATGCTTTAACAAATAATTAAGGGCGATTATTTCAGAGATAACGGTAATATTTTTCCCAGGTAATATCGGAAGTTTAATGTATGGAATATCGATGTCAAGCAATTTAAAGGTCGTGTCGTCAAGTCCTGTCCGTGTATATTCCGATTTATCGTTCCAGATTTCAAGTTCGATAATTACCTCAAGACGTTTTTGAAATCTGATTGCTCTTACACCGAACATACTTCTTATATCAATAATGCCAATACCGCGGAGTTCCATAAAGTGCTTAACGAGTTCAGTACCTGAACCCATTAATATACCTTCCCCCTTTTTTGTAAGAATGACAACATCGTCTGCAACAAGCCGATGTCCCCGTTCAACCAGATCTAAAGCAACCTCACTCTTCCCTATTCCGGATTTGCCTACGAACATCATTCCAACTCCGTAGACGTCAACAAAGGAACCGTGAATTGATAATCTCGGAGCGAACTGGTCGTCGAGAAAATCGCTTATCAGGTTGAATAACTTTGTTGTTGAATATTCAGAACCGAATACCGGGATATAATATTGGTTTGCCAGTTCAAGCATTTCCTGGTAAGGTTTATTTCCATTTGTTATGATGAGGCAGGGTATGTCGAACTTAAAAATATTTTCAAGGGATTTTCTTCTTTCTTTAACAGAAAGATTTTTTAAATAGCGCATTTCGGTATTGCCGAAAACCTGAACCCGGTTAAACGAGAAGAGATCCAGAAAACCGGCAAGTGGAAGACCCGGACGGTGCAAATTCTGGTCTTTTATAAGTCTGTCCAAACCGACGGCATCATTCAGCATTTTTATATTGAAACGGTCTTTGATATTATTATAGAAGAACTCAACCGTAATAGAGTCTTTCCGTGAGATATTCTTCTCACTAACTTTCATGATTTTTTCCTTGAAATCCGTTTTGTCTTTATTTTTTTCAACTGCCTAATTACTTTCTCTAAAGCTCCGCCGACACTTTTTTCAAACTCATCACTTTCATGCGATACCGAAATTATTTTACCCGGTATTTTGAGAGTGAGTTCAGCAGTCTTGATTGAATCGGTTTGATGCGTGAAACTAAGTACAACGTTCACATCAAGGATCTGATCGTTGAAACGCTCAAGACCTTTAATTTCTTCTTTGATATAATCTTTTAAGGAATCTTTTGCTCTAAATTTACGCGATGTTATTTGAATGTTCATAACGACTCCTTTATGATTTTGGGTGTGCTTTTTTATATGATTTTTTCAAGCGCTCAATGCTCACGTGCGTATAAATCTGAGTTGTTGATAAATTTTCGTGCCCAAGAATTTCTTTAACCGCCATAATATCCGCCTCCCTATCCAGCATATGAGTGGCGGCCGTATGTCTTAAAACGTGAGGACTGGTTTTTTTCATATCAGTTACTTTACTCATATACTTATTCACAATTCTATAGACAATAAACCTGTCGATTCTCTTCGAATCCGGTTTCCTGAAGAGAGGCATCTGCGAAGGCTGAGCTGATATTGATTCGTAATATTGCTTTAATATCTCCGATGATTTAGCTCCAAGAGGTACAATTCGAACTTTTGAACCTTTTCCTGATACTCTGATATTCATTCTCTTAAAATCAACATCGCTGGTATTTAAGCTGCATAATTCCGAAACACGAAGCGCTGAACCGTACAATAATTCGAAAATTGCTTTATCTCTTGTTTTGTCAACATTGGAATTATCTTCATCTATCAATCTATAAATTTCTAAAAAAGAATCAAGGTTTATTATTCCTGGAAGCTTCCGTTTTACTTTGGGATTAGGAATCTTCCGCAATGGTGATTTTTCAATAAATTCGTTTCTAAGAGCATAATTGAATAATCGCCTCAACGAGGATAATTTCCTTGATACCGAACTTTTCGATAACTTCTTTTCATTTAACAGTATAACAAATCGACGGATCTGTCTTTCTGTGATTTGACCTATTTCAGTAAGATTATTATCCGAACAAAATTCCGAAAAATCCTTCAAATCTGTCCTGTAAGCTTCAATAGTATTATTTGAAGCCCTGCTTACTCCGGACAATTCCTGAAGCATCTGCCGGATTAATTCCTCCAGACTAAAAGATTTTTTAATCAAGTAAACTCAAGATTTTTTTTAATATTCTTCCTCATCCTGAACAGGTTCTTCATCTGGTTTTGGTAACTTCCAGGTAGCATAGTCGCAATCGGGGTATCGGCTGCATCCGAAGAAGATTCTCCTTTTTTTAGTCCTGCGCGGAATGATATCACCATCCTTACATTTTGGACATTTAAGACCGGTACTTATTGTTTTTGTGAAATCACAATCCGGATATTTTTCACATCCTATAAATCTTCCAAGTTTGCCTTCTCTGAAAACCGTTCTTGAATTGCATTTTGGACAGGTCTCACCTGTATACTCAGGTTCATTTGAACCATTGCTGACTTCTTTAAGAGATTTTATATTACTGCAAGCCGGATAATTTGTACAGGCAAGAAATTTTCCGTAACGGCCGATCTTTATATCCATATCCGATCCGCACTTTTCACATTTAATCTTTTCAAGATTTGCTTCAACTTCCTTAAGTGACTTTGAAAACGGTATATAGAAGTCGTTTAATACCTGGAGATATTCAATTTCTCCATCGGCAATTAAATCGAGTTCACCTTCCATTTTAGCCGTGAAATTTACGTTAAAGATATCAGGGAAATTCTGAACCAGAATTGAACTTACTTTCCTGCCAAGCTTCGTAGGTATCAGTTTTCTATCAATTTGTTCTACATATCTTCGGTCCACTATTGTACCTACAATCATGGCATAAGTACTGGGTCTGCCAATTCCGTTTGATTCCAGTTCTTTAATCAATGAACTCTCGGTATACCGTGGAGGCGGTTTTGTAAAATGCTGATTTGGATTGATTTGAGTCAAATTCAAGTTCTGATCAATCTCAAGCCCTGCCGGGATTCTTAGAGAACTACTATTATCATCGTTACTCTCCTCGGTTTCCTCATCATAAACCTTAAGGAATCCGTCGAATAGCACGGCAGTTCCACTTGCACGGAAAATATTCTTACCTGCTTTTATGCTCACGGTAGTTGTTTCCAGCCTCGCCGGTTCCATCTGCGAAGCAATAAAACGTTTCCAGATAAGTTCATACAGTTTAAACTGTGCATCATCAAGGAATGGTTTTACGAATTCAGGTGTATACTTCAGTGATGTAGGACGGATTGCTTCGTGCGCGTCCTGAACATTTTTTTTATTCTTCTGTTCATAATTCCTCGGCTTTTCCGGAAGAAAATTCTCGCCGAAATATTCGAGAATGTAATTTCTTGAATCGTTTAGAATCTCTTCGCTTAACCGAGTAGAATCCGTTCGCATATAAGTTATTAGACCTGTAATTCCTTCAGTACCAAGTTCTATTCCTTCATACAAATTCTGAGCGAGCATCATCGTCCGGCGCGCTCTGAACCTAAGTTTACGTGAAGCTTCTGCCTGCAATGAACTGGTTATGAACGGAGGAAACGGATTTCTTTTAAACTCCTTTTTTGTAAGATCGGAAATCGGGAAAGCACCGGCGGATTTAATTTCATCCAGAATTTTGAGTGCAATCTCCTCGTTTGATATTGCAAAATACTCTTGAAGGAATTCATCCCAGTCCTCACGGGTCATTTCCGGTTTAGGAGGAATTTTAATCTGCTTTCCGTCAACTTCATAGAGTTTGGCTTTTATCTCCTCCCCTTTTTCTGTTGTGAATATGGCAACAATCGACCAGTATTCTGTAGGTATAAACTTATCTATTTCATCTTCACGTTCGCAGATAAGCCTTAAAGCAACAGACTGAACTCTTCCGGCCGAAAGAGAACTACCATATTGGTCAAGTACAGCTCTCCACAGGAAGGGGCTAACCTGATAGCCGATAATCCTATCCATGGCCCGACGGGCACGCTGCGAGATTACAAGATGTTGATCTATCTTAACCGGATTTTTTAATGCATTATTAACCGCATTTTTAGTAATCTCATTAAACAGAACCCGCTCAATTTTTTCCTGATGTTTTGAATCGAGTATATCTATAACATCCTGGGCAATCGCTTCA
>CAZHHG010000134.1:0-4881 GCA_964532065.1 uncultured Melioribacter sp.
GAGGGACTTCGCTCGCTTAAGTTCCTATGATGAATATAGGAAGATTATCTCAATAGACAGCGCGCAGTTAGATGCTTGGCTGAATCTGGGTGAACTGAAAGCAAATGATTTTAAAGAATACAATAATTCTGTGCGAGATATGGACCGACTGTATGGGGACCTTAGCGGGTTTGCAGAAAGAGATTTTTTTGAATCCGAGAAGTATTTTAAGGAAGCGCTCTCAAGGGATTCACTTCACTTTAAAACCAGTTTACAGTTAAGCCTTCTTTACGAGACTGCCGGACTATATCCGGAAGCCATCGGCCTGCTGGAACGATTGGTAAGAAATAATAAAGGTGATAAACAAATTCATCTTTTACTGGGATTACTTTATTACAGGTCATTAAAGTACCCGCATTCTCACCTGGAATTCAAAAAAGCTATCGGACTAATGAATGAAGAGGAGCGGGATGATTTTACTCTCAATTCAGTAAGACTTTTTCTGGAGTCTTCGTTCAAGGAGGTATTTGAAAGTTACGGAAAGAATGAGCTCAAGGAATTTATAAATGAATACTGGAAAAATTCCGATCCACTTTTTCTTACGGAGTACAATGAACGCCTCCTCGAGCATTATGCGCGTGTTACATATGCCGATTTGCATTTCAATCTGAATTCAGACGGAATGAAAGGCTGGAAAACGAACATGGGAGAAACTGTTGTCAGATACGGCGAGCCGTTGAATAAGTTGCGGATAAGACCGCAGATGGACGATATAAAAGTTAAAATGAAAACCGAAGTCTGGACTTATAGCGATATGGATATTGCTTTCACAGATATGGCTTCGAGCGGAAATTTTCAATTCGTCTGGCCTGCTTCGGAAAAAGATAAAATAGTTCCGCAGGTTCCGGGCAATTATTATGATTTTGCGGAATACCTGAGGAAAGAACGCCCGTCATCTTACCGGCCAAGATTTGAAGGACCGATAATAGAGGCATCGTATTCAATTCTCCAGTTTAAAAGCAGTAAAAGGAACCATACCGATCTTTACCTGTATTGCTTCTTACCCGATTCTAATAGTACTTCTTCCGGCAAGCAGATTCTGAATACCGGTTTCTATTTCTTTAATAACGATTATGTTCAAAAGTTCAGCAGGCGTGATAGAATTACTATCGATAGCAAAGAGGGTGAGGAGATTGCGATGAATTTAAATTTCACTGTTCCACCGGATACCGGCTTTACAGCTTTCGAGATTATCCGCGAGTTTGACAAGGGGACCTTTTCTTCACGCAGTCCTGTGAGAATTAAGAGATTCAGTAATGAAAAAATAGATATAAGCGATCTCTGCTTTGCCGAAGATGTGTCTGATGCGAACTCTAACGGCATTTCTTTTCAACGCAATAATATTTTCATAAAACCGATCCCGCGGAACATAATAATGAAAAGTAAACCCGTTTATATTTATTATGAGATTTATAATTTAGTAAAAGATGAAAAGGGATTGACCGATTTTGAACAGAATATAACCATAAGTGATTCTGGCAGGGAGGAAAAATCCGGTTTAGAGAGATTTGTTTCATCGGTCTTGAATTTTTTAGGCATCACGAGTGACGGCAGAATAACTTTAACTTCGGGATACAGGACAATAGAAAATGATCCGCAAATCTTTTACCGGATTGATTACGGGAATTATTTGCCGGGTGAGTACCTGATTGAAATTTCTGTAACGGACAACATCTCCGGACTTAAGACAAGGACTGAACGTAAGTTCACGATCGTAGAATAATACGAATCACGATATTCAAAAAAAAATTTTCTATAAGAGCATATTTCACTAACTTCATTATGTAATTCATTTTATTCTCCTTTTAATTTCATTGATGAGGCTCAAGCATGATCCCGGTTCCCGGTTTTGATAATACAAAGTATCTAACAGAACAGACAGCGGAAATTCTTAAAAGGGTAGAGAGATTTAACCATAAACTCTATCTCGAGTTCGGCGGTAAACTTCTTTTCGATTACCATGCCTCTCGGGTATTGCCCGGATTTGATCCGAATGTGAAAATGCGATTGCTTCAGAACCTCAAAAGCGAAATTGATATTATCCTCTGCATCTTTGCGGGCGATATCGAAAGAAAAAAAGTACGGGCTGATTTCGGAATTACTTATGACTCTGATGCCCTTAAAACGATAGACGATTTTAAAGAATGGGACATCAATATTAATGCGGTTGTAATTACCCGATACGACGAACAGCCGTCTGCAAAGGCATTTAAAAACAAACTGGAGAGAAGAGGTATAAAAGTATATACTCATAAATTCACGAAAGGATATCCGACCGATGTTGATCTTATCGTAAGCGATCAGGGATACGGCTCAAACGAGTATATCGAAACAACTAAACCGATTGTAGTTGTAACAGGTCCCGGACCCGGAAGCGGTAAACTGGCTACATGCCTCAGCCAGTTATATCATGAGCATAAAAAAGGTATTAAAGCCGGTTACGCCAAATTCGAAACCTTCCCGATCTGGAATCTTCCGCTTAATCATAAAGTAAATGTAGCATACGAAGCAGCTACGGTTGATCTGAAAGATATTAACCTGATAGACCACCATCATCTCGAGGCTTATAACGAAAGAACGGTTAATTACAACAGGGATATCGAAGCTTTCCCATTGTTGAAAAGAATTCTTGAGAAAATTTCGGGGGAGGAATCGGTTTATAAATCCCCGACCGATATGGGAGTAAACAGGGCTGGATTCGGAATTGTTAACGACACAGCTGTACAGCAGGCGGCGCATCAGGAAATTATAAGACGATATTTCAGATGCTCTGCTGAATATGCGATGGGATTTGTGGATTCCGAGACTCTTCAAAGGTCGGAAATGATTATGAAGAATATCGGTGCAAAGGTGGAGGACCGTGTCGTAGTCCGTTTTGCAAGAGATGCTGCTCTCGATGCCGAAAAAAAGGGAAAAGGGAATGAAGGGGTCTTTGTTGGTGCTTCAATAGAATTGAAGGACGGCTCAATCGTTACCGGAAAAAATTCTCCTATCATGCATGCGGCGTCAAGTCTAATTCTGAATGCTTCTAAAAAATTGGCCGCATTACCCGACAATCTTAACCTGCTTCCGCCGAATATTATGAAGTCGCTCCAGTTTCTCAAAAAAGAAATTTTAAACGGTAAGGTGATGAGTCTCGACCTTGAGGAAACTCTTATTGCGTTGAGTATAAGCGCAATATCGAATCCGGCGGCACAGATGGCTCTTGAGAAACTGAAAGAACTTGAAGGGTGTGAAGTTCATATTACTCATATTCCGACAAGAGGGGATGAGGCGGGCTTAAGAAAACTTGGTGTTCACCTTACATGTGATCCCGACTTTTCCTCAAAGAGTCTGTTTGTTTCCTGAACCGGAGTTTATTGAATCAATACAGTCAATAAAGTGCTGAATATTTTATTATGCTCTTCAGATTCTCTTCAATACTACCATAGTCATATCATCATGCTGAGGGTAGTTATCAACAAACTTTCTTACATCCTTTAGAACGAGATGAATCAATTCTTTTGCCGGAAGATGCCTGTTTTTTTCAAGCAGTTTTACGAGGGTATCTTCACCATACAGTTCATGTTTTTCATTCATCGCTTCTGTAAATCCGTCGGTGTAGAGAACAAACAGATCCCCGCTTTTTATTTCAATCTCTTCTTCTTTAAGCGTTGAAGAAAATATAGAACCCTCTTCCAATCCAAGAGCCATTCCTTTGCTTAAAAGGAGTCGTGTGCCGGCGGCTTCCTGACTGCATAAAATTCCGGGGTTGTGTCCTGCCCGCGAATAAGAGATAGTGTGGTTATTCACGTTGAGAATTGCGTAAAACATGCTTACAAAAGAATTCTTTTCAATTGTTTTGTAAAGAAGCCTGTTCACTTTTACAAGCACATTCGAAGGAGAAATATTCTCCTCTGCGTGTGCCTGGAGAATCCCTTTTGTAAGTGTCATATAAATTGCAGCGCCGATTCCTTTACCGCTCACATCGCCAATTGCAATTCCGACCTTATTACCGCTCAGTTTTACAAAATCGTAATAATCGCCACCGGCTTCAACGGCAGGAATTGAAATACTTCCGATTTCATAACCCGGAATAACCGGTTCCTCTTTTGGAAGAAGACTTAACTGAACTTTTGCCGCAATCTCCATCTCCTTTTTGAGTCTTTCACGTTCTGAAATTCTCTGAATGTGTGAAGGCAATCCGTAATTACCCAGAACAAATTCTTCCTTTCTTATACGGCTGACAAGATAAATAATTGGAATTGTAAGATATGCAATGATAAGGAATGCGAGGTTCCATTCGTATACCGGATTGTCGGCAGCGTATAAAACAAATCCGCGCGATACCAGAACAGAAGTAAAACTCAAACTGATAATTGTAAGAACATCAAAAAGGAAATAGATGTATGCAATACCGCAGCCGAAAATAAATCCGGCAAACAGATTAACCGCAAAATTATTTAAAGAAGGTGGAGTAGATGCAATTACAAAACCCAGGGTTGTGACTAATCCTGATAACAGTATTGAAATCCATTTTCTTTTCCATCTCTGATAAGAGATGTTAACAATAAAAAACGGAACACTGATAGCAGCCATAATAGATACTGATGCACCATCCAGTATTGTAGCAAGCACCGGTATGTAGGAAGCGAATCCCTCCATTAATCCTGCCGGCGATAAGAATATTTTAGCATCAGGCTGATTTAGAACAAGCCCTACAATCAGATAACTTAATGCAAGGGCATTGCCGAGTACAAAACCTTTGAAGAGAGCTGTTCCGGAATCGATAGCAAAAAAATGTCCCTTTATAAACGCATCAATCCCTTTTAATTTACCGGGCCAGAGACTCCTTGCGTAGGA
>CAZHHG010000135.1:0-4830 GCA_964532065.1 uncultured Melioribacter sp.
TGGTAAGACAGGTACTGCACAGAATCCGCACGGCGATGATCATGCGGTCTTTCTGGGTTTCGCTCCGTATGAAAATCCTAAAATTGCTATTGCTGTTGTAGTGGAGAACGTCGGTTTCGGAAGCGTTCACGCTGCTCCGATTGCAAGAGATGTTATTAAAGCTTATCTGGAGAAAGGAAGTGCTACACAGATAATTCAAAGTGACTATTTGAGTGAGCTTAAAGGAATGGAGATACGTTAAATTGCAGATTAATTATAAACTACAGGATAAATTCGATCTTTCAATTTTTCTACCATTTGTTGTCCTTACAATACTTGGACTGATTGCTGTCTATAGTTCAACCGTAAATCATCCGACTGCGGGCGGCAATTTTCAGAAACAGCTCTATTCCGCAATCGTTTCTCTGATTGCATTCTTTATTGTTTTCTCTCTTCCGCAACAGTTATTTAAAATGCTTGCTATCCCTTCTTATCTTATTTCCATTCTGCTTCTTCTCTTAGTTCTTTTTGCCGGTAAAACAGTCTATGGCTCGAAGAGCTGGATAAGTTTTGGACCGATAGGTTTTCAACCTTCAGAATTTGCCAAGCTAGGAACCATTCTCTGTCTTTCTCACTGGCTTACTTATAAGAATCGTGATATTAACAATATTAAAGATATCGGTGCGGCCCTTGTTATCGGATTTCTGCCTGTAATACTGATTCTGCTTGAACCCGATACTGGTACTGCTATTGTATTTGTTATTATTACACTCTCTCTAATCTATTGGAGTGGTATAAGTCTCTTCGGCCTCTTTGTGGTCATATCCCCGGGTGTTGTTGTAATTGCTTCTTTGTTCGGAACATTTACATTTATACTTTCTCTTATTATGGTTGTTATAGCACTCTTCCTTTTTAAAAGAGACCTTTTTAACAGCATAACTGTTTTCGTTATTAATTTGGGTGCTAGTTTCTTTTTTGATTATGCGTTCAGAATCCTGAAACCGCATCAGCAGAAAAGAATAGAATCCTTTCTCGATCCCTCAATGGATCCCCTCGGCTCCGGTTATAACGCCCTCCAGGCAAAACTTGCAATCGGCTCAGGCGGATTTGCCGGAAAAGGTTTCCTTCAGGGTAACCAGACACAATTGAGATTTATACCTCAACAGTGGACAGATTTTATTTATTGTGTGATAGGCGAAGAGTTCGGATTTCTGGGAAGTGTACTTGTTCTGGCCCTGTTCCTTATTATTTTTATTCGTTTGATCAATATCTCCAATCTTGCCAAGGACAGATTCAGTGTATTGATTGTCGTCGGAATCCTTAGTTTGATGTTCAGTCATTTTGCTATTAATATCGGAATGAATATTGGCATCACTCCTGTTGTTGGTCTGCCTCTTCCGTTCCTTAGCTACGGCGGAAGCTCCCTTCTTATTAATATGATTATGATGGGTATTGTCCTTAACATTTACCGTAACAGAAAAATGCATACCTAAAAAATATGGGGCTATGATGAACGCGATTCAAAAACTGAATGAAAGATTTAATAGCGGGTTCCATATTTGCGTAGGTCTCGATACCGACATAAGGAAGATTCCCAAACACCTCTTAAAAAACTCTAATCCTGTTGAAGAATTCAATAAAATTATAATCGATAATACTCACCGCTATGCTGCTGCATATAAAATCAATTTTGCTTTTTATGAAAAGGATGGCTCAGAAGGATTTGACAATATCCATAGAATACTTGAATACCTTAAGAATCTTCCGGGTTTATTAATTGCAGATGCCAAACGTGGCGATATCGGTAATACTTCCCTTATGTATGCTCAATCGGTTTTCGATCATTTCGGCTTCGATGCGGTTACGCTTCACCCGTATATGGGCTTTGATTCCCTTGAACCTTTTCTCAATTATCATGAAAAATTGAATTTCATTCTGGCTTTAACTTCTAATCCGGGATCAGCAGATTTTGAAAAGCAGATGCTCGCTGATAATACGTTTCTCTATCAGAAAGTGATTAGTAGCGTTTTGAGTTGGAATGATAAAAAAAACTGCGGCATTGTATTCGGAGCTACGAATCTTTCAGAACTTCAGAATAATATTAATTCTTTCGGGGACTTGCCAGTTCTTCTACCCGGCGTCGGATCCCAGGGTGGCGACTTGAACGAAGTTGTCTCTGCGTTTAACTCGGCCAACAATAATAATTTCCTTATCAATGTTAGCAGGGCTTTGATTTATTGCGACGACTCCGAGAACTTCGGACGTAAGGCTTATGAATACATCTCTTCTATGAATGATTCTGTAGCGCGTATAATTTCAAAATAAGTTATAGCATTTTGACAATTTAAATATTAACTTGAACCGCAGTTTAAGAGCAGCGACTTTTTCTTAGTCAGATAACAATACAAACTCATGGACTATGAGTTCTGATATAAAGATTCCCGAAAGCTTGCTGTATGAAGTGTGGCAGAAACAATCCTACAAATCCTCTCTGAAAACAGAGACAGGTGACGACATTTCAATCCTCGATACCGGCAGTAAAAACGATGACTTTGCCGGACCCGACTTTAAAAACGCACGTATCCGGATCGGTAATCTTACTTACATTGGCGATATAGAGATAGACAGCAGTTATACCGATTGGAAAAATCACGGTCATAATATCGATAATAAGTATAACAGCGTTATACTCCATGCCACTTTTATTAATAAAAATCATCAGCCTCATGTTTATACACGTAATGGCAGGAAGGTGCCATCCATCTGTCTGGCACGATTTATTGATGATTCTTTAATTGAAAACCTGAAACAGTCTGTAAGCGAGGATAATGAGGAAGTAGTCACTAATATGAAATGCTCCTCAGTTTCTGTTTCCATTAGCAGTGAAATAAAAGAAAAATTTCTTTCTCAACTGGGTGTCGACCGGTTTCATAAAAAATGTAACCGGATATTTGAAAGATTGAAAGAAATTCAATTCCTTAATGAACTTAATATTAAAGAGCCTGTAATCGGTTACGAACTTTCATCCCGATTCCATGAGAAAAAATTCCAGCACTCGGATTTTTCGAATAAATTATTGTGGCAGCAGCTTTTTTACGAACTCCTGTTCGAGGCACTCGGTTATTCCAAAAACAAAGTCCAGATGAATGAACTGGCTCAAATCGCGAATATCTCTTTCCTTAAAAAAATTGAGAGCGACGGAATACTGGTTGACAAATACGAAGCTCTCCTCCTTTATATAAGCGGATTGGCAAAATCCGCGGATAAAGTTAATAGCCCTGACTCAAAAAATTATATTGAACGGATTCTCTTAAACTGGAACGCTGTAAAACCATTTTATGACGGCAGGTATATGGAAGAATCTAACTGGCATTTTTTTAGACTACGGCCTCAGAATTTCCCCACAATTAGATTGGCTGCCGGTGCGCGATTGTTGAAAGAACTTCTTCACGGTAATATGATAAATATTATTGCTAAGAAGATAACGGAGATTCATAACCTGACAGTATTGATTAATTCGCTCAGGTCCTTGTTTGTAATAAAATCCGATGGTTTCTGGAAAAACCACTACACTTTGGATCAGGCGGCAAGCAGCGAAATTAAATATTTTGTTGGAGCCACAAGAGCCGATGAAATAGTGATTAATGTTGTTCTTCCTTTCTTTGCGGTTTATTTCGAAGTATTCGGCAGCCCGAATATCACTAAGAAAATATTGAAGATCTATTCCATTTACGAACAGCGGTCGGAAAATCAGATAGTTGTTGACGTCGGAAAATCTCTGAATATGAATGATAGTGTTAGGAGATCGGTTCTCGCTCAGGGAATGATTGATCTATTCAGAAATTATTGTTCTAAGAATAAATGTCTCGAATGTGAAATCGGGAAGATTATATTTAATTAATTCTGAGTTCCCGAAAGCTTGTTTATCTCATCCCGGATTTTTGCTGCCCTTTCATAATCCTCTTTTTCAATGGCTTCTCTCAACTGATCCTGCAGCTGTGCTAATTTTGTCTCGGGAATATTCTTCTTGCGGGGTTTCCCTTCGGATTCATGTGGATGGGGGAGATCATCAGTTTCATCAATTTCTTCACTTGAAGGTACAAACGAGGCGATACGCATTACATCCTCGGAAACGTAAAGAGGTGCTCCGGTCCTTACGGCAAGCGCTATAGCATCGCTTGGACGTGAATCTATTTCGTTGGATAATGTGGCCACTTCAATTTTAATCTTTGCGTAGAATGTATTCTCTTTTAATTCATCAATTATAATTTCTGTAACAGTCGCTCCCAGATTATCAATCAGGTTTTTCAGTAGGTCATGTGTAAGGGGACGGGGCGGTTTTATCCCCTCCATTTCAAGTGCGATTGATTGAGCTTCGAAAGAACCGATTATTATCGGAAGCCTTCTAACCCCGAATACTTCTTTAAGAAGGAGAGCATAAGCTCCGCCAGCCGATGGACTGGCGGAGAGACCTAATATTTCTACCTGAACCTTGTTCACAATATCCTATGATTTGATTTTTTTTATCTCTTCAATTAATGCTGGTACTACTTCAAACACATCGCCGACTATTCCGTAATCGGCAACCTGAAAGATCGGAGCGTCTTTATCCTTATTCACTGCAACTATATACTTTGAAGAACGCATTCCTGCCAGATGCTGAATTGCGCCTGAAATGCCGAGTGCAATATACAATGTTGGTGAAACTGTTTTGCCTGTCTGGCCAACCTGTTCACCGTGGGGCCGCCATCCGGCATCTACTACGGCTCTGGAAGCTCCTGATGCTGCTCCAAGAAGATCGGATAGTTCTTCTATCATTTTGAAGTGCTCTGGACCTTTCATACCTCTTCC
>CAZHHG010000136.1:0-4510 GCA_964532065.1 uncultured Melioribacter sp.
GTCTCTGGTAAGTTCTTTAATTTTTTCGATCATTATAATTCATAGATAAAAGATGACACCGGAAAAAAGTAATCTATTATCATTTCTGGAAAAAAGGAGCAAGAATGTCAATATATAATTTGGGAGGTCTTACAGCCTTTTTAGTTTCCGCATTCATAAAAACATGCGTTGTAAATCCTTCGGCAATAATTTCCTCGGTTCCCGTTCTTTTAATCACATACTCGATATGAACTTTAGGTGAATAGAGATCTTTTACAAGAGCAGTTACTGATAATAGATCGTCATATTTTGCCGGTTGTTTGAAAGTTAATCCGGCCTGAAGGAGTGGCAGCTGATAACCCGATTTTTCCACCTCGCTGTATGCAAGACCAACCGAGCGGAGTAATTCTGTTCTCCCCACCTCGAAGTATTCGAGGTATTTCCCGTTATAAACAAACTGCATTTTATCCGTATCGGCATACCGTACACGAATATCAGTAGTATGAGAAATCATTAACGGATTCTCCGGAAAAATTTATTCAACAAACACACCCATCCTGCCGAACTTTTCAAGTCTGTTCTGAACCAGTTTTTCAGGTTTGATTTTCATCAGCGCCGATAGTTCTTCTTTAAGAGTAAGCTTTAGTGTCGCGGCCATCAGTTCATGATTTTTATGCGCACCGCCGAGAGGTTCAGGTACAATACGGTCGATAATTTCCTGTTTAAGTAGATCCTCGGCCGTTAATTTTAGAGCTTCGGCAGCCTGCTCTTTATAATCCCAGCTTCTCCATAAAATACTTGAGCAGGATTCGGGACTAATAACCGAATACCAGGTATTCTGGAGCATCAGGATACGATCGCCGATACCAATACCGAGAGCCCCGCCGCTGGCGCCTTCACCAATAATAACAATGATTATCGGAACTTTGAGCCGGCTCATTTCAAGGAGATTGCGCGCGATTGCTTCGGCCTGTCCTCTCTGCTCGGCTTCCAATCCCGGATAAGCACCGGGAGTATCGATGAGTGTAACAACAGGTTTACCGAATTTTTCAGCAAGCTTCATAAGGCGCAGAGCTTTTCTGTAACCTTCAGGATTCATCATTCCGAAATTTCTGAAGAGATTCGATTTAGTATCCCTCCCCTTCTGCTGACCGATGAACATAACTTTGAAATCATCCAGTTTTGCGAATCCGCCAACAACTGCATGATCATCCTTGAACTGCCTGTCGCCGTGGAGTTCGATGAATCCTTCGGTCATCATATAGATATAATCTAGAGTATAGGGTCTTTCGGGATGGCGGGCAAGCTGAACTCTCTGCCACCGTGTAAGATTATCATAAACACTTTTTTTGAGTTCGTTTACTTTTTCTTCAAGAGTTTTAATTTCATTTGAAATATCGAGATGCCCTTCATATTTACGCATCTCCTCAATTTTATTTTCTAATTCAATAATAGGTTTTTCGAAATCAAGAACATTTTTTGCCATTGTTACTCCGACCTAAAAAACATTTTAGAAAAAGTTCTTCCCAGGATCTCCATGTCATACCAGATATTCTGGTTCTTGGCATAGAAGAGATCCAGGTTTTTCATCTCAACAGGATCGTGCCTGTCCACACTTTCAATAAACCACAATCCGGTCAATCCCGGTTTTCCAATAAAAAGTTCGCCGTGAAAAGAAGAATTCAAAGGGCCAATGAAACTCTTTTTCCCGGCAAGTACCGACGGAATTCCTAGAATGAATTGAAAAAAATCGCTCTTCTTAGATGTGAACTTGTGGATCAAATATATTAAAGGGTAAACCAAAAGTAAAATTAAAATTAAACTGAAACCGAAGTCGAATATCTGTTTTGTAATACGATGCGCAATTGAGGAAATATTATACTGGACTTTCAGGAGTGGAATATCGTCGAGCATTTTAATAGATGATTTGCCAACCAGGTAATCGAGCTCCCTGCCGGCAACCATGAACTCAACATTTTCTCCCTGCGAGGAGGAAACAGCGGAGAACATCTGATCGAACGAAATATCATCCGAAGAGAAAATCACTCTGTCTATTTTTTCATCCGCAATAATTTTTTTAATGTTCTCGAGAGTACCGAGGACTTTGTAACTACCGATCTGATTTCCGATGTTTCTTCTTGTCAATCCGATAAAACCGACAACCTGATAGAGATTGCTGAAATCTGATTTGAGTTTACCTGTTAGTTCCAAAGCTTTCTTCTCACTGCCAACGATTAAGGTTCGCGACTTTCGAGTATCACTTTCCAGTCCTATTCTGAAAATTCCTTTTAGAAAAATCCGCCAGAGAGGAAATAACACAAGGAGAATAATATAAGTAATAAGGACGACCGCACGACTGAAGGCAACCTGTTTGAAGAAGTATGTAAACGCGCTCAGAATAATAAATCCGTAGAAGAGAGAAGCTATTGTTCTAAGAGTAGAGAGAGATTTTTTCTTATAATTTCCATTCAACAACGAAATAACGACCTGCATAAGAGCGGGTATGAAATAGACCCAGGGTTTACTGAACTCTGGGAATCCGTTCCAATTATCATTCGAATAGATCGATTCAGCAGCACGGACAGCGGCTGCAGCAATTACAAAATCGATAATTATACTGGCAAGAGCAAGCTTATAGACATTAGCAAACGCAATCAGTTTCCTTAAAATGATTGCGACCTGCAGAATTGATTCCGTTAAGAACGAGGAAGAAAAATGTTTACGGACAAAGAGATGCATAGCATCATAAAATACTTTTGTTTCGTCCATGCTGCTTCTTTTTGTGCTTTCGCCTTTGAAGTGAATCACCTCGGTGGTATGGACATAAAAAACCTTATAACCGGATTTCTGAGCTCTGTAACAGAGATCGAGGTCCTCACCGTACATGAAGAAGCGCGGATCGAAGCCGCCGATTTTGCGGTAGAGTTCGCTCCTCAGCATCATAAACGCACCGCTTACAGCATCAACTTCGTAAGTCTCGTTTTCCGGAAGGAACGTGAGGTTGTATCGTGCGAACAATCGGCTTTTAGGAAAGAGACGGCTCAGACCCATCACTTTCGTAAACGAAGTCCACGGGCCGGGAAAACCTCTGCGGCATGCGAGCTGAAGCGTGCCGTCCGGATTAAGAACTTTGCACCCGGCGATTCCGGCATCGGGATGGTTTTCGAAAAAGCCGATCATCTCCTTAAGTGTATTCTCTTTAATTATTGTATCAGGATTGATAAGGAGGAGATATTTTCCTTCAGCAATCTGAAGCGCCTGATTATTTGCCGCACCGAAACCGACATTGGAGGAATTGACTATTAACTTAACCTCCGGGAATCTCTCTTTCAGAAGTTCAACGCTCCCGTCATCGGACGCATTATCAACTACAATAATCTCGGCTCTAATATTATTAAGACCGTTCCTTATCGATTGAAGAAGATTGAGAAGGAACTCCTTAACATTATAGTTAACAATTATGATTGAGAGATCGATCAGGTTATTCATTATTTCAGCGATCCGAATAAACTTTTAAATCTTAGTTTCCAAACCATGAAGACGGCTTCACGGACAATTTTTTTAGACATTTTAGATGTCCCTTTTACTCTATCAACAAAAACAATCGGCATCTCGGTCAATCTAAATTTCTTCTTCCAGGCGAGAAAATTAATTTCGATCTGAAAGGAATAACCGTTAGAGTGGATCCTGTCGAGATCAATCGATTCAAGTACTTCTCTTCTAATACATTTAAATCCGCCGGTACCATCTTTAACCGGGAGACCTGTTATTACACGGGTGTAGAGGTTCGCAAAATAACTTAATAGCAAACGACGTATTGGCCAGTTGATTACCCTTACGCCGTAAATATACCTGCTGCCGATTACAAGGTCGTAAATCGGAATTAACTCGAGAAAATTTCTAATTTCCTTCGGATCGTGGGAGAAATCGGCATCCATCTGAATAACCGCATTAAAATTATTCTGAAGAGCGAATTTGAATCCGGCAACATATGCGGTTCCCAGACCCATCTTGCCGGAGCGCCTGATAAGATTAATTCTTTTATCATTCTTTGATAACAGTTCAACATGAGCTGCAGTACCATCTGGAGAATTATCATCAACGACAAGAATATGAATACCGGGATATTGTTCTAGAATCTCCGGAATTAATTTCTGAATATTATTCAGTTCGTTATATGTCGGTATTATTACTATAGTTTTCATTTTATGGAATTCATATTAGAAAATAATCTGATTCAAATAAATTAATCATAATGACCTTTACCGAAAAGAACAACAAATACTGTCCTGAAAAGAATTTTAAAATCCATTCTAAGGCTGATATTCTCGATATAAAAAAGATCGTAGCGCAATTTAACTTTAACATCTTCGATAGTTTCATCATACTTATGTTTCACCTGAGCCCAGCCGGTAATACCGGGTCTTACTTTTAAGCGTCTTCTATAGAGCGGAATTTCCTCAGAAAGTTTTTCAACAAAGGAAGGGCGTTCTGGCCGCGGTCCTACAAAGCTCATATCGCCTTTAAGCAC
>CAZHHG010000137.1:0-4504 GCA_964532065.1 uncultured Melioribacter sp.
GATTATCCGGTTCTCTTAAAACTGCGCTTCTGAAATTTTCATAAGCGAGATTACGGGATAAGTGTGTATTCCGTAATAAATAAATTCTGCCTAACTCATAAAATGAGGCTGCATCCTTGAACTTCCGGATCGATTCCCGGAAATAATCCGCTGCGGTTAATGTATCGCCTGCAACAAGCGCATCAATTCCCTTTTTATGAAGAATTGTTTTCTCCCCTCCGTCAACAGTATCCTGCCGGGCTAGTTCGCAGTATGAGTCGGATGAAACGGCGGAACCGGATTTAACCTGTTGGGGGAAAAATAGAGGACACAACAATATAAAAATTAACTTCTCTTTCATTTTTGATTCAGGGATAAATTAACGAGAATCATTCTCAAAAATCAATTCAATCTCAAGGGAAAAAATATTTTCAGGGATTCCTTCTAATGATGCAACCTTTTAAAAGAGGGTGCCGTCTAAAGTTCATAGAAAAAAGGAAAGTACATGAAAAAATTATTTACACTCTTTTTTTTAGTACCTCTCCTTTGCAGTGCAAATAATGATGAAAAAGTTGTCCCTTTAAAAAAAATCGACACACCGATAATATTAGATGGTATTATTGACTCTGAATGGGATAAAGCTCCGGAAATAAACGGATTTTTTCAGTTATCTCCTTATTATGGCAAAGATCCTTCAAAAAATACATATGCTAAAATTTTAACTACCGAAAATTCTCTTTATTGCCTTATTGTCTGCTACGACAATATTGAGAATATACAGCAGAATACCGGCAAACTTGACGATGGCGGAGGGGACATCGTCTCTTTAATGCTGGATACTTTCGGGGACAGGAGAACAGCTTACAAATTTGCGGTCAGCGCGTCGGGGGTGCGCGCTGATTGCAGGCTCCTCGACGATGCGCGGAACAGAGATTACAGCTGGGACGGAATCTGGTTCTCCGATAGCAGGATTTACGACTGGGGTTATGTAGTTGAAATTGAGATTCCATATAAATCGATCCAGTACAATGAAGATCTTGATTTCTGGGGACTTGATCTGGACAGATGGATCCCGCTGATTTCCGAAGACCTCTACTGGTGTAAATATGAACAGAATGAGGGACAGAGAATTTCAAAGTTCGGCAAACTCGTTTTCGAAAATTTCAAACCCTCTGTTAAAGGATTGAATCTGGAGATTTATCCGACGGCTTTCGGTAAGATCACTTATCTCGGTAATAATAAATATAAGATGGACCCGAATGCGGGTCTCGATATTTTTTACAATCCTTCACCGCAGCTTACATTACAGGCAACTGCAAATCCGGATTTTGCACAAATCGAAGCCGATCCTTACGATTTTAATATTTCCAGGTATGAATCTTTTTTCTCTGAGAGAAGACCATTCTTTGTTCAGGGCAATGAAATATTCATGCCTTCCGGACGCCAGAGAAATACCGGTTTCTATACACCGTTAGAACTTTTTTATTCGAGAAGGATCGGAAAAAAATTACCCGACGGCAGAGAGGTCCCGATAGTTTTCGGTGCAAAAGCATTCGGACGATACGAGGATTGGGAATACGGAGGATTTGTTGCACGGACTCCTGAAAAAGATTTTACAAATTACAACGGCTCTCCCGGGATTGAACCATCGGCATTTTTCATTTCGGGAAGAGTAAAAAAACAAATTCTGGATAATTCGAATATCGGAGTGTTGTTCGTTGGTAAGCAGACTGGCGATGATACATACGGGGTCATTGATATCGACGGAGCATTCCGTGGACCTTCCTGGCAGTTCTCTTATCAGATTGCCCGTTCTATAAAAAATTCAGAAGGTGATTTTGCAACCTCCTTAGGATATGTCAATTTTGCTGAGACATGGGTCACCGGTATAAGAAGCAGATATATTGGTGAAAAATTTAATGTTGATCAGGTAGGGTATGTTCCTTGGAGAGGAACAGCCAACTTTGTTTCATTTACCGGGCCGATCTGGTACCCGCAGGAAGGTGCAATTTCCCAGATTTTAATTTATACTGGTCCGTTCGTTGAATACGAAAAAGTGGACGGTTATACAGATCACGGCTGGCATTTCGGTTACAACATGCAGTTCAGAAGCAACTGGGGATTTGAAATAAATGCTTCTTTGGGAAAGTCGAAAGATCTTGATGTTAAATACGATTCATACGAATTAAGCCTTAGTTCCTGGTTCAATATTAATCCTTCATGGAACGCTAATCTTAATACCGGATATACAAAGACATATAACTTTGCCCGAAATTATCTGGCATTCTATTCATGGGTAGGATCAGGATTTTCATTAAAAGCATCCGACATTATCAGGCTCGGGACTTCATTGGATATATGGATTGAAGGAAATCCGTCCGGTGATGTAGAGGATATTACATTCAATTCCAGGCCATGGATTTCGATTACCCCGATCAACGACCTCAATTTCTACCTCTATGTTGATAATGTATTCGTTAAATCGACCGATAAGATGGAGAGAATCTTTTTTGGCGGACTCTTCTCATATCAATTCTCTCCGAAAAGCTGGATCTATTTAGCTATTAATGAAATTCATGATAGATTCAACAATACAAGAACTATGGAGTTGAGTAATAGAGTATCTGTCTTCAAAATAAAATACCTTTATTACTTCTAAGAACCCAGCAAATTTGTTGTAAATATTAGAGATAGTTCTGTTATTTTTGTGGAAAATAAATCTAACCAACGGGATGATTTATAAATATTTCACATTGTGGTTCCTTCTCTTCTTCAACTCTAGCTCCCTTCCGCAACAATCTTATGAATTTAATCTTACTTTGAATAAAGAATTCTCTTTAATAAACTTAAATTACCATGCAGGCGATTCATCTCATTGGTCAGACCCCAATTACAACGATAGCAACTGGGCAATTGTTTTACGAAAGGACTTATCTAACATTTCAGAAAGCATTTATTGGCTCCGTGCTAAAATAAATTTATCAGGTAATCTTAAAGAATTTGATTTTTTACAACTCACTTTTTTAAATCTCGCAAATGCCTTTGAAGTTTATTGGGATGGAGAGTTAATCCTGACTAATGGAAAAGTAGGTGATTCGGCAAATACTGAGAAGTATGGATATTCTTTTATAATGAGAAAGCTAAAGGCGGAGGAATTAAAAAAAGGAGAACATACCCTTGCCGTCAGGATCTCCAATTTTCAAAGAGTGCTCAAAAGTGATTTTGGATTCATCATGTTTGGATATGCTTCGCAAAGACAGGAAGCAATCAATTCGGAAATTAATCAATCAGTTTTGTTTATCGGTGGTTATTCTATAGCCATTCTTTTTACATTTATGCTTTTCATCGGAAATAACAGATTTAGAGCGTATCTCTTTTTACTATTTTCATTTTTGCTAATATTAATTTTTTACACAAAAGCATATTTTCAAATTTCCGCCCGGCTACCAATAAATTATTATAACTATTTATTACTTTCTAACTTTTTAATATTGTTAGCACAATCATTGGTTTCTGTTGCTTTTATACTTTATGTTTTTGAAATATCGAGAAAGTATTTACATCTACTTGTTTTTACAGGTATAGTGTTAATATGCAATTGGATCGATTTGATTTTTCCTATTATCGATTACCATGCTATCAATGCAATTGAAAGTATTTATTCAATAGGTTTGTTAATAGTACCTATCAGAAAAATTAAACCAGGATCGAAACTGGCTCTCATCGGTTATACTCAATTATTTATTCTCTACGTTTATTTCTATCTATATGTAATAAGTCCAACATTTAGAATTATTGATCCTAAGATTTTATTTCTTATCGGATTATTTATTTTCTGGTATTGCTTGATTACAGCAGTTGGCCAGAAAATAAAGTATCAGAATAAATTATATGAAGAATTCCGTTTGCATTCTTTACGGTTGGAAACAGATTTATTACGGAAATCAATACAGCCGCATTTTATTATAAACACACTTGCATCCATCCGATCACTAATAAAACGAAAACCGGATAATGCTGAGAAACTAATTAATGCACTTGCTACAGAATATAGATTGATAAATAAAATATCTTCGGAAAAGGAGATTCCAATTTCTCAGGAAATTGAATTGTGCGAATCTCATCTTGAGCTGATGGGTTACCGTCTTGAAGCTAAATATGAACTGATAAAAGAGAATATTGATTATACGTTGAAAGTGCCGCCACTACTTTTCCACACAATGATTGAGAATGGACTTACTCATGCATTCAAACCAAAAGAAGATGGAAAATTCTGGCTTACTTTCAATAAAGTAAATAATTTTATAGAGTATAGACTTTTAAATAATGGCTCACTATTGAAAGAAGATCAAAGTGAAAATGAAATTGAAGAAGGAACCGGAATCAAGTATGTTAAAACCCGGTTGGAGGAACGATACCCTGGCAAATGGCAGTTGAACTACGGAATGAAAAACGATTTGTGGGAAGCAGTTATTACAATAAACGAGTAGAAAATGAGAATATTAATTATTGAAGATGAACCCCC
>CAZHHG010000138.1:0-4449 GCA_964532065.1 uncultured Melioribacter sp.
AGTCTGCCGCAAAAATGTCGGAGGCGCTCTCCTGAAAGACCTTGCACGGGTCGAGGAGATTTTGAAGACGCTGCGGCCTCTGATCGCCCTGCCCTTCAGTGTCAAGTGCCGCCTGGGTTATGCCGATACCTCCTCTTTCGAGAACCTTCTGAACCTCTTTAACCAATATCGCCCCGATTGGGTGAGCATCCACGGACGAACCGTCCGGCAGGGCTACGGCGGCCGATGCGACTGGGATGCCATCGAGAAAGCCGCCCGGATTCTGACCTGCCCCGTCATCGGCAACGGGGATATCTCCTCCCCTCTGGCCGCTGCCCAAATTCTGAAGAATTCCCCTCTGGCCGGCTTCATGATCGGCCGCGGTGCCGTACGCAATCCCTGGATTTTCTCCCAAATCCGCCAGGCATTGGAGGGCAACCCGCCTCAACTGCCAAGCGGACGTCAGGTCATGGAGTACCTTTTCCGTCTCCGGGAGGCGACCGATCTGGGCCCACTTGGCAGCGGTGAACAGCCTCACGTGGAAAGAATTAAGAAATTTCTGAATTTTATCGGCGATGGAATCGGAGCCGATTTTCTCTACGCGGTGCGCCGGGCCTCCAGTTGGAGCGAAATGGAATCCATCTGGGCTCGCTTCCTGGACCACGACCGTCCGATGCCGCTTATCCCGGCCCCGAAGCTCTCCTAGCCCCAAATCTCCCTATATTGCCCCCGGAGCCGTTTCCATCTCGCTTGGATAAGCCATTTCCCGGGCAAATATTTTTTTAGGCATGCGCGCATAAAACAGGTTGACAGAAAGTCCCTTTCTGTTATTCTGTCGGATAAGATTCTTTTGGAAAGATAAACTATGAGCGCAGCACGCACCTACACGTATAGGCATGGGATAGATAATATCCTGGTAATTCAAGAATAACATTTTCTATGAATAATAGAGTTATAATATTTACTGGATGTTTGCTGGCTTTATGGGCTATATCATCCGCCTATTCACAAACACAGAAGAATGAAACCGCCTTCCAGAATGGGTATACCGTAACAGGAAAGCTTTATTTTACATTGCCTGTGATGAAGGGGCATACCAACACATCAACTGTTACTTTCTACTATAACAAGGGAGATTGGAAAATGTTGATACTTCCGGAAGAAATGCTTTCACCAGCGGAAGCCCTTCCTCCCAAACCCTTTGAATATGGCTCTCAAAACGGAACCAACACGTATGAGCTCGCGCATTTTGCACCATCAAATGAAGAACCGGCTCCAAGTAATGAACATTCCCTTAATATCTATTCGGGGAAAGTGCCTGCCGGCTATCGGCTATTATGGGCTTCTTTTTGCGCAGGCGAATACTTGGGCGGGAAAAATGGAGCGGGCGATATAGAACCTCCTTTTTCGGCAGGTATCGAATTTCAAAAGCGGAAAATGAAGGTCCCGGCACAATGGACTATCCATAATGAAAACGCAACTTTCCCGATGCTGGAGAGCTATAGGGCTTATCACGGAGAGGAAAGATGCATTTACGTAGACGGGATATACAAAAAAGAGAAAGTATCAAAAGCGAATATTCAAACGATAGATGCGGAATACCATGTTCAAGAATGGACCAATATTCTGGGGCAGGATTTCCCTTTAAAAGCCATAGTTCACACATCTCATTTAGGCACCAGTCCCCGTGAGGAAATAATGAATACGACCTCATGGATTGAGGTGGAAAATATAGTGCAAGGGGTTCCTGATAATATCTTCAAATTTAACGTTCCTGACAAAACCTGGGTGGGAGAGAATCGTCTTTTGGCAGAAGGGAATATCCCTGTTACTAAAACATATTTATCTGACACGGGTGAACTACAATCATTAACAGATATTACCCAGGATATTGATTTTCAAGTTGCGGTATCCGCGGCCACAACGGATGAAAACACTCCTGAGCGAAACATCTCATGGGTCTACGGCATAATATTCTTTGTTTTAATTTTACCATTATTTATTTATTGGTATAAAAGTATAGTAAAGAAATAATTTTTTATCGTAACTAAAATTTGAGTATAATTGTGACCTATTCGATTGGTTTGAGCGTAATATGAGGTACCAAACGGCTGTGATCAGCAGGCCGCAGGATAATACGAGTATGAAATTTGTTGACAGAAAGTCCTTTTCTGTTATTCTGCCACATAAGATTCTTTGGGACAAATGATAATGTGATGACATTTCTGATGCCCGTATTGAAAATTCGGAACTATCCAGTTTTGAAGAAAACGAACTCGAGATGAAACTAGAGGGATAATGTATGGAAGAAAATAAAGATTTATTACCGGATTGCCAAACTACAAATGATTCAAAAGAGAGATTTGGTGGTTTTATTTCAGAAATTACATTAAATAATGGTGTAGAATTAAAACTAGAAAAAAGTGATATAATTATTTTTGTTGGACCAAATAATGTAGGAAAAAGCCATGCACTAAAAGATATGTATTCCCTTACAGAAGGTAAAAATAATACTCTAATAATTAATGATATAAAAATTGAGAAGAGTAATAAAAATAATAGCAATTATTTTAATGATTTTTTAGAAAAAATATCTATAAAACATTTTGATAATAACAGCATAAATTATAATTATTTAGGAAAATACTTTGATAAGAATGATATCCACAACTATTGGAATGAAAAATCATTCAGACAATTGAGGGTTGTCTTTGTATCTTATCTAAATACAGAAAATAGATTAAATATATCAAGACCAGTAGAATCGATAAATCGCGATGAAAACAAAACTCATCCTATTCATTATTTAATTTCTAATCCTGATTTCAGAAAGAAAGTTTCCGAGAATTTTTATAAAGCGTTTAATAAGTATATAACACCAGATCGGTTAAATGGCAAAACTATTCCTATTCGCATTTATGAAAAGAATATAAAAATTAATCAAAATGAATATACAGATGAAATAGAACATCAAGATATATATGATAGTTTTCTAAAAGAATGCCCTCAAGTTCAATCTCAAGGAGATGGTATCCGTAGTTTTACCGGAGTACTTCTTTATTTAATTAATAATGTTTATAGTATTCATTTAATTGATGAACCTGAATCTTTCCTACATCCACCTCAAGCCAACATATTAGGCCATATCATGGGGGAAATGCTGAGTACAGATCAGCAAGCATTTATTTCAACGCATAGTAAAGATATTATAAAAGGGCTTTTAGATACATGCCCAAACCGAATTAAGATCATTCGAATCACACGTGAAGACAACAAAAATTACTTCTCAGTTTTAGATAATAAGAAATTTGATTATATATGGAAAGATTCATTATTAAAACATTCTGAAATAATGAATAGTTTATTTTATAATTCTGTTGTACTTTGTGAAAGTGATTCTGATTGCAAACTATATTCTATAATTCTCTCTCACATAAAAGAAAGAAAAGGACAATATTCGGAGACACTCTTTATTCATTGCGGTGGAAAACATCGTATGCCCAAAGTGATTACCGCACTCAAGGCACTTAACGTTAAACTAGTAGTTGTTCCTGATATTGATGTTCTGAGAGACGAAAATGTAATTAAGAATATTATTGAGGCTAAAGATGGAAGATGGGATGATTATGTAAAAGATTATAAAATTATTAATTCTGATATTAGTAATAATAAACATAACATTAAAAGAGAAAAAATTTTAGAAATATTAAATTCTTCTTCTGAAAATTATTTATCTGATATAGAGATAAAAAATATTAAAAATATAATTAGAAATGAAAACGGCTGGGATAATATTAAAAATTCAGGTTATCGAGCCATTCCATCTGGCGATGCTTCTAATAGTTTCAAGACACTTAACGAATCTTTTAAAAAATTAGGTATTTACATGGTTACTGAAGGAGAACTTGAAAGTTTTATTAAAGAAGTGGGCAAACACGGGCCTGAATGGGTCAATAACGTGTTAGATAGGTATCCATATTTTGATGATAATGTTTATGAAACGATTCGAGATTTTGTTGAAACATGGGGAATATAGATTATTTTAATTCACAGTAGACATTGTGAATTCCTACAAACACGAATGTAAGAGGGCTGAAGTATCCGACTGTTGATTGGCTCGTAGAGCAGAATGCTTGCGAACCGGGAAGTTATGCTGATTACTACAAGGATCACGCTGTGGATGAAAACCGGTTGTTTCGTTTTTTCAGGACACACAACCGGTGAAAAAACATTGAATTCTGAACCGGCTCGGGATAGGCTGGTCTCTTTGCTTGAAAGGAACAGCAGAAGTTGAAAGAGTTACTATCTGGAAATGAGGCAATCGCCCGCGGCGTCTACGAAGCGGGTGTGAGAGTGGCAGTGGGATACCCCGGGACCCCTTCCACCGAAATTTTAGAGAACGTTGAGCATTACAAGGAGCACGTCTATTGCGAATGGTCACCCAATGAAAAGGTCGCCTTCGAAGTAGCC
>CAZHHG010000139.1:0-4322 GCA_964532065.1 uncultured Melioribacter sp.
GAGTAGCTCAATTGGATAGAGCGTCAGCCTCCGGAGCTGAAGGTTAAGGGTTCGATCCCCTTCTCGCGTACCATTTCAGAAGTGGAAGCGTGTGTCGTTCGGGCGCACCCAGTAATAGCGGTCTTCTAACCTCTTCCAGGGAAACCATTCCACCCGACCGTCGGTGAAAACCTGATTGGCACCCGCGGGCATATTGCCTTTCAGATGGGTTGTCCTATCCACATTGTCGCCGTAAATCGTATCGTATCGCATGGTTCCATCCATATTCCGCTGGCCAATCACGGCGTCGGTGAGTAGCGGGATAAAGCGCGTCGGCGGCTGAATTCCTATGGCCCAACGGCGGTGCTCTTCGGGGGTGAAAACCCAGCAGTCTTCGTTTTTGACACCCGCGATGCCGGGGATGAGCCACATATAGCTATTGACGCGAAAATCGGGTGAGAGTTCCCAACGGTTGCTCATATCCTTGAGCATCTCCCGGGCGGAGGGGCAAAAATAGAGTTTCCGCTCCAGCCCATAATGTTCCAAGCGGTCTGTGAGGCGCCTGGATAGATCCCATGGCCAGTAACCGCATACTCCCTCAGGTTCCCCCTCCAGGCGGAAGGGAGGTTTGCGCATGTCGGGGAAACGGCCCCCGTTATCATCCGCATAAAGGGTCAAGGCAATACCGATATTTTTGAGGTTACCCTTGCATTGGACAATACGCGCTTTTTCTTTGGCGCGGCTGAGTGCCGGCAAGAGCATTCCCGCCAGAATAGCCAGGATCGAAATCACGACCAAAAGCTCGATCAAGGTGAAGCCTTTTCGTTTACCAAGCTGAATTTGCATATGATACCTCTTCCTGAATTAGTACCTCTTCCTGATACAGACTATCTTCATTCACAGACCAAAGATCAAATAAATTCTTCTCCGGGGCACGGACCCGATCTGCACAGATTCCCATGCAGGATATTTTCAAAATAATTCATAAATATATTTTTCTTTTTCTGAATCGTAACTACTTTTATTTCCAAATGCTATGTCGAATGGAACCCAAACTTGGCAGGTACTGTTCCAATAAAATCGTGCATAAATGGGACGAGGGAGATAGTCTGATTGTCGTAGAACAAAAAAGAAACAATCTGCATAGGTGAGCTTTCCTTCCTTGCTTAAAATTTCCCTGGCATTTGGTTTCTCTCTGAATATAATTTCTTCCCCATATCCAAGAATAAAAGACCATTCCCATTTTGGATATATATTAGTTTCTTTCTCACTAAGATTGGCAGGCAATTTTTCGAACCTACTGCTGTCATAAATGGTGACCCCATAGTTGGTTGTGCACGATGGCGTCCCAAAAAAATCCAGTGCTTTAGAATCCAAATCTTCAAAACAGACACCCTGCCAAAACTGTTTATAACAGGTTCCTTTGCTGACTTTGTTGATCAGCAACTCAAATGCCTCTGTTTCAGACGGTATATTCTCTTTCCCAGAATAATTAGTTTCTTTTTTCCATTTTGATATTGTATTATTAAATACGTCCGAATTCATTTTCCACTGGGGACCAGTAGGAGTCCGAAAGCTCATGTATGCCTCTTTGTTTCCGACATTAAACGCTAAAAACATACACTTCAGACTTTGCTTCAATTTCTCAGATTGTTCTTCTGAAATATTAAGTTTTGTTTTTATAGGAAACAGAGAAAGCTGTTGCGCAAAATTCGTATCCGCGATCCGTGTATAAGATAAGTCATTCAACTTCAATAATAGCTGTTGAGGTGAAATTGATGTTTTTTGGATTTCTTCTCTTTTAGTACATCCAGATAGTAAGATGCTTGATGAAATAATTAAAATTATAAACTTAATTATATTAATTTTCATATTATTATATTTTATATAAGATAAATTTTATGGAAAACTCAGCAACTTATCGTCTACAAGTACGTTTCCAACAAGCAGCTCAACTGGTAACCATTGAGAACATTCTTTATCCCAAAAAAAGAACGCATACATTGGAACAACTGGTTCGGGAGAGATCGGTTTAACAAAAAAATAAAATGACAAACTTCTCCATGAAGAATCAATTTCTTCGGTGCCTTCATTTGGAATAGATGAAAATAAAAAGGATGGGGTGCTAAATGCAATCCCACCTCCGGCGTTGAATGTTGAATTCACTATTTTTTTATAATAGGAGCTGGTGGTTTCTAAGATATCTTTTTTTGCTTCAGCGCCTGAATGAACATAAATACCTGCCTTCAGAATGGACCCTGATGAATTAGTTGTTCCCAGTTCTGCATATATCTTTTCAGGATTAACACAGACTCCCTGCCAAAAATCCTTGAAAAAAGTTCCTTCGGAGCATTTTCGTACAATCCAACGATGAAAATCTTCATCTTTGGGAACAACTACCTTGGAATCGGGGAATTCCTGCAACCAGTCAGGATCATCCGGTTTCCATTTAGGCATCCATATATCAATAAAGGTTTCATTTCTTTCGTATTTTGCACCCGACGGAAGGCGAAAGCGCATATACGCCTCATACGTTCCCACGCTATATGCCTGGGCCAGTAAAAGGAAGGTAGTATATGCTTTTTCACGTTGATCCGTACTGAGCAATTCATCCCCAGTTATCTGAATGTTTCGTAGATACTCGTTGAGCTTGTTAGTATCAGAAACAGATACGAAGGGCAGCTTTTCCCAGTCCATTCCTTTTTGCTTCGCATCCCTGATGAGCGGTTGATCGCATTGCTCGAGAGGCTTTGTGGCTGGTTTATATATCACAGAAATAGCCACTGCTATAATACCAACAAGAACAACAATCAGGCTATAATATTTCTTATTCATAAAAGTTTTAAAATTACTTTATCATTTTATTTTTTGAAGTCAGTATCAGGATTCCAATTCCCAGGATAATAGCGAGAGACACATAAAGGTAACGGGATGTTAAGTGACGCTCTGCTTGTTTTTTTCGCATAGCATCAGTTTCACCAGCATTTAGCAGACGAAAAACTTGTTTAGTTTGGGGATGTTCGTAAACAATATTTGTCCCAGACACCCAGTAGCGGGTATAGTTTGTATCGGTTGGCGGAATGTGCAGGGCAAAATCCTTAGATGTGATCACAGGATTCAAATTAAATTCAGAAAAAGAACACGAAAAATTCTTGTTTGTGCTTATCCATTCTTCAGATGCATTTACTCTCCTGGTAATATCGAATCTATTAACTGTAGTGGGGAAAAAAGAAACTCCGATATCTTTTTCATACAAGCACTCCCAAACTTTTCTTAAAAAGTAGATTTCAGTACCCGGAATAGCAGAGTTCACTTTTTCCGGTTTTTTATAGGTAGTAATTACCTCTTTTATTTTTCCTTCGGGGTCTCGATTTATTTCCCCATCTACATAAACGTTTCCCTCTTTATCTCTCACGATGAAATGATTTTCATCGCTCCATATCGCATCTTTAAAAAAAGGAGAAATCTTAGGCGGCCCTTCCAGCAATCTTTCAATAAATTCCATCCCTTGGGTTAACCTGTTGGTTCTCTCTTCGGGGATATTCCGGTTGGTCCACGTTGTTATTCGATTCTCATTAACGCTCCAGTATTCGTTGTCGTATCGGCATAAATATTCAATATCTGGATTTTTTTCATCAGACACGAGTATAAATTGTGGTTCAGCCCCATCCGTTTGTTTTTGCACCAGTCGATCGGCTGAGGACGTCACTTGCAGGATTCTATCCTTCCCATCCCTCAGGATTCGATAAGAAGTTGTTACTACACCGACGTCAAGAAAAGATTTTAAGTTAAACTTCAGCTCAAATTTTTCCGGGAAATGGTTGATAAAGGAAATTAATGGGTCGCTTGGGATAAAAACATTCGTGGCTGCCGTGTTCGTGCCATTATTTTCAGGAGAGGCAAGTGTTTCCTGTGCAAGCCCCGCAGAGGTAAAACAACAGGCAAGCAGTGTGAAAACTCCCGCCCATTTCGCAATTCTCCTGGGGCACATTCGCCGTACAATATCTGCAAAAATTCTCATAAATCAGCTGAATTCTATTTCTTCTCGATGATTTCGTCAATATGAAAATAAAATATTTTATTTTTTTATATTTCATTTGTAATCAATAGGTTATCTCCAATATACCTGATAAAGTGATCGGGTTCGTTTCATATCGCAGTCATGAAAACTGGGGGTAAAGCAAAGGCTAATTAATTGATCTCCATTTTGGCGTAGAATAAATTCGGGGATCGAAAAGCGGACGCGTTTAGCCGTGTTCGTGCCGTATGTTGTAGGTGCGATTCCGATGATAGGCAGCTCAATAGTGTTGATCTTGGCCCGGTACACTTCCGGGAAACCTTCT
>CAZHHG010000140.1:0-4271 GCA_964532065.1 uncultured Melioribacter sp.
CTTGATAATCAGATAATCAACACGCATCACTTAATTATTGGAATAACATTTTGATTTTAATTTAAAAGCCATATAACAAGTTTTCCAAGCCGACTGCATTAAACTGTACGGTAATTTTGTAATTATAAAGTTGGGTTGTAATAGTTTGTTGCTCTTTAAGGTAGGTAGTAATGATAAAGTAGTTATAAAATCATTGGCAATTGTTTTCAATGCTGCATTGCTGTTATGGGCGGCGGCTTAAAAACAATGCCGTTATTTTACAGAGAATTTTATGTCTAACATCATCTACATAGCCACAAGTCTGGACGGGTACATCGCGCGTTCGGACGGAAGCATCGACTGGCTGATGGAGATACCGAATCCTGACGGAAGCGACTTCGGGTTCGGCGATTTCATAAAGCGGATCGATGCCATAGTTATGGGGAGAAACACATACCAGACTGTTGAGACATTCGGTACCTGGCCTTATACAAAGCCGGTCTTCCTCTTAAGCACTACTCTAAAGAAAGAGCAATTGAAATATCCTGATAAGGTAGAGATTCTGAGCGGAACGCCGGATCAGATCGTCTCTCAACTTAACGGGCGCGGTTACAGGAATCTCTATATCGACGGCGGAGAGACAATCAGAAGATTCCTCGAGCGCGGACTGATAGACGAAATGATAATCACAAAGATACCTATCCTGCTCGGCAGCGGCATTCCCCTCTTCGGCGGCATTGAGACGGAGCAGAAATTCAGTCACACAAAAACTGAAATACTCAACAACTCGCTCGTAAAAAGTTATTACGTAAAAATGTAAAGGGGCTTTTATGAAAGCTTCCGATAAACCGGTCATAGTAGAAGAGAGATACAACGCTCCAATAGAGAAAGTATGGGACGCGCTTACAAACATCGACAGGATGCGCCTCTGGTACTTCCCTAACATACCGGACTTCAGCGCCGAGGAAGGATTCACCACACAGTTCAATGTTGAGAGCGGCGGGCGGGACTTCCTACACATCTGGAGGGTTACTGAGGTAATACCGCTTCAGCTGATCAAATATTCCTGGGAGTTCGTGGGATATCCCGGCAGGTCTACTTCCGCGTTTCTGCTCTTCAGCGAAAACCAGTCGACTCTTCTGCGCCTGGTAATAGAGGTTCAGGAGGATTTCCCGGAGTTCATTCCGGAATTCCGCCGCGAGAGCTGTGTAAGCGGTTGGGAATATTTTTTAAAAGGAAATCTTAAACTCTTTCTCGAGAAGTGATTTTCCGGTATGCGCTTAAAATCAATAAATCCTTACCCATCTTTAAAATAAAACCGTAACTTAACGGCATCCAAAATCTGAAAGGAAAAGAGAATGAATAAATTAACCGCCCTCCTTCTAATTCTTCTAATCATTGCCGCCTGTTCTCCCGAAGAAAAGAATATTAAAAACGAAACGCCCGGTGCAAACTCAGCGGCTCTTAATGACACTACACCAAAGGTAACGGGGATCGGCGGAATCTTCTTCCGTTCGAAAAATCCCGACAAGACAAAAGAGTGGTACGGAAAGAACCTCGGACTCGCAATCGATCTCTACGGTTCGGTATTCGAGTTCAGGAACGCTAATGATCCGGGCCAGGTAAATTATCTCCGCTGGGCTCCGTTCGAAGAGAAGACCGATTATTTCGATCCTTCCAAAAAAGATTTTATGATCAATTACCGGGTGAGAAACCTGAAAAGACTTATAGCGAATCTTAAAGCCGCAGGCGTTACTGTCCTCGGCGAAATACAGGATTATGAATACGGCAGGTTCGCGTATATCGTAGACCCGGAAGGAAACAAGATTGAGCTGTGGGAGCCGGTCGATTCTGTCCTTACTAAAATGGGCGGAGTTACAACAAAATAATTTTTCCCCCGGGTAAAAGAGAGAACGATGAAAGATATTGAAGGATTGAAAGCGGCTTCGGATGAACTCAAAGAATGCCTGAAAAAAAACGATACCGCTCGGCTGAGTGAACTGATATCGGACGGTTACCGCGGATTCAGCTTAAACGGCACCGTTGAGACTAAGAAGGAGATAATCGAATGCTACGCGCCCGGAAATGTTATTATTTCGGAATACAGTGTTGAAGATGTTTCTTACGAAATATCGGGCGGGCTCGGGATTGTCTCCGGTAAAGGTTTTATTGCCGGAAGCTTCAATCAGTATAAGTTCAGTCACAACGTTCTCTTCACGGATATTTTTAAGTATGAGGGAAATTCCTGGAAGTATTACAGGTCGCATGAGACTGAGATAAAATCTTAACAGATTAAAAGGATGGTTGAGAATTTCATAGTGTCCTGTAAAAGGACCGGAGGGGAAAATGAAAATCAAAAAATCACTTCTGATATTTTTTTTATTACCCGCGTTAATTCATGCCCAGTCGTTAATTAACTACGGAATTAAAATCGGAGCCACGGCATCGCAATCCTCGGGTTTAAAGGGGAAAGGGATGTGCTGCAACATGTATGAATCGCTCTATAAAGAAACACGTTACGGCGGCGCGTTCAGTATTTTTGTTCAATTCCTTAAATCTGATAATATGCGTTTTGAATTCGACCTCGGCTACAGGCAGGAAGGCGCGGAGGATAAACTCCCGGTCACTTCTGTAACGCATCCCGAAGGAACCGGTCAATTCGTAATTATCGATTATGTCTATGATTTTCTTTCACTCAACCTCGGAATACATCCGAAGTATGAAAACGATGATGTCTGTATATATGGAATCATTTCCCCTTCTCTCAATATTCTGCTCAAGTTTAGAGACCAGCTTATTATGGAGGATGATGTAGATAAAATCATACCCGGCTGGAATCTGGGAATCGGATTTCAACCGAAAAATTTGTTAAACGGGAATTTATTTGTTGAATTGAAATTCGGAAGTTCGTTTACTAAATATGTAAAAAGTGATTTTTTTGAGACACGATTCAATACAATTCAATTAAGTATCGGTTCATTTATAAATCACTAATCAGTATTTCATTTATAGAAATCAGGATTGATTGAATGAAACTGAAGAAGAGAATGATTTTCATATTTTTTGTACTTAGCATATCCGGAATACACGCGCAGTGGACCGAGGTTACAAACCTTCCTGAAATAAGGCAGCTTCATTGTATCGATGCTATCGGAGAATACTTTGCTGTAATTGGTACATACCCGCCGGGAGTATTCGTAACAACTGACGCAGGAAGATCGTGGACCGTAAAACCGATTCCTTACAGTTATCCGGTCGATATCTCAGCCGTTGACGAAACAACTTTTTATGTCGCTCTTGGAAACGGTAATTTCATTAAAACAAATGACGGCGGAGATTCCTGGACAGAATTTTATGCAAATCCCGGCAGGACTTATTTTGCAAATTATATCGAAATGTTCAGTCCGGCTGAAGGGATCGGTATGGGAGACGCCCCGGGAAACGAACCCTTAGAAACCCGGATTCCGTTATTTATCAGGATGACCAACGGCACAGATTGGCTGGAAACATGCAGGCAGTCGCTTGGAGGAGGCGCGGCAGATGGCTGGCAAAGTGTTGATTTCGTTGATGCCGATGTTGGTTTTTATTCTCCAAAAGGGGGACCCGTGCCGAGATGGTTATGCAGAACTTACGACGGCGGAATCAACTGGGAGGAGACTCAATTCGGCGTCTATGCTAATGTTTTAAAATTTTATGACCGGGACTACGGATTTCTTGCGGCTGTTCCGAATCTCTACCGGACAACGGACGGAGGCAATAGCTGGACTGATTTTCCGCTCACTCAAAGCCCACTTGATCCTCCTGCGCGTGATATCGAGTTTGTTCCGGATCATCCTGAACTCCTCTGGATCAGTTCTTATTCAAGACTTTTACTAAGCAGTGATTCCGGGAAAACTTCTGTTGAACAGGTTATCCCCTACGCTTTTCATCCTTCAGATATTGAATTCGGAAATCAAAGAACCGGCTGGGTTACCGGCAGCGACGGAAGATTAATCTATACAAATAATTGCGGAGGATTGATAAGCGGTTCAGCCGATCACAGACCGGTTCCAGAAGAGATTGAATTGTTTCAGAATTATCCCAATCCTTTTAATCCTGTTACAACAATCCGGTTTTCTGTAGGATGGAAAAGCGCAGGAGAGATTGTTTCACTGAAAATCTTTGATCTTCTCGGTCGCGAAATAAAAACGCTTGTGGATGAATTTAAACCGCCCGGATTTTATGAAGTTACTTTCGACGGAACCGATTTATCTAGCGGTGTCTACTTCTACAGGATTAATTCGGGGAATAAT
>CAZHHG010000141.1:0-4248 GCA_964532065.1 uncultured Melioribacter sp.
GCAGCAATAATCGCAATTGTATCTTTAGGTTGATCCGGTAATTCCACTCTGGTTTCTTCCATAATTGTATTAACATACTCAGCCAATTCAGCAGCAATCTCCTGATTCTCAACAAGTAAAGAATATTCCTTGTCAAATATTTTTACTTTTAGCTTCTTTTTTTCACTCATTTTATGTCTATTCCATCATCAAACATCAAATTAAGAACGCAAATGATAGTCAATTTTTGCTATCAATTCGCCGATTTTACTCTTTAGTGCTTCTCTTTCCTCCAATTTAATTGTGTCCGAACCGAAAAGATTCTCTTCATTAAACAATGTTTTACTTACTTTTAATTCAATTTCCGAAATCTTCTTTTTTAAAATTTCATTCTCTTTTTCGAGTTGATTAATTCGGTTGCTCAAAGCTTGATTGGCCTCCATTAGCTCTGAACCTTTTTGAATAAAATAATAGATCTGTTTTTCGAGAGCATTCAACTCTTCATAAAAAAGATCGTATTTAGAGCCTTCACCCAACTATGCACCTCTTAATTGTGCACCAAATGTTTTTTCGACAGATTTAATAATATTGCGTAAATCTTTTTCTACTTCATCTTCCTTCAGAGTTCTTTCTGAATCAAAGAACTCCAACTGAAACGCAAGTGATTTTTTACCCTCACCTAAACTGTCGCTTTGAAAGATATCAAATAACTTTATCTGATGCAACAAGTTAGAGCCGGCTTGCTGAATAATTTCTGCAACTTTATCAGACCCTACAGTCCTGTCTAAAATGAAAGCCAGATCTCTATAAACCTTGGGAAACTTCAAGAGTTCGGTAAATCTTTTTTCAGGTTCATCTATCGATTTGAGGAGATCTATATTAAATACGAATGCAAAAAGATCCTGGCTCAAATCGAATGACGCTGAATAGTCATTTTTAACTTTACCGCCCGAACCGATTTTTATTCCGTTCAAATAGACAGAAAACGAAGACTCAAAGAATCCAGAATCCTCAATAACAATTGAGTAACTTACCTGCGGAAATAATGTGGTTACAAAGCTCTCAACTAATCCTTTTAAATCATAGAGATCAAATAGTTTATCTTTTTCAAACCATTCAGCCTGAACTGAATGACCGGTAATTCCAAGAATAAGCTGATCCGATTCGATAAAATCATCAAAGCTAATTATTTCATCATCGTGCTTTCTTTCGAAAACTTTTCCGATCTCAAAAAACTTCAGATTTTTCTCGAATACTTTCAGATTATTGGAAACAGCCTGGAGCATGCCTGGTAAAAGTGACGGACGAAGATGAGACATCTCATTATTCTGCGGATTGAGCATTTTAATCGGCTTACCGAATCTTTCAGAAATTTCTGCACTTAGAAGTGAATTAGTCATTATTTCAAAAAAACCTAATGATGTAGAGATATTGCGCAGTCTTCCGGTAAAATTTGACTGATCTACTTTTGTCTCAAGTGGAACAGAAATATTTGTAATATCAGGAATTTTATCATATCCGTAAATTCTTGCTACTTCTTCAATAAGATCCACTTCCCTTTCTATATCATGCCTGTATGTCGGAATGTTAACAGTCAGCGATTCTTTATTCTGCGATGTGATTTCAAATCCGAGACTAGTCAAGATATTAATAACTTCCTGTTCAGGGACAGAATAACCGAGAATCCGATTGATTCTAGCAAACCGGACATTAGCTGACCGGGTACCAATTGTATTAGGGTAAGCATCGATGTGACCGGATAGAATTTCTCCTCCGGCTACTTCTTTAATAAGTTGTGCAGCACGCTGCGCAGCCCAGATTACAATATTATAATCCGTGCCTCTTTCAAATCTGAATGATGCATCGGTGGAGAGCCCCAACCTCTTTGCAGTCTTCCTGATAGAGGAAGGATTAAAAAAAGCACTTTCGATAAGAATATTACTGGTAGCGGAAGTTACTTCGGAGTTTTCGCCTCCCATAACACCAGCAATCGCCACATTTCTGACGGCATCGCATATCATCAAATCAGTTGAGGAAAGGATTCTTTCTTTTGAATCGAGAGTAACAAATTTCTCCCCTTCAGATGCCGATTTAACAACTATTTTTTTCCCGGAAAGATTATCGAGATCAAATGCGTGCAGCGGCTGTCCTACTTCATAAAGAACAAAATTCGTTACATCTACAACATTGTTAATAGGACGCAGACCGATACTTTTTAATTTCCTTTTCAGCCATTCAGGGGATTCTTTAATTGTTACGCCTTTAACAACCTTGCCTACATAACGCGGACAATTATCAGGATCAATAATTTCTACTTTGGCGGCTGCTTCAGATTTTTCAGAGCTTTCGGTTAATTCAAATGAAGGATAATTAAATTTTCTGCCGAAAATCGCGGCTATATCTCTCGCGAACCCGATATGACTTAAAGCATCGGCTCTGTTAGGTGTAATTGCAACATCAATGATAACATCATCCAGACCGAGAGCAGCGGCAAGATCTTCACCCGTATTTAACCGGGGATCCAGAACCATAATTCCTTCGTGATTATCACTTATGCCAAGCTCTTTCTCGGAACAGATCATCCCCATAGAGATTTCACCGCGGATCTTTACTTTTTCAAGTTTCAATCCATTGGATGGAATTACGGCACCCACCTTAGCAAAAGGGATTTTTTGGCCAGCGGCAACATTAGGAGCACCGCAGACTACGTTATAATCATTTTGTCCGTCGTTCACCACGCATAAAGAAAGTTTATCGGCATTAGGATGTTTTTTTGTCTCCTTAACATACCCGACAACCATATTTTTGAGTAATGCTGCCTGATCAATAACCTCTTCTACTTCGAGGCCGGCGGTGGAGACTTTATGGACAATTTCATCAATCGAGATGCCGGTGAGATCGACGTAATCGCTCAACCATTTGAGAGAAATTTTCATATAAAACCTTTTTAAAATTGCTTTAAGAAACGGATGTCGCTATCAAACAGAATTCTGATATCATCGATTCCGTATTTACGCATAGCAGGACGTTCTATTCCCATACCGAATGCATAGCCAATATATTTTTCCGGATCGATTCCTACATTTACCAGCACATTCGGGTCAACCATTCCGCAGCCGAGAATCTCGAGCCATCTGCCTTCCTTACCTTTCGGTTGCCACCAGATATCCATTTCGGCACTCGGTTCGGTAAACGGGAAAAAGCTTGCTCTGAAACGGTATTTAACATCGTGACCGAAAAATTGTTTTATAAATCCGACCAGCGTCCCTTTCAGTTCGGCAAATGTAATATCGGTATCAACAACCAATCCTTCAATCTGATGAAACAGGCAATAACTTTTAGCGCTGATCGCCTCATTTCTAAAAACCTTTCCGGGCATCAAAGCACGAATAGGAGGTTTCTTTTCCTGCATCAACCGGATTTGAACCGGCGAAGTATGAGTACGCAGGAGGAAATTCCGGTTAATAAAGAATGTATCCTGCATATCGCGCGCGGGGTGATCATCCGGGAAATTCAAAGCGCCGAAGTTATTGTAGTCCGATTCCAGTTCAGGTCCTTCGTAAACTGAAAAGCCGAGACCTTTAAAAATCTCTTTTATATCATCCATCGTCTGAGTAATAAGATGCTTGCTTCCGAGTCTTATCATTCTACCGGGGAGAGAAATATCGATTTGAGAACCGGCGGATAATTTGGATTGATTTTCGAACCGCTCTTTCAACGCGTCGAACTGATTCTGAGTATGAATTTTTAATTCATTGAGCGATTGTCCAACCGTTCTTTTCTCATCGCGGGAGACATTTTTGAAGTCTTCAAACAATTGAGTGACAGATCCTTTTCTGCTCAGATATTTAATACGAAGTTCTTCGAGGGATTTAAGATCTTTAACGGTAGAGAGGTCCTGGTCGAAATTTTTTCGGGTTTCGGAAATTTTTGATAACATATAATATCCCGAGAGTTTAAAAAAAGCCCTCTTGTATTCATGTTAATAATAAATACAAGAGGGGGATTATTAATTCATTGCAAATTTTACTACATCAGCAAACGCCTGAGGATTCTCGACGGCGATATTAGCAAGAAGTTTGCGATTTATTAATACTCCTTTTTCATCCAGAGCATGGACTAATTTGGAGTAATTGATACCGTGTTCTCTAGCAGCTGCATTTATTCTGATGATCCAAAGCGAACGGTAATTTCTTTTTTTCAGCTTACGATCCCTGTAAGCATGAACAAGGCCTTTTTCAACATGATGTTTAGCGACAGTAAGAACTT
>CAZHHG010000142.1:0-2942 GCA_964532065.1 uncultured Melioribacter sp.
CAAAAGATTGATAAACGATCGGACGAGATTAATTCGTGGAAATCAGTAAAATTTGTGTTAATTCGTGTTCTATTATGCCGCTAAAGAGTCGGCAGAATACAGACTTGCCCGCCGTAGACTTGGCAAAGGCGGGAGTCAGTAAATAGAGTAACAAAGAACAAAGCAACTAAGAACTACGAACCTTTAGTCCTGAGCCTGTCGAAGGACACCAAGCTTGCCCCGCGCTTCCGCCAGAGGCGGATAAATTTTGTTGGGAACTACGAAATAAGAACCCGGAACAACTCACCCCTCAATCATCCAAACACCCAAGCATTCTTTCTCCGTCCTAAGATATCTGTTTTCCGACTTCTGTTTTCCAATATACGTATTCTGACCTCCGTCTTCAGATTGCAGATCACGGATCACTGTTCGCTAATCACCGCATTTACGACCTACCTCAAATCAGACTTGTTTTAATAAAAGATAATAACTATTAAATTAAATTTTTTATTATATTATCAAACAAATCTGGGTTTTTGCTCAGATTACCAATCTTCCATGAGGGTAAATTATAACTTCAATTTCCTGATACTGATAGGGTAAGTGTGACTTACCATAGCGGAGCTGTGTTCAGGGTTGCGTCCGTTGGAAAGTACCAGGGAGGTTATGGGTGATGGAGCGGGGTATCAGGTTGCGTTGTATCAGGTAACAAAGGACTGAAGAAAAGATATTGAAGTTGTACAGAGTGATCAGTAATGAGTTAGCAGTAACAGGTTACGTAGTAACAGAGTAAGATAGATGGACGACAGAGGACGGACAACGGATGACTGAAAACAGATTATGATAAAAAGTATTATTGACCTGGAAATATATCAGACTGCTTACGATCTGGCTTTGAGAATTCATAAACTAACATTCAATTTCCCAAAAGAAGAAAAGTATTCACTTATTGATCAAATAAGAAGATCATCAAGATCTGTAGCAATGAATATCAGCGAGGGTTTTGCAAAGCGGAAATATGAAAATATTTTTATTCGGCACCTTGTAGATGCTCTTGGATCATCTGAAGAGACACGCGGCTGGTTAAATTTCTCAAAGGATTTTGGATATATCGAAGATAAAGTTTTTATTGAAATGGATAATTGTTACGACCAATTAAACTCCAAATTACATAAGACCATAACTACATGGAAAACATTCTAATCCGCCTTCTATCTTCCGATATCTGTCTTCCGGCATCCGTTTCCCAACCTCCGTCTTCTGTCCTCCGACATCTGTCCTCCGTTTTCCGTCTTCTAGTTTACGTTCACAAATTACACACTAACATACGACAACACCAATGACACTCAAATCTCAATTACTTACTAAGATCCACTCCAAATCCGCCGTTATCGGCATAATCGGAATGGGCTACGTCGGACTCCCCCTCGCCCTCACATTTGCCGAAAAGGATTTTACTGTCCTCGGATTTGATATTGACGACCGCAAAATTCCTCTCCTTAATAAGGGAGAGAGCTATATAAAGCATATCGACTCATCAAGAATTCTTGAACAGGTTGAAAAAAAGAAATTCTCGGCCACGTCCGATTTCTCAGGATTGATAAATGTTGACGCGATTATCATTTGTGTACCTACACCGCTCGATGAACACCGTGAACCGGACCTGACTTATATAGAAGAATCCGGCAGGGAAATAGCTAAATACCTTAAAGAAGGTCAGCTCGTTGCTCTCGAATCTTCAACTTATCCGGGTACTACCGATGAAGTCCTTCTCCCGATCCTTGAAAAGGGGATCAGCGCGGTTGTAGGCCTTGAATTGGATGACGACGAAGAGGTTATTGGCGCTCCAGAAAGAAATATGAAAGTCGGTGAAAATTTCTTTCTCGCTTTCAGTCCGGAACGTGAGGATCCAAACAATCCGGATTATACAACATCAACAATCCCTAAAGTAGTGGGCGGAGTTACTCCAAACTGCCTTGAAGTCGCCAAAGCACTCTATGATCAGATTATCGTAAAAACTGTTCCGGTCAGCTCTGCACGTGCTGCGGAAGCTACCAAATTACTCGAAAATATTTTCCGCTCCATTAATATAGCATTGGTTAATGAATTAAAAATGGTCTTTGACCGTATGGAAATTGATGTTTGGGAAGTGATTAGGGCCGCTGCGACTAAACCGTTCGGATTTATGGAGTTCCATCCCGGACCCGGACTCGGAGGGCACTGTATCCCGATTGATCCTTTCTACCTTACATGGAAAGCCCGCGAATACGATATAAACACAAAGTTTATTGAACTGGCGGGTGAGATTAATACCTATCAGCCCTACTATGTGGTTGAAAAGACGAGAGATCTCCTGAATCAGAATGGTAAGTCGCTGAGCCAGTCTAAGATTTTACTAATCGGAGTCTCTTATAAGAGAAATATTGACGATATGCGCGAATCACCATCTCTTAAATTGATCGAACTCTTCAGGTCAAGAGGCTCGCAAATTGATTACTACGATCCTTTTATTCCCAAACTTCCCCCAACACGTAAGTACAATTTCGAAATGACTTCAGTCAAGCTGAGCCAGTCGAAGCTTGCTACTTATGACCTTGTACTAATTTCTACAGACCATGATTCAATCGATTACCAGCTCATAGCCGATAGCGCAAAATTAATTGTGGATACCCGTAATGTATTTGAAAGGAAAGGCATAAGTAGTGATAAGGTTTATAAAGCGTGAAAGTGAGTAACAAAGTGACAGAGTGACAAAGATACAAAGTAACAGAGTTGGAGATGCAAAGGATACATAAGACACATCGAGATTTGGATCTATGGAAAAATTCTATCCAATTAGTAAAAAGTATTTATGAGATATCATGTAATTTCTCGAATAATGAAACATATGGACTTACTTCGCAATTAAGACGTGCTGCTGTTTCAGTTCCATCAAATATTGCTGAAGGAAGTGGACGGCATTT
>CAZHHG010000142.1:2952-4213 GCA_964532065.1 uncultured Melioribacter sp.
TGCGCATTTTTTCAAGCCTTTATGCAATAAATTTTTTAAGAAAGAATTTATCCAGTTTTTATATATTGCATCAGGCTCACTGTCAGAACTTGAAACTCAGCTAATAATTTCGAACGAATTGAATTATATATCAACAGTTGAATTAGACAAATTAATAAATCTACTTAATGAGTTGCGCGCTCAACTCTATGGATTAATCAAGTATCTAAATAAATAAACTTTGTTACTTTGTTACCTTGTAACTTTGTTACTTTCTCTTAACTACGAATAACTAACCAAGAACTAACTTAACACGAAATACTTGTTATCTTCACTGACAATACTAGGGCAAAGTTTAATTATAAATGAAAAAGGATAAATTATAAATTAATAGATATGGATGAAGGATTAGGAAAAAGATTATTTGAGTTTGCAGTGAATGTCATTAAGTTATGTAAGAAACTACCTCGGACAGCTGAGTATAAAATAATAGTCAATCAACTGATAAAGGCTTCTACTTCAGTTGGAGCTAATTATGAAGAATCTCAAGGCGCTTCTTCTAAACCTGATTTTTATAATAAAATTAATATTTCATTGAAGGAAATTCGTGAAGCTAACTACTGGATACGAATCATAAAAGAAATTAAAAATAACGATCCTGATTTAGAAATTTTATTGAATGAATCCATTGAATTAAAGAAAATACTTGGTTCTATTAGTTCAAAATCTATCAAACGAAATAACTGATTCACAATTTCACTTTTCACTTTATAATTCTTAATTAACAATTCATCTTTTCACTTTATAATTTATCATTTATAATGAATAATTGATCCTATGAAAATCCTCGTTACAGGTACAGCTGGCTTTATCGGTTTCCACCTGGCTGAAAGATTGATTAAAGAAGGTAATTGGGAAATTGTCGGACTCGATAATATTAACGACTATTACGACGTTAATCTTAAATTTGCCCGGCTTAAAGAGAGCGGTATTGAAAAAGAAAGAATTGAATATAATCAGTTCGTACAAAGTACAAAATGTGAAAGGTACCGGTTTATTAAGCTTAATCTTGAGGACAGGGAAAATATCCTCCAGTTATTCGAAGCAGAAAAGTTCGATTATGTCGTCAACCTTGCTGCACAGGCAGGTGTCCGTTATTCACTCGAAAATCCATATGCTTACGTTGACAGTAATATAATTGGTTTTCTCAATCTTCTTGAATCCTGCCGCAAATTTCCGCCAAAACATATTCTTTATGCCTCATCCAGTTCTGTATACGGTG
>CAZHHG010000143.1:0-4139 GCA_964532065.1 uncultured Melioribacter sp.
ACGAAACAATCGTGGTGGATAATCTCAGCCGCGGTCATATTGAATCGATCCACCCCGATGCGCAATTCGAGAAAGCCGATCTGTTAGAATCCGGCGCACTATCAGAAGTAATAAGTAAATATAAACCTGATGCGGTAGTTCATTTTGCGGCACTGGCTTATGTAGGAGAATCGGTTGAAAGTCCTTCCCTCTATTATGAAAATAATGTGGTCGGCAGTTTTAATCTCATAAGAGCGTGTGTGCAGAACAATATTAAAAAAATTGTCTTCTCTTCTACCTGTTCCATTTACGGAAATCCGGAAACAACCCCGATCGATGAAAGCCAGAAATCAAATCCGATCAATCCTTATGCAAATACAAAACTTACTGTCGAAAAGATTCTCGGGGATTTTGATACTGCATACGGATTAAAATTTGTAGCTCTCAGATATTTCAATGCTGCCGGTGCGGATCCTGATGCGTTGATTGGTGAAAGCCATAATCCGGAAACTCATCTGATCCCGCTTGTCTTAAGTACTGCAATGGGCATGAGAAATAAAGTTGATGTATACGGGAATGATTATGATACGCCCGATGGAACCTGCATTAGAGACTATATCCATGTGAATGATCTTGCCAACGCTCATCTCAAAGCTATTGAATTCCTTAAACGTGAAAACAGATCCGAGATTATTAATCTTGGAACCGGTAAAGGTTTTTCGGTGATGGAAATAATCAATAGTTGTGAATCGGTTACCGCTAAAAAAATAAATTACCAGATAACTGGAAGAAGACCCGGCGACCCGGCAATTCTTGTTGCTGATAACCGGAAAGCCGGAAGATTACTCGGTTGGGAAACAGAATTTAATCTCGACCGGATTATCTCAACCGCCTGGAAATGGCACCTTAATAAAAAATATTAAGAGGTTAATTTGACTGTTGAAAACACTCCGATTAAAGGACTTCTGTTAATCCGTCCCGACGTTTTTTCCGATTCAAGGGGCTATTTCTTCGAGTCCTTCAATCAGAAAAGATATATCGAAGCAGGAATCAATTCACCACTTGTTCAGGACAATATTTCCAAATCGGTTAAAGGTACAATAAGAGGATTGCATTATCAGGCCCCGCCGTTTGAACAGGGGAAACTCTGTTCAGTGATTTACGGTAAGGTTCTCGATGTTGCTCTCGATATACGGTTTGGTTCTCCTACATTCGGAAAACATTTTGCAATGGAACTTAGTGAAGAAAATAAACTGCAGCTCTGGATTCCTCCCGGATTTGCTCACGGATTTTCTGTCCTCTCCGATACTGCGGTTTTCAGCTACAAATGTTCGGCTCTTTATAATAAAGATGCCGAGCGCTCAATTATTTATAATGACCCCGACCTGAATATTAACTGGAATACTGAATCACCTATAGTTTCTTCAAAAGATCTTATGGCGAAAAGTTTTAAGGATATTGAGAAGGATTTTTCTTATTAATTGATTTTAAGGAGTAATTAAAATGAACCTGGCAGTAATTGGCAGCGGATATGTTGGACTTGTTAGCGGAACTTGTTTTGCCGAGATGGGTAATTCTGTTATCTGTGTTGATAATAATATTGAAAAACTGAAAAAACTTAAAAAGGGTGTTGTCCCGATTTATGAGCCGGGGCTCGATCTTTTATTTCACAGAAATATTGAGAAAAAAAGACTTTCATTTTCTGATGATTTAAAATATGCTGCGCTCAATTCGGAAGTGATCTTTCTTTGTCTTCCGACACCCCAGGGAGAGGACGGTTCAGCCGATCTTCAGCATGTGTTTCAAGTTGCTCAGGATATAAGCAGAATTCTGAAAGATAACAGCAGTCAGGATTTTAAAATAATTGTGAATAAAAGCACCGTCCCGGTCGGTACCAGCCGGAAGGTTAAAGAGATTTTTGAGAGTCATGGATTGAGCAGATTTGAAGTTGTATCTAATCCAGAATTCTTACGGGAAGGATTTGCGGTAGATGATTTTATGAAACCCGACCGTATCGTAATAGGTGCTGAATCAGACTATGTTTTCGAAAGACTTAGAGAACTCTACGAGCCGTTTGTCCGCCAGGGTAATCCGATCTACGAAATGGATCCGGAGAGTTCCGAAGTAACAAAGTATGCTTCTAACTCGTATCTGGCAATGCGTATAACTTTTATGAATGAGCTGGCAAATTTCTGCGAAGTAGTCGGCGCGAATGTGGACAATGTGAGAAAAGCGATGGGCTCCGATACAAGAATCGGAAAAAGATTTCTCTTCCCCGGCATCGGATATGGGGGCTCCTGTTTCCCCAAAGACGTTAATGCTCTAATAAAAACAGCTTCTGATCATCAATCGCCTATGAAAATACTTACGGCCGTGGATGAAGTTAATAGATCGCAGAAACTTGTAATTGTTAAAAAAATTCAGAAGCACTTCGGCAATAATCTGAAAGGTAAAAAGTTTGCGGTTTGGGGACTTGCATTTAAACCGAACACTGATGATATGCGAGAGGCACCTTCAATCGTAATTATAAAAGAATTGATAAAACTTGGAGCTCAAGTATCTGTGTATGATCCGGCTGCTCTTGAAAATGCCCGCTTTTATTTAAATGATCTGCCTGAATATTCCGATGATCAGTACAGTATTCTGAAGGATTCTGACGCACTCCTGATTTTAACCGAATGGAATGAATTCAGGAATCCGGATTTTCATACTATCGGAAATCATCTTAAATCGAAACTCATCTTCGACGGAAGAAATGTATTTGAACCGGAAAAAATGAAGGAACTCGGATTCAAGTATTACAGCATAGGCCGGAAAGAGATCTGACCCTCCTTGAGTACCTAATCGGAAATAATTGTTTTTTGAGCAGTACTACTCATTCAATATCCGCTCGTAATACTGAATATACTGCGGAATGATCAGATTCATATCAAAACTATTTACCGCTCTCTCCCGGGAATTCCTTGCAAAGGATTTATATTTTTTATCGTTTGTAAGTAAATCGATAGTATACTTTGCCATCCTTTCGATATCCCCGATCTCGGCAATATATCCTGTTTCATTGTGAACAACCAGTTCGGGCAGGCCTCCAACCGACGTTGAAATAACCGGCAGGCCGCATGCCATTGCTTCAAGAGCGGATAGTCCGAAGCTTTCCGATTGAGATGGCATTAGGAAGAGATCACCTGCGGTAAGTATCTCTTCTATAGCATCCTGTTTACCAAGAAAAATTACATCCTTGTGTATATCTAGCTCACGTGCGAGACGCTCGCATTCGGAACGGTCCGGTCCGTCACCTACTAATACCAGTTTAGCTGGTACTTCCTCCCTTACTTTTGAAAGAATCCTGATGGTATCTGTAACCCTTTTAACAACCCTGAAATTAGAAGTGTGAATCAGAACTTTCTCGCCTTGTGTCGCGATATGTTTTTTGAAAGGTTTATCTTCAGCAGGTTTATATTTTTCTGTATCTATAAAGTTGTAGATCACCTCGATTTCTTTTTTCAGATTGAAATTTGTTAATGTCTTTTCTTTCAGGAATCTTGAAACCGCCGTAACACCGTCGCTTTCTTCTATACTGAATTTAACCAGGGGCATAAATGTCGGCTCCAGACCCATCAATGTAATATCTGTACCGTGGAGAGTTGTAATGAATTTTATTTTTTTGCCCGACTTTTTCCAGACCTGCTTTGCCAGGTATGCGCTTACTGCATGGGGAATAGCATAGTGGACGTGCATAAGGTCCAGATCTTCATATTCAATAACTTCAAGCATCTTGCTCGTGAGTGAAAGATCGTAAAGAGAATGTTCAAACAGGGGATATGTTGTTGTTTCTACTTCATGAAAAAAAATATTTTTAACAAACCTCGATAGCCTGTGTGGTAATGCATAACTGATGAAATGAACCTGGTGGCCTAATGATGCCAGAGCCAGACCAAGTTCCGTTGCTACCACTCCGCTTCCTCCGTATGTTGGATAACATGTAATTCCAATCTTCATACTTTTCTTTCGCAAATATTTGAATTGAGTTGATTATTTTTCCAAGTAGCAGAACAAAATTAATTGTGCGGAATTAAAATACGGCTATTTTATCACAATGAAAATTCTACTTATCGGACATTCGATTATCGATAATATTGATTTTGATGGAATTAAAAGGA
>CAZHHG010000144.1:0-4058 GCA_964532065.1 uncultured Melioribacter sp.
TTGGCGCTTGTGGGAGAGGTGGCAAAGGATCGTATAAACTGATGGCCGTGCCGCGACCGCGGCGCCAGTATATTTTCACAAGCTTATGGAGCAGTGGTTTGGCTTCCTTTGTGACAAAGCCACAAGTATACGTATTTCTTTGCACTCAAGGTTTTTGTTCTCTGTGAATATGACGTATAATGAGGAGGACAAACCGTTTTGGGAATTTAGTTTGATGTTGGTTTAATAAAATAGTCGCATTTTAATTATTAATATAGTATTTAAGTAGAAGAGAATGAGTTTATGAGTTGCAAAGGACGTCTTAAAAATGAAAGAAATAAATTTAAGTCAGGAATATCTTCGAATAGCTAAGAAAATTAAGACTCTTAGAATAATCAGAGATATTAGAGAATTAGAAAATCTTGAGAATGCTTTATATGTTTTCCAAGAGAACTGTAAGGAAATTCTAGAATTATTTGATTATTACTATGCAGGAGATCTGGAAAAATGGATAAAATTGCATAATAAGAAGCACGATAACTTTCTATTGGAGTTCCAAAGATTATTCCATAATCTTCTTTCTAGTCTTTTTACTTTAATCGAGCATTCAACTGTTTTTAAAAAGCAAATCAATAATGAAGAATTTAGACATTTTTATGATGACGAGGTAAAAAAGTTAATATCATTCAAAGTAACTGCTTTCTTAAAAAAGCTTAGAATTTATTGTCAGCATTACAAATTACCTCTTCTTACGAGTGGGAGAGCTAAGTATCTTATAAGTCCAGATGGTAAATTACTGGAGCATTCTAGAATAGGTGAGAGAATCTTCTTCGGAAGATTAGCAATTCCGAAAGATGAATTAAGGAAATGGGATGGTTGGTCTAAAGATGCTAAAGATTTCATTGAAGAGTATCGATTTCTATTTAACTCGGAAATTGTTGCGTCTTCAGACAAAATTATAGATTTGCATGAAGTTATCAAAGAATATCGCAAAATGGTGGACGATTTTTATCGGCTAATTAGAATTAAATTTAAAGAGTTACATCGAGATGAAATCGATGAATATATTGCATCGGAGAGAGAAGTTGAAAGGATCATTGATTTGATGAAGGATAATCCCAAGTTCTGTGTTCGTTAGATAACTGGTTAATTGTCTCCAACATAAAGTAGTTGCGAATTTCGCCTAATACGGGTAGTTAATATCGAGAATTTAAATTCAATGCCAAATTTTGTTAGCAATATTTTAGCGGGTCTTATATCGAATATAATTATTTTCTTTGTTGGTCTTAATTGGTTCAAAATCAAAACAATATTTTGTAGATACAGAATTAGGCTGGCTGACTTGTTTGGTAAAAAAGCATTAGAGAGTGGTAAAATTACAGTTGTTTTAGATGTCTATAATGACATTCGTTTATTGCCTGGAGAGCAACAAAGGATATTAGGTGCAGATTGTATTTCATCAGGTAGCGGAAATCGATTCACTAAAATTTTTCCTGATGGACATTTAACAGCATTTCCTGGAGCTTATGGTAAGCTTTTGGGGTATTGTTCCACGAGGGCAGTAGGGTATATTTTATATACTTTTTCTCCATATTTTAGAAAGAATATTGTAATAAGAGCTGATGAAGAAGCGAGCGCAAATTGGGAAGGGACTTTTATTTGTTTAGGAAGCTCGGTTTCCAATATTAAGACAAATGACATTAAACTTAATCAAGACAATAAATTGGTTTTGGAAGACTACAACGGGTCTATTACTTTAAAGAATGGAAAGAAATTTGCGGTAGATGATCGTAATGATAAAGGGTATATCCTAAAGTTAAAAAATCCATTCTTTAAGGATTATTCGCTTTTTATTTGTTCTGGATTAGGTGAATGGGGGACATCCGGCGCAGCCTTTTATCTTACAAAGCATTGGTTAAAAATTAATCAGGCTTTTGGTGATGATAATTTTGTTATTATCGTTTCAGTAAATCCTGGAGCTGACGAATCTGCAAAACAAATTTACACCCTGTGTGATAGTGATTTGAAATAGTGAAGCAAAGCTATGAAGTAGGCTAAAAGGTAGCTAATTCGTTTTTTAATTCAAACAGTATTTTTGCCTCTTCAGATATTAACCACTTACTAAATTCGTCTAATAGAGGGAGCCATGATGGACAGATTTATGTAATGCCACCGGTTTAGCAAGTAATTTACACATGAAGATCCTGTTTATACAAAATAACGGCGTAAACGAATCGTTCATCATCGTGGATATCGCCGCTTACCTTACCAGCAAAGGCCACGCGGTCGATCTGTTGATCGCGAGGGAAGAGAAGCGTCTTTTAGACAGGATCGCTGAGTTTATGCCTGGCTTGATTGTTTTTCCGTGCTCTATCCTGGATAAGAACTGGTACTTTGATCTTGCCGCGGAGATAAAAAAGAGGTTTTCCTGTCCTATACTTTTCTGGGGTTCGGCCGCCACTTTCTATCCGCACAGCATCCTTGAGAACGGGCACTGCGATTTCGTCTGCAGGGGCGAGGGCGAGTATGCCATCGAGGAACTGGCTGAGGCCCTCGAGAACGGCCGGCCGTACGAGAACGTGCGAAATATAGGGTTCAGGGCCCAAGGCCGCCCGGTCATCAACCCGTTGAGGCCGCTCGTCGCCGACCTGGATTCACTGCCGCTTCCCGACCGTTCCATCTATTATAAATACCCTTTCCTGAAGAACATTAATTCCAAAAGGTTTCTCACGAGCCGGGGGTGCAAACAGCTTTGTTATGCCTGTTGGAACAACGCCATAAGCAACATATACGATAATCCGGATAACTTTTACAGGCGTAAATCATCTGCACGGGTGATCGAAGAGATTTCGAATGTGAAGGGCCGGTACGGCCTGACCTCTCTGCATTTCTCGGACGACCTGTTCATACATCCCGAATACGACGGGTGGCTGGACGAACTGTTGGGGTCTTACGCCCAAAAAATAAAGATCCCTTTTACCTGTAACGCGCGGGCGGATTACCTGAGTGATAATGTCATTCGGATGCTCGCACGGGCCGGGTGCAGGGCGGTCGCGATGAGCGTGGAAAGCGGCAGTTGTAGAATAAGGAACGAAATCCTCAAAAAGGATATAACCAAGGAGCATATACTTGCGGCGGCGAAACGCCTGGACGCGGCCGGGATCAGATTGATGACTTTTAACGTTATGGCTTTACCGGAAGAGACGATAGAGGACGTGTGTGCGACGGTAAGGCTCAATCAGCAGATCCGCGCGGATTATTCGCGGGTGAACATGCTTTTTCCGCTTTCCACGTCTACCCTTTGCCGGAAAGCCCGGGAGATGGGGCTGTTGAGCACCGATTGTTTTGAGGAGATAATCGGCCCGGGAACGCAGTCGTTTGTCCCTGCTTTCTATAAAGGCAAAAAGAAGGATTTCGTCAACAGCTATCTTTTATTCTGTTTCGCGATCCGGTACAGGATACCCGTAGCGGTACTGAAGGTGTTGATTGGCCTGCCGCTGTTCTTTTTGTACCGGATGATATGGCAGATAGTGTGTCAGTTGAACGAGAAACAATTTTTCGGTGTAGATTTGGCCAGCGGATTCCCATATTTCTGGCATACCCGCGGGGTGACCAGGCGCAGCGAGAACTTCACTTCAATCTATTAGCGGCCTTAATCCAAAGTTTATCATTCCGATCCACACGGAGCATCCGGAGCGATTTAAGGAGTATTTTGGCAAGAGCGTAAGGGCGGGGGAAGACGGTCAGCTGGTTCCGTGATTAGGCAGTTTCATCGCCACCAGTTCATTTTTCCCTCCCTGAAAAACGTCTTGTTTGTTTTCGCTCTAATACCGGGTAAAGCTGGCCTTCCTGCAGAAGGCAGGACACCGGCGCAATTTGCCTACAAAGGCATGCTTGTGCAATTCCACATAAGAGCAAGGCGCATACATAAGCGTCGGGTGCTTAAGGAAACAACTATAATGCACCGCGCCCTGGGCGACCGAGCCTGAAGGGCGAGGAAGTCCTGAGCGAGCGCCCAGCGCAGCCCCGCGGCCAAGCGGGCGGGACATATTGATAAGTGATCACGGGGTTGGGGATTG
>CAZHHG010000145.1:0-4043 GCA_964532065.1 uncultured Melioribacter sp.
CAACAAAGAGAGCGCCGGGTAATTTGTTCATTGTTTCAACACCGTCCAATACTTTTCTGAGTTTATCTTTTTCGCGTGTTAAGAAGAGACGTTCTTTCTTTGTAATTTTTTCGAATGTTCCGTCGCTTTCCATCTTTTCAATATTCTGAAGTCTCTTAATACTCTTACGGATAGTTGAAAAGTTTGTAAGCATTCCGCCAAGCCAACGTTCGCTTACCCAGTTGCTGTCGGATCTTCTTGCTTCGTTAGCAATTGTTCCTTTCGCCTGTTTTTTAGTTCCAACAAAGAGGACGCGTTTTCCGGTCGATACGATTTCTGTCATCACCTGGGCGGCAGAGTCGATTGACTGCTGTGTTTTCTTAAGATCGATAATATGGATCCCGTTTCTGTCCATGAAGATGTAAGGCTTCATTTTAGGGTTCCATCTGCGGGTCAGGTGTCCGAAGTGTGCACCTGATTCAATGAGTTCTGTGAGTTGTACTCTAGACATGTTTTCTCCGTTTGTCTTCTACCCTCATCAACTTTGTCTTTCACCCCTTTTCTATGCGGGGCACGGTGACAAATCCGAGAGTATGGTTAATAAATATACTATTGTAAAATTATCTCTTAGAGAACTGGAATCTCTTTCTTGCTTTCTTCTGGCCGTATTTCTTTCTCTCAACCATTCTTGGATCTCTTTTCAGAAGTCCTTCCGATTTCAATGATGAACGGAATTCAGGATTGATTTCTTCAAGGGCTCTCGAAATACCAAGCCTGACAGCATCTGACTGACCGGAAATACCGCCTCCGTTAGTATTTGCATAAACATCGTATTTGCCGAGAGTTTCGGTTGCAATGAACGGAAGCAGGAGATTATCTCTGTGCTCTTTTAAAGGGAAATACTTTTCAACTTCTTTATCGTTAACAGAAATTTTTCCAGAACCGTTTCTTAAATAGACTCTGGCAACTGCATTTTTTCTTCTACCGACAAAAATTTTATCTGCCATTAAATCACTCCGTTATAAACTTAATACTTCAGGTTTCTGAGCAGTATGAGGATGAGATTCGCCTGAATATACTTTTAATTTCTTAATTAATTTTTTACCGAGACGGGTTTTTGGAAGCATTCCTCTAACAGCGTTTTCAACTACAAACTCAGGTTTCTTGGCCATAACTTCCGCAAAACTCTTTACCTTAAGACCGCCGGGATACATGGAGTGAGAAATATAATTTTTCAATGTCTCTCTTTTTCCGGTCATGCGGATTTTTTCGGCATTAATAATAACAACAAAGTCGCCCGTATCTGTATGAGGTGTAAAAATTGCTTTGTCCTTTCCCCTGATGATTCTCGCTACTTTAGTAGCCAATCTTCCTAAAACCTGATCTTTAGCATCAACAAGATACCATTTATGATTAGCATCTTCGGTTTTAATTGATTTAGTGATTCTTTCTTGCTTCAAAACATCCTCCAAATGCGAAATTCTATTTTTCAAAGGTTTCAAATATATTTTTATACGGCAAGAATGTCAAGAAAGTGTTGATTTTTTAATAACTTACGGTAGATTTTTTTTAAGGCTCCGTAAATATACCGTATAAAAACCTAAAAAAGCGGTAAAAATGAAGATTTTAGTTACAGGGGGGACGGGATTCTTAGGAATAAACCTGATCCGTCACCTGCTGAAGGCAGGTAACGAGCTTATTTCTCTGGATATTGCCGATTTTGATTATCCGGATGTTAAGGATAAAATCCGTGTTATCAAAGGAGATATCAGAAATTCGAGTCTGGTAGGACAGTTGATGAAGGGAGTGGATTTCGTTATTCATACGGCAGCTGCTCTTCCGCTCTACCCCGCCAATCAGATCCGCTCAATCGACATTGAAGGAACGCGACTGCTTCTTCATGAAGCTTACGAGAACTCGATTAAAAGATTCATTCACATCTCGTCAACAGCGGTATACGGAATACCCGACCATCACCCGATTTATGAGACCGATAAACTCCATGGAGTAGGCCCATATGGCGAAGCAAAAATTGAAGCAGAAAAGATCTGCCTGGAATTCAGGTCCAAAGGAATGTGTATTCCGATCCTGCGCCCGAAATCATTTATAGGTCCGGAACGGCTCGGAGTATTTGCGCTTTTGTATGACTGGGCATACGACGGTAAAAATTTCCCTATGATCGGAAACGGAAAAAACCGTTATCAATTACTAGACGTGGAAGATCTCTGCGACGCGATTGAACTTACATTAACACTGCCGGGAAAAATTGTAAACAGTACTTTCAATATCGGCGCAAAAGAATTTACTACAATGAAGGAGGATTACCAGTCCGTGCTGGACTATGCCGGGCACGGGAAGAGAATAATCGGGCTTCCGGAAAAACCGGTCATACTTACATTAAAATTTCTCGAGGCATTGAAATTATCGCCCCTTTACAAATGGGTTTATGAAACCGCATCGAAAGACTCTTTCGTTTCAATAGAAAAAGCAGAGAAGGAGTTAGGATTTTCCCCTAAGTATTCAAACAAGGACGCATTGATAAGAAATTATAAATGGTATCTCGATAATTTGGAATCGTTTAAAGATCAGTCGGGCATTAGCCACCGTGTCCCATGGAAGCAGGGAATTTTGAAGATTGCAAAATGGTTTTTTTGAGTATTAAAAAAAAAGTTAAAAGGCGGATTCTATATTCTGCCCACTTTTTTAATTATATTTGCACCGGATAAATAAAAACAATAAAGGAATAAAGATGGCAACAAAAAAGGATTTCTTAAAAGAAATAATTCAACATATAGACATTAAAGAACATAATGTAATTAAGCTTGTAGATTCCATGGAAAGCATGGCGTTTACTGCGAGAGATTTGAACCGTGCGGCAAGGATTTACGAGACAATGCTGAAAGACGAGAATTGCTCGGTGATATTAACGCTTGCAGGAAGTCTATTCAGTGCCGGATTAAAGAGAGTAGTATTCGATCTAATAAACAACAATATGGTTGACGCCGTGGTTTCCACTGGCGCTATAATGGTGGATCAGGATTTCTTTGAGGCACTCGGTTTCAAACATTATATCGGCTCTCCGTTCGTTGATGATAATCTAATGCGGGATCTTCACATAGACCGTATATACGATACATTCATCGATGAGGATGAATTAAGAATCTGCGACGACACAACCGCTAAAATTTTCGATTCCCTTGAGCCGCGTCCCTACTCCTCCCGCGAACTGTTATGGTATTTCGGTAAATACCTTGAAGATAACGGCGGGCCGAAAGTGGAAGACTCTGTGATCTGGGCCGCATATAAGAACAATGTACCGATCTTCGTACCGGCATTCTCGGATTGTTCCGCAGGATTCGGAATTGTTATGCATCAGCATAACAATCCAGAGAAGCACGTTTCGTTCGATTCCGGTAAAGATTTTTACGAACTGACACAGATTAAGCTGAAAACTAAAGAGACCGGTATTTTCATGATCGGCGGCGGGGTACCCAAGAACTTTACACAGGATATTGTTGTAGCAGCAGATATTCTTCAGGAAGAAGCACCGATGCACAAATATGCAATTCAGATTACTGTTGCAGACGTTCGCGACGGAGCCCTTTCCAGTTCTACATTGAAAGAAGCAAGTTCATGGGGTAAAGTTGAAACGACATTTGAGCAGATGGTCTACTCGGAAGCGACGCTTGCAATGCCTCTGATTGCCGGATATGCTTATCATAAAGGTGTCTGGAAAAACAGAAAGAAGAGAGAATTTCAGAAATTATTTGCAAAGGAAAGCGTTGGAGTAAAATAATCCGGAATATAATTAACCATGAATAGAATCCCCCTCCATGAAAAGGAGGGGGATTTTTTATTTCAACAATATCATTTTATTTATCTGCTTATAAACTTGTGCCCCATTATTTGGCACAGCCATAATCCGATAAAAATATACTCCTGAGCTTAAATTAGATGCATTCCATTCAACCGTATAAAAACCATTTTTCTTGTTTTCATTGACTAATTGGATTACCTGTTCTCCCAAAATATTAAAAACCGAAATAATTACATTAGATTCCACC
>CAZHHG010000146.1:0-4031 GCA_964532065.1 uncultured Melioribacter sp.
AATCCTTGATGAAAGAAGTGACAAAAAATCCTGCCAGTGACGAAGGATGGTATCTTCTTGGATCAATCCACGGTGAAGAGGGGAACATAGATGAAATGCTGGATGCATTTGGCAAATCCTTAAAAGCCAGCAAAAAATTTGAACCGCAGATTAACGATTCCCGTCAGTATTACTGGGCTACTAGTTTCAACAAGGGTGTGATCTTCTTCAATAATGCTACCAAATCTACACAGGAGGATTCGGTAAAAATCTTCTTTGATAAAGCTATTGTAGAATTCAACAATGCAATCCTCTGCGAACCCGATTCGGCGGTTTCCTATCAGAATTTGGCATACGCCTATCTTAACCAGAATAGAATTGACGACGCAATTGTTCCGCTACAAACACTTACTAAACTCGGAACGTCAGCAGAAGCTTTTGCAATGCTCGGCCAGATCTATACTGAAAACGGTAATACTCTAATGGATAAATATAAAGAGGGTAAGGTTGCTGCGGACAGTGTTAAAGCATACGAATGGTTTGATAAAGCAATCTCGACACTTGAAAACGGCAAAACAAAATTTCCTGACGATGGTGAAATTCTTTTAAGACTCTCGAATGCTTATATCGCCGCTAATAAACTTGATGTCGCTATGGCAGCCTTTAGAGAAGGAATTGAGAAAGAACCGAATAATCAGTACTACCATTATAACTACGGTGTACTTCTTCTTAATTCCGATGATTACGAAAAAGCGGAAGCTGAATTCAAGAAAGCGATTGAACTCGATCCGGAGTATGTAAATGCTATCTACAACCTTGGCGTTGTTTATGTCCGTCAGGGTACTGCTATGAGAGAAAAAGCTGAAGCTGAGGGTAAAGAGGATCTCTCTTATCAGGAGAAATTCAAGGCCGCGATTCCTTATATGGAAAAATACCTCGAATTCAATCCTAAGGAAGCTGTTATTTGGGAACTCCTCGGAAAAATTTACGCTAACCTTGGTATGGCTGAAAAATCAAAAGAAGCTTTCGAAAAAGCAGATCAGTACAGATAAAATTATTAACTGAATTTAATTTATAACCCACAGTCTTTTTGAAGATTGTGGGTTGTTTTTTTGAAACCGGACTAAATGAAAAACAACAGGGAATAAAATGAGTCAGAATAAAGAGAATGTTCAGCAGCAGATAAATATTGAACTTGGTGAAAAAGAAGCGGAAGGAATCTATTCGAACCTGGCAATTATTACACACTCGCCGGCCGAATTCGTTATCGATTTTACACGCGTGGTTCCCGGCGTTCCAAAGGCCCGTGTCCTTTCCCGCATTATTACTACTCCGCAGCATGCCAAGATGTTACTAAGGGCTTTAAAAGAGAATATTGAAAAGTTTGAATCGAGGTTCGGCGAAATAAAGATCGATTCCCAGCCGCCCCATCAGTTCGGATTTATTAATGCTCAGAAACCCGAACCGATTAATTAATTTTATTGTAGGGAGGGATTAATACTCTCTCCCTTTAATATGATCCAGTGCAAACCCTCATCAACTTTCAAAATCTTATCTTGAGTAAGACTAAATAAATAATTACCTTTCTTACGAAATAATCCCTTTAATTTTTTTTTGACATAGTAATCCGGAGATAAATTATGCGAAAGATTTTCATGCTTTCCGTAATTGCTGTCTTACTGGTTTTTTCTCAAAACCGGCTAAGCGCACAAGCTTCAATCGATCTAATAATTTTTCCTGAATTAAATACCGTTGATTTTGCTGCCTTTGATTTTACAAGCACCAGAAATGTATCCCAGCGGTTAATCCAGGTTAATATTAATCCGCCCGGTGCGGAAGTGATTGTTGAAGGAAAGGTTGATTGGAAGAAAGATGAGCGTTCGGGATTTCAGGAATTATTCAGGTTCCGGACTAAAAAATTTATTTCAAGAAGCTTTTCGAACGATGAGATCAATAATTCCGAAATTGAAATTGACAATACCAGTTTTAATTCAAGCCTTACTTCAGAAATAATCAAACTCGGTAAACCGAGCGGAGTAATTGGAATTGAAATACGGCTGCTGGATTCAAGAGGAAATTTCCTTGATAATGATAATGAGGAAATCTCGTTTCTTAATCCTACGGCTCCCACAATCATTTTACCAGTTGAAGGGAGTTCATACGATATCGGCTCGATAATAGTTCAGTGGACCGCTTCAATCGGGGTTACGAGTTACAAGATCAAAGCTAATTACGCTCCCGATAATGCGGCCAATCCCGAGCAGGCACTCAATTCCGGGAACCCTCTTATCGATGATCGCGACGTCGGCACCGTAACTTCAGTCCGGCTAAATGATATTCTCAACCGGGAATTACTTGCCGATACAAATATTGTTATTGTTGTTAAAGCTTTCGTTCAGGGGCCGGGAGGCGGGGATGTTCTGAGCAGTCCTCTCGTTACTTTTAAAACAAATTCAACAGGAACGGAGACAACCGTTGTAAAGATCGGCAATCCTGATCTTGTTAGACTTGCAAACCTTCTTCCGAATCAGCTCAGCAAAGAATTCCGGGATAAACTGATCAACGGTGATATAATGCCGGAGCAGATCCAGTTCTCCGATGAGAACGGTAATTCGCTCAGTTTTTCCGATTTTGTTTCAATATTGAATTTCCTTGAACAGAATAACGACGCAATTATTACAGTAATCTTTTCTCCAAAATGAAAACAACCGGGGTTTTGAAATGATAAATCCAAAAAATATTTTGATTCTACTTGCTGTTTTTCTGTTAGTCGGCTTCTCAACAGAAAAAATGAATCCGCCTTCATCCGATACTCCAATTGCTTTGGTTAAGAAAATAATTAAGGACGTTACATACCGGACAGGTTCCGATAAGTCCGATTGGGAAAAAGCCAAAGTTGGGCTCCCGTTAAACGACGGCGGCGAAGTAAAGACCGGGTCGAACTCGCTCGCACTCGTCCTTTTTACGGATGGTTCCGGATTACTTAGGGTAAGAGAGAATGCAATTCTTCATATCTACGGTAAATCTGAAAATAAAAAAATGGACAAAAATACGTTCATTGATAGGGGGATGGTCGGTTTTGAAGTTAATAAACAAGCCGAGGACGAGGAATTCAAATTCACAACTCCTACCGTGGTTGCATCCATACGGGGAACAGAGGGCTACATTGAATTCAACGATCTCGATTCTACATCAACAATATTCCTTAATACCGGATCGGCCCTGTTCCAGACTCTTAAAGGTGAAGAGGGAACAATTGTAAACGGCAGAACTCTTACGGTTAAGAACGACGGTACTTTCTCTCTTTCCAATTCCACCGCTGAAGATTCAGTCCGGTTCAAGTCCTCAATTCAGACAAATCCAAAACAGATAATTCTGAAGACACCGGATGGTGATGTAAAGATCGAATATTTACGCAATAAATAATTTCTCTATTATGAAATATTTATAACAGAGGTTCAGATGAAAAAGTTTTTATACCCTCTATTACTTTTAATTTTTTCAGCCTCTCTAATTTATTCGCAGGCGAGCGATTACGTATCAGCAGTAAGAATCGGTTCGGCTAAAGAGAATTCTCCTGTTACTGTTGTAGCCGACCTAATTGCGGCTGAGAATATCTCAAGTATTAATCTTTTCTACAAAAAATTCGGTGAGAATGAATACAGGAATCTGGAAATGCTTATCGCCGGTAATACCGCCTCGGTCTCTATTCCTGCCGAATATATTGTTCCCCCTTATCTCGATTATTATCTGATGATTCAACTTAAAACCGGAAATACTCAGAGTTACCCGGTCGGAATTGAACAGGGTATTACACCTCTTCAAATAGCTGTTTCCGGTGTTAGCGAAAAGGATAAGGAAATAATTATTCTAAGTCCATCGGACGGGGAATTACTGACTCAGGAAAATCTTCTTGTCTCAATCTCATTTGTAAAAGCTCCGGATGACGTAGATATAAGCAGAACAAAAATTTATTTGAACGATCAGGATGTCAGCGGAAATGTTCTGGTTGCCGGTGATCTTATTGTATTGAGCGGTGAGAGCTTTGAAGG
>CAZHHG010000147.1:0-4005 GCA_964532065.1 uncultured Melioribacter sp.
TAAACACTCGACAGTATGTGAGCGAAGAAGCTCAAAAGGCATACACGGAAAAAATTCAGAGAATGCTTAAGGAATACAACCATGGCAAATAAGCAACATGTAGAAGAAAACATAAGTTTGCATGCCGGTTTTTTTAATAAAGATGCCTTTCGACGTAAAGAAAAACTGCTGCTTGTCTTAACAACCGGAGTTGCCGGGGTAGAGTACTGTATCGATAAAGACAGTGAAGAAGGGAAACGCTTCCTAGATTCACTGACTCCAGGAACAGAACTCTTCCGATCCGCATTACGGCGCCTTCTGGTGCGAATCGTGTAAAGACTTTCATACAAGAGCCTCGGAAGCGGTTCTGCCTATGACTGTTGCTTATAAAGAAACAGGAAATCGGAAGTATCTTAATTCTGCAATAGCAACAGGTAATTGGCTGATAAGTATGCAGAAAGAGAACGGTTCATGGTTAGAAACACCTTCAGAATGGACAGGCACTACAACCGATCAGCTTTTGATGATGGCGGCAGCGTACCCGCTGATTAATAAACACCTTACAGAAATTGAAGCTGAACGCTGGAAAAATTCTATTAAGAAAGCTTCCGATTGGTTAGTCGAAAATATGAATCATGTCTTTGCAAGCATAAATTACTGCGCTACTTCCACTGCCGCTCTCGCAGTTGCTTTTCAGGTAGTGCCGGATTCCGTCTACTTAAAAAAAGCCGATCAGCTTGCATTCATTGTTCTTTCTAAACATGATGAAGATTTTTTTATTACTGGTGAAGGGAATAGAATCCGGGGAACCAAGTATGGAATCGACCTCGGCTATAATATGGATATGTCCGCCTGGGGACTCGCATTATACGCAAAGCTTACCGGAAATAAATTTGCGTGGAATTATGTGAGTGAGTCGTTGAAACGCATGATCTATTTCATTTATCCCGACGGCTCAACGGACGGATCCTGGGGTGTTCGGTCAAGCAAGTGGACTACATACGGAAGCTTTACTGCCGATGGTTCTCAAATCCTCTTTTCTTTATTCGCTAACGAAAATCCTGTTTACAGGACAGCCGCTATTGCTAATATGAACTACTTTATGAAATTGAGAACTGACGGATTGCTTCCCCCCGGTCCCCATTATAATAGAGTGTTTAAAACTCCTCCTTGTATTTACTCAACATTCTGCAGAGCTAAGAACCTTGCAATGGCGATCCTGTTCGGTAACATGTCCGATGGAATAGCTCCGGAGCTTCCGACTCAAAAAACTGGCTGGGCAAGACATTTCAAAACTATTGATGTCTCTTTAGTCCGGACAAAAAATTTTATGGCAACTGTAACTGCATATGGTTATAAGGATATTCGGAGGGGAGCGGATTTCAAATATATGCACAGGCCTTCGGGCGGCTCTATTACAAATCTGTGGGTCGAAGATTACGGATTCCTTCAGTCTTCGAGCCAGACCGAATATTATCAGTGGGAATTTAATTATCCAAAAGCCGAGAACACTCTTCCTCTTACTCCCAGAATCGAGTTTAGAGATACCAGTGCATATTATACTAATCTGTATGAATTTGACGGTGATATGGAGCTTGTTGAAAACGATGACGGGTTTAGTGTTTCAACAAGAGGAGAATTAAAAGACCGGAATAGATGGGAAGGAGGAGTTGCGTATACTCTTATAAATAAATTCACCAATCAGTATATAGAGAAGATTATTAAACTCAGATTCCACGGACAAGATCCTGTTGTGAGTGTTGTAGAACCGTTCGTTCAGAATTCTGATACCCGGTTCAACAAAATTGATGATAAAACAATTGTAATAACCGGCGGTAAAAAAGAATTTGTCTTTAAGATGATTTCTGATGGCTCTGATATAGAAATCGGAACCGATGAACAAAGATATTCTCAGCCACTGCCTTCGCTTAAAGGTTATCCGGTTATTATTAAAGTAAAACCTGATCCGGGAAGTTTTGAAAAAGAAATAAAATTCAGAATCAGCATAAAATAAAATGACCCTAACAAGAGCAGCAATATTACTGTTTTACTTTATGATTCCTCTTTTTATCTGGGGCCAGAATGATCCTGCCCGGCCGGTACCTCCTGATGATCGATTAAATTCGGATTCGGTAAAGTTTGTCTGGATTGAAAATAGAACGGCAGACATTTACCCTGAACCAGTTAATGTAATTTATTCGGATCGATATCATGATCTGTTTTATGAAAACGGAAATCCGGCTGCCGTAATTTTATTTTCCGGCAAGGAAGGTGAAAGAGCTGCACGAATATTTAATCGGCTTCTGCAGAAATTTAACTATGGATCTCTTCCGGCTGTTAATAATAAAAATTCAATTCCACCCAATGCAAAAATTATTTTTTCTTTCCTGAGCGATAACCGGCTGCTTAAAAAATATGGAGAGCAGTCGTACTCAATAAAATGGAATACCGGAAAAGTAATTGAAGTAGCGCTTTACGGTGCGGATCTGAAAGGGATTCTCTACAGCGCCGTTTCTTTATCCCAGCTGGTTGTAAGAAATTACGGCCGGGTTGTTATTAGGGAAGCGGACCTTACCGATTACCCTTCATTTAAAAGACGCATGTTCAACAGCAAACCGGTTCCTAATCATATCCAAAACGATCTCGATTGGATGATCCGCAATAAAATCGAAACCATTTCATTTCATAATTCGGATTATTCCTGGGATAAACTCGATAACGAACTTGCCGGAAACCTGGAGAAGTTCTATGAATGGTCCGGACAATACGGAGGTGTTGAAGGGCTTCTGCTTCTTAATCTTTACAAAGGCGACCCGATCGAAATCTCTAACAAGGATCATCTCCTTAAAATAAAAAATGTAATTGGTACGGCACGCAAAAAGGGTCTAAGTCGTGTTATGATTCTGGCGGATGATACTCCTCCTTTCAAATTTGGCGAAGGATATGTTCTGCCTTCCAGTAAAGACCGTGAAAAATTTTCGACCATGGCTGAAGCCCATGTTTATCTTATGAATGATCTGGTAAGTTGGAGTAAAAAAAATAAACTGAATCTGGAATTCTATTATTGTCCTTCATTCTATACTTATGAGGAAATGCACTACGGCGATATGGAGCTTTTTATTGATACTCCCTGGGAGGACGCAGCATATAAACCGTTAAAAAGAGATCTTAAAATTATTGGTGATAAGATGAATAAGGATGTCCTGATAATGTGGACCGGACCCTATGTATGTACACGTAAATTGACAGATGAAGATCTGAAAGACTGGACAAGCAATTTAAGCGGACGTATTCCGTTCCTATTCGATAATTCTATCTTCTCACAACTCGACTTTACAGCACGCACAATGTTTACTCCTTATCAGAACGACTTCCCATCAGATTTCGGAAATAAAACCGGCGGAAATGGAATCTTTATTAACGGCGACGGTGTGGGGGAGTCGAGCCGCGCCGCAACTCTTACTGCCAATTCGTATATGTGGGAAGGGGATTCCTATAATCCTTCTGTCAGTCTTATAAATGCTATGACAAAATTGTACGGGTCTGATGCTGTTAATATAATGCTTAAATACAAAGAAACTGAGCTTGAACTTGTAAAGGAAATTAAGCAGAGAGAAATTTGGTCTGCCGCTGATGAATTGTGGAAATCAATTAGGGATACCAGATTTATTACTGAAAAGAATCCTTTTTATTATCACCTCAATTACGGAAGATTCAAAGCTCTCAGGATGCAGCTGAAATATTCGGTTCCTGAACCGGATGATTACCTGGTATTCAAGAAAAAATGTATAGAGCTTGATAAGCAGCGCAGGCTTCAGCTTGATGAAATAGAAAAACTCTCTTTTAAAAGATTGAGCTATACACTCCAGATGGAAATGGTAAAACTTCCTGATTTTGATAATCAATAGCTTGGGTAATTATGATAAAAAGAATTCTAATACTTCTCCTTTTCCTTTCCGTTAATTCATTCTCTCAGGAGTTAATTAACTCCGGTGATAAATTGCCCGAAATACAGCCGGCACCTGT
>CAZHHG010000148.1:0-3862 GCA_964532065.1 uncultured Melioribacter sp.
GTTTTTTGTTTTGCCTGTAGTTGCCCACGGATAAATTTCGTTTGTTCTCTCCATCTGCGGAAAGAGTTCTACCTTCTCCATCATTTGTCCGAGCGCACCATCAGCGAGTATCATAACCGGGTTGAGCCACTTGAATGCAAGCTCGAATCCGAGTTTAACATGATCCACCATTTCCTGAACTGTTGAAGGTGCAAGAACTATCAATCGATAATCACCGTGTCCGCCTCCTTTAACTGCCTGGAAATAATCCCCCTGCGACGGCTGAATTGTTCCTAATCCCGGTCCGCCTCTAACAACATTCACAAGCAGGCAAGGAAGTTCAGCGCATGCTATGTATGAGATCCCTTCCTGCATAAGACTTATCCCGGGCGATGAGGATGAAGTCATAACTTTTTTTCCGGTGCCTGCCGCACCATAGATCATATTTATCGAAGCAATTTCACTTTCAGCCTGAAGAACAACCATTCCGGTCCTTTTCTTTGCTTCGTTTGCGAGGTATTCGAGTACTTCTGACTGAGGAGTAATCGGATAGCCGAAATATGCGTCGCATCCGGCACGGATTGCTGCTTCGGCAAGAGCTTCATTACCTTTCATTAATCTGAGTTCTTTCATGATTGCACCGTTACTGTTATATCGCCGGTTACATTACTTATGGTTGCAATCTGCTCTTTTTTCTTTTCAGTTTTTCTGTAGACTTTAATAATGCCTTCAGGGCAAACGAGCGCGCAGTTAGTACAACCCGTACAATTATCTTCTATTTTAACTACATAATGATAACCCTTGGAATTTAATTTTCGAGAGAGTTCAAGGGATTCCTGCGGACAGGCAGCCGCACAGAGTTCACACCCTTTACACTTCTCGATATCAATTAAGATATCCCCTTTTACTTTTGCCATTTGTTACCTCATCAGTTATTTAAAACAAAAAAGGTTATAGATTATCTATAACCCTTCGGGTGAATTACAATTTTTTTTATTTCGATTAGAATTCTTGGCATTCTGCTCTGTTTTTCCTGCTGAAAATATAGAAACTTACGTGCCAAAAAGTGAAACGGATTACCGGTTATTACGGCTGAAAAATAAGGATTATTTATTAAAAAGCGGGAGTGATTTTCTGAGTTTCTTAATTTGAATAAAGACTAATTCTCTGGTTTTCAGTTATGAGAATTATTCAGGATTACTGCAAAAAGAGTGAGAAATCCGGAAATACTTTATTTTTGAATCAGAAATTATCAGACCAGTTCAGCGTGTTTATCAGCATGATATGAACTCCGGACTAATGGCGAGGATTCAACAGCCTTAAGGCCGGTCTTTAATCCGAATTCTTTGTATGACTGAAATTCATCCAGCGTAACAAACCGGTGAACAGGTAAATGATTTTTTGTCGGTTGAAGATACTGCCCGATCGTCATTATCTCGCATCCGTGATCATATAAATCCTTAATCAACTCGAATACTTCCTCCCGGGTTTCTCCAATACCGACCATAATTCCGCTTTTAGTACGTAAGCCTTTATTTTTAAACCACCTTATTAACTCGAGACTCCGTTCATATTTCGCCTGGGGCCTTACGGCATGATAAAGCCGATGGACAGTTTCGAGATTATGGTTGAGTATATCGGGGGGATTCTGCATAATTATTTCAAATGATTCTTCTTCACCTTTAAAATCCGGTATCAGAATTTCAATTGTTGTCTGAGGCATTCTTTCGCGGATCAACCGGACTGTCTCCGAAAAAATTAAAGCGCCGCCGTCTTTCAGTTCGTCACGGTTTACTGAAGTGATTACCGCGTGACGCAGGCCCATCGATTCAACCGATTCAGCTACTCTGCGCGGTTCATCGAGATCGAGCTCTGTGGGCATACCGACTTTAACATTGCAGAAGCCGCAGCTTCTTGTGCACGTATCGCCGAGAATCATAAATGTTGCTGTCTTCCTGTTCCAGCATTCTGCCAGATTCGGACATTTAGCCTCTTCGCAAACAGTATTGAGTTTGCTCTTTCGCATTAGCTCGTAAACTTTTTTATAATTCTCTCCGCTAGGCAATCTAACCTTAAGCCAGTCAGGCCTCTTGCCTAATTCAGGTCTTTCCTTCTCAATCTCTTCCGCAAATTTTTTCTGATGCTGATTAATCATATTCTGTCCCACAATATCCTGATCATGATCCTGTTCATGATCAGGAATTAATTAAACGATGTTAGTATCAAAATTTTCTAATGTGTCTTTAACCGATTTAAGGAATTTTCCGCCGAGCATTCCATCCACTAGCCTGTGATCGTGACTCAGCGAAAGGTACATCATCGGTTTTATAGCGATATGTTCCATTCCGTCGATCTCAACTACAATCGGTTTCTTAGTAACGGCGCCTACTCCCAGAATTCCGACTTCGGGCTGATTAATAATCGGCGTTCCGAATAACGATCCGAAGACTCCGTAATTTGTTATAGAGAATGTGCCGTCCATAATATCGTCCGGAACAAGCTTCTTTGTGCGCGAGCGGTTGCCGAGATCCGCAATCGCTTTCCCTAATCCGCGTATATTCTTTTCGTCCGCATTCTTTATGTTCGGAACTATAAGACCGTTCGGCTCAACTGCTACGGCAATTCCGAGATTAATATAATTTTTAACAACAATGTTATTACCGTCTATAGAAGCGTTCATCAGCGGATACTCTTTCAATGCTTTGATTGCGGCATACGTAATAAATGCCATGTATGTAAGCTTCAAGCCTTCCTTCTGCAGAAATTCATCCCGGTGCTTCTCTATGAAATTATGAATCCTCGACATATCTACTTCTATCATTGCAGTAACATGGACGGAAGTATCCCTGCTGTTAACCATGTGATACATAATCCGCTGACGGATATTATCCATGGGAATCAGTTTGACCCTTTCACCATGAGAGAATGAGGGCTGTTCAAATTTCTGTTCTGCCTGCGGTTTGATCTGATCAACTTTGAACTCGACCGCGGATTTGCCCGACCTTTTATTCTGCAGATAGTTAATAACGTCATTTTTAGAGACTCTTCCGCCGATTCCCGTACCCTGAATCATTTCAAGTTCAGCCATCGAAATTCCTTCGGTTCCGGCAATGTTGAGAACTAACGGAGAATAGAACCTGCTGCCTGACTGGGTTTGCGGGGCCTGATGTGGTTTGGAAATAGTCTGCTGAACTGTTTCCGCCGGCTTTTCAATTTTTTTCTCCTGAACCGTTTCCTTTACAGCTTCCTTCGGTTTGGAAATTCCTGTAGAAGTAAGAATTCGCGCAACAGCTACTCCGACTTCAACCGTATCATTCTCCTTGAACAGGACTTCAGAGATTGTACCATCGACGGGTGAAGGGACTTCTGTATCAACTTTATCTGTACTTATTTCGAAAATTATCTCGTCTCTTTTAACTGAATCGCCCGGTTTTTTATGCCATTTGATAATCGTTCCTTCCATAACCGATTCACCCATTTTGGGCATCGGAACATCAATAAGGTCTCCGCCGACCGGAGTTGTTGACGGGATCTCAACTTTCTTCTCCTCTTTCTGAACCGGTGCAGATTCTCCTTCGGTATCGATAACGGCTACAACCGAACCGACTTCAACAGTCTCCTGTTCAAAAACTTTTATATCGACCAGGACTCCGTCCTCCGGACTGGGGATTTCGGTATCGACTTTATCGGTACTGATTTCATAAATAATCTCGTCTTTCTTTACCCTGTCCCCTTTTTTCTTATGCCACTTAATGAGAGTACCTTCATTAATACTCTCCCCCATTTTCGGCATTACAATTTCAACTTTCATTTTTTCTCCCTTGTAATTCTTCTTTCCGTTTTGGCTTAACGAAGAATTTCAAAATTGAATATCAAAAAATAT
>CAZHHG010000149.1:0-3799 GCA_964532065.1 uncultured Melioribacter sp.
TTTTCTCCTTCATACACTAAATATTTTCCTCGCCATGTTCAGTCCGTCAATTCACTCACTGAGATTGCATGTCGTGGAGTTTTTCTCCAAGTTTTATGAAGGCGGAGGCGTTCCGTATAAGCCATTTGGAAAAGAGCGACTCTGATTCTTTTTTCCCCTTCTCTTTCTTGGTTAGTGAAGCCCGAAAGAATCTCCCCATCTTTCGGTTACCTCTGGAATGGGCCGGTGGATTACACCGGCTTCCTTTTCCGGGAAAGTATAAAAGAAGGATATCGGAGCAATTATGTATTTAATGCTTTTAGTCGGATCCTAATCTTTACATATGGTTATAAGAAAAAATAATAAAAGAACCATTTTAAAAAGAACCTTTCTGACTGGAGTCGAGGACACCTTAACTTGTAATATTGAAGTAAAATCCTATCTCGAAAAAAGAAGGGTTGAATGGGACCCGGTAAATCAAAAGGTTATTTAATTACTAATTAAACTCTGATAAATGCGGAGAAATATGATGAAAGTATTTTTAAGTACTCTAATTCTATCACTTGTAGCTGCAGTTTTTTCTTTCGGTCAGCAGCCGGAAAATATAACACATACTATTGTTGCTATTGAAAAAGGACGTTTTCACGGATGGCCCGCTAATAACGGAATCTGGATCTGGGGCAGCGAAATATTAGTTGGGTTTACTCAAACCGAATATGAAGAAACAGAAAGTCACAATATCAAAAATGATTCACCGCTTTTAAGCAAACTTGCAAGAAGCAAGGACGGCGGTAAGACGTGGACGGCTTTTGATCCAATTAACTACATTGGAGATGATGGAAAAAAAACTAGACTTAGAGAACCAATTAATTTTCTAACAGATGGATTTGCTCTTCGTGTCGGTGGCGATACCTATCATGGTAATAAAGACCCTGAAGGTCAGTTCTTCTATTCTTATGATAAAGGGAATTCCTGGAAAGGCCCGTTCTATTTGGGAGATATCTCAAAACTATCACGGTTCAAAGGATACGTTTTAACACCGCGTACAGATTATTTAGTCCTTGGCGAGAAAGAATGTTTGATCTTTATTTCATCACGTATTCCTGATACAGGAATGTCTGATAAAATTTCTGTTATTCGTACTGCTGACGGCGGACTGACATTTCAGTTGATAGCCGACTACGTTGTATCTGAATCCGATCCTCATCGTGCTGCTATGCCGAACACCGCTCGAATCTCGGATAACGAACTTGTCATGTCTGTAAGAAGGAGAGTTATTGCCGATAACACAAAAAACTGGCTCGATCTTTATTACTCAAATGATCTCGGCAAAACCTGGGAATTCAGAAGTAAAATAGGTGATACCGGTGCATATAACGGTAATCCTCCTTCAATTGTAAAATTGAAGGACGGTCGTTTATGTACTGTATATGGCGATAGAAACTCTAATAGAATTGTCGGCAGATACAGCTCTGATAATGGTAAATCCTGGAATAGCGAATTCATAGTTCGGGACGACTTCTATACACGTGAAAGACAGGATATGAAGGATCTCGGTTATTGCCGTGTTGTACAAAACAAGAATGGTGAAATTGTTGCAGTCTATTATTGGGCAACAAAAGATAATCCGGAACAGCATATTGCCGCTTCTATCTGGAAACCGTGATTTAACTATTTCACTGATATTGAGTATTGAAATAAATAATTGAAAATATAGGTGATATAATGAAATTAATACGCGGACTTTTTCTTGCATTATCAGTCATTTTCTCATTTACAAATTTCCTGATTGCCCAGCAGGTAATTCCCCCTCCTCTTGAACAGTCGCTCACTGAACCAATTAAATATACCGGGCAGCAGAATCCTGATAAACGTTTTTATGATGGTAAGCTTCCTCATGCGGTTGGTGTTCATCATTACCAGGTATTTCGTGCCAACAGAAGTAACCCTTCAGAACCAGGAATTGTGGGTTGGACGTATAATCATCAACCTTACCTTTCATATTGGAACGATACATTCTATTTGCAATATCTATCCGGATTGATCGGAGAGCATACACCCCCGACTCGAATTCTCATTACTAAATCGAAAGACGGAATTAACTGGAGCGACCCGGTTGTAGTTTTCCCGGAATATATTCTGCCGGAGATAAATGATGACGGAGAAATAATTCCGGCCGGAACTTTTGCTGTTCATCATCAGAGAATGGGCTGGTACGTTGCCCCTAACGGAAAACTACTTACACTTGGATTTGTTGGATATTGTGCGACACCGAGGCGTTCTCCGAATGCCGGTAACGGTATCGGCAGGATTGTTCGGGAAGTAAAATCCGATGGAACTTTCGGACCTATCTATTTTATCCGTTATAACCGTCATGTAGGATGGAACGAGAAAAATACGAACTACCCGTTCTATAAGGAGAGCAAGGATAAAGAATTTCTTTCTGCCTGTGAAAGTCTTTTATCCGATAAATTGATTACTCTTCAATGGTGGGAGGAAGACCGTGGTAAGGACGGATTTTTTGCTATGGACCCTTCTCAGGTTCCCGACGGCGATACTTTCTCGAAAAAATCTACCACGGCTGCCGGAGCCGGTAAAGCTTTCAATTTTTATACGCGTCCCGATGGTGTTATCGTCGGCCTCTGGAAAAATCAATATGCGTCTTTAAGTCCCGACAAAGGAAAAACATGGACCCCGATAGTAAAAAATGAATCTCTTCTTACTACCGGCGCGAAAACCTGGGGTCAGCGCACGGATGACGGTCGATATGTAATTGTTCATAATCAGTCGCCCACAAAAAGGAACCGTTTTCCCATGACAGCTCTTGTCGGGGATGACGGGCATTCGTTCGATAGAATATTCGGATTACGCGGTGAAATTCCTGCTCGAAGATATCAGGGGATTCATAAAAATCCCGGCGTTCAGTATTTCAGAGGAATAATTGAGGGGAACGGAAATCCTCCGGGCGATGATCTCTGGATGACTTACAGCGTGAATAAGGAGGATATCTGGATTACTAAAACACCAACTCCGATTGTAGGATCGGTTTCTGAAGAAGTGAATGAAAATTTTGAGAATGTGAATTCAATAAGCGACTTGAAATTATGGAGTGTTTATATGCCGAAATGGGGACCGATATCTATTATAAAAGATCCGGACTTGAAAAACAGTTATATGGAATTACGGGATGAAGAGCCTTTCGATTATGCCTTTGTTGAACGGATATTTCCGGCGTCGCCTAAAAAAATAATTGAATTCAAATTTCAGGGAGAAAAAATACCGCAGGGATTTGCGCCTGAAATAGAAGTTCAGGACCAGAAAGGGAACAGACCTATAAAATTACGGATCGATAAAGACTGGCTCTCTTTCGACATCGAAAAGGTTTCTGTTGATCCTGTAAAGATCGATCCGAAATCCTGGAATCATGTTCTTCTTGAAATTGACTGCGTGAAGGGATCGTACCATGTAACCGTCAACGGAATTAAATATCCGGACGAAATTAAATTCGGTGAAAGCACAAACCTTGTTGAGAGAATTGTAATCAGAACCGGTCCGTACAGAAATTTTATTCCGGCTCAGGTTGTTGAACGGGGTATCGGCTCCCAGTCCGGTTTCGATATGGATGATCAGCCGGGTGCGGATTATAAATCCCCTCTCATAATTCTTAATCTCGATGATATTATAACAAGGAGCAATTAAAATGATTGTACGCTATTTCACGGAAGGGGAAAAACTTGATGTCGCCGGTTTAAACGAAATAACAGTCCTAATCGATCGGAGCGAAACTGAATTAACTGAAGTCGGATGGAATTGCTGGACT
>CAZHHG010000150.1:0-603 GCA_964532065.1 uncultured Melioribacter sp.
ATGCCGAATACAATCCCGCCTTTCTCGGCAAATGAAACAACGGAATCGAGTATAGGCGAGAATCTTGCGATGGCTCCCGTCCGTAAATAATCCCCGTAGGAAAATCCGCCGGGACGAATTATTACATCGCAATTTTTTAAATCCTTCTCTTTATGCCAGAGGAACTCAGCATCATAACCCAAGACTTTCTTGACAGAATAATAGGCATCGTAATCGCAATTTGAACCGGGGAATACTACTACTCCGAATTTCGGCCTCATTTCTTCTTATCCTTTTTCAACGGTTCGTATTCTTCAAGTGTATATTCAAAATCCTCCATGATCGGATTCGACAGAAGCTTTTCGGAATACTCTTTTACTTCCTTTTCAGCAAGCGCTTTGTCTGAAGTATCGACGAAAAACTCGATATACTTTCCGATTCTCGTCTGCTTTACGTTATGAAATCCGAGGAGCTTCGCACCCTGCTCAACCGCTTTGCCCTGAGGATCTAAAATCTTGGGTCTTCTTTTTACTATCACCGTTGCTTTATACACTTCTGCTCCAGAATTTTTTTTAATCGAAGTATCTAATTTCCGTTTCCGTTCTCAAATTTTTTACCGGTTAC
>CAZHHG010000150.1:613-3696 GCA_964532065.1 uncultured Melioribacter sp.
CATATAATACACATGCCGCAGGATTCCAAATAACACCACCGATAAAAAGATAAAAAACAGAGTCTGGCCGTTTGTAATTATCGTGAGTATTAAAGCTGCAATCAGTATAACGAAAAGAAATATCTTCTCCTTAAACTTCCTGTCCTTTAGCTTGGGAAGAGCGCTGTAGCGGATTTTGCTTACCATAAGTATTGATAAAAGAATTATCAGCGGAGTAACAATATAACTTATCGGATCGATGATCCTGCCGTCCCTATAGAACGAAAAGAATAGCAGTGTCATCGTTATAGCCGCAAGCGGAATCGGAAGACCGGTGAAATCCCCCTTTGTTTTAAGATCCTCTGTCATCACGTTGAACCGTGCAAGACGGAGCGCGCCGAAAATTAGTAAGCATGCGCTTAAGAGAATTCCCCACGGCCCGAACTGAAATGCGTAAGCTTTATAAATCAGAAATGACGGGGCTGCACCGAAACTTACTACATCGGATAAAGAATCAAGCTCTACGCCGAACCGGCTCGTTGTATCAAGCAGTCGGGCTACTATTCCGTCGAGTGTGTCGAATATTGCTGCCGTTATGATAAAAACTGCCGCATACTTGAAATTATTCTGCGAAGTGTAGATTATTGACATAAAGCCGCAGAAGATATTCATTGAAGTAACCGAGTTGGCAATGAATGCCTTGGAAATAAGGGGTTTATTCATCCGCATACTCAAATAAAATTGTCTCTCCGGCTGTTACTATATCTCCGAGCTTTACTTTCAGTTTCCATCCCCTGGGGACTATTACGTCCGAACGGCTTCCGAACTTAATCATACCAAAACGTTCTCCCATCGTAACCTGATCGCCGAGTTTAAGGTCGAATACAATTCTCCGGGCAATGAATCCGGCCACCTGAGTAAAGAGCATCTTTCCGTAACGCCCGGTTATTCCGATTTCGCTCCGTTCGTTTCTTAAATCGGCCTTTTCATGGAATGCTACCAGGTAATCCCCCTTGATATAATTCAGGAAATCAATTCTCCCGTCTACGGGAATCCGGTTTACATGAACGTTAAGAGGCGACATAAAAATCGAAACCTGAGTTGCTTCACTCTCCAAAAACCTCTTCTCAAAAACATCCTTAACAATAACAATCTTACCATCTGCAGGGGAGATGATTACGTCCTTCTCCTTTGGAGGCGTCCTGTCCGGGTCACGGAAGAAATTGAGGTTGAATAAGAGAAAAGCTATTCCCAATAAAAGAAGCGGGTATTTGATCCATCCGTTACTGATGAAGAGCGAAATAATGATCAGAATGACCGAAAAACCGGCTGAAATTAAAAATGTATTTAAACCGTACTTTGTTATCATCAATCCGTTATTAGTTTAATAGAGAATACCGGCACAAATGTAATATTTTCCCGCTTTAATTTCTTGTCATTATTTTTTTTGCTAATTTTTGAACCCGGTTATTCCGGCCAATGAAAGCCGGATCTATTTCTACTTTAACGGAGGATAAATGAACTTAAATATGCAGGGTATGCTAAAACAGATTCAGAAGATGCAGGCAGATATGGCCAAAGTACAGTCTGAATTGGAAAACAAAACCGTCACCGAGGAAAGCGGCGGTGGTATGGTTAAAGTTACAGCCAACGGAAAAAAAGAACTCGTTTCAATCAATATAGATGATGAAGTATTAAAAAGCTGTGACAAAGAAATGATAGAAGATTTAGTAGTTGCCGCGGTAAATAAAGCACTTGCCTCGGCAGGCAAGATGGCCGAAGAGGAGATGGCTGGTATTACCAAAGGAATGCTCCCTCCGGGATTCAATATTCCGGGATTATAAGTTGTGCTGATCGCTGAACCGCTTCAAAAAGCTATTGATGAGCTGAGTAAACTTCCCTCTATTGGACGGAAAACCGCCCAGCGCTTAGCGCTCCATTTGCTTAAGAGCTCGCAGACTAATGTAGACTCTCTTATCACTTCACTTCAGGAATTAAAGTCTAAGATCCGTTTCTGTAAAGTCTGCTTTAATCTCTCGGTTGATGAAAAATGCGATATCTGCACCAGTCATAAACGGGACCGCGGAGCTCTATGTGTGGTTGAAGAGGCAAGCGACGTAATAGCAATTGAAAAGACAAATGAATTTAACGGACTCTATCACGTCTTGGGCGGAGTCTTAAATCCCCTGGCAAACGTTTCGGCTGACGCGCTCCATATTAGAGAACTTATTCAGAGAATCGAAGAGAAGGAGATAAAGGAAGTTATCCTTGCTCTTAATCCCGATGCTGAAGGTGATGCTACTTCTCTCTACTTAACTAAACTCCTTAAAAGTTATCCCCTTAAAATCTCCCGCATAGCACGCGGGCTTCCGATAGGTGGGGATCTCGAATTTGCCGATGCTGCTACAATCGGACGGGCTTTTATCGGCAGAATTTCGCTATAGAAAAGGAACCTGGCTTAAATGCAGAGTGACTGGTTCAAAGATTGGTTCTCATCGGAAGAATATAATCAGGTCTATTTTCACCGCGACGATAATGATGCAAAGAAACTTATCGACCTGATACTATCCAGAATCAATATCACAAAAGATCATACCATTCTTGATGCTGCCTGCGGATCCGGGCGTCACATGAATTATCTCTCCTCCCTGGGTTATAATGTAGTCGGATTCGATTTAAGCAGACCCTTCCTAGCAGAGGCTAGAAAAAATAATCCTTTAGGGAAATACTTAAGAAGCGATTTAAGAGAAGTCTCATTTAAAAAGAAATTTGATCTTGTCCTTAATCTTTTTACAAGCTTCGGTTACTTTTCCCTTGATGAGGAGAATTTCAGGTTTCCTAAGAATGCTTATGGATTCTTAAACGATGGCGGCCATTATGTGCTCGATTATCTTAATAGAGATTTCCTGGCTGCTAACATCGTTCCTTATTCAGCTAAGGAATCAGGCGGACTTAAAATTGAAGAAATCCGTTCAATTGAAAACGGAAGAGTCGTTAAGAGAATATTAATTACAAATGGAGATAACAGAAAGGAGTTTGTTGAAACTGTAAAACTCTATTCGAAAGATTTTATACTTGAACAATTTCAAGGTTTTGGTTATAGT
>CAZHHG010000151.1:0-3692 GCA_964532065.1 uncultured Melioribacter sp.
CAAGAATTCCGAGTGCTTCCAGCATACTTACATTAGAATGCCCAGAGAGAGCCGGGAAAATATCCTTATGTACATTAGGAATTACAAATGTATCTATTACAGCAAAATCGATTTGATTTGCAGCATTATCAACAGCAGATTGAACCTCTGCAACATCTCCGCCGATAAGAACCATATATTTACCTGAGCAGATAGTTCTTGAGAGTATTAATTCAACTTTGGAAGTTTTCAACATAATATCGCAAGCCTGCATTCCTGCGGCGATGCTCGTCAGTTCAATTAATCCCAGAGAATTCATTTCCATTTTAATTTCCTTTCGCTTATAGAACTTATTACATCTTGAAATTCTTTTTTACTACCTGCTTATTCTTACAAATTCTTCATTAACATGAGTAACTTTACCGCTGATTGAAGCATGAATTCTGGCACCGAGTTTTCCGCTATCCAAATCACCTATCAAATCCCCTTCCTTCACACTATCTCCAATATTAACAACCGGTTTTGCAGGAGAACCGACATGCTGTTTCAAGTAAATTTTTACCTGAGAAGGCTCCGGACTTATTTTATTGAATGGTGTGTGAGAATCATATTTCAAAAGGTCGAGTTTTCTCATCAGCATTTTCAGGGGGACTCTTCTTCCATCTTTAACAGGATGAACTTTTACTTGCTTCGGCTGCTGGTATTTAAGTCCGTTATGCCTCATGTAGACTTTTCCCTGGTCGCATGCTTCCCGTGGATAAAGATCCTCGGGACAGGCATAAAGAGAGCACAATCCGCATGAACAGCAGAGGTCGGCATATTGATTCCAAACGGCCTGACCTGTAGTCGTAAATACGAGCGAACGCATCACCTTGTGGGGCTGAACATCATATCCGAGCAGATAACGCGGACAGAACTCCGTACAGTAGCTGCACTGATCGCACGCTGATTTTCCTATCCGATTCATATCGTGAACCGGCCGTTCCTGCCTCATCACAAGATAATGATCCTTCGGAAGAACAATTATTCCTGCAGTTGTTTTTGTAACGGTTTCAGTTAGGTCAAATGTAAGGCGTCCCATCAGAATACCGCTCATAAATATTCCATACTCATCTACTGTAGCACCGCCTGCGTGCTCAAGTAATTCTTTTATACTTGTCCCAACCGGTACAAAAAAAGTCTGAGGTTTTTTAACCGCTCCGGCGACACAGACAAATTTCCTGGTTAAAGGTTTATCATCAAGTGCTCTAGCAATATTGTAGAAAGTTTCCACGTTATTAACGACACATCCGACATCGAGAGGAAGCCCGTGCGGCGGTATCAGTCTTTTTGTCGCGGCATAAACAAGTTCATACTCATCTCCTGAAGGATAAAAATCGCCGAGCTGACACATTTCAATTTTACCGTTTGTCAGATTATTCCCGACGGCTTCAACAGCGAGAGCATTTTTAGATTTTATTCCGAAGTAGGCTTTCCTGGCGGAAGTCTGTCTTACCATTGCTTCAACCCCTTTAACTATTTCAGGGGCGAAGTGAAGCATAATTTCATAGTCTTTGTGCAGAAGCGGTTCACATTCGGCACCGTTTACAAGAACGAATTCTACTTTCGATTTAGCTTTTACGTGCGTCGGGAAACCGGCACCGCCCGCACCTACAATACCGGCATTGTAGATTTTTTCTTCGAGGTTCATTCTTCATTCCTTTTGATCACTACAATTGTTTTATCGTCCTGATATCCCGGTTCTGAAGTACCGAATTTAATTACATCATCAAGAATTGAATGAGTAATCTCCTTGGCGGATAATCCTGCTGACGCCTGGATTATCTTCTTCAATCTTTTCTCCTCATAAAATTCATATTTTTCATTGGCTGTGTCAACTATTCCATCCGAATATATTACAAGAAAGTCACCCGGCTTAAAATTTATGCTGTCGGTTTCATATCGCGAGTTTGGAGCGGGCCCTAAAAGAGGTCCTGTTGGATCGAGCATAGTAAAAGTTTTGTTTTTCTTACTATAGAAGATCGGAGGATTCTGCCCGGCGTTCGCATATAAGAAAAGTCCTTTTTTATCAACCGATAATTCGCCGTAGAAGAGAGATGAAAATTTATCGTCGCTGAAGATTTTGTTTACAAGCTGATTTACTCTGTTGAGCATCGGAGTAATCTTAATCTGGAAAGTTGATGCCATTCTTATAGCGCCGGAAATATACATTGCCTCGGCAGACGCGGCAAGCCCTTTTGATGCAGCATCCCCAACAACTACTCCGAGACGCTCCTCATCCTCTCCTATTTTCAGATAATCGTAGAAATCACCCGCAACAGTATCGGCCGGAATTGTAACTCCGAACAGTTCGTAGAAGTGGAATTTATATTGATGTTCGGGCAGAATGCTTCTTTGAAGTTCTTTTGCCTTGTCTATATCCTGAATCAGATTTTTTCTAGACTGGGATAAAAATCTTTCTTTTAGCCTGGATGTTAAAACTGTTGCAACAATATTCAGTGTATATCTGAGATCTTCGTCGATCGATTCACTGTTTACCACAATCAGGTATTCATAATACTTCTTGTTTCCGATATTAATTTTTTTACCGACACCGGAAGCTGAATAACGGAATATACCTTTTGAAAGAAGAGTCTTATTCGTTTCATCGGCAAGGAGAGTCCTTTCCTTCGAGAGTCTTTCAAATATCGGATATTCTTTGATGTAGAGATAAAAATCATCGTGAATCTTCTGAACATTGCCGGTCTGGAAAAGAAGTTTATAAGCTTTTTTAGAATGATTTAATTTCCAGATTCTTCCGCCGGTAACATTGAATTTACTGTTTTTAACTAACTGTTCAACTACCGATTGCAAAAGTTCGGTTTCAGTTTTGAAATAACCACCGGCAATTGAATCGATAGTTTTTAATAATCTTTTCTGATCCATAAATTTGATCTATTCAGTATATGAGAAAATAATTTTTTCCAGCGCTTCACTGCAGACCCGGTTGAACACATTAGAGGTAAAAGCTCTCATAATGCTGTCGTGAGTCGGGCGGTAGACACCTTTAGGGACATACCCGGCGCCTTCAAAAGCACCGATTTTATTCCGGTATTTCTCCTCATCGGGAGTAGGGACCGGTGTATCTTTATCGATTAGATTTTTCCATTTGCTTTCGAAGTTCACCATTGTAGTAATGTTCGGTTCCCACGGTTCAACACCAGCCGGATAGAAATCCTGATATGTTGGATCATCGCCGTACTCATCGGCAAGCCCTGCCAGTCCATGGCCGAATTCATGAACAAAAACCTGTTTGGAAGCCTTGTTATCAACCGAAGTAACATTATAGTAATTATAAATTCCTCCGCCGCCGTATTTCGAAGTATTAACGAGTATAAAGATCTGGTCGTTGGGCGCGTTTGCAGCAATGTCCCTAATCGTATGATAATCGGTTGTCATAAGATATCGTTCGCTGTCGAAAGTATAGAAATGGGAATTAACAATTGTTCTGGCCCAAATGTTTTTACCCGGGATATCAGTGCCGCTTTCGGGTGACGGAGCTTCCACTCCCCAGAAATTTATTTTATCCGAGTTTTCTTTGAAGGGAGAATATTCAAAGAGGTAACCGGCAAATCTCTTGCAATCGGATCGGAATTTTTCCATTTCAGATTCCGTATATCCCTCCGGTATTAAAACTATGTCAAGTTTTGATGAAGGATCGCCTGAGTAATAGA
>CAZHHG010000152.1:0-3658 GCA_964532065.1 uncultured Melioribacter sp.
TCTGGTTTAATAAATACGGGTATAAAATAATTATTATAAATCGATTTATTCCCGGGACCCGTGCGGTTATCAGCTTCTTCTGCGGTGTTCATAAGCTGAAACCTCTGCCGACCTTTTTCTTTGCGGCATTAAGTTCATTATTGTGGAACACAGCGCTCATCTGGCTCGGAATATTCCTGGGGAGAAATATCGACCTGATCGATAGTTATCTTAACACTTACTCTAATATTGTTTTGATAATTGTTGCTCTTGCAGCCTTCTATTTCATCTATAAATATTTTCGCAGGAAGAAAAGCTCTAAATGAGATTATTTAAAAAAATCATACGGACGCCTGAAGAGAGAAAGCAGATAAGAAAAGAGAGATTACTTGCATTGGCAAGCGGTATTCTGTTCGGCTTTTCATTTCCTCCGTTTCCTTTCCCTTATACAATTTTTATTGCCCTGATACCATATTTTTATCTGATAACAAAAAGGGGAACACTGGCGGAAATTAACCGCATTACATACCTCACCGCATTTGTATTTACGCTTATTACTTTATACTGGGTGGGCAGCTGGACGAAAGAAGCCGATCCGTTCTTGATGATTTCTGGTGTTCTGCTGATGTTTGTTAATCCGGCAGTTTATTTAATCCCTTCAACACTGTTTTATCTGGCCGGCAGATTTCTTAATAAAAAAACTGCTCTTTATCTCTTTCCTTTTTTCTGGGTTTCATTTGAGTATGCTTATAGTCTGACTGATCTCAGGTTCCCCTGGCTCACACTCTCGAACAGTCTCCCAAAATTCAATCTTTTTATACAATCGGCAGATGTAATCGGCGCGTATGGAATTTCTCTGATTGTTCTATATATAAATCTTCTACTCTTCAGTTCAATTCAAAAATATAGAACAGAAAAAAAACTTAGTGCGAAATTGATTGTGATTTCTCTACTTTTAATTATAGTACCGGTACTCTACGGTTTTATAAGAGTTAATACATTTAAAATACCCGACGAAAAAATAAAAGTAGGATTGGTTCAACCTGACCTTAACCCCTGGGATAAATGGGAAGCAGGCAGCGTGAATCAGCAGCTCGACCTGTATCTAGATTTATCTCGGCAGGCCGTTAAGAAGAATGCAAAACTTATTATCTGGCCGGAATCCGCTCTTCCGGTTTATCTTCTTATCGGGAATTATTTCCCGGAGGTGAGCAGGATCCATAATTTTGCCGATTCAAACGACGTCTTCATATTAACAGGAATGCCCGATGCCAGCTACTTCTTTGATAAGGAAGACGCTCCGCCGGATGCTAAATTGTCGAAAGTGATCGACATGTATTATGTCTCGTACAATTCAATTCTTCTATTCACACCCCAGTCTCGCTATATTCAAAAATACGGTAAGATGAAGCTTGTCCCTTTCGGCGAGAAAGTTCCGTTTGTTGAATCGCTGCCTTTCTTAGGTGATCTGATTAAATGGCAGGTCGGCATTTCAAGCTGGAATGAAGGCCGGCAGCAGATTGTATTCGATCTTATTGAGGGTGTTCAGTTGAAAGTAGGGGGTGTTATATGTATCGAATCGATCTACCCGGATTTTGTTGCAGGTTTTGTTCAGAAAGGTGCCAACCTGCTGGCAGTTGTAACTAACGACAGCTGGTACGGATACTCAAGCGGTCCGTTTCAGCACAAAGAAATTGCAGTATTAAGAGCGATTGAAAACAGGCGATATGTTGTCAGAGCTGCTAACGGCGGAGTAAGCGCAATAATTGATCCGCTCGGAAGAACTGTGGCAAACACAAAACTTTTTGAAAAGGATCTGCTGGTTGGCGAAGTAGCTTTGAATAATTCACTAACTGTCTATTCACGTTTTCCGCTTGCAGTTCCTTTATCCGCATCTCTTGTTTCAATATTTATAATATTCTATTCGATCATTAAGAAAATCTCAAACAAACTGAATAAACAGAAATGAAAATAATTGATCTTAGAAGCGACACTGTTACAAAACCATCCGATGCAATGCGCAAAGCAATGTTCAACGCTGAAGTCGGCGACGATGTTTACAAAGAGGATCCAACAGTCAACGAACTCGAAAATTATGCCGCGCAGCTTCTCGGCAAAGAAGCTGCACTTTATGTCCCGACCGGTGTGATGGGAAATCAAATCTGTCTTAATGTACTTACACGTCCCGGCGACGAAGTAATCTGTGAAAAGAACGCTCACATTTTTCAGTATGAATCCGGTTCACCGGCAAGATTAAGCGGTTTACAGCTGAGTCTTGTCGATGGTGATAAAAAGGGTATATTCTCTGCCGGTCAGGTGGAGCCTCTTATACGTCCGGCAAGCGCTTATTACATGGCGAGAACGCGTGTAATCGAAATAGAAAACACCCACAACAGGGCAGGCGGTACAATTAATCCGATCGAAAATATCAGCGAACTTTCTAAACTTGCCAGAAAATATAATTTGTTTATTCACCTTGATGGTGCGCGTATATGGAACGCATCTGTTGCAACAGGAATCGAACCTTCTGAATACGCCTCATATTTCGATTCGGTTTCCTGCTGCCTTTCGAAAGGACTTGGCGCACCGATCGGCTCAATAATTGCCGGTTCCAAAGAGTTTATTAAAGAAGCTTTCGCTGTAAGAAAGGCATGGGGAGGAGGTATGAGGCAGGTTGGTGTTATTGCTTCGGCAGGGCTATTTGCACTTAAGAATAATATTGAACGCCTGAAAGAAGATCATCACAAAGCGAAACTTCTGGCGGAGCGGCTTCAGAACATAAAGAAGGTTATTATTGATACCGAACTTGTTGAAACAAATATCGTGATGTTTACCCCTCTAGGAATGAAGATAGAAGAATTCCAGTCTAAGTGCAAAGCCGGGGGATTACTACTTGGTACAGGCAAAGTAGGTGAAATAAGAGCCGTAACACATATGGATGTCTCTGTAATCGATATTGAAGCAGCGGCAGACGTTATTTCAAAGGTCGTCGGATAATTATTACCGGGAATAATTGATGGATATAAGTTTATATAAACATTCAATAACTGAAACAGTCAGATTTCATGAAGTGGACATCCTAGGAGTCTGTAATAATGCTGTTTATTTCAATTACTTCGAGGATTCACGGATAAGATATGTGCAGGACCTTAAGAAGAATTTCCAGTTGAAGGAATTACTGGAAGGGAATTCTTTTTTTATAATGGTTCATAATAACTGTGATTACCTGGAGCCTGCTTTTCTCGATGATGAACTTCGTATCCATACAAGAATCAGCTTTATAAAAAATACGAGTTTCGGATTTGAGCACATTGTAGAGAAAATTTCCACTTCTAAGATTATTGCTAAAGGCGGCGGCGCTGTTGTTCATATTGATAAAATCAGCAGGCAGCCACTTCCAATTCCCGAAGAATTTTATCAGGCCGTAAAATTATTTGAGAAGAATGTAGAAATTCTCAGGGACTGATCACGCAATAAAAAAGATAATCACACAAACCGAAACAACAATAAGCACTCCGCGTGAAATTAAAACCGGGTACTTAAACTTAAGGTAACCCCATCCCTTTGCCAGAAATACCATAATTGATGCTAGTATTACTGTAATGACTGCCACTTCTATTATACCAAGTTCAGTTCCTATAAAGTCTATAACGCTCTTTTCGTCCCAGAACTTCTTATA
>CAZHHG010000153.1:0-3633 GCA_964532065.1 uncultured Melioribacter sp.
TTGCATTCTTCGTGGCCTCATTGCCATAAAATTCCCAGTATGATAGCCTTTTTTTCATTCCAGTTATTTCTTTTTCATTCAACTCATTTGTAGTTATAACACCTATTTTTTCTTCCAGCATGTTCTGACCCCGGTAATGATAAAGATACCCAAAAGCCAGGAGGATGATCAAAAGAGCCATGCTAGCAAGCTTTATAACAGTCCCTTTATTTATATTTACATATAACAGCACGTACATAATAATCCCGAGCATCAGCAACAACATGCCTGTGAGGGTTGTCGAGATCATAGCGTAGAGTATCATGATCGGTATGAATATCACGATCCATTTATTTAAAGCGTGGTCTGACCCGAGCACGAAAAGCACTATAATGAAAGCAGACGCATAAACAACAGGAACATATTGTAGGTGTTGGTAAACACTGAATAAAGGAAGATACGGCAAAAAAAGATATGGTGATAACATCGTGAATTCATATTGCCAGGAGCAGGACATTTGAAGAAGAATTATGACAAAGAGTACGATAAAGAAAGACTTCGAAAGAAATGAAAGCCTGTCATCTATACAAACATATACCTGCCCAAGAATTAGGGCGACCATCGGCAACAGGAACTGTAACAATTTAATAAAATTTCCTTGCATTATCTCTCCCTGACCGCCTGTAGCGACAAGAAATGAAACAAGCATGGAGGCAAAGGATGAGCAACACATAATTATGGCATATTTTCCATTCCGATAATGACCAATAAGCGGTATCCCTATAAGGCATGCAGCAACGGAAATGGGGATTGGCAATATGTTTATCATGCCCTTGGAATCGAACACCATTCTGCTATCCCTAAAAATACCACCATCGATTTGGAAAAAGAGAGGGAGAAGAATTCCGATCCCTATTATTACTGCAACATAATTATTATATATATTTAAAATTTGTTTCATCATTCAATTTACATTTCTTTTTAAAATAAATATCATTTTTTCTAAGAAGAAAAGGATCAGCACATTAAGGAAAAGCGAACCAAAGAGCAGATAGCTCTGATTCGGCGCGTAGCCGAAATGTGCATACCTGCTTGCCACAACCTGTGCAAACAGGGCACACAATATGATATTCGTGCCACTAAGTCTGTATACTAAATATTCTACGGAAGCTCCGAGCAAACCAAGCAAGAACATGGAAATAAAGAGGAACGGATAGGATCCCGGATAATAAAAAAAAGCCAGTATACCCGGAACACCGACGAAATGGTGCTTGGACCAATCCATTTTTAAATAAGGGGATTCTATGAACTCACGGTCATACATGCTCGTCCCGTAATTGGAAAATTTCTCTTGCCATGCTTTCTTCCAGAGGTCCCACCCTAAATGCGGGTAACTGCTGACCGCCATGACCCCTTCTGCCCCTACCCATCGGTCGATAAATAAAAGCCAGCTGGTGCTGGCTGTGTAAGCAACCGAATCAGTGGTCACTTTCACGGCGCTTATACCCGAAGCCGAAAAAATATACCTCCGCAAGTGATTAACGGATAGCACCGAAGACAAGAACATTGTTCCAAATAACACTATTATAATAAGTTTGTATGCAAACTTTAAACGAATGGAACGCTTTTTGGAGTTATCACTTACCCCTATCATCAAGGCCCCGCCGTTGAGTATCATGCCTCGGCTCAGCATCGACATGTTCGAGAAAAGACATTCAAAAAGCGAGATGATCGATGCAAGATAAGGATTGCTTTTTAATCTGAACTCGCAGTCCAGTATGACCGCAGAGATAGATGCCATACCAAAAAGCAAAAGCCAGGTGTAAACGCCATTAAGTTTAAATGGCAATATTGCCCGGGGGACGCTTCCCCTTTGATAAAAGCCGAATATAACATTCGTAACACTAACTATTAAGATCACCAAAGAAAACAGTATTAAAACAATTCTTCGGTGTGCTTCATAAAATAAAAAGATCCCTTCGAACCGGGTTTTCCCTGCAACATTTTCATAAGAAAAAAAAGAAATTCTTCTTATAAAGCTCGCAATGAGCAGGGCGGCAACACCGCATGAAGTTACGAGCAGGGCGTGATCAAATGCCGCACACGTTCCGTCAAAATTACCCACGGGCTCATGGAACCTCCCGCCAAAAAAAGCAATCCTCACTGAGAACTTCATCCAGTATCCAAGCCAGAAGAATATTCCGATGAAGGTGTCGAAAAATATCCTCTTCTTCGTGAACCCGATAACAAACAGGGTGTTCAAAAGAATTGAAAATATAATATATATCAGGGCATTGCCCGGATAATTGATAGCTGTAAAGAATGAAAGAGCGCACACAGTCAGGCAAAATACACCCGTTATTATATAAGAATTCTTAAGACTCATTCACTTAACCACATTTGTTTTTATCATCGACCCGGGGGTTAGTTTTCCCTGTCAAACGCCTTATTTCCGTACCGCATGTATAAACCAATCCCGTTTAGCAGTCCTATCGCCTTGTCACGGTTTCCAGACTTCACATAAGAAAAAAGCTCTCCTATGCTGGCCCATAACGATCTGAGAACGGAAAGTTCAGGGTGTTTTTTAACAAAATACAATCGGTTGAGAACTTCCTTCTTCCCTATCCGTAAGTTATTCCCTTTCTTTTCGGTATCCATCAAATGCTGCACCCTGGCATCGGGATTTACTACCAGTTTGTATTTTTTTCCTACCCTGTAACTGAAATCGACATCTTCATACGCCCCATATCCGGAAAACCACTCGTCAAATGAATATTCATAAAAAATATTTGAGCGCCAGACTGTCACGCCGCCTGATAACCAATCTGTGTATGTCAACTTCATCTCCGGATCATAGGGGTCGTAATTGAACCCCGATGATAAAACTTCTCCATACTTTCTTCTCTTTGATTCCATGAAAAATAACCGTTTGAAGAACGTCTTCCCTGAACCCCTACTCTGTGCCTGGTTGGTTATAAAAAAACTGCATCCGCCAACATCCGGACCAGCCTTTTCCCAGAACGACATCATCTCGGATAATGCATTGTCTTCCAAAACAACATCGTCGTCAAGGAAACACACCAGATCTATATCGTTTTGAAGGATTGATATTCCAATGTTTCGTGCCTCCGATATGCCAGAATTCTTGTTTATATAGGTGACAGGAAGCGAATGACCTTCCATTATCCGTTCATTTGAGAACGGGCTCGCGTCAACGATTATGATCTGTTCAGGCACATATGGTTGAACAGAAAAAGATGATATCAATCTTCCCAGTTCATATTCCCTGTTTTTTGTGGGGATGATTATAGCAAGCTTGTTTTTGAATTTATAATTATTCTCGCGGCTGCTCATTCATGTCCCTTTCAGTCGCTTCATTTTCTTATAGCCTTGAAAACAACAATAGAATACTCTTTGTAAGTATCCAATTCAGGGAGATTCATCTTTTCAATGTTGAATGATTTTAGATTATCCTTAAAACCTTTTATAGTACCATCTACCGTTCTTTCGTCAACAACAAGATGGGTGATATGTTCCGAATGTAAAAAACTATTTAGCTTTACATGGTCCATAAGGGGAGGTATCACGACATAATTCGTATCCGCGTAAAATCCGAGCCGTATCAGCCTGGGTTCCACCGCAATCTTTTCTTTT
>CAZHHG010000154.1:0-3380 GCA_964532065.1 uncultured Melioribacter sp.
GTTTATTACCGCAGTCGGGGGTATATAAAGTAATTCTGATGCAAAAGCCGCTGCAACAGAAAAGGGCGTTTCTTGGATTTTCGAAGTATTTTATCATAGAAAGCGACACCTTCGAGACTAAGCCTTATAACTACGCGCCTTACACAGTCTCCGGAACAAAAGAAGAAATTTCCGATGCGCTTGGAGAAATCAGGAGAATTCAGGAGTATTCAGGGAAAGGCTGGATCAGTGCGGAACAAATTCCCGCGAATGTATTGACAGCAGCAGGTCTTCTTAAAGAATCACAGGATTTAAACACTTTGAAATCCCAGCGTATCAGCGGCTATGGAGAGAAGGACGGCGGCGATGTTAACTTGATATTTAACGGCGCTTTGGGCACCGAATCACCCGCAGGTTTCAGGCCGGTCAGGACGCTCACTTCCGCGCTGGCAGTGTTCGTTTTCCACAAAGGCCAGGGGAAATTCTTACAGGCAAAAGACGGCGGCAGGGTTAAGCTTATCGCGCATAAGATAAACACTTTGGAGGCGTTACACCAGGCGATCAGGCTTGGTTTTAAGACAATTGAAGTAGACATCCAACTGACTAAGGACGGTAAGCTTGTAGTCTATTGGGGAAAAATCGGAGATAAACAGGACGGCTTTATTTATGATTATACATTGACAGAATTGAAGAATGTAATCGGAAGAGAGCCATTATTGATAAAGAATGTATTCGAATCTGCCGCGGTCAATGATTTGAATGTTTGGCTGGATTTAAAGGATTGGGCATCCGTGAAGTATCCTGGATATAAGAACGCTATGCTGGAGGGATTGAAAAAGCAAGTGGAGAGTTATGGTTTGGAGAATAATATCTTGGCGGGATCAGTCAATAGAGATTATGTATATAGTCTTAAACAATTGCTTCCCTGCGTAATGATATACTTTGTTCCTAAGGAGATAAACGCAGCTGAAATATCCTTTACTTTGAATAATATTGATGCCGAGGGTGTATTTATACCGCTGGAACATCTTAGCACGGAGATAATAGCTGAGCTTAAGAGGAATAATATTATCTTTGCAACCAAATTTACCAATAATTCCGCGGAGAACTCAAAGGAAGCCGATATCATTCTTGTCGATCTGCCGGATTATGAGAATTTAAGGCAACTAATGGAAAGAAGTGCGCTTGACGGCGGCAACGGGATCAGCGAAGAGCACCGGAAGATCCACGCAGTGATCGAGGCGGCGTTCCGCGGGCGGCTGGATGGTAAGCAGGCGCTTCTTGATGTAAATGACAGGGACGAATTGAAGGCGCAGGAGGCGTTATTCAGCAAATTGGCAGAAATGAATAAAGGGAAAGCTGGAGAATTAATAAGCAAAGGATTAGAGCTTAAGGTTAAAGGCTTGCTTGAGGATGTAAACACCGTTAATAACTTACGTAAAGCAATAGAGGGAAAAGATAATAATCTGGCGCACAAGGATTTATGGGATGACAAAATCCTGGGTGATTTAAAGCAGGCGCTTCTGGATGTAAATGATAGGAATAAATTGAAGGCGGAGGAAGCATTATTCTCAGAGATGAAAAGAATAAATAAACAGCAAGCTGAAGAAATTGTTAGAAAATTTATGCCCGAGACTCTTAAATCATCTGACGGTGGTTCTAACAGAGAGAATAGGCGTTTTACATTTCTTAAGATTAATAAAGGGGTTATGTATCTAATGTTTTTGGGCCCCATGTTGTATTCATCCCCTAAGACATTCGTTAGAAATGATTTAGATACAATGTCTATTGGAAGTAGCGACGGCGGGGCTAAAGATAAATTATACGGCTTGATGACTACCGAAAAATGGCTGGCACATTCCGACAGGGTATCGCAAGTTTTAAATGGTGATTTTTATGGGGTAAAACCTGTTACGGTACAGGTCGTTCCTTCTTTATTATGTAACTACAAGTGCCCTACCTGCAGCTATGGACATTCAAAAGAAGAAATCAGAGAAATGCTGAAAAGTGGGAACTATGACAAGCATGAGTTTTTAATGTCTTCCGATAATATGCGTAGTTTACTTGCCAAGTTGAAAGAAGGAGGGGTTAAGGCAATAACGATTACAGGAGGAGGCGAGCCGTTTACTAATAAAGAGGTTACGCTGGAAGCCGTAAGTCTTGCCGGTAAGTTAGGCCTTGATGTAGGTATTTTTTCTAACGGCAGTCTCCTTGATGAAGGGGCCATAAGGCATGTTGTAAGAGAAAACGTAAATTTTATCCGTATCAGCCTTAATGCCGGGACCCCGGAAGTGCATAGTTTATTGCATGGAACCAATTCTCCCCGTATTTTTGAAAAAGTTATCGCCAACATTGAAACCCTTGCCAAAATAAAACAGGAAATGAAGAGTAATGTCGGAATAGGAGTGGCAGTTATCGTTAATCCGTTGAACTTAAGAAATCTTGTGCAGATAGCAAATAGAATAAAAGAGATAGACAATAAATATCCCGGGATGATTAATTCTTTAGCTTATCGTCCCACGGTTCGTTATATCGGCGGTTGTCAAATCACGGAAGAGACAGAAAAAGCGTTGGAATATGTGAGAACGAATCCGGATTTAAAAGAATATTATCCCGCTTACTATAATTTCTTCTATAATGGCGATCAATTACCGACAAAATTCAATCAGACGGCGCTTAACATGCTCTTGAATGATGTTAAACCGATTCTGGCGGATACTTCTGACCAGCTATTAATCCCGGTCGCCAGGTTCTCAGGCGCCGGAGAATCTAAAAAACCTTTTAAGGAATGTATCGCATGCGGGTGGGTCAGTTTTGTGGCCCCGAACGGCGACATGTATCATTGTGTGGAATTGGCATTAAATCCACGGTTGGTAATCGGTAATTTGCTTACTAATAATCTTGATGAGATTTGGAAGGGAGAAAAACGCCGGGAAGTGATAGATTTTATAAACCGGGAAGGACTTTATACAATTTGTCCGTCAGTATGTTTATTGTATGAATATAATATAGCCCTTTATAAGCTTAAATCTCTCTTGGCAGAGCGTCCCGAACAAAAAGAAGGGATCAAAGCGGCTGTTGTCAAGAAAAGCGAGGAATTTAAAGCAGATATTGAAAGGAAGACAACAAAGGATAATTACGAACGCGGGTTTGAGAATTTTCTGGATGGAGGAGAAAAGGAAATTTATTCTGAAAAAGGAGATATTCTGGCTATTATTTCGAAAATAATTGGGAGGAAAGATGGGAGATTAATTTCCGTAACACGCGATACAGAATTTCCCTTGGGGGATATTCAATTCTTAAACGCGTCTAATATCCTGTCAGCGCGAGAAGCGGATGTTTTACGACGGTCCGCCGCTACATTCGCATTGAATAGGAACCTGCAGGAGGATGAAGCAGGG
>CAZHHG010000155.1:0-3375 GCA_964532065.1 uncultured Melioribacter sp.
CCTTCTTGGCTAAAAATTTCAGTTTGTAAATCCTATAAACATTCATCTCTGTTTTCGTTTTAAATTTCAAAAACAATAAATTAAACAGATGGCCAAGTATTTTTAACGGATGGTAGATCAATCTAACAACAACAAATTTTAAATACATCATTTTCCTAAATGAATTCAGCATTGGAAAATCATCTCTCCATGATGGAGAAAACGTAAGCTGAGAATAATCCGTAAAACCTTTGATTCCCCCGAATGTATTAGTTCCCGGGATCGGGGTCATAATGAAGAACGCTACCTCGTCCACACCCGCTATGGCAAGTTTTTTCATATATTTACTTGTTTCGGCCAGATCTTCTTGTTTCTCCCCCGGGTACCCAAGCACAAAACACGCCTGGGAGGTAATTCCTATCTTTGTCATCATTTTTTGCATTTCCATGGCATATGTATGGTTGAAAGGTTTGTTCATTAACTTCAGTACCCGTTTTGAACCGGATTCCGGAGAATACGATATATAGGTGCAGCCGGCATTTTTCATCAGTTTCAAGGTATCTTTGCTCATTGTCTCAATCTTGGACCCGGAAACGAGTTTCCATGTGATCTTCAGCCTGTTGTCCATGATAAGGCTGCAAATCTCGACTATTCTCTTCTCATTAGCCGTCGGGTTCAGATCTTCCCAGTGAAATTCAAAAACATTATAGTTTTCAATCATGTGTTTAATTTCAGAAACCAGATTCTCCGGAGAACGCGACCTCCATTTGCGACCGTTCATCGAAGGAACGACACAAAAGTTACATTGAAACGGACAGCCCCTGGAGGTCAGTAACGCAAGAAATTTTCTTTCAACAGGGCCATGTGAATATCCCAACTCCCAATAATTCTTAAGCGGGAACATACTCCATAACGGGAATGGTAGTGCGTCGAGTTTTTCGATATATGATGTCTTAGGTTGAATTTCAACTCCGTTACCCGAGGAATATATAAGTCCGTCGATACGTTTGATTGAAGATTTCTTATTATCCAAAAGCGCTCGCAACAGCTCGGGCACCCTTTCTTCATTTTCACCGATAACCAGATAATCCGCGCCCGAATCGATAAGCTCACGGTGAATATATTCTACGGAACAGCCAATGACTCCCTGTGAATTCTCGATTATAATAACCGGAACAGCAGGAAACCTTTCTTTTACGCTTGAAATAATTTTCCTAACCGCATAACTTGATGCTATTGAGCTCAGGTATATAATTACCGATTGTGTGGAACGCTCAATTCTCTCCACAATTTCTTCAAACTTGAGCCCTTGCAGAATAAGGCCGTTTTCAACTGAAACCTGAAACGGATTCTCGCCGAATCCATCAATTAAATTAATTGTATAGTCATTATCTAATACACCTGCAAGATACGCCAATACTACGGGCATATATGGAATCCCGCTACCGAGATAGTCACCCTGCTGGGTCAGCAGCTGCGGATGAATTATTGTTATTACTGATCGAAGCATATACTTTTTAAAAACGCGATATCCCTAAATGTCCTATATTGAATTGTAGAGCTCGATCCACTTCTTAATATTTAATTTCCAGCTTGATAAATCCCAGATAATATCCCGGTTCTTGCCGGTACGCTTTTTCAGTTCTTTCAGATTTTCAATGGCACAGGCAAGAACTCCTGGTAAATTTTCCGGTGAATTCGCACCGAGAAGAAAAACCCCTTTTTCATATAGCACGCCGTAAGGCAGCCAGTCGCCTGCAATTACAATGTTCCCGGAAAAAAGTATTTCCTGCATGCTGCCGCTGAATTGATCGCTAACGGGGATATGGATCATAATATCGGTAATAAATCTGAGTCGCGCAATCTCCTCATACGACATGAAATCTTTCAAAACCAGGTAATCAATTCCGCTTTTTATCAACTTCTGTTCTATTTTTTTTCTATAGATCATATCACCATACGTCATGGGAAATACGAACAGGCATTTCCCGCGAATAGAAGCATCTAATTCCTTTATTATGTTGATTATCTTTTCATGTTGCTGTCCTGCCGCAGAGGCATATCCGCAGGAAATAACAATTTTATCATCAGGGATATCAAAAATCTTCCTTAGTTCGTTTTTTTGGTTTTTAATCCCCTTTATAATTTCAAGAGTTTCGAGTCCGAAACTGCAGACTCTTGATTTTTTTTCAAAATCATTATAATACTTTATGAAATCCTGTCGCGACTGTTCATTGGTAAATGTGATTGCATCACACTCTTTAAATATCTTATACAGTTTTTTGCGCGCCCGGTTGCCGGCCCGGTAAAAATCGCTTCCCCAGACTGATAATACAGTTTTTCCCGCCTTCTTTTTTATTTCTTTCCAGAAGATCGGCAGGTATGGTTGTACGAAATGTATATTAACTACATCATAATGGCCTATCGATCTCACAAGCTTAAATGCTTTGTATAATTTAAAGGGAAGCAACAATATATTAAATATTCTGTTTCGCCTCGCAGGAGCATCATAACAGTAGCAATTATCAACTGCCGCGGCCAGTCTTTTGGCCGGGGGGTTAAGCATCAATCCGTCAATTTTTCCGGTCCATCCATTTTTTTTTAATTCCCGAACCAGTTGTTCCAGGAATACTGAATATATGTCACCGATTAAAAGAATATTCATTTTTCCGCATCACCTGTAATCACGCCGTTTCATTCTTCCGTAAAGTGGGTCGCATATAACTCTTTTGCCTTTTCATAATCTTCGACTATCCCGACGTCCAGCCAGTAATCTTTGATCAGGTATTTTGTAATTGGTACTTTTAATTCAACCAGTTTCTTGATGAGGGTGTCTATGCCGTAATAGACATCGGCTGGAATATGTTTAAATATATCAGGCTTCATAACATAAATACCGGCGATAATCTCGAATTTCAGATCAGGCTTCTCTTCTACATTGGTTATATAGATGCCATTTGATTTAATATTTCCAAACCGAAAAGGAGTTGTGATTATTTTCGTGGCAATCGTAAACGGAGAATCATAACAATCAGTGGCAAACTTATATATTTCAGCGAAATCGACTTTAGATAATATATCACCGTTCATCAGAAGAAACGGCTCGGTCAGGTTATTTTCAAGCAATTTAACCGGACCGCATGTGCCCAATGGTTTATCCTCAATACTATAATTTATTTTAATTCCATATCTGCTGCCATCACCAAGATATGATTGTATATAGTTCGCTTTGTAATTTACTGCCAGAAAGATTTCATCGAAACCCGCTTTTTTGAGATGCTCGATCTGGATCTCCAGCAGAGATTTGTCGCCAAGCGGCAACAGCGGTTTGGGAATGACATCGGTAAACGGTTTTAATCTTGTCCCAAGACCACCCGCAAGGATTACTGCTTTCAT
>CAZHHG010000156.1:0-3323 GCA_964532065.1 uncultured Melioribacter sp.
CCGGCTTTCAGGATCAATATTATAAATTAACCGGCACTTTTCTCGCCTTTTCTCTGGGCTTTAACTTCCTGGATTTCGTTTCTCATATCCTGAGCCAGTCTTTTCAACTCGCTTAATCCTTTTCTTAAGCGCGTACCGGCAGCGGACTGACCTTTGTCATAAAACTTTGTTACATCAACTTCGAGAGTTTTTAAGAACTCAATTAGATTATGATACTTCTGCATTTGTACCTCCTCCTTTATAAGTTGGTTGGTTATAATTAATTGTCAATACTATTTTCAAGAATTATTTCAGCAATATCTTTTACATCAACTTGTTCTGATTTTTCAAGTGACTTTAGCCCGTCGGTCATCATTGTCATACAAAACGGACAAGCAGAAGCGATAGTATTTGCATTAGTTGCGACAGCTTCTTCAGTCCTATTAACATTAATGCGGGTTCCTTCAATTTCTTCAAGGAACATTCTTCCGCCCCCGGCACCACAGCAAAAGCCTTTATCGCGGGTCCGTTCCATTTCAATAAGTTTTATTCCTTCAACATTCTTAAGAGATTCTCTGGGCTGATCATATATTCCGTTGTACCTGCCCAAATAACAGGAATCATGAAAAGTAACTTTAGAGTCCCCTGTTCCTTTCTTAAGTTTTATTTTTTCTTCTCTGAGTAAATCAGAGATTAATTCAGAATGATGTATAACTTCATAATTTCCACCAAACTGGGGGAATTCATTTTTCAGAGCATTATAGCAATGCGGACAACCTGTAACAATTTTCTTTACACCATAATTATTCAACGTTTCAACATTTTCCTGGATCAACATTTGAGCAAGGTATTCATTCCCGAGCCGCCTGGCTGTATCACCATTGCATTTCTCTTCAATTCCAAGTATTCTGAAGTCAATATTAGCAATTTGCAACAATTTAGCAATCGATTTTGAAACTTTTTGATACCTGGTGTCAAATGAACCGGCGCAGCCGACCCAGAAGAGAAATTCACAATCCGGATCTTCGGCCATAGTTTTTATGCCCAAACCTTCGGCCCAGTTTGCCCTATCCTGCGGATTGAATGCCCAGGGAGAAAAATTAGTTTCGATATTTTTAAAAACGGTATTCAATTCAGGCGGGAATTCAGACTCCATTAAAACGAGATTTCTTCTCATGTCGATAATTGAATCAACATGTTCAATTGTAACCGGGCATTCATAAACACAGGCATTACAGGTAGTACATGCCCAAAGTTCCTTATCAGTTATATAATTATGAACGAGTGATTGAGAAAGAAGTTCGTTTTCACTATTTCCTTCAATAACCAGAGGAGCTTTATCCTCTGTTCTGCGACGTATATCAACAATTATTTTCCTTGGCGATAGGGATTTTCCGGTATTAGCAGCCGGACATACCGATGTACATCTTCCGCATTCAGTACATGCAAATCCATCGAGTATCTGTTTCCAGGTAAGATGTTCAAAATCCGAAGCGCCATACTGGGAAATGTTTTCGTCTTCAAGATTGATTTTCTTAAGAGCATTCCTGTATTTACCTGTTTTGGAGAAATATACATTCGGAATAGATGAAACGACATGGAAATGTTTTGAGTAAGGCAGGAAATTCAGAAATCCGAAAATAAAAATTATATGGAGCCACCAGAAAATTTGATACAACGTTTCTGCGTTGGGTGATGCGGATTCATCATAAAAGATTCCGCTTAAGAAGTAGCTAATAGGCCTAGATTCATATTCACCCGGAATAAAACTATTGCCGGCGATGTGAGAAATATTCTGCCCGAACATTGAAACAACTACACCGAAAATTAGAAGAAGAATAATTGCGGCATCCAGGTTTCCTTCCTTACCGACATTGAGCCGAGGGACCTTCTGAATAAACCTCCTATACAGTGCAAATAGTACAGCTCCGATAACAAAGATGCCGAACAGATCCTGGATTAATGTAACTAAAGTAAAGATTGGTCCGAGAAAGCTTAATGTAAATGGGGAATAAAATCCCTGGATAATCGATTCAATAACAGCAAGAAGAAAAAGAACAAATCCCCAGAAAATGAGGAAATGAATAATTCCCGCAACCGGATCACGCAGAAGTTTGGATTGTCCAAAAGCTATTTTTAAAACGTTTTTAATCCTCTGTAAAGGATTATCGAATCTATCCTCCTTCTGACCGAGAAGTATATATGAAAGGATTCTCCGGATATTATAAACGAAGAATCCGATCGATAGAAAGAATAGAACAATAAAAATTATATTTTTTAGAGTCATTACTCTCGATTAAAAATGTTAAGGTAGCTTCGGATATTTTTTTGCAAAAGCTTTATAAATACTTACTGCGGCAGCGATTTTAATTACATCCCAAGGAGAGAATATAATGGCACCGCTGAACAGTGCGCTATAAAGATTACCATCAAGGTAAAGAGATAGATAAAGAGATCCGCTCAGAAGAATTACAAGCGACCCGATAACCATCGATAATACAATCATACCAGTATTCGATTTTTTCTCTAACAAGTAACCAACCAGAAAAGCAGCTAATGGAAAGGCTATCAGATATCCACCCGTTGGTCCAATCAATCTTGCAAATCCAAAACTGAATTCAGCAAATATGGGTAATCCGATAGCACCGCCTGCAAGGTAAATTATCTGGCTAATCATACCGTTCCTTGCCCCTAAAAAAGCTCCGGAGAGAATTACCAGCATAGTTTGCAATGTAAAAGGTACAGGCTGAACAGGAACAACAACCTGTGCACTTAAAAATGTTAAAACAGAAAATGTAAGGATCCAGAAAAGTTGTGATGATGTAATTTTTGAAAGTGATTCAATCACCGGATTAGATTTTAGGTTCTCTTTAACAGACATGTTTTCCTCTTTTAATTTATATTTTTTTCAAAAAACTGTGCGGTTTTATCCAGAAGTTTTTCAAACTTTACATTAGAGCCGTTAAACGGATGAACTATATCAAAAGTATGACCCGTTCCGTAAACCTTATAAAACTCTGTTCTGGATTTATCAGCCCAGGAATAGATCTGCTCCCCCTCGGCAACAGGTACAGCAAGATCCTGATCTCCATGTGCAATAAACAAATGACAATTTAAATTTTTTACAGCGTTTTCCAGGTTGAGTGAACCTGTCGAATTATTCTCTATATCTTCAAGCAGTTCAACATTTAATCTCATTTTCTGACCGGTTCTCGCATTTACTATTTCGAAATAACCTTTTTTCTTCCATTCGTTTTTCTGACGGTTGGAGTACCTGTCCAATTTCGAAATCGAGGCCCAGGTTGCTACCGCACCAACATCATTTCTACCGGCAGCCGATAATA
>CAZHHG010000157.1:0-3313 GCA_964532065.1 uncultured Melioribacter sp.
GAAAAGGCATTCCTCTAGTCTCTGATAATGATTGAGCTGAATACTTTGCAGCATTTGGTAATAACCCAAAAACAATAAATGGTAATGCATAACTATATATTGGAAAATCTTCCCAGAGATAATTAATTAAAAAGTATACTAAGACAAAAATAATGGCGGCTAATATTAACAAATATAGTAGACTGAAAATCCAAGCTATTGATCGTTCGCTATCTGTAGGAACCATAGCTTTTGCTGATTTTAGATTATAGTTACTCATCTTTGTATTCCATTTATTAATTGTAGGAGATCCAATTTGATAATTTACCTAGTAATAAATTATTAATTCGTTCGCTCTTCCCACTCCACTGATATTGCCAATCCTTATCATTTGAGAAATAGTGATCGATAGATTGAAAAGCTTTTTCCCAATCAGGATAACTTCCATCATTTGTTAAATACTTTTCAATTCCATTAGGCACCGGATAAAACATATTGCTATAAGCTTTTAATTCAAAAGACTCTAGTAAATTTAACCATACACATGAAGAATCAGAAAATATTATACGACCATCTTGCATTGTTTCAAGATGAAAGAGAAATAATAACCAGTTCCCATTCGGAATAATAACGCCACCATGCAGTTCAACAACTTCTTCTCCATTTTTAGAAACTAAAAGTCCACCCCATTCACCTTTTGCTTTGAGTTTACGTATTCGTGATAAGGAATTAGTATTCCCAAATAATTTACCTAGAAGACTCATTTATTTTACTCCAACTTTTGATTTACATTATTATTATCCATTTGAATAACGGCATGATACTTTAAAGATCGATAACAACCGTCTTGAATTCTCATTTATTTAATTATAAAAGAATAAGATTCACAACCTCTCGCGAAGCAAGACAAGTTATTAATATTCGCTATTATAAAATTATTTATCACTTGTCCTACCCAATGATATGTGTACGCTACTAAAATTTATATGTCTTGGCTGCCTATCTTTGCTAATATGTGTAAAATAAATAGAAGTATCTAAATGTAGATTGAAAGAAATGTAATTGAGATTTGGATTAAATCGGAGGGCGTCCAGCATTTAGTACCCCTTTAGAATGCAGGAGTAAATTAAAATTTCAACTTATGAATTGCAAGGAAAAAGTTGCGAGAGGGCGAGAAGCGAGAGGCTAGAGGTCGGAAGACAGAAGACAGAAGACAGAAGTCGGAAAAGGTAAAGATTAAACCTGTTCTTAGTTCTGAGTTCTTAGTTAAAAGGACGACTGAAAAATTGATTGGTTGATTGCAGTAGACTACCGATTTCGGGATTTCATCACTTTACTTAATCAGCGATGATCCGCTGAATCCGCGTATGATACTGAGCGGAGCGAAGGATCATCTGCGTTCTATCCACCTGATAGAACGCGGATGACAGGATGCAAGCGAACGCAGATTCTGAATTAAACCTGTTGCGGTAAGTAGGTTCAGAATGACAAAGTGGAAATGTCATCCTGACGGAAGTCAGGATCTACGAAGCTTCCGGGTACAATTAGAATACGATCAGATTCTGATTTACATCAGAATGACAGAATGCAAGTGTCATAAGGATGACAACAAGGAGAGGAGAATTAAAGCCCGCGGTGAGTGCGCGGGCTTTCGTTATAACAATTATTTCTTTACCGCCGGTTTAGGATACGGAGGATTTTCAACTTTAATGCTTCCCTTCTCTTTAAGCAATTCCAACGTCTCCTTTACAGCCCTTTCAAGCTGAACATCCCTTCCTTCGGATAACGATTTAGCGTCGAGGCGGACTTCAATATCTGCCGGTACGCCTTCATTTTCGGCAATCCACTTCTTATTAATAGGATCGAACACAGCGTTATCCGGAGCGGTAGCGGTGCTTCCGTCTACAAACCTGTAATGCACGGAGGATTTAACCAATCCGCCCCACGTTCTCATTCCAATAAGCGGACCGGCATTCTGCTGACGGAAGACCCACGGGAAGAAGTCGCCGCCCGAGCCCGAGAGTTCATTTATCAGCAATACTTTAGGGCCTAAAATTCCCGCCGGGAGCCGGAACGGTTTTCCGTCTGGCACTTCATTGGTAAGCGCTGCGCGGAGTGAGCGCGTCATAAGATCTACCATATAATCATCGAGGAGTCCGCCGCCGTTAAAGCGTTCGTCAATCACCGCCCCTTCTTTATCCTGCTGCGCGAAGAAGTAGCGGTTAAAGGATATTACTCCCGGTCCTCCGGTATTCGGAACCCATACGTAAGCAAGCTTTCCGCCTGATAATTTATCAACGAGTTTCCTGTTATCCTCAACCCACGCTCTCTGGCGCAGTCCCCTATCCGAAGCGGTCGGCTGAATAATAACCTCACGTGAATTTTCGAATTCCGGTTTATCATTAATATGGAGAACCACCTGCGAGCCGGCGGTGCCGTCGAAATATTTGTAAGGATCAACTTTGTCGGTTAATTCATTTCCGTCAATTCCAACTATATAATCCCCCTCTTTCACTTTGAGGCCCGGTTTATCGAGCGGAGCGGAGAGTTCGGGATTCCAGCTTTCGGAAGTAAATATTCTGGCGATCTTCCAGCGTCCGTTTTCAGGAATCAGATCCGCGCCGGGAAGGCCTGTCCTGTTCTCATCAACTTTAGGATAATCTCCGCCGCCTACGAAACTATGGCCAACGGACAATTCACCGTTCACCTGATCGATGATGTAATTCAGATCCGTACGGTGACGGACAAATTTAATCAACGGTGAATAACGGTCGTATACTTCATCCCAGTCGCGGCCGTGCATACCGGGATCGTAGAAATGGTTTTTCTCGTAACGCCATGCCTCTTCAAAAATCTGATTCCATTCGCTCATCCGGTCAAGATTCATTTTAAGGTTAATGTTGAGGCGGTCTCCGCCAGTTCCTACCGGAGCTCCCGTTCCTGCGACCTTCCACGTAGTTCCCTCCTGGAAGAGAATCTGTTTACCGTCGGCGGAAACAGAAACCTGCCGTGCGGATTTTATAAAGTCTTCGGCTTCTCTTTTTTCGAGAGAGAATTTTTTAAGAAGGAATCCGGGTGTATTAGGAATTATTTCAGCTATAAAGACAGAACCTTCCGGCCCGCTGAGAGTAAACCGGTATGATCTCGCCGGAATAGGGAGAGGAATTATTCTTCTATCAATTCCGTTGAAATCAATTTTAACAAGCGCGGTATCTTTCTTTTCAGCATTATCTGGTTTGGTAGCGTTCGCGTTTTTATCATCGGCTTTCTTTTCATTATCCTGGCCGGTTTTTTCAGGTTTATCTTTTACTTATTTCTCTTCATAGCTGAGCAG
>CAZHHG010000158.1:0-3287 GCA_964532065.1 uncultured Melioribacter sp.
CCGAATAAATAACACTTTTTTTACTTTTTTTGTTTTTTTATGGCTTTTTTTTATAAGAAACCGTTTCGTTTAAAAATTAAACGACTCCCAATCAACAATGATAATGACTAAAAATTAATAAAACAGAACTGAGCAATTGTCAGTCAAATTATTTTTGCTGACAATATCAGTGCTCTCACATAGATTTTATTTATTCAATAGAATTTTCTCTTTGACTCTTGTGATTTCACGAATTTTTCTTTCATAATCACCGACAATTTCTTTTTGTAATTCTTCAAGAATAACTTCAGGTTTTTTCATGATATGATAAATTTTTACGGGCCTTCCTTTATTTTCAGTGATGAGACGAACAACATCTACCCATTTTCTTTTCATAAGGTCGGTTAATGCAAGACTTACCTCTGGTTGTCTGAGGTCCGTTATACGTTCAATATCCCGTGATGAGAGATCGGTTGTTTTCGTCGGTTACAAAATGACCCCCCTTTATAAATAATCGGCGCTCATAAATTGACCCCCCCCATCAGCAGTTGTCGACATTTATCCCATCCAAGGTGGTTGGGGGTGTTAACTGTGGTCGAGCTCAACCAAATCGAGCAATTATATAAGAAGTATGGATCAATCAAACAAGTCTCACGAGAACTAGGGATATCAAGAAACACTGTACGGAAGTATTTAAGGAATATTGATGCGGCCCAGGAAGGGAGTCTTTTAGAGATATACCCCGAAAAAAGAGAAATTAACCGCCCAAAAAGTGTTGTAAATGATGAATTAATTCAGCTTGTTCATAATTATCTTCAAGATAATCTGAACAAACCCAGAAAGCAGCGATTATCTGCCGCAGAGATACATCGGCTTGCACAAGGTCGCGGATTTCAGGTCGGTTATACTACAATTAAATCTCTTGTACGTGATTGGAACGAAAGCCATCGCAGCCGTGAAGTTTTTGTTCTTCAGGATCCACCAGAGGGATATCGTGCTGAATTTGATTGGGGTTATGTCGATCTGACACTTGGTAATATCGTCCAAAAAGTATCTTTGGCGATATTTACTATTAATTACAGTCAGTACCGCTTTGGTCGACTTTTTCTGAATCAAACTTCATTTGATGTCATCCAGGCTCACATTGAATTTTTCAACGAAATTCAAGCTGTACCTCAAATAATCGTATATGATAACGCAACCACGATTTATGACATCCGAAGAAGACAGTATAATCAGAGATTTCTTCTTTGTGCAACACATTACCAATTTAAACCTCAAGTTTGTAATCCTGCCTCACCTCACGAAAAGGGCAGTACAGAGAAATCCGTATCAGTTGTAAGGAAAGCTGCTTTCAGTGAGAGGATTCGTTTCACTTCGCTATCAGAAGCAAATGAGCATCTTCGTAACTGTTTGAAAGGAATCAATAATCAAAGGGTACATCGTCGTACTAAGGTTCCTGTTGAACTTCTTGAAGAAGAACGTTCTGAAATGTATGCTCTTCCATCTCTTGAATTTTCGAATTATGAACTTCGTAATTGCTCGATAAACCGGTATAATCTGGTCGAAATTTACAAAAACTACTATTCAGTTCCGGATTCCTTTTGTTCTAAAATAATTCTTGTAAAGATTTTCGCTGATCGGATTCAGATGATGGAGAATGAGAACATTATCGCAGTACATTTACGAAAAACTGGAAAAGGTGAATATTCGTTACAAACAGGCCATTATATAAAGACTTTAGAACGAAAACCAGGGGCAATACGACATTCAAAGATCCTTCGTTCGTTGGATCAGGAGATATCGAAACTCTTTGAGATGCATTACATTGATAAACCCAAGGAATTTCTGCCCATTCTTGAGTTGATTCGTGATTCATCCGCTGAAGCTGTTGTTTACGCTCTTGAATTATGCAAAGATCGGGATCTGTTTGTAACACCTGATCTCTTGAAACTCCTGATATTTGAACCTAAATCTCGTATGATGGAAACTGATGGATGGAATATCTGTGAATTTGAGGTGCCAGAACCAGACCTCCATATTTTTGACAAGAAGATCGAAAGAGAATGATTATGACAGACATTTCAATTCAGGACTATTGTAAAACTCTGCATATCTCAACGGTTTATTCTATTTACGAAGAGAAGTATGCAGAAAATTCGGAAGTAACTAACTTTTTAAAAGAAGCTCTTTCATCTGAATTTCATTCAAGAAAGATGAATCGACAGATGAAAGCTCTAAAACAAGCTGGTTTTCCGACGGTAAAACGATTTGAAGATTTGATTATCGAGGCTCTACCAGAGGATGGACGCCGTTCAATCCCAGATATTCAATCCCTTGAATTTCTGAAAGAACGAAAGAACCTTATTCTTATTGGAAATTCTGGAACAGGAAAAACCCATTGTGCAATTGCAACCGGTGTCCATGCCTGTTTAAACGAGTATAAGGTAATATTCAGAACGGCGGCAATGCTGATTAATGAACTATATGAAGCAAAAAAGCAGAACCGATTGTCTTTAGTAATTAAAAAGCTGAAACTGGCGGATCTATTAATTATTGATGAATTAGGATATGTTTCCTTCGACCTTGAGGGGGCAGAACTACTATTTCAATTACTCGCCGCCAGGTATGAAACTCAAAGTACGTTGGTTACATCCAATCTGATGTTTTCAGATTGGGTAAGGATATTTCATGATAAAACACTGACTGCTGCCTTATTGGATAGGATTACTCATCGTGCTCTTATCCTTAACATGAGTGGAACCAGTTTTAGAAGGAGATCTGAGTAAAACTAAGTCGACAATTGCCTTACTAGGGGGGTCATTTTTTCAGCGGCGGTAGGGGTCAATTTTAGAACGACGAAAACACTCCTCTCATATGACAATGATTTTAATAAAACACCTGAAAGAAAAGTGACTCCAGAAGAAATATTAAATCTGTAAATTACTTACTAATGCGGGAATATGGCATAAGGGACATTATTCTTCCTATTCTCGAATTACATTCCCTCGGAACCCCTATGGTGATTCATCAGGCAGAAAAATAATTCATTATGCTAAACCCATTTAGAGTTACTTAGTAATTTCGTCTCTTTCATTTCGGATCATATTCTTTCTTCTTCCAAAACCTGTTCTAACAAAAATTCTTTCATTTTTCCCAAATCATAAACAATCTTATATTCTACACCCAGTTCCTGAAATTGACCAATTATTGCTCTTTGATTATTAACGGAACGATCCGTAATCAAGGAGATTACGTATTTCGATGGGATATCCGACTCAGAACGAATTTTGTTAGGTGGAAATTTT
>CAZHHG010000159.1:0-3270 GCA_964532065.1 uncultured Melioribacter sp.
CGGTAATCATGTTTTTAACATAGTCAGCGTGACCGGGACAGTCAACGTGAGCATAGTGTCTATTCTCAGTTGAATACTCAACGTGAGCAGTAGCGATAGTAATACCTCTTTCTCTTTCTTCAGGAGCATTATCAATACTATCGAAAGTTCTGATTTGTGAAAGACCTTTTAAAGCTAATGCCATGGTGATGGCTGCAGTAAGAGTAGTTTTGCCATGGTCTACGTGTCCGATCGTACCTATGTTAACATGAGGTTTACTACGATCAAATTTTTCTTTTGCCATCGAGTTACTCTCCTTATTGTTTTTATTTCTTATTTAATTTTGAAAACATTATTTACTTAAGCTGATTTAGAGACTTTATTAGACTGCGATTTTTCAGTAATCTCTTCAGCAACCGATTTAGGAACTTCAGAGTAGTGAGAAAACTGCATTGAATAAATGGCTCTACCCTGAGTCATAGAACGCAATGTTGTAGCATAACCAAACATTTGAGCAAGAGGAACCATTGCTTTAATAACCTGGGCATCTTTTCTTGAAGTAAAGCCTTCAATTTTTCCCCTTCTTGAATTCAGATCTCCCATTACATCGCCGAGATACTCTTCCGGAGTAATAACTTCGACGCTCATCATCGGTTCTAACAAAATCGGATTTGCTTTCAGGGCACCATTCTTAAAACCAATAGAAGCAGCAACTTTAAACGAGATCTCGTCTGAATCGACATCGTGGTAAGAACCATCAAATAATTTTACTTTAACATCCACAACCGGGAATCCGGCTAAAACGCCGTTCCTCATAGCATCGTGTAAGCCATTAACAATCGGATTAATATATTCTTTTGGAACCGAGCCACCAACAATTGCATTTTCAAATTCGAATCCTTTACCAGGTTCATTCGGAGCAAGTTCAAGCCATACGTGTCCATATTTTCCGCGTCCGCCGGTTTGTTTAACAAACTTACCTTCAGCCTGAACACTCTTAGTAATTGTTTCTCTGTAGGCAACCTGAGGTTTACCAACGTTAGCTTCAACTTTAAATTCGCGCTTCATTCTATCGACAAGAATTTCGAGATGAAGTTCACCCATTCCACTAATCAAAGTTTGTCCTGTTTCATCATCAACTTTCACCTTAAAAGTCGGGTCTTCATCGCTAAGCTTAGCAAGCGATTCCGATAATTTATCCTGATCAGCTTTCGTTTTCGGTTCAATAGCAATTTGGATTACTGGTTCAGGGAAAGCCATCCTTTCGAGAATAATTGCATCCTCTTCGGTGCATAAAGTATCGCCGGTTCTTGTATATTTAAGACCTACAATCGCAGCAATATCTCCAGCTCTAATCTCATCCATATCCTCGCGATGATTTGCATGCATTTGAAGGACCCGTCCAACTCTTTCCTTTTTATCGCTTACAGAATTAAGAACATAAGATCCGGCTTTAAGAACACCGCTGTAAACTCTAATAAAGGTCAACTTACCTACGTAAGGATCCGTCATAATTTTGAACGCAAGAGCAGCAAATTTTTCATTAGGATCCATCTTTCTTTCAACATGATCATTTTTATGAACATGATGTGCAACTAAATTTCCAAGGTCCGCAGGCGAAGGGAGGAAATCGACAACTGCATCCAACAATTTCTGAACCCCTTTATTTTTAAATGAGGACCCACACAAAACAGGAATAATTTTAAGTTGAATAGTAGCGGCTCTTAAAACCGGTCTGATCTCTTCTTCGGATATTTCTTTCCCTTCGAGATATTTTTCTAATAGAGTATCGTCTACGTCGGATACAGCTTCAAGCATCTGAGTGCGAAATTTCTGGGCAGTCGGTAAAAGATCCGCGGGAACATCAACATCTTCGAATGTTGTTCCCATAGTATCGTCATGAAACATCCGAGCTTTCATGGACATAAGATCAATGAAGCCGGTAAATAATTCTCCATCACCTACAGGAAGAGTAATCGGGACAGCATTTGCGCCTAATTTTTCTTTCATCATATTAACTGCGTTATAAAAATCAGCGCCAACCCGATCCATTTTATTTACGAAAGCAATTCTAGGTACACCATATTTATCAGCCTGACGCCAGACAGTTTCAGACTGAGGTTCGACACCACCAACGGCACAGAAAAGTGCAATCGCTCCATCCAGAACTCTTAATGAGCGTTCAACTTCAACTGTAAAATCCACGTGGCCGGGAGTATCAATAATATTGATTTGATGATCTCTCCAGGAAGTAGTAGTAGCAGCGCTAGTAATTGTAATACCTCTTTCCTTTTCCTGTTCCATCCAATCCATCGTAGCCGCACCATCATGCACTTCGCCCATTCTGTGTAATTTACCGGTATAATAGAGAATTCGCTCGGTAGTTGTGGTTTTACCGGCATCAATATGGGCCATAATACCAATATTTCTTACTTTTGCAATATCTACACGCTTATTAGACATCTATTACTTAAAACTCCTTCCTACCATTTAAAGTGGGCAAAAGCTTTGTTTGCTTCGGCCATTCTATGAGTATCATCTTTCTTTTTAACTGAGTTGCCTTCTCCATTCGCAGCAGCCATCAATTCCGCAGCGAGTTTTGCCGCCATCGATTTATCTTTTCTTTCTCTTGAATAAACTCTGATCCAGCGTAATGCCAACGCTGTTCTTCTTTCAGGACGCACTTCCATCGGGACCTGATATGTAGCACCCCCAACACGTCGGCTTCTAACCTCAACAAGCGGCTGCACATTCTGAATTGCTTTTTTAAAAACTTCCATAGCAGGTTTTTTAGTTTTCTGTTCAATCAAAGAAAAGCTATCGTACACCATGCTTCTGGTAGTAGATTTTTTACCATGCCAGGTAAGATAATTTATCAGTTTAGAAACCAGAATCTCATTATACTTTGGATCCGGTTTAAGATATCTTTTTTCTGCTCTTTTCTTTCTCATAATTATTTAGCTTTTGGTTTTTTAGTTCCGTACTTAGATCTTCCTTTTTTTCTATCTTCAACTCCACCAGTATCAAGCGTACCCCTGATAATATGATATCTAACACCAGGAAGGTCTTTCACTCTTCCACCTCTAATAAGGACAATTGAGTGTTCCTGAAGATTATGTCCTTCACCCGGAATATAAGCAGTAACTTCAATATGATTAGTCAATCTAACTCTTGCAACTTTTCTAAGAGCAGAGTTTGGTTTTTTAGGAGTAGTTGTATAAACTCTAGTACAAACACCTCTTTTCTGCGGGCAGGCATCTAAAGCAGGTGCTTTATTCTTTGAAGTTACTA
>CAZHHG010000160.1:0-3264 GCA_964532065.1 uncultured Melioribacter sp.
CGAGACTCTTAACAATGCAATTGTATCCTGCTCTTGCCGGAGATTTAATTATGGAGAGCAGTTCATTCACGGATTCCGGCATTAGTCTCTCGTCGGCATCAAGATAAAGGACCCAGTCGCCATTCGATTTACTAAGAGCATAATTTCTTGCAGCCGAAAAATCATTAACCCAGTTGAAATGGAATACCAACGCTCCGTAATTTTTAGCGATCTCAATTGTTCTGTCGGTAGAACCGGTATCAACAACTACAATTTCATCTGCAATTCCTGCAACTGATTTAAGGCACCCTTCCAGATGCTTCTCTTCATTTTTAACAATCATGGAGAGTGTGAGCTTACTCATTAGTATCAACCAGAGTAATATGATTGAACTGGAGACCTAGTTTTTCATTTACTTCATTAAGAAATTTGAGCGCATGTTCATTCGACTCATCATACTTCAGTGCCCACTCGAACATCAGTTTTGCCTGTTCATACTTTTCACCCTGATAGAGAACCTGGCCTAATCCCACACAAGCCTGCGAAGAATTTGAGTTCTCAGTTAGTTCTGTCTCGAAATATTCCGCGGCTCTCTCAAGATTATTTATTGCCAGCGAAATATTACCTCCCAGGTTGAGTAAGTCTTCATAAGAGATGAATGGATTATCAGGAGCGAAGTTCCTTGCGGCATTATAAATTGAGATTTCGGCCAGCTCCAGTTCATTATCGGCAAGATGTATTTTTGTCCGTTCAAAATATTTTAGAAACTGATTCTTATTAACCGGATAAAAATACTGGCGCGGGGATACGGACCTGTTTTCGAGCCAGATTTCCTCAGGTGTTGCGCCCCATTTATTTGCAAAAACAGCCCGGTTTTTATTAAGTCTTTCGGCATAAGCATTGTTGCCGTCGGCTTTAAAACTTTTCGATCCGAAGTGATGAATAAAAATATCTTTTGCAATTACAGCTTTGAAACCGGCCAGTTGAGCCCGGAGACAATAATCATCATCCTCGTAATTACCGGGTGAAAATCTTTCGTCGAGCCCGCCAATCGAATTGATAAGATCCCGTTTTACCAGTGTACAAAGAAAAGCAAGCCTCGGGAAGTGAAGAGTTTGTTTCCCGTTTTTTTTCTGTAGATTCTCCGCATAATTTTTCATTGCCTCAATCGTATTATAATCCGCCGATTCATCTTTTTGAAGACCGCTTACTTCATTGCTCACCGGACCTACCAGCCCGATTCTGGAATCACTATCCGCGATCTCGATCATCCTTTCGAGCCAGCCACGATTAAAAATGATGTCGTTATTTGCTATAACAACATATTTCCCATTCGAAATTTCAATTCCCTGGTTAACGGCTACGGGGAAACCGGTATTCTCTTCATTATCAACAACAACAAGGTCAACTTTCTCATTGGCGATTCCGGCAAGAAATTCAGAAGTGCCGTCTGAGCTTGCATTATTAACAATAATCAGTTCAATTTTTTCATTAACCGTCTCCAGAATACTGTTGATACACATTTGCGTATACTCAACCTGATTGAAGACAGGGATCACAATACTGACTTTAGGGAGTTCGGTTGCTGCGGTATTCGCATCTTCACATACAATTTTTTCCAGTTCTATTTCATATTGTCCGAGCAATGAATCAACTTTTGAACCATCGAATTTTTTGTTCAGAAGATTTTCAAACGAATCAACAAGTCTCTTAACCGTATTATGTTCGGTGTATTCGAGCGATGTGTTGAAAGCATTAATTAATCTTGATTTAATATCGACCGTTCTATAGCTGATATCGATAATATGCTGCGCAAGAGAATTGGTATCGCCGTAATTAACTTCTATCGAATTAAAACCATTTTTACAGAAACTTTGCGCTCCCAGATTGTTAGTAGTAATAACAGGTGTACCGCAAGCCATTGCCTCAAGAAGCGGCATGGAGAATCCTTCGTACCATGAAGAACAGATGACAACACTTACCCGTCCGGTCAGTTCCGCTATCTCTTCGCTTTTCAATTTGTACATTAATTCAACAGGGCATCCGATCTGCCCGGAAATATGAGAAGAGATTTTTTCCGGCTGATCAGGTTTATACCCCATCACGATATATAATTTCAGATTGTCTACTTTAAATGGCGAGTTCTGAACCATTCGAACAGCCGAACCGAGAAAATCGAATCCTTTGAGAGGATGAAACGGATTTCCTACAAAGAGAATTGACTGCTCCCTGTTTTTATCAAACTCTCTAAATGAAAAGATTCTGTGATCAATTCCGTTGGGAATATACTCCGACTTTCTTCCGAATTTTGTAAAGAAGAGATCCACAAGATGGCTGGATACCGAAATATTTCTTACTGGTATAGCATGAAGTTTTGTAAGTATATGTTTATCCGAGCGCAGCTCATCGTAATTCCGGCCATAGTGATATCCCTCATACCCCTGACAGATATGAACAACTTTTGAGATCGGAATCCGGTTTAGTAGATAAGGTACATCATAAATACTAAAGACAATATAAAGATCGAAGCATGTTTTAATTTCCGTTTCACTCGCAATCCTGAAATACTGGAGATTTGAATCGACCCAATCCGGTTTAGGGGAAAATGAGTAAACTGTGACTTCCGCACCAAGTCCGGTAAGCCACTCGATATGTTTAAACAATATTTTTGTACCGCCGCCAAGAACAGATGCATCACGAATAAAATACGCAATCTTAATTTTGCTTCTGTTAGTCGGAAATTCATTCTTGGTTTTATGATGATTGAACCTTACGAAATCATTATCAAAATTTAAATCGCTGTACCGGTATTCCTGCCGGCAATCCGGACAGACAAAATTCTGGACATTTGCATTCAAACCCATTTCATATTCAAAAAAGATGTTAAAGTGGGAATCACACTTTGAACATTTAACAGACATAGTCTGCTTAATTGAATTATCAAGCATTCCACCCGGCTCAACTAGCCAGTGTTGAATACTTTCAGGAGTTATCATTTCAACTGAGCCGTCTTTTGAAGGTTGCGGAAGCAACGGAATGTAAGTTCCGCCTCCTGATTCAGATTGGCCGCCGCCGGTTATTTTGACCAAATAGGTTTCGATAGCCCTGGCTTTTTTCTGATCACCGGTGTCTATTAATTGCAAAACGTAATTTTTTGTATGCTCAATAAAATCATGATGTAAATAATCAATATTTTTTCTGCTTAAAAATAATTTCAGGATTTTCTTAATTTCTTCGGGAAAGGATTGAGAGAGATAATCGTTTACAATTTTCTTAATAAACGGG
>CAZHHG010000161.1:0-3235 GCA_964532065.1 uncultured Melioribacter sp.
GGCTTCATTTAACCATTCCTTAAGTTTATTTATATCTCTTGTTCCAAGCTTTACTTGATGCCCAGATCTTATAAAGCCGAGTCCAAGAGTTTTAGCAACCGGGCCAGAACCAAGAATTCCAATTTTCATTTAAGTCCTTTCATATACTTTTTTAACAATAACAGGCGGATCGTTTGAGAAGTTCTATAAAAGTTGATAAAAATCAGGTATGATAAACGATGTTTGAACCGACCCAGGTTTTACCTTTATTAAAGTCAACTCCCATCATTCTGCCTTTACTTGTGCGAAGCAGATTATTTACAAGGACCGGTTTGTCAATCCAGATATACATCATCCGTATCTCAGCCCTGGAATATTGATCAGGTGTCTCAATCAGCGGAGCGTATTCAACTTTCCTTTGAAGTATATAATTTTCTCTATCATCTATTTTTTCAAGCAGATCTTTGGAAAGATCTACAACAACTCCAGAACCGGCAAACGAATAGAGTGGTTTTAATACATAGTTCTCCAGATCCTCAGGGTATTCATCTATCGAAGAAAGGTAAAAAGTCTCCGGTGCATATTCCCCTTTTATCAGCGGTAGTGAATGTTTACTGATTTTGAAGAACCAGTTAGGATGCCCGGCCCATTCCAGATCAAGCCGGTCCTTGAAATCAAAATTGTATTTGATATTCCTCCTAAACAGTTCATCAAATATTACGCGGTTGTAGATCCTTTCTATTTTAATCTTCTTCCCTCTATCAGTATAGTACAGATATCTTCCGTCTTTTCGAATCTCCGATATGCAGACGGGCTTAATACCTATTTTTTCTTCAGTGATATAAAAGTCGATCCTGGTTTTCTGTTTATCCGGTTCAATCTCAAGCAGAATAACATTTTCCGGTGCGTGGGTTCCGAGAATTGCCTTTTTTAAGATCTCAAAATATGAGACATCATTAAGGCCATTGAAATAGGAATTAAAATTCTCGGGAATTCTGTAGTATTTCCTGTTGAGTCTGTCCAATTCAGCCTGGAAAGAATAGAGCGAGGGGAAACCCTGAAGTTCTATCAGTTTCGGCGCGTAATTCCCAGCCGGATCTTTTGTAATTGCGAAATCGATCTGAAGAAAAAGCGGATGTTCATCTTCATCTGGGACAGTAAGATCTTCAGGCACCGCGCCGGAAGAATTTCGTTTAAAGTTATCTGTCTGCAAAATTTTTATAATTGAATCAGAGGCTGCCTTCAATTTATCCGATAATTCATGATCAATAAATAAAGGAGTTTCACAGATCCGGAAATCTATTTCCATATTAGTCCGTTGCCAGATTTCGCTCAGGAAACTATTATAGACATCTTCAGAGAATCTTGAATTGAATTCCTTTCTTATCTCCGGGATCATCAGATCTCCAGGCCATAATTCGTCTGTTCAATAATAAAATCTACAACTTTCCTGAGATCGTTAGTTTTTTCGAATACCTGGAGCTGACGGTATGCGCCGGTTTTCATTTTAAGAATTTCCTTTACATAATTGATCTCATCACGGCTATCGAGTTCATCAACGACCTCATCCACAAAATCAAGAAGTTCGTGAATCAAATAAACGGTATCGACTTCCTCCTGTTTGCCGAAGTCGATCATTTTGCCTTCCAAACCATAGCGTGCGGCTCGCCATTTATTTTCATTAATAAGCAATCTTCTATAAAGTCTGAAGCCAAGATTCTTTTTCAATAGTTTATGTAATTTAGCAACGACTGCCTGTATAAGAGCAGCTATTGCAATAGTTTCATCAACCAGCATTGGAATATCGCAGATACGAATCTCGAGAGTGTTAAAAAAAGGATGAGGCCTTACATCCCACCAGATTCTTTTGGCATTATCGATACATCCAGTTTTTATGAGCAGATTTACATAGGATTCAAATTCGCTGTAACTATTAAAATGATCGGGAATACCTGTTCTGGGAAAGCGATCGAATATTTTTGTTCGGTAGGATTTAAATCCTGTCCTCCTCCCTTCCCAGAAGGGGGATGATGTGGAAAGTGCGAAAATATGAGGAAGGAAATATCTCAGAGCATTCATTATGTGGATTGTTTCTTCTTTATTATCCAGGCCGATATGTACATGCAGTCCGAAGATTAAATTTGCCCTGGCAACATCCTGCATGTCTTCTACTACATCATGATAGCGGGGATGATCTGTAATTTTCTGCTCAGCCCATTTGGAAAAAGGATGTGTCCCGGCTGCAGCGATTTCAAGTCCGTGCTGTTTTGCTATTCGTGCAAGGCTTGATCTGAGGCGGACAACCTCTTTTCGGGCATCCTTAATATTATAGCAGACATTTGAGCCGACCTCAACGACGGACTGGTGCATTTCAGCCTTGACCTGTTCTTTCAGAATCACTTTACCGTCACCAAGAATCTGTTCGATATGAGATTTTAGTTCCCGCGTTTCGGGGTCGACGATTTGAAATTCCTCTTCAATACCAAGTGTAAAAAGTTTATCGCTCATAAAATTGATCAGCCTCCGTCTTTCAATTATTTAGATCTGGGAGCATCATTAATACAGGAGTTAATAAACTCTCCCCAGGTCAGGTTATTTCTTCCGGATTTATGCTTCTTAGTCCTTTCAATCGCCATACTCGCGGCTGCTTCTACAACCCATTCAAAGTTTTCCTCGCCGACCGAATAAAGATCCGCATCCGGAGCCGGATTACAGAAATCAATAGCGAGAGGAACTCCATCCCTCACTGCAAATTCCACGGTGTTAAAATCATAGCCCAATCCTTTGTTCAAGGTAAGAACGTATTTCTCTATATTTTTTAATAACTTAGCTTCGACCGGCAAAGGATTTTTTACGTATCTTTCATGGTGAGGAACTTTTGGATCGTACCTCATTATCCGGACATCCTTCAGTCCGATACAGTAGCACCTGAAATAATCTACAAATTCAACCGCTTCCTGGAGCATCATAACAAGCTGACCGGTTTCAGAATAAGCTTTGAAGAATTCTTCTTTATTATTCAATTTATAGACATTTTTCCATCCACCCCCGGCAAATGGTTTAAAGAATGCAGGAAATCCTACGTAATTAAAAATCCCTTCCCAATCAAGAGGATATTCGAGGTTACGGAATGACTTCTCATTGGTATCGGGCGGATGTTGATTTGAAGGGAGCAGGACGGTTTTTGGTACAGGTACATTAAGCTTGGTAGCAAGCGCATTATTAAAGAACTTTTCGTCTGCGCTCCACCAGAAAG
>CAZHHG010000162.1:0-3232 GCA_964532065.1 uncultured Melioribacter sp.
AAAAAAAATTGTTATTCAAAATTAAATTAGAAGACCTTAAAACTGATGGTACAAAATCTGGCGAGAAAGTAGAACTCTCCAAAGATATTTTTGAAATAGAACCTAATGATCACGTCCTCTATCTGGCAGTTAAAGCTTTTCTTGCTAATCAGAGACAGGGTACCCATAAAGCTAAAGAAAAACACGAAGTTAGTGGTGGCGGTAAAAAACCCTGGAGACAGAAAGGTCGTGGAGGTGCGAGAGCTGGATCGTCAAGGTCACCTCTCTGGGTTGGTGGCGGCTCAATTTTCGGCCCCAAACCGAGAGATTATAGGCAGAAACTGAATAAGAAAGTTGTCTCACTTGCCAGAAAATCTGCTCTCTCGTATAAAGCTAAAGCTAATCAGATTGTGGTTGTTGAGGACTTTAATTTCGATAGTCCGAAGACAAAAGAATTCTCCAAAATTCTAAATTCGTTGCAGCTTAAAGGTAAAAAAACTTTGCTGCTTACGAACGGAACTCTTGAAAACGTTTACAAATCGGGCAGAAATATCGATCGTGTAAACATACTTGAAGCTAATAAAGCTTCGGCCTACGATCTGCTTAATAATCAGATCCTGGTTTTACAGAAAAGCGCAGTTAACCTTTTAGAAAGTACATTCAATTAATACGGTTAGAAAATGAAAAGTATTTTAATTCGGCCTTTGATAACAGAAAAGATGACGGGTATTAGCGAGAAACATCCTAATAAATACGGCTTTGTAGTCTCTGTTGATGCAAATAAAATCCAGATTGCTAAAGCGCTTAAAGAAAAATTTAATGTTGATGCTGTCTCTGTTAATACTATCCTGTATAAAGGGAAAGAGAGAACTCAGTTTACTAAAAGAGGTCGCTTTACCGGAAGAACACCGAAATTTAAAAAAGCTATTGTTACACTTAAAGAAGGTCAAACCATCGACATTTTCGGTCAGGCTTAAGACCGAGTGTTTTGGAGCGGAATTAAATGGCAATTAGAAAATTAAAACCAAATACACCTGGTACGAGATTTATGAGCATCTCATCTTTCGATGAGATTACTAAAACTTCTCCTGAAAAATCTTTAACTGTTGCTTTGAAGAAATCCGGCGGCAGAAATAATCTCGGAAGAGTTACTTCGCGGCATAGAGGCGGCGGTCATAAAAGAAGATATCGTATTATCGACTTTAAAAGAGATAAAAAGGGAGTACCGGCAAAAGTATTTTCAATTGAGTACGATCCTAACAGAACTTCTAGAATTGCACTACTGAATTACATCGACGGCGATAAAAGATATATCCTCGCTCCCGATGGACTTAAAGTCGGCGATTCTGTTATGTCCGGATCCGGTTCAGAAATTAAAGTGGGTAATGCTCTTCCATTGAAAGAGATTCCTCTCGGAAGCTTTGTTCACAATGTGGAAATGAAACCCGGTAAAGGCGGACAGTTAGGAAGATCTGCAGGAACTTCGTTACAGCTTATGGCACGCGAAGGAAAATTTGCTCAGCTCAAAATGCCTTCAGGTGAAGTTCGGTTGGTTAGTGTTGATTGTATGGCTACTTATGGTACGGTTGGCAACTCGGACCACGAAAATATCAGCCTCGGTAAAGCTGGTAGAAGCCGTTGGCTCGGTAAAAGACCTCACGTAAGAGGCGTTGCAATGAATCCCGTTGATCACCCGATGGGCGGCGGTGAAGGAAAAACTTCCGGCGGCGGTCATCCTGTTTCTCCTTGGGGACAAAAAGCCAAAGGCTTGAAAACTAGAAAGAAAAAGAATCCAACTAATAAACTTATTATTAAGAGAAGAAAATAATTTAGAGTAGGATATGCCAAGATCAGTTAAAAAAGGTCCTTTTATTAGTGTTAAACTACTGGAAAAAGTTAGAAAACTTAACGAGACTAATCAGAAAAAAATAATTAAAACCTGGTCCCGTGCTAGTACTATCTCTCCGGAATTTGTAGGACATACAATTGCAGTTCATAATGGAAATAAAATGATTCCCGTTTATATCTCTGAAAATATGGTAGGTCATAAGCTTGGCGAGTTTGCACCCACCCGAATCTTCAGAGGTCATCCGGGCACTAAAGCAGAAAAAGCATCTAAAGTAAAGTGATGCCACTGGCATAAAATTGAGGAAATAAGTAATGGAAGCTAAAGCGACACACAAATATATCGGATCATCGCCAAGAAAGATGAGACTGGTTATCGATTTGATTAGAGGAAAATCTGTTGATCAGGCAATTGAAATTCTTCACTTTTCTCCGAAACACTCTTCTAAACCGGCTGAAAAAGTATTGAGATCTGCTGTTTCGAATCTTATGAATAAAGATGAAGGCTCTAAAAAAGAAGTTTCCGATCTGTTTGTTAAAGAAGCATTCGTTAATCAGGGTCCTACTTTGAAAAGGATCTCAGCTGCTCCTATGGGCAGAGCTTATAGAATTAGAAAAAGATCTAATCATTTAACTATTGTTGTTGCAACAAAAAAGTAATCTCAGGAGGAAGTTTTGGGTCAGAAGACTAATCCAATCGGTTTAAGAGTTGGAGTTATTAAAGGATGGGAATCGAACTGGTACGAAAACAAAAGTTACGCACCTAAACTCATCGAAGACAAAAAATTAAGAACATATGTTCGTAAAAGATTGCAGAATGCCGGAATCTCTTCTATCAAGATCGATAGAACCTCCAAAAATATTATTCTTACTATTCATACTTCCAGACCCGGAGTTGTAATCGGTAAGAGCGGTAAAGAGATTGCTCAGATCGAAGAGGAATTGAAAAAATTAACCGATAAGGAAGTTAAAATCCAGATCACAGAAATTAAAAGACCCGAACTGGATGCCTATCTTGTTGCCGAAAATATTGCTAAGCAGATTGAAGGAAGAATCTCTTTTAGAAGAGCTATGAAATCCGCTATTACTTCTGCAATGAGAATGGGAGCCGAAGGCATAAGAGTAATGTGTGCCGGCAGACTTGGCGGCGCTGAAATGGCTCGTACCGAACAGTATAAGGAAGGTAGAATCCCGCTCCATACCTTAAGAGCAGATATCGATTATGCTCACGGTAGAGCTGAAACTATTTATGGTTCAATCGGAATTAAAGTCTGGATCTGCCGTGGTGAAATTTTAGGAAGACGTTCAACCGAATAAAGTTATAGCAAAAAAAAGTTTTAGGAGTTTTTCTCATGTTAATGCCAAAAAGAGTTAAGTATCGTAAAGCACATAGAGGTAGAAGAACAGG
>CAZHHG010000163.1:0-3075 GCA_964532065.1 uncultured Melioribacter sp.
CTGGAGGTGAATTTCGCCAGGAATGCATCATTCATTCCTCCTCCATATGTTGGTTGATGTGATCCTGGGGTTGAAATACCTGCGGTTGATGAAGTAAATCCTGCAAAAAATATATTTTCGTTGTTGTCAATAAAGCACGAATTGCCCTGATCCTGACCAGCTCCACCGTAATAGGTTCCCCATAACCTGTTTCCAGCCGTATCAAATTGTACCAACATAGCGTCACCATTCAAACTTGCTAACGAGGTCTGATAAGCCCCAGGTGTTGCTATATTCGTCGGTGAAGTTGTGATACCAGTGAAAACGATTTTTCCAGCTTTTATATGCAGAGAATTGATTTGATCCGTATTTGCTCCACCATAATAGGTTCCCCAAACCTGAGAACCATCACTTTTAAATTTTGCAAGAAAAGCATCTCCAGAACCTTGGTATGAGCCTTGGAATGCACCAGCAGTAGCTATATTATTGGTTGAATAAGTGTGCCCAGCCAGATACACATTATTGTCCTCATCTATGTCGCATATGCCGTTATCATCCATACTATTTCCACCATAATAAGTTCCCCAATCTCTTATAGGTACAGGGTCTAAAATTAGTTTAGCTCCTCTGGGAATAATTGAATTTAATTCTATTCCAAATAAACCAATCCCTTTTCTAATAAAATGTGCTCTCACGGAAAATTTCTTCCTATTTATTTGATAATAACAATTAGGAATGATCTCATTTATTGTACCTAGAGACGTTCGAAAAAATAAACTACCATTTTCTAATTCAATAGTATCAGGTCCGGAAATTTTTATCAATATTGAAGATACGGATGAACCTGGATAAAGAATAAAATTATATTTAAACCTGTAGGAACTATCAATAAGGAATTCCAAATCAATATTTTTATAAATATTTTTATATATAACAGTTTTATATAAATAAATATTTTTTACTCCTTCAACAGGAGTACCCGAAGTATAATAATTAAAATAATTTCTTGATTTTTGTAAAGGAAGAATCTGAAATTTCTTATTTGAATTAATCAATTCAAAATCAATTCTGGCATAATTAACCAAAAAGAATTCATTATCGTTGATATTTTGAAATAGATCATAAGAAAACCCAGAATATTTCAATTGAACATTGAAATTCTGTCTATTAAGAGGGAGAAAGAAGAGAACTTTGTTATTCGGAATACCGTATTGATCAATTATCTGACCATCATTTTTGTAAAAGTTTTGTGAATATGTCGATAATTGAAATACTAATAAAATTACGACCGTTAGATTACGGTACATAGTTCCTCACCTTTTACAAAGGTAAATTAAATAATGATAAATGTCAGTTTACCTAGACCCCTAATAATAAAATGGTAGGAGCTCAAATAATTAAGGGTAACTGACACTTGGCATGGTTAATCCTCCAGCATTATATTGAGTAGTGGATAACAGGGAAGAATAAGTACTCCATTTAGAAATAGTTGCATTTGGAGGATCGACTTTTTGAATTTCAACTCGAACCAACCATCTTGCCGGAGAATCCTGCGTAATATTAGGTCCTCCCGTCCAAGACGTAGTACTATTAATGTTTATAGGCCCGAAATTAGTTGGAGATCCCGTTAACTCATTATAACTATTCCAGGAGTCATAGACATGAACCAGTAAATAGTACGTCCCAGAGGGGTTTGCATCCCTTACATAAATTGTTCCACTTGTTTGCGCTTGAACCATCAATCCCATGAATAAGAAAAGGTTCAAGAATAGAAAAACCTTCATTGTTTTCATTTTTTTGGGTTTTAAAGTTCTCTCTGTTTTGAAAAGTTGGAAGAGAGTTTACCAACTGAAATATTTATTAATATATAGATTCAGTGAGCGTTAAAAATATTATTAGAATCGAAAACATGGTTTCTCTACAAAAGGATATACAAATATACAACAATCATAACAAAAATACTTCAATCCCAAGGATTTTGAAATCCTTTTCTATCTCTTAATATTTGGATCTACTTGCTCGCTGCAAACCTACAAAGACAATCTTTCCGATCGTGACATAGCCCATGCCTGGGCACAGATTTCGGTTAACCACTGGAATAGCCTAAATCTTCTAATGGATGGGATGAAATCTACCGGTGGTTTCTTCGGTAATTTCAGCTCAAGATTATTCAAAGTTGTGATTAAAATGAATCTGGAATTCATTGAAAAGGCGTGGATTGTTGAATAATGAACCATCAGTCATGCAGACATCTGATGGGAAAAGCATTTGATCTTGAGGATGGGTATAAGGAAACAGAAAAGTTAATCGTGTTCATTCCATGCGATAGCGCTTTATAGCTTCCCCAAGATGAAGATGTCCAGAACAGGACGGCAAAATCGGCAAAACTCCAGCTCGAGTTCAGATAGAAGACTCCTCCGGTCAAGGCTCTGAACCCCGAGATGATCGTGTCCTGAAGGGGCTTGCCTGCAAAGCCGTAACCGTTATAAAAGTTACACAGCACAGTCCAATCATTATCTGTCGGGATATGCCAGCCTGGAGGGCATAATCCCTGTCCTTCAGGCACGTCGTCGTAACGCATCATCTCGTCCCACTGGTACAAACCACCATACTTGGAGCATTTTGCTGCGTCGTTGCCGAAACAGTACTTTTCATCCACGCAGTTGTCAAACTGAACCTGTGCTGAGGTGATCTGCGTTCCCCGGTTCAGGTTGGCGGCCATCCAGCACTGGGTGCCGATCTGAACGGTCGGGTAGGATTTGCCGTCACGGATATCACTGAAGCTGTTTCCGCAGGTGAAAGCAGGGTTGGGTTGCACCAGGATGGTCTTGGACTTGCCGGCGCTGCAGGAGGCTACATTGGTATATGTGTACGAGATGGTTTTCAATCCCGTTCCTGCCACGGATGGCGTGAAAATCCCTGTCATTCCATTAACCCCGGGACCCGAGTAGGTTCCTCCCAGCGGGATCCCGCCTTTCAGTCTGAAAGGTTTGGCCCCGACCGTTGTGATGGTGTCGAAGCATGAAGTGAATGTGACAACCGGCGCCAGGGTTCCGCTCATGATGATCTTTGCCGAGCTGACCGGGTTCCCGGTTA
>CAZHHG010000164.1:0-3062 GCA_964532065.1 uncultured Melioribacter sp.
TAAAATTTCTGTTATTCTTATTTTAACCGGATTGCTATTTTCCAGCTGCACATTCTGGGGTGTCAGGGGAAACGGAAAAATCAAATCCGAATCCAGATCCGTAAAAGAATTTTACAGGATTGATGCAGCAGGCGCTTATACAATTAAAGTTAGAGTAGGGGAAAATCAATCGATCCGGATTAAAGCCGAAGAAAATCTCCTGCCCTTGATACGCACTTTTGTTAATGGAAATACTCTTGTAATAGAGAATAAGAAAAACTTATCCCCCAGGAAGGAATTACTAATCGAAATAACCACTAATGAGTTGACTTCAATCGAATGTTCCGGAGCCAACGATATCGAAGTTTACGGAATTAATACGGACAAGTTTCAAGTTGACCTTTCCGGTGCCGGAAGCATTGAACTGGAAGGCAACGCTGATCAATTCTATGCCGATTTATCCGGTGCGGGAAGCATTGATGCACGCTCACTTATTGCGCGTAAAGTATTTATCTCGGTTAGCGGGGCCGCCAGCGCCAATGTTTATGCAAAAGAATTTCTGGATGCGTCAGTCTCAGGTGTCGGTTCAATCGATTATTATGGGGATCCAAAGAATACCAAGACGGATGTTACGGGTGTAGGCTCAATCAGTAGAAAATAACTTTTAATTCCTCTCGTTATAAAAGCAGGGTTTTTCCGGACTCTGCTTTTTTATTATCTTTCCTATCATAATTAGGGTACAGTAATGTCAATTGAAAATAAACCTCTCGTCGGTATTGTAATGGGAAGTGATTCAGACCTTGGCGTTATGCAAAAAGCTGCGGAGGTTCTGAAGGATTTTTCTGTCGCTTACGAAATGCGAATCCTTTCTGCTCATAGAGTACCGAATAAACTGAAAGAATTCATTAATGAATCGGAGAAAAAGGGGATCAAAGTTTTTATTGCGGGCGCTGGACTTGCAGCACATTTACCGGGCGTTGTAGCGGCTTTTACAACATTACCGGTTATTGGCGTGCCTCTTAAAAGCGGTGCTCTCAACGGATTCGATTCTTTACTTTCAATCGTACAGATGCCTCCCGGAGTTCCTGTAGCAACAGTTGCAATTGACGGTTCTAAGAATGCAGCTTTGCTTGCATTGCAGATTCTTGCTACGAAAGAGGAAGTGGTCGCAGAAAAATTAAAAAATTATAAAAAGGAGATGGAGAATACTGTTCTTCAAAAAGATGCGGAGTTGAATAAGCTCTAATTAATAACATAAACTGGATCGCCAATAAGTTTTTTGGCATCCCATGAGAATTCAATCTTTTTTTCCTCCTTTCTATCCGTACATTCCTTATAGCTGCAAAATTTGCAGCAATCGGGTTTGCAGTAATCCATATGCGCACGTATCCCGGTTGACGGAAATATATTACGTAATGAATCTCTTATGAAGGTCTCTTCATGATGCGATTGCTCAATAGTAAAGTAGTAAGGTAATATCAAGTGGAAATCCACAAATACTATTTCACCTGATTTCCGGAATCTTAAATGATGAATGTCAATCCAGTAGTCTCTCTTAATCTCCGTAAATAGATTTGTAATTGATTCAAGCATATTTGTATCAGTTTCATTCATCAGTCCGCTGATAGATTCTCTGATCAGTTTGTAACCGGTAAAAAGTATATTGAATGCTACAAGAATTGCGATAATGGGATCGAGCACTAAGTAACCTGTTATGAGAACTAGAATTAATCCTGCTACCACACCGATACTTGTATAGGAATCGGTGAGTACATGCTTTCCATCAGCAATTAAGGTTAATGAATTTGTCCTTTTCCCTTGTCTTATCAAATAAAGACCGAGAAAAAGATTTACGATTCCCGCCAGAGCAATTATGGATGTGCCGATATCAAGTTGCTGCGTCGATACACCATGTAGTAAGTCGATTAGTGATGAATAGATTATTGTTACAGCAGCAACGATGATCAGCAGGCCTTCAATTCCTGCAGAAAAATATTCGATGTTTCCGTGTCCGTATAAATGAGATTCGTCGGCCGGTTTAGAACTTAGATAAATGCTGAACATTGCCATTGCGGTTGCTGCGACATGGACAACCGATTCAGCCGCATCCGAAAAAATTGCCGTTGAACCGGTTATCATGTATGCCGAAATCTTGGCTGCAAACATACTTATGCCAACTATCAATGAAAGCCACGCAGCCCGTCGTTTAATCGCAATATTTGAGACGTTAAATTTCTCCATTACCAAACTGATTTAGCCTTTCACAACTTAAAAAAAATAATTGGAAGAAAGAATCTGTGTCCGATGGAATCTGCTTTTTTGTTCGAAAATAAAAGAATTTGTTTCTCACACTTAGGAATCTTTTTTTAATCCCTGACTAAAAAGTGAATGAATTTGCTCAAATTCAAATCCGGAATTGGTTATTTCATTGGCATGTAATGTGAATATTGAGGTGAACTATTAAAAACTGAGATCAAGATGCATAGTCAAATTCTGAAAAAATACCCATTGTATGAAAGAAGTAATCTTATTCCGATACTTCAGGATGTTCAGGAACAGTACGGATTTCTACCGGAAAAAGCATTGAAAGATATCTCCTGCCATCTTTCTATTCCGCTTAGCAGCGTTTATGGTGTAGCTACTTTCTATAATCAATTCAGACTTACCCCTCTTGGCAAGAATATTATCCGGGTTTGCAGAGGAACCGCATGCCATGTTAAAAATTCCGCTAATATACTAGTTGCTCTCGAAACTGAACTTGGAATATGCGCCGGACAGACAACACGCGACAAACTATTTACACTCGAAACAGTCGCATGTATAGGTGCTTGCAGTATTGCACCGGTTATAAATATCAACGATGAATATTACGGAAGGATAACTGTTAAAGAAATTCCTAAGATCATTAGTAAGTACAGAAAAGAAGAAGCTCTTAAGAAAGAGAAGGAAATTGAGGTGGTTGAATAATGAAAAATTATATCGAAAAATGTTGCGACCAATGCTGGCATTCTAATGAAACTCCATGTGAACAATTTATTGCCTGCTGTACTGACGGACCACTTTGTCATCAGGATGAAAATTGT
>CAZHHG010000165.1:0-3038 GCA_964532065.1 uncultured Melioribacter sp.
GATCGTTCTATTATCATTTTTCACCAATAATTGTGATTTAAATTCCTGTAATAAAATTACTGAAAAAAACAATATTTTCTTCCAAGTTTTATTTAGTATATTGTTGACGGATGATTGATTAAACAATTGAATAATTTTTAAAAATATTTTTATCTGATTGCTTCAAAAAAAAAAAATGGTTAAGTTGCTCACCCCTTCACATAGTTCATATTAAAATATTTACATAAAATAATTAACAGGTTTTGTCCACCGGGACTTAAGACTGAAAGGTTGGAGATTTAAATGAAGATTACCCGTCTATTTACCGTGTCCGGTAAGGATCCATTTGATTCTTTAGAATTTGTAAAACGAACTTCTGAAATAAAAAATCCTGACGGCTCAATTGTCTTTAGAATGGAAGACGTTGTTGTTCCTAAAGAATGGTCGCAGGTTGCAACCGATGTATTGGCTCAAAAGTATTTTAGAAAAGCCGGTGTTCCCAGACTCCTCCGTAAAATTAAAGAAGATAACGTTCCCAAATGGCTTCAGCCTTCAACCGCCGATACAAAAACTCTTGAAGAGCTCCCGGAGAAAGACCGCTTCGGATCCGAAACAGATGCCCGGCAGGTTTTTCACCGCCTAGCAGGAACGTGGACATACTGGGGATGGAAAGCCGGATACTTCGATACCGAAGAGGATGCTAAAGCTTTTTACGATGAACACATGTTTATGCTTGCCTCACAGTTCTCTGCGCCAAATTCTCCTCAGTGGTTTAATACAGGTTTAAATTGGGCTTATGGTATCAACGGCCCAGCTCAGGGACATTATTATGTCGATTATAAAACAGGTCTTCTTACTTTCTCGGAAGATGCTTACACACATCCTCAACCCCATGCATGCTTTATTCAGTCGATAGGTGATGACCTTGTTAATGAAGGCGGAATTATGGACCTCTGGGTTCGTGAAGCCCGATTATTCAAATACGGTTCCGGAACAGGAACTAATTTTTCCAATATCAGAGGTAATAATGAACCTTTGAGCGGAGGCGGAAAATCCTCCGGACTTATGTCTTTTCTGAAGATTGGAGATCGTTCGGCCGGGGCAATCAAATCGGGAGGTACCACCAGACGTGCTGCCAAAATGGTAACGCTTGATATTGATCATCCGGATATAGATGAATATATAAATTGGAAAGTTGTTGAAGAACAGAAAGTTGCTGCTCTTGTATCAGGAAGCAGACTCTGCAACCTTCATCTCAATAATATTATTAAAGCCTGCTACGCCGAGCATCCGGAAAATGACCGTTTTAATAAACGGACAAATATGCATCTGAGAAAAGCGATTTTGGAAGCGAGGAAAGTTAACGTTCCGGAAAATTATATTGAACGTGTTATAAAACTTGCAAAACTCGGATTTAAATCGATCGAATTTCCGGTTTACGATACAGATTGGAACTCTGAAGCTTATGCTACGGTTTCGGGGCAGAATTCCAACAATTCTGTTAGAGTAACTAATGAATTTATGCAGGCTGTATTGAACGACAGCGATTGGAATCTTTACTGGAGAATTGAAAAAGCAAAATCCGAAAAGGAAAATAGAAAACCGAAGGCCTGCAAAACATTACCGGCGAAAAAACTCTGGGATGATATCGCTTTTGCCGCCTGGTCCTGTGCCGATCCGGGTTTACAGTTTGATACTACAATTAATGAATGGCATACTTGCAGAGCAAGCGGTCCAATCCGTGCTTCTAATCCCTGCAGCGAATATATGTTTCTTGATGATACTGCATGCAACCTTGCATCTTTGAATCTTGTCTGCTTTTATGACGACAATACTCAGGAATTCAACATCGAAGCATACCGGCATGCCACCCGCCTCTGGACGATTGTTCTTGAAATAAGCGTTCTGATGGCTCAATATCCCAGCAAAGAAATAGCCCAGAAAAGTTATGAGTACAGAACTCTTGGATTAGGTTATGCGAACCTCGGTTCTCTTTTAATGCGCCAGGGAATTCCTTATGACAGCAAAGAGGCCTATGCAATTTGCGGCGCATTGACAGCAATTATGCATATGAGATCCTATGCTACATCTGCGGAAATGGCTAAAGAACTTAATCCATTCCCAAAGTATGAAGAGAATAAAGATCATATGCTAAGGGTGATTCGTAATCATAGAAGAGCCGCATATAATGTTCCTAAGGAGGAATATGAAGGATTGTCCATCTATCCGATGGGTATAAATCCCGAATATTGTCCGTCGGACCTGCTCGAAGCTGCTCACGAAGACGCCGACCTTGCTCTTGAACTCGGTGAACGGCACGGATTCCGGAATGCACAGGTTACAGTTATCGCTCCTACGGGAACAATCGGGCTTGTTATGGATTGCGATACAACAGGAATCGAACCGGATTTCTCGCTTGTTAAATTTAAAAAGCTCGCCGGCGGCGGATATTTTAAGATTATTAATCAGTCGATTCCTCCAGCTCTAAAGAAGATCGGTTACAATGAAGATCAGATAAAAGAAATTGTTAAGTATGCTAAAGGTGCCGGAACACTTGTTGGATGTCCTTATATAAATCATGAATCTCTCAGATCCAAAGGTTTTACTGATGATGTTCTAAATAAGATTGAAGCTATTCTTCCTTCTGTATTTGAATTGAGTTTTGCTTTCAATAAGTATACAATCGGTGAAAAATTTCTGAAAGGTAATCTCGGTTTCTCCGATGAACAGATTAATGATTTCGGCTTCGATCTTCTTTCCGAGCTCGGATTCTCTAAAGAGGAGATCTCTTCGGCCAATGATTACGTCTGCGGTACTATGACTATTGAAGGCGCTCCGTTCCTCAAACATGAACACTATCCGGTATTCGACTGCGCAAATAAGTGCGGAAAGAAAGGAACACGGTTCATTAAATCCGACGCTCATATTTTTATGATGGCGGCAGCACAACCCTTCATCTCAGGTGCTATCTCAAAAACAATTAATCTTCCTAACAATGCTTCCATCGAAGATATTAAATATGCTTACTACCAGTCCTGGAAACTCGGTGTTAAAGCTAA
>CAZHHG010000166.1:0-2966 GCA_964532065.1 uncultured Melioribacter sp.
ACCGTTGTCCGGCTTTCGTCGGACCGGGGGTTCGAATCCCCCCCTTTCCGCAAAAAATATTCTTGTAAAAAGACTTGTTTTAAGAATCCTTTAAGAATTTCCTGACTTCAAATCCGGCATTAATTCTCTGATCCTTTTTATATTCCTCATATTTCTCAATACACCATTGAGTCTCGATTGAATTTTTATCCGCGACACTCTTAAGCCAGTTTAATTCAAATATATGAAGCTCATTGTCTGAGAAAGCGATTTTAATCCCGTCAATAATAAATGCCCTGGCAATATCAGGATTAGAAAAAACAGGCGGTTCTTCAATTATATACTCATTCTCCAGAAGTTCCGAAATTGCATCGTCGCAAAATTCTCTGTCGAAACCCAGTATACCCGCAAGTTCGTTGATATTCTTTCTCTCGATTTTGGATATATGTTTATCCTTACCGATCAGGATCAGCAGACCTTTGAAGTAATTACTTTTATCTTGCTGTGTCATGACTACTTCTTTATTTAATAATTACAAAATTATAAAATAATTCATAATTTAATATTGCATGTTGGCTTATTAAAAAAGTATCTGCTAATTATCTGGTAAATACAATGTTGAAAGAAACTATCTGTTACAATCCTGCTACGGGTAAAGAGATCGGAAGATCTCTACTCCATAGCTTAGAAGAACTTAATAATATTATCAAACAGGCGAGGACCGCACAGAAAGTCTGGGAGAAATATCCGCTTAAACAGCGGATAAAATTAATTTTACGAATACGAGATTATATTGTTAATAATTCCGACTTATTAGCAGAAGTAATCAGTTCCGACAACGGTAAAACCAGAATTGAAGCCCTTGCTACCGAGATATTACCTGCAGCCATGGCAGTTTCTTTTTATTGTAAAAGAGCCGGTAAATTTCTAAAAGAAAAAAGTTTAATGGGCGGGAATATTTTCCTTATAAACAAAAGGAGTAAACTTGTAAGAGTTCCTTATGGTGTAGTTGGTATAATTTCACCATGGAATTATCCGTTTGCAATTCCGTTTTCCGAAATAATTATGGGATTACTTGCAGGTAATTCAATTGTATTAAAAACTGCATCAGAAACGCAGATGGTCGGACTTGAACTGAAGAAAGCAATTGAGTCTGCGGGATTACCCGCAGGTGTTTTCAATTATATAAATCTACCGGGTAAAATTGCCGGGGAAGCTTTCCTTGTGAGCGGAATTAATAAATTATTTTTTACAGGTTCGGTTCAGGTTGGGAAATACCTTCTTGAAAAATCAGCTGCTACTCTAACGCCTTTATGCCTGGAATTGGGCGGTAACGACGCAATGATTGTGTGCGATGATGCAGATATAGAAAGAGCTGCTTCGGGTGCGTTGTGGGCGGGATTTCAAAATTGCGGACAGTCGTGCGGAGGAGTTGAACGAATTTATGTTGATGAAAAAATCTATAATCAATTCCTTACCGCTCTGAAAAATAAAGTTGAGAAACTGGTAGTTGTAAAAGATGATTATTACCAAACCCAGTTCGGATGCATGACTACTACACGGCAAATAGAAACTGTGAAGGAGCATATTCAGGATGCTTTAAATAAGGGAGCTAAAGTTTTTACGCAGTCCAGCATTCCGGAAAATACAGGATCTAACTTTTTACCCGCCACTGTTCTTGTTGATGTTAATCATGAGATGCTCGTAATGAAAGACGAAACATTCGGGCCTGTAGTTGGAGTTATGAAATTTAGCAGAATTGAAGAAGCAATAGAACTGGCAAACGATTCATACCTCGGACTTACAGGATCAGTATGGTCCGGCAATCAGCGCAATGCAGAAAAAATTGCTAAATGTATTAAAGCAGGCGCTGTTACGATCAACGATCATCTTATGAGTCATGGTCTGGCAGAAACTCCCTGGGGAGGATTTAATCAATCCGGTATCGGAAGGACTCACGGCGAACTTGGATTTAATGAAATGACTCAGCCACAGGTAATTGTGAAAGACCTACTTTCATTTACCAGTAAACAACTCTGGTGGCATCCGTATAATAAAAATGTCTATGAAGGATTAAAAGGTCTGTTAAATCTTCTTTACAACAGTAAACCCGGAATTCGGCTTAATGGATTTGTTAATCTTATGAAAATTGTACCTCGTATTTTCAGAAAAGAATAAATAGGAAGATTCTATCCTCATCTAATCTGAATCACATTAAACTGCTTATTCTCATTTATAGTGATAACTGTCACCTTCCAATTCATTACAATCCATTACTATTGCTGCGTACTATTTTATAAATACACAGCCGAAAAAAATTGAAAGCAAAATCATCCATAAATTATAATCATAATACAATTGAAACCGGGCATATCAACGAAGCGGATAGAAAAAACTTAACCAATTCTCTCAGAATAATTTCCGTTTTAACCATCATTTCTGGCCTGTTTGCGTTAATATTTGAAGTAAAGTATTTCGAATCGGTTTCAATTTATGTCTATGCCTCCCGGTTCTATGTAATCGCAATTGCATTCTGGATCCTGATTCTCTCAAATTTTGATTTTGGTTTCAGACATCCCGGATTAATGATTCATACTCTTCTCCTGTCTATTCTCATCTCATTCGGTACTGTTATTGTCTTATTACCAAATACTCTTGTTGTAAATTCCCAGATTGCTGCATTGATAGTTTTTACATCCTCAATTTTTTTAACCTGGGAAGTTAAAGACCAGATTGTTGTCGCGATCTATTATAACCTGATATTCGGTGCTACGATTCTTATCAATAAAAGTGAGATTTACATTCTGCAAAATGTTTTTGCCTCGGTATTGTTCGTAATGTTTCTTAGTGTTATTTCGATTGTAATTGCAGCTATGAACTATAAACACATACGGAACTCGGTAATTATTACTCTCCGACTTTTCGATTCGCAAAAAAAATATAAGGAGATCTTTGAGAATTCGTCCGACGGTATATTCCAGGCGTCG
>CAZHHG010000167.1:0-2938 GCA_964532065.1 uncultured Melioribacter sp.
CTGTAAGCATGAACAAGGCCTTTTTCAACATGATGTTTAGCGACAGTAAGAACTTTACTGCGGGCACCCCAGTAGCCTTTGGCTTTTTTAAGTAGTTTTTTGCGACGTGCTTTCGACGCAACATGATTGACTGAGCGTGGCATATTTTACTTTTCTCCGTTTATTGTAGCATTCTTTTTACTCTTTTCTCATCGGCGGCAGAGACAAGAATCGATTTTCTCAATCCTCTTTTTCTTTTGGTCGATTTAGAAGTGAGTATGTGTGATTTAAAAGCTTTATTGCGTTTTACTTTTCCCGAGCCGGTTTTTCTAAATGATTTAGAGGCTCCTCGGTTACTTTTCATTTTGGGCATTATAACACCTATCTATTTTTTCTTTTTACCTTTTTGCGGTGCAAGAATAGCATGCATCGCTCTACCTTCAAATTTTGGTTCCTGCTCAACTTTAGCGACATCATCCAGACGTTCAATAAATTTTCTTAAAAGAGCTTCACCAAGTTCCGTATAGGCTAATTCTCTTCCTTTAAAGATCACTGATACTTTTACTTTATTTCCTTCTTCAATAAAATTAAGAGCGTGTCTGGCTTTAAAATCGAAATCATGTGTATCTGTGTTGGGATGAAGCCGTATTTCCTTTAATACACTAACCTGCTGTTTTTTCTTTTGAAGTTTTTCTCTTTTCTGCTGTTCGTAAGCAAACTTACCAAAGTCAATTATTTTACAAACAGGAGGAGTTGCCTGCGGGGCAATTTCAACAAGGTCCATACCGGCTTCTTCCGCCCTTTTAAGTGCTTCTTTTACCGATACTACACCTAATTGCTCTCCGTTTGCGTCGATGAGCCTTACTTCAGGAATTCTGATTTCCTGGTTGACTCTGAATTTAACTTGAGTAATAGAATACCTCCTTAATTGTGATTAATCCTGTTCCTTATTTCATGGATTATTTGAGTTTTAAACTCATCCAGCGGGATACTTCCTTTATCTCCGACTTTATGTTGTCTTACCGAAACTGTTCCCGATTCTTTCTCCTTTTCACCAACAATAAGCATATACGGGACTTTTTGAGTTTCCCAATCTCTGATTTTATAACCGATTTTTTCATTTCGTTCATCAAATTCGACAATAATTCCTTCAGCAGATAATGAATCAGTTACTTTCTTAGCATAATCAAAATAGTTCTGAGAAACCGGTATTACGGCAACCTGAACCGGCGCAAGCCAGGTCGGGAATGCACCTCCGTAATGTTCAATTAAAATTCCCATAAACCTTTCTATTGAACCGAGCAGAGCACGGTGAACCATATAAGGCTGATGTTCTTTTCCATCCTCTCCGATATATTTCATTTCGAATCTTTGAGGAAGATTAAAATCAAACTGAATTGTGCTCAGCTGCCATTCGCGCCCAAGCGCGTCTTTAATTTTAATATCGATTTTGGGACCGTAAAAAGCCCCGCCGCCTTCGTCAATTTCGTATTCAACATTTTCCCTGGCCAGAGCATTCTTTAGAGAGTTTGTAGCGGTCTGCCAGAGGCTATCGTCGCCAACTGAACCTTCAGGTTTGGTTGCAATGAAAAATTTTAAATCAGTAAATCCGAATGCAAGCAGAATACTTCTGGAAAACCGGAGTACTTCAATTACCTCATCTTCTATCTGTTCTTTAGTACAGAAGATGTGTGCGTCATCCTGAGTAAAACCGCGGACACGCAGAAGGCCGTGCAGAACACCGCTTTTTTCATAACGGTAAACAGTACCTAATTCGGCCCATCGCAAAGGAAGGTCTCTGTATGAGTAAAGTTTTGATTTGTAGATCATTATGTGGAACGGGCAATTCATCGGTTTAACATAATAATCCTGTTCATCAATATTCATTGGAGAATACATACTTTCCTTATAGAAGCCGAGGTGGCCGCTAGTTTCCCAGAGCCAGCTTTTTCCCATGTGAGGAGAATAGAGAAGATCGTAACCGTTGTCGAGGTGTTCTTTGCGCCAGAAAGTCTCAACAGTATTTCTAATTCTTGCTCCTTTAGGATGCCAGTAAATCAATCCGGCACCTGCTTCTTCATGAATGCTGAAAAGGTCGAGCTGTTTTCCGAGTTTACGGTGATCTCTTTTCTTAGCTTCTTCAAGAAAGAGAAGATAATCATCCAGCATCTTTTTCTTCGGGAAAGAGATACCGTAAATCCTCTGCATTCTTTTATTCTTTTCGTCACCGCGCCAGTAGGATCCGGAGACATTGAGAAGTTTCAAATATTTGATTCTGCCGACGTCCGGTATATGCGGACCGGTACAAAGATCGGTGAATTCACCCTCGTCGTAGATGCTTATAATTTCATTTTGGTCGTCAAGTTCGCTAAGAATCTCGAGTTTATAATTATCACCCTTATTCTTAAAAAACTTAACCGCATCGGCTTTGCTAAGTTCAGTTCTCTTAAACGGATTTTTTGCTTTAGCAATTTCCAGCATCTTATTTTCGATCTTTAGAAGATCATCATCCGTCAGAATCGAATTAATATCTATATCATAATAGAATCCCGCGTCAATAGCCGGTCCTACACCGAATTTTGCTTCGGGGTAGATCGACTGAATCGCATGGGCCATCAGGTGCGAAGTAGAGTGCCAGTAAGTTTCTTTCCCCTCTTTAGAATCGAAAGTAAGGATCTGAAGATAGGAATCACTGTTAATTCCTGCAGAAAGATCTTTAACAACGCCGTCAATTTTAGCTACTAGTGCATCTTCAGCAAGTTTCGGAGAAATCTTCTGTGCAATTTCATAAGCGCTGATGCCTTTTTCGAATTCTCTTACAGAACTATCGGGTAATGTTATTTTTATATTTTCCATGATATATCGAAGTAAAAAAAAACGGAGATAACTCCGATTGTGTGTGGGTTCTATAGGATTCGAACCTATGACCTTCTGCACGTCAAGCAGACGCTCTAACCAA
>CAZHHG010000168.1:0-2832 GCA_964532065.1 uncultured Melioribacter sp.
ATTCTTTAGCGAGATATGGGGTAAGAAATACGCCATTTATCAGCTTGTTCGAAGGGATTTGACCGAGCGGTATATCGGTTCGTATTTCGGGCTTGTCTGGGTTATCATACAGCAGGCCATTATGGTGGTGGTAATGTGGTTTGTTCTTCAATTCGGGCTGCGGGTTCAGCCGGCTAAAAACGTTCCCTTTCTCGCTTGGGTTGTGCCGTCTATGGCGATTTGGACGCTGTTTTCCGAGGGGCTTAATACCTCGTCCAATTCCCTTATAAGTTATTCTTACATCGTCAAGAAGATACATTTCAAACTTTCCATCTTGCCGCTTATCAAGGTGCTTTCCGCCGCGGTCATTCACTTTATCTTTCTTTTTCTTGTTGTTTTGGTCTTGTTGATTTCCGGTATATCCCCTTCGTTGTTCTGGCTGCAAAGTGCTTATTATTTCTTTGCCTGCATTTGCCTGGTGCTGGGGATGGCCTGGCTGGCTTCAGCGGTAATGGTTTTTTTTCGTGACATGGCGGCGGGGGTTGGGATACTGTTGAATATACTTATGTGGCTTACCCCTATCTACTGGAACATGGATATGCTGCCGGCGCAGTTCAAGCTGCTCTGTTATTTGAATCCCGTGAGTTACCTGACAGAGGGATACCGGCGGAGTTTTTTATATCATATCCCTTTTTGGACCGATCCGTTATGGACGGTCTATTTTTGGGGGATTACGTTTTGTTTTATGGGGATTGGAATTTTCGTCTTCAGGAAATTAAAAACGCATTTTGCCGATGTATTATAGCCGGAAGCATCGTTGCCTGTTATGAACAACACCGTTCTCAGTGTAAGCAATTTGACTAAACTCTATCAGCTTTATGACCGGCCAGTGGATCGTTTTATAGAGGCTCTGGATCCGCGTCGCAAAAAATATCACCGTGATTTCTACGCTCTTCGGGATATCAGCTTTGAAGTAAAAAAAGGCGATACATTGGGTATTATAGGCCGGAATGGGTCAGGTAAATCAACTTTGCTGAAGATTATTTCAGGGGTGCTTTCTCCGACGGCCGGCACTTACGGCGTCAACGGCCGTATAGCCTCGCTACTAGAACTCGGGACAGGATTCAATCCGGAGTTGACCGGCATCGAGAATATTTATTTCAACGGAACTCTGCTCGGCCTTTCGAAAGAAGAGATAGACGAGAAACTGGAAGGGATCATCGCATTCGCAGATATAGGTGAATTTATCAGGCAGCCGGTGAAAATATATTCCAACGGGATGTTCGTACGTCTGGCGTTTGCAGTAATTGTTCATGTAGATGCCGATATTATTTTAATTGATGAGGCGTTGGCTGTTGGAGACGCCGCCTTTGTATATAAATGTATGCGCTTTTTGCGAAATTTTATGGAAAAAGGTACTTTATTGTTCGTTTCACATGATATCGCTGCGGTGCGTAGTATCTGTACGCGTTCAATATGGCTTGACAAAGGAATTATGAAAGGAATCGGTGACACAAAGACAATCTTAGATGCGTATACTGTAGATATATATGCCGATCAACAAGATACCAACGGCGCTGCAAAAAAAACAGAATTTAAAAGTAATGAATTATTAAATGTAGTAAAACGTGATTGTAGACTGGATTTTGTAAACAATTCTAATTTGCGGAATGATATTCAGGTATTTGAATTGAATGAACATGCCTATACCTGGGGGAATGGGAAAGCAAAGATTATAGCCACCTTCATAAGTTACAAAAACAATATGCCGGTCAGTTGGATTATTGGAGGCGAAGAGATCATCTTGACAATAAAAGCTAAAGCCTTTGAAGACCTGCAGGATGTTATCCTCGGATTTCAGGTGAGAAATCGGACCGGGCAGATATTGTTTGGTGATAACACGTTCTTAACTACTTACGGTTCGCCATTCTGCGTAAAAGCGGGAACCTTGTTCCAAGCCCAATTTAAGTTTCTATTGCCTATCTTACCCAAAGGAAATTATGCGGTTGTTTCTGCAATCGTCGTAGGCACACAACAGGATCATATTGTTCTTGATTGGAATAACGAATCGATTTTTTTTGAATCTCATAATGGTATTTCTCCCACTGGGCTCGTCGGAATCCCGATGCAAAGTATACATATTGAAAAAGTAAAAGAGTAATGTGGAGAGTGATTTTACTATGAAAGATAGAACTAAGACTCGTCAAGCAGCAAATTATTACGATGAATTAGCTAAACGTTTATATGCTGATGGGCTATTCGAAGAAGCAGAGTTTGGTTTTAAAGCGGCAGCTTTTATAGATTCATCGGATAATGATTTATTGAATAATTGGGGTGGAGCTTTTAATGGACAGGAAGCACGACGTAATCTTCTGTGCACAATTATTGATGTTTGGAATCCAGAGGTTATTGTCGAGACCGGCACTTTCAGAGGTGCAACGACTGAATGGTTTGCTAAAAACACATCCGTGCCTATACTGTCATGTGAAAAAAATAGAAGATTTTTTTTACAGTCAAAAGAAAGATTGTCTAAATGGAAAAATGTCTACTTAAAATTTCAAGATTCTCGTGATTTTATTCGTAAACTGGCTGCAATCGATATAGCGGGGAAAAAGATTTTATTTTATCTCGATGCGCATTGGGAAGAAGATCTACCTTTACGAGAAGAATTATTACTTATCTTTAAACAGTTTAGTTGTCCTTGTGTAATAATAGATGATTTCAAAGTTCCTTTTGATGCAGGATATTGCTTTGACGATTATGGTTACGAAAAAAAACTATCTTTAGAAATTCTTGAAGGTGTAGTCCCAACAAATATTCAAGTTGCTTTTCCTTCAACTCCTGCATGTCAAG
>CAZHHG010000169.1:0-275 GCA_964532065.1 uncultured Melioribacter sp.
TCATCATCCGCAGTCTGATTATATATATTTTTGAAACTGATTTTATGATCTCTGCCCGATTTATAACTTACGTTTAGAAGTGCGCCCCACATAACATTGTAGCTGTTTACTACGCTGTTATATTGATATCTCGGACCTTCGAAAGTATAACTTGCCTGTTCCATCTCTTTAATGTCATTAGAACTGGAATAAGTAAGAGATGCGATATAACCGAGCAGGCCGCTTCCTAATGAGAGCTGATTACCGAGATTGAGCTTAAAGCTTCCATTCACAGG
>CAZHHG010000169.1:285-2805 GCA_964532065.1 uncultured Melioribacter sp.
TGCTTTCGCAGTGGAAGTGTTCCAATTATTCTGGAAGGACTGGCCGTATTTCTGGAGATCTGCCGGGGAATAAGTTCTGTCGAGTCTTGATCCAGGTATTAGCGAAGGAAGCTGTCTGGTACCGTCGTCGTAACCTAGAAAATCCCGTGTACCGCCGCTGTATGTATTTACATTTTTTAATGTGGATCTGGTATTGTAGCTGGATGAAGCACTTATATCAAAAATAAATTTTGAGGGAAATTCGATTGTGTTGATCTCAACTAATCCTCCGGTAAAGTCGGCAGGTTTATCGGGTATAAAGGTTTTTGAAGTAAGAACATTCTCAATCAGACTTGCCGGAAATAGATCGTATGAAAAACTTTTTTTCTCCGGATCGGTACTGGGAAGATTGGATCCGTTGAGCATTGTATTGTTATAACGGTCGCCTACTCCACGAACAAAAGCATACTTCCCTTCGGAAATTGTAACTCCCGTCATTCTTTTTAGAACATCCGTACCGTCCGAGCTGTTATTCTTGCTGATTAGTTCCGCGCTTAATCCGTCGATTATATTAAGGGAGTTTTTCTGAATATTGAGTATCGCACCTTCAGTTGACTTCAAAGCTTCAGCAGTAACAACTACTTCGCTTATTTCAGTAGTCGCCGGTTTGAGCTGAACATTAAGTTTTGTTTCCTGCCCAGCTTCTACTTTCACATTTTCAACGGTTACCGACTGATAAGAGATAAATGAGAACTTAATAGAATAGATGCCGGGATCGAGACCTTTGATAGTGAAGAATCCGTCGAGATCCGATGAAGTACCGGTTGTTGTGCCTAATACAATTATGTTAGCACCGATAAGAACATCATTATTGGATGAATCGATTATCTTTCCGGAAATTGTCCCTTTCGATTGGGCTGTTGCCAGACCTGCAATCAAAAAGAGGAATGCTAAAATATTTTTTATTTTAGATAATATGATCCACCCCATGGATGAATTTGTTGGTTTGTACATCTCTCTCTCCTTACAATTAAAAAATTTTCTCTCCGGGACAAAAGTATGATTTGAATATTACCTTAATGTTAAGGGTGTGTTAAGGAATTGTTAAGAAATGTCAGCGGGGAAAGCTGTAACAATGAAGCGAAAACAGGGTTTCTAGAATTATTTAATCAGATCAGCCCTGTTCCAGGATTTAAGTGAATTGAGGATGAACTGCACCGATTTATCGTGCTGTTCTGTTCCGTTGCCGGTGACGGTCATCGGTTCACCAAACGCGATATGGACCTCTTTATCAGGATCGATACGGCCGAATTCCTTAATGATTTTTCCATTCTGCCATGCGTCTGTTACAATAGCAACCGGTATTACCGGAATGTTGTTCCTTTTTGCGAGTTTTATTCCGAGTGAATTGAATCCTTCCGGATCAAATATTTTGCTTCTGGTTCTCTGCGGGAAAATTATTACTGAAAATCCTTCTTTTATTCTATCACTTCCAACATTCAGAACAGTCATCAAATCCTCTTTCGGATTTTCTCTTCCTACAACGATCGGATGACGCGCCATTGCGATCGGCCCGAACAATGGGAATGTGGCGAGTTCGGATTTGATTACATAAACTATTTTTTTAATCTGGTGAATGAACGAAGGGAATAAAAAAGTCTCCAGAATACTCATATGATTAGAGACAAATACAACCGGGCCTTCAACTTTTTTTAGGTTGTTCATTCCTTTTACTGTGATTTTAACTCCGGCTTTTTCAATACTCTCAAGTATATCGAGCGAGGAGTTAACCCAGTTAATTTCGTCGTATCTATTATTTCTTGCCTGTTTGTTAGAGTAAAGAATTATCCTGAGAACATGGACTAGGTAAAAATAGAGAGAGGGAAAAATTCTTTTGTAATTATTTTTTCCGGTTTTGTACTGATCCTCTGCCGGTAAAAATCTTTTATAGGAATGCATAATAAATTATGGACTGATAATGGATGGGACAAAGATTATGAAAACAAATAAATGAATCAAGCACTGCAAAGAGTGACCCCAAGGGGATTCTCCCACAGGGATGCCTTCGGCAGAACCCCAATTACCACCGTGAAAGGGCGAGGTCCTAACCATTAGACGATGGGGCCAGTAAAAAAATGAGGTTACTCGGTTCACTTAAAAGATGTGACCCCAAGGGGATTCGAACCCCTATTACCGCCGTGAAAGGGCGAGGTCCTAACCATTAGACGATGGGGCCAGTAAAACAAAATGCGGCTGCTCGGTTCATTAAAAAGATGTGACCCCAAGGGGATTCGAACCCCTATTACCGCCGTGAAAGGGCGAGGTCCTAACCATTAGACGATGGGGCCAGCATTTCAAGAACTGAGGGTGACCAATGGGATTTGAACCCATGACCTTCTGGGCCACAACCAGATGCTCTAACCAACTGAGCTATGGTCACCATTTAATCAATAAAACATGAATCAGAAAATTGAGATCATAAACCAGTACGCCCAAGTGGACTCGAACCACTAACCCTCAGCTTAGAAGGCTGATGCTCTA
>CAZHHG010000170.1:0-2665 GCA_964532065.1 uncultured Melioribacter sp.
AATCCGTTGTGGAATCAGAAACTTGAAACCATTGCGGAGAATATTGATGAGCTTGTTCCGATTATGAAAAAAGCCTGGGAATTTGATAAAGAAAATTTGGAAAAAGCATATAAGTATGCTGCTACATGTATTCGCGCTCAGGATTATGAGCAGGCGCAGATTCCTCTTGAGTTTCTTACTACTAAAGCTCCTGAAGTTATTAATTACTGGAAACAGCTTGCAAGCGTTTATGAAAAACTTGATTTGAATGATAAAGCAATTAACGCATATAAGAAATTAATTGATCTTCAGCCCGATAACCGGGATAATTATCTGAACCTTGCTCTCGTTTATAAAAGAATGGAACAACTTTCCGTATCCCGGACTTATCTTCTCAGAGCTATGAAAATCGATCCTAACTGGGACTATCCGGTATTCATTGAAGCCCAGCTATATGAACAGGGAGCCAGAGCTTGTGAATTCGATTTTATGGCAAAATGTGTTTACCTGCTTGCGGTTAATACCTACCGTAAAGCTGCATCTCTGGGCGGACAATTCTCTAATACCGCCGCTGAAAGAGTAAGGGCATTGCAGAATTCAATTCCTATGAAAGAAGACTACTTCTTCAGAAAATTGAAATCGGGTGATACTATTAAAATTGAAGGTGCATGCTATTCCTGGATTGATCGTAGTGTTATTGTCCCTTAATATCAATTAATGATAAATCGGTTTCAAATGAAAAATTATCTCAACGCTGATCCTGAAATTCTTCACGTCTCTAATCTGGAATTGGAGAGACAGGAATCCCATCTCGAATTAATTGCTTCAGAAAATTTTGTTAGTCCGGCCGTACTGCAGGCCGCCGGTTCGGTATTAACGAACAAATACGCCGAGGGATATCCCGGCAAAAGATATTATGGCGGATGTGAATTTGTTGATATGGCGGAAGATATAGCTAGAGACCGGCTTAAAAAATTATTCGGTGCTGAATATGTAAACGTTCAGCCTCATAGCGGTTCTCAGGCCAACATGGCTGTTTATATGGCTCTTCTTAAACCGGGCGATACAATTCTGGGCTTGAGTCTTGACCATGGCGGGCATCTCACCCACGGCTCGCTCGTGAATTTCTCGGGTCAGATTTATAGATCAGTTCCGTATACACTTAATAAAGAATCGAAACTATTAGATTATAACCTGATTGAAGATATTGCAAAAAAAGAAAAACCGAAACTGATTGTTATGGGCGCAAGCGCGTACTCGAGAGACTGGGACTATGCGAAATTCAGGGAGATTGCTGATAAAGTCGGCTCTCTGCTTATGTGCGATATGGCTCATCCATCCGGATTAATTGCCAAGGGCCTGTTAAATAATCCATTACCATATTGCGATGTTGTAACTTCAACAACACACAAAACTCTTCGGGGACCGCGCGGCGGTGTTATACTCGTTGCAAAAGATAAAGACAATCCGATGGGCATTAAGACACTTAAAGGCGATCGGTTGAAATTAATGTCGGAAGTTTTCGACGGTATGGTTATGCCCGGTATTCAGGGCGGTCCGCTTATGCATATTATAATGGCTAAAGCTGTTGCATTTGGTGAAGCTTTGCAGGATTCCTTTGCAGATTATACCCGTCAGGTTATTAAGAATGCAAAAACACTCGCTAACGCATTAATGGAATATGGTTACGATATTGTCTCCGGCGGAACAGATAATCATCTGATGCTGGTTGATCTTACTGCAAAAGGTTTAAGCGGTAAAAAAATTGAGAACGCATTGGGGATTGCTGCTATAACTGTAAATAAGAATATGATCCCGTTTGATACAAAAAGTCCCTTCGTTACAAGTGGTATTAGAATCGGTACTCCGGCGGTTACTACAAGAGGAATGAAGGAAAATGAAATGAAGTTGATAGCGGAGTTTATAAATAGATCAATTATCAATTCTGAAAACGAATCGGAACTGAAATCCATACGCAAACAGGTTGGTGAACTCTGTTCCGGATTCCCATTATATCCCGACCTCAAAACTAGTTAAGTACTGCTGTGAGTAAAAAGGAAAAATCGGGTTCCGAAAATTCAGGTGAAAAAGAAATTGAAATGACGTTCCTTGAACATCTCGAGGAACTCAGATGGCGGATTATTTATGCATTAATCGGCATTGTTATTGGTACTGTAATTGCCTGGATCTTTATCGATTTCTTTGTTGATCAAATCCTTTTACTCCCGGCTAAAAAAGCTAATTTCAACCTTCAGAACCTGCGTCCGTTCGGACAACTCTTTCTCTTTTTTGAAATCGCAATTATAATCGGATTGATTTTTAGTTTCCCGAATGTTGTCTATCAACTCTGGAAGTTTATTTCTCCTGCTCTTCGCGAAAACGAAAAAAAATATATTTCTGCAATCGTCATTTTCACTACACTTTGCTTCCTTATAGGAGTTGTCTTCGCGTATTTCGTAATGCTTCCCTTTACACTCAAATTTGCAGCGCAGTTCGGTTCTCAGGATATTGTTAATAACTTTGCGATTGACGAGTATTTTTCGATTATTCTCAGTGTTATTATTGGAGCCGGACTTGTATTCGAATTACCGATGCTCTCATTTTTCCTGTCCAAGATCGGCATTCTGAATCCTGGAATAATGAAAAAATACCGACGTCACTCAATTGTAACAATTTTAATTTTTGC
>CAZHHG010000171.1:0-2598 GCA_964532065.1 uncultured Melioribacter sp.
AATAGATTCTGGAGGGCATCAGATTTTTTTTCGATTGATGATAATTTTTTCAGCCCAGCGGACTGCCTGAATCATACTGGATTCATCGGCTATTCCCTTTCCGGCTATATCGAAAGCGGTTCCGTGATCGGGAGAGGTTCTTATAACAGGTAAACCCGCTGTAAAATTCACCCCTTTTTCGAAATTGAGCATCTTGAATGGAATTAATACCTGATCATGATACATTCCGAGAATAGCATCATATTTTTTATAAAGATGTTTGCCGAAAAATGAATCCGGCACAAAGGGGCCGCTGACTTTGATACTCTTCAAAGTTTGAATAGCCGGTGTGATAATATCAACCTCTTCATTCCCAAGATTTCCATCCTCTCCCGAATGAGGATTCAATGCGAGAACGGCAATTTCAGGATTCTTATAACCGAGGTCACCAACAAGGGATGAACGCAGGGTCTTAATCGTATTGCGAAGAAGCCTGGCAGTAATCTTTCTGCTAACATTTTTAAGCGGTACATGAATCGTTGCAAGTCCGCAAATCATTTCATCCGATAGGAAAACCATCATGTAATTTCTGCTTCCGGTAAGAGACGCTAAAAGTCCGGTATGGCCTTTAAATTTTACACCGGCCATCTGAAGAGCTGTTTTAGAAATTGGCGCTGTAATCATTGCGTCTGCAAAGCCGGACCTGCAGAGTTTAACCGCATCAACAATAGCGTTGTAAGATGCGCGGCCCGAATATGCCGTTGGCATACCGATTCTCTGTGCATATTTTCCAAGATCGATGACTGTTATTTTCTGAGGGTCAATCAGTCCGGCAGATTTATCCGAGATCACCTGATAATCGGTACGAAGAGGAATTTTTTTAAGAGTTTTTTTGAATACGTCAGCGGGACAGAGAAAAATAATTTCTCTTTTACGGGGATTAAAAATTTTATTAAATGTTTTAATGCATATCTCGGGGCCGATGCCGTTGATATCACCGCATGTAAAAACCAGGCGTGCCATTTATTTACTCAAGATATAATTACCAAGACCTGTTTTATCGGTAAATATAAACTCTTTTTTCAAATCATAATAATACCATATTTCGACTGTGCCGAATCCGGACGAATAATCACGTTTAATCTCATCTGGTTTTCCAAATCTTATATATATTTTTCCTCTATCGGTTCTAGCTCCAACAGGATTTGCGATTGTACTGAAATTATGAGTTGAATAATCAGCCCTTGTGTAAAACTCGTTCATTAATTCATTAAATCTATATTTCCGTCCGGGCAATTTCTTATCCCAGAAACCTATTAATGCCGTATATTTTTCGTCATTACTGCTTTTTAGAATCGGAAGTAATTCGTCCCGGCTGTAAATAATCTCGAGCAATTCTACAGCCAGCACCGGATTAAACAATGTAAATGGTTTATTCAGCCATTCGACCTGCATTTCAAATTTTTCTTCTTTACCGTCTGATTCAATAATAATTTCAACCGGGCCTTCATCCAAATTCTTATTGAATCCATCAGCAACTATGTAATTTATTTCCCGAATTGTAATAGAGTCGGAAATAACAACCTCTTCATGGCACAATGCGAGGGATAATTTCTTAGCTGACGGTTTAACCGATTCCTGCTGAAAGACTGTTTTACCGTTCTGAAGAATTTTAAACGAATAAATATCAGCCGGAATACCTGTAACCGGAATTATAATTGAATAGTCGTGGGGCGCAAAGGGAATAACATTTCCATGATTTACCAGCCGGAATAAGCCGGTATCGATGCAATCTGGCGGAAGATCTTCCACAATTAAAGGATGGAGCAGATTCCCTTTTTTAAATTCTCCGGAGGCAACCAATACCGAATCGAGCTTAAAAGATTCCTTAACATTTTCGATCTGAATTATTGGATATATGATATAGTCGCTATTGTCAATTTTGATTTTAATAAATCCTTCCAGGAACCTGCTCTTTGCTTTGGATTCTTCATAGTTAAGTGCGGCAGCACTTTTATAATATGATTTTCTATCAATCAATCCGTTCCGGTTTTTTATTTCCAGATCAATTTTTACACCGGAAGAAAATGAGTCGCCATTCTTAACAAAGATCAGTTTTTCGAAGGGTATACGGAAGGAGAGGTAGCAATCGATTGAATCCCCGTCGGGCAGAAAAACCTTTTCGATAAAAGCGGAAGGTTTACCGCGTTCCCCTCTTAAACCGGGTTGAGCCGCAACGGTTGACAGAAGAATCGATAAGAATATTAAAACGAATGACGGATAGAAAAATCTCCGGGCAATAATCATATCCTGGATTAACTATTCATACTTAATAGAAATTCTTTGTTATTCTTTGTACCGCGCATTTTATCGAGTATGAATTCCATTGCCTCGGTTGGATCGTAGTCAGCAAGCAATTTTCTTAAGATCCAGATTTTATTAAGCTCCTCCTCTTTGAGAAGAAGTTCCTCTTTTCTGGTACCAGACTTATTAAGATCGATTGCCGGGAAGATTCTCTTATCGGCCAGATTTCTATCGAGGACAAGTTCCATATTACCGGTACCCTTGAATTCCTCGAAGATAACTTCGTCCATTCTGCTGCCGGTATCGATAAGAGCA
>CAZHHG010000172.1:0-2595 GCA_964532065.1 uncultured Melioribacter sp.
ATATGAGGTGTATATTGCCGGTGCTCTTTGTCTCCAGACACATAACTCACCGGTGAAATTCTTATTAAATTATAGTTGTTGACAAATAAATAATTAATTAAGAACTTTGAGTAGTAGTTCGAGGGTTTATCAAATAGTCATCTAACAGGAGGAAAAAAATGAAAAAATTATTTTACACACTATCTGTTCTTCTTTTAGCCAGCATAGTATCCTATGCTCAAGTCCAGGTACAGAGCGGAACATATTTCTACAGTAAGGATCAGAATAAAGACAATTATACCCTGCATACAAACCAGGGAAAAAGAATTGTTGAATACGAAGTCAACTTTCCTAAACCATTTGAGAAAAAACCGAAAGTTGTAATTATGCCGTCATTACTTGATGCCGAAAGATCTTCTCAGGTAAGATACAGTATCAGAGCTTCAGGTGTTTCCCGCGACGGATTTGTTCTCCTAGCCGAAGTATGGGGAGATACTCAATTAAATGCTATTGGCGGATTCTGGCTGGCTCATACCGAAGAATAAATAAGTTTTTATATTTTATATAAAGCCGCTCTGCTGAAATATGCAGCGCGGCTTTTTTATTTTATTTAACTGTGTGGAAGTAATCCAAATTGTTATTTACTTTTCCATTGCCTTGTTTTTAATAATTGTAATTATTCCGCTAATTCGGGGTATATATGAGCAGTGAACAGTTCGACCTTTTTCTTATTCTGCTGAAACTGAAATCCTATCTTGTTAGTCTTCTCGACCATCCCTTATCCGGAAGCGAGTCCATGGATATTACGGAGGAATTTCTCGACAGAAAATTCCCGGAGAGAAAAGAGGAAATAATTGAGCTGCTCACCTCCTTCAACATTAAGTCCGATTCTCAAATTGCCTTTGATGAAAAGATCCATCACAAATTCAAAGAGATGGTAAGAGGGAGGGAAAAGGCATTTCAACTTTCCAGTATTCTTGAAAAATTCCATATCGATTCAATTGAAGAGACTGTTAAGGAAAGAAGAGTTGAAGAATTTAAAAATGCCCGCGATCAGAAACTAAAGGAAATTGTAAGTGTGCTTCTCCAGCTTGCGAGAATCTGGGCGCAGAGAAGCGACATTGAAAGTGATGTAGATAATTTTTCCCTTCTTGATGAGGAAAATCTTATCCGGCCTGAAGAGGAAGTGCATCTGGGAAGGCTCGGGAAAGATACTTCAGCTTCTTTCGAATCAATATCTAAAATAACTCAACTCTATCTGGAGCAGCTGATCGAGTATTACTTTAAATACGGAGGGGATTTATCACTTTCCGAATTTATTAAGGGACTCGATGAGTTCAAGTCTATTGTACGGGATAAATACAATGAGTTATTTAAGCAGTCCGGTCTAGACCCTACAAACATTCGAGGTGATAAATGATTAAAAAAATGTTCTTCGTTTTTTCAATTCTTTTAATTGCTGTTTCGTGCAGCATTTTTCAAAAGGATACATTCCAGGGAACCTGGAATATTACTATTACCGGCGACTTCTCTGATTCATTTGATTTTGTGGTTGATGAAAAGGATTCGTTCAGTTTCTCCAGAAATATCAGTGCACAGGGTGGGAGTTACGAAGCCCGGTTCAGCGGTAAAATAAACGAGGATGGAACGATGTTCTGTGATGTTAATGTAATGAGTATGAAGGTTGCGCAATTTGACGGCAAAATGAATTATGAAAATGGTTCCGGCAAGTGGACCGGTGCGGGAATGAGCGGTTCCTGGTCGGCAGTTAAAAAATAGTATTTAAATGAAAAGAGGCCTGATAATTCAGGCCTCTTCATTAATCCATTAGCTGAAGCAAAATACTTCTTTAATTCTTCTCTTTATAGTTGGCTTTTATTTCAACTCTTCTGTTCTTGCTTCTGTTTTTCTCTGTATCGTTCGGGAATGCCGGTTTTGTTTCGCCGAATGATTCAGTGTTGATGATATCGGCATTGATTCCCTTCTTAACCAAGTAGTCTTTTACTGCGCTTACTCTCTTCTGGGAAAGTTTCATGTTGTATTCATCCGGACCTAAAGAGCATGCGTGGCCAGATAAATGAAGTTTTGCTTCATTAAGTTTTGTGAATACGTCGAATACATTATCGAGCGTTGATTTAGCAGTCTTGGTTAATCTTGAACTGTTTAAAGCAAACCAGACATTATCGAATCCCTGTTCTTTTTCAATAAAAGCTGGAGGAACGTCATCACTCGGATCAAGTGGATTGGTTCCGCGTTTTACTTCAACTCCGTCGTTAACTGTTCCACCGTCTGTATCAGCTTTTAACGGATCGGTTTTGTATTTCATAACTTCTTCGCCGTCCATCAGTCCGTCGCCGTCTGTATCAGCTTTTAACGGATTGGTTTTATATTTCATAACTTCTTCGCCGTCTTTCAGTCCGTCACCGTCAGTATCAGCTTTAGCAGGATTTGTCTTATAGGTCATAACTTCTTCACCGTCTTTAAGACCATCGCCATCGCTATCAACATTTTTTGGATCGGTGTTGTATTGTTTAACTTCTTCGCCGTCTTTAAGGCCGTCGCCGTCTGTATCCGGATTATTAGGATCTGTGCCTAATTCAAGCTCTTCGCGTTTTG
>CAZHHG010000173.1:0-2482 GCA_964532065.1 uncultured Melioribacter sp.
TATTCGTCGGTTCTCCCAAAGGGACTCCTTCTGAGGAATCCGACCGGCGCCTCAATCATATCTCTTTAAAACCTTCGCATATTCTGTAAACCTTGAATACAACTGGCCTGCGGTTATAAGTCCGAATGTATCCACATCAATTCCGGTTGAATTTAATGCCTGAGCCGCCCAGGTATTGCACGTCCTGAATAGATGATACTCCCCTATCGACTTAAAAAAATAGACGGGTGAATTACTCTCATGCTTTGAAATAATAAGCTCGCCATTCTCATCCAGTATGAAATGGTCAGAAATAAAATTAATTAGTTTAAGAAATCTCTCTTTGGGCAATTCAAATTTGAGAGCAAACTCACGCCACTCGATAATTTTTTCTATCGGGAATTTATATCCGTCGAATCTCATTACAGTAGGAGTAGGTATCAGAATCGCCTTTGCAGCAAGGAACAGATCGAATCCGGGAGTCTGGTAAAAATCGGCATCGCCCCATCCGATATCGATATACTGATAATCCTTAAAATATTTGAGGGCAGGTAAAAGACCGGTAGTGTAATCATCAATTCTGAACATAATCCCGGTATGCCAGTTCTCCTTTACAAGAAACACATCAATAGAATCCGGTTCTTTCTCCTGGGATAAAAGAATGATTTTAGGAGAAATAAAAAAAATCAGAAAGCAGCTGAAAAAAATTCTTTTCATTTGGGTTAAAAGGTCAATTATCGACGATTAAATATAGGAATAAATCTTAAAGCAGAATCTGTTTAAAAATAAAAACCCCGATTAAAGAACCGGGGTTTTAAGAAAAATACTGCAGGATTATTTAGCGTACTGAATCTTTCTTACTTCACGAATTACCATAACCTTGATCTGGCCCGGGTATTCCATTTCTTCCTGAATCTTCTGAGCGATTTCATATGATAAACGATCTGCAACTACATCATCAATTTTGTCCGGTTCAACAACCACTCTAACTTCGCGGCCGGCCTGAATTGCATAAGTCTTTGCAACACCTTCAAACGATTTAGCAAGGTTCTCAAGATTTTCGAGTCTTTTCACATAACTTTCGAGAGGCTCTCTTCTTGCTCCGGGGCGGGCACCGCTGATTGCATCGGCAGCCTGGACTAATGCTGAAATCGGGTGTTCCATTTCAATATCTTCGTGATGGCTGCCAACAGCATTAACAACTATTGGATGCTCGTTAAATTTCTTTGTCAGTTCATAACCAAGGAGAGCATGCGGACCTTCAACGTCTTTATCAATCGTCTTTCCGATATCATGCATCAGTCCTGCTTTCTTTGCAATGGTTGTGTCGAAACCGAGTTCGGCAGCCATAATTCCGGTTAGATAGGCAACCTCAATACTGTGCTGAAGCAGATTCTGTCCGTAGCTGCTTCTGTACTTCATTTTACCGATATGTTTTACAAGTTCAATATGAACTCCGTGAAGCCCGAGCTGAATTAGAGTATTCTCCCCTTCTTTCTGGATCTCCTCATCGAGTTCCTCCTGAACTTTGGCAACAACTTCTTCAATTCTTGCGGGATGAATACGGCCATCGGCAATAAGCCTTTCGAGAGAGATGCGAGCGACTTCACGCCGGAACTGATCGAAAGCCGAGAGAATAACTGCTTCCGGAGTATCATCAACAATTACATCAACACCGGTAGCGGCTTCGAAAGCACGGATGTTTCGTCCTTCGCGACCGATAATCCTTCCTTTCATTTCATCATTCTGGATCTGGACAACAGATACGGTAGATTCAACAGAATGATCAACAGCGGTTCTCTGAATAGCCTGAATGGTAATCCGCTGAGCTTCTTTCTTAGCGTCAATTTTGGCCTGATCGCGTATTTCTTTAATAGACTGCGCCGCATCCGATTTTGCTTTGCTTATCATATTTTCCATAAGCATCTTTTTAGCTTCATCGGAAGTTAATCCGGCTGTTTTTTCAAGACGGATATTCTGTTCGGCAATCAGTTTATCAAGTTCCTGACTCTTTCTGTCGACTTCATTTTTCTGAGCGAGGATTAACTTTTCAAGATCCTTGTTACTTTTTTCTTTCTGATTTACAAGATCGTACTTCTTTTCAAGGTTTTCCTCCCTTGATTCGAGTTGTTTTTCATGATTCTGAAGTTTTTGTTTCTTTGAATTAACTTCGTTATCAAATTCCTGTTTCTTTTTAAGCCATTCATCCTTTACTTCGAGAAGTTTTTCTCTTTTAAGGTGTTTAGCTTCTTTTTCAGCTTCTTCAATTATTTTTTGAGCTTTTTCTTTAGCATTAGAAATGTTGTTCTTTCCGATTTTGGAATTAATAAACCATCCCAAAACAAAAGATATTATTGCTGTGACGGCAGCAATGATCAATACCATAATCAAATCCAACTGCATTAGTCCTCCATTAAACGAAAATTTATATAACCGCAGCCGCCGACCTTTGCATAGGAAAAGAACCCTTTCCTATACAATGCGGGAAATTGCCCGACGCTTT
>CAZHHG010000174.1:0-2404 GCA_964532065.1 uncultured Melioribacter sp.
AACCCGCGACCAACAGCTTGGAAGGCTGTGACTCTACCAACTGAGTTACTCCCGCAAATATCACATTAGACAAAAAACAAACTAAGAAGATAAAAAATCCTCTAAATTCAACACTTTTATTCTATTTTCAGGGAAAAATTGACGAAGTACGAACAAAACTGGGATTTTTTCTCCTTCATCAATTTCAGTATGTGGGCGGCGAGGGATTCGAACCCCCAAAGGCGTTTGCCAACGGATTTACAGTCCGCCCCGGCTCTCCAACTCCGGCGTCCGCCCGGATAAAATTCACCCATTAACTCAAAAAGCGAGCTTCAAATATAGAGCGGGTTTTCTAAAAATGCAAGAAATGAATAAGAGTTTTTTTAATCTTTTTTAATGACCCCATAATTCCCTGTCAAGACTTCGGTACTGAATTGCCTCACTTATATGGTGCGGCAAAATACTTTCGGAATTTTCGAGATCCGCGATTGTCCTGCTTACCTTTATAATACGATCATATGCCCGTGCAGATAATCCGAGTCTGGTCATTGCCATTTTTAATAGATCTTCCGAGGAAGAATCGATTCTGCAGAATTTTCGGATCTCTTTTGTTCCCATGTCTGCATTACAATAAATATTTGGTAAATTTTCGAACCTCTTACATTGTACTTTTCTGGCCACGACAACTCGGGAGCGGATTAACTCCGACTTTTCACCACTGGAGCTGGAAGCGAGGTCCTTGAATTTTACTGCAGGGACTTCGATATGGATATCAATCCTATCGAGCAAAGGTCCGGAAATTCTTGACATATACTTCTGGATCTGTCCGGTATTGCATGTGCATTCTTTGTTCGGATCTGTAAAATAACCGCATGGACAAGGATTCATTGCTGCAGCCAGCATAAAATTAGCAGGAAATTCAAGAGACATTTTTGACCGGCTGATGGTTACTCTTGAATCCTCCAAAGGTTGTCTTAGAACTTCCAGAACATTCTTTTTAAATTCAGGTAATTCATCCAGGAATAAGACTCCATGGTGAGCAAAGGAGACCTCACCCGGCCTGGGAACTGAACCACCACCGATTAGAGCAGCATCAGAAATAGTGTGATGAGGATTGCGGAATGGTCTTTCCGTAATCAAAGCTTTATCCTTAGGAAGTATTCCCGCAACAGAATGGATCTTTGTAGTGGAGAGTGCCTCTTCAAATGTAAGCGGGGGAAGAATTGAAGGTAACCGCTTTGCGAGCATAGTTTTTCCTGAACCGGGAGGACCGATCATCAGAATATTATGTCCGCCAGCCGCAGCAATCTCAAGAGCGCGTTTCACATTTTCCTGACCCTTGACGTCTGAAAAATCAAGAGCATAATTGTTTACACCTGCAAAAATATCGGCCCGGTCAGTTTTAACCGGTTTAAACTTTTCAGGTTCCGAAATAAATTCAACCACTTCGCCAAGCGAAGATAATCCGAACACATCTATTCCTTCTACAATCGAAGCTTCTTTGACAGAATCGATAGGAAGTGCAATACGGCAAATTCCGATTCTTTTAGCTTCAACCGCTATAGGAAGTGAACCTTTGATTTTTCTGAGGGAGCCATCAAGAGAAAGTTCACCAAGAAACATCATGGTATCGAGCCGGTCCATCTCAATTGATTCATTTGCGGCGAGTATCCCGATTGCGATCGGAAGGTCGAATGCACTCCCCTCTTTTTTTATATCCGCCGGAGCGAGATTGACTGTTATTTTTTTAAGCGGGAATTCGAATCCTGAATTTTTTAATGCGGCTGTTACTCTTTCTCTACTTTCTTTTACAGCATTATCTGGGAGACCGACAATTGTAATTGAGGGGAGTTGCCTTTCGCTGTGAGTTTCAACTTCGACTTTATAAGCATCAATTCCAAAAGTAGCTGCAGAGATTATTTTCGAAAACATACAATCTCTATTTTACTTTCAATTGAAATCTAGTGAAAAAAGTAATACAATGAAAATGTAATGGTACTTTATTACACTTATTTTTTGAAAGGATAAATAAAAAGCCCTCAATAAATGAGGGCCTTCAAAAAGGTAAAAGGGGAGATCTAATTAACACTTTTTATTTATTAAGTTTTCTAGTTTTGAACAGTTTATTGAAGTCTTTAAAATTTCTCGATATAAACACTATACTTAACAATGCAAAAAATAATGAAGGATATTTCAACTCCTCTTGAGTAAATGCTGTGTAAATAAAGATTATGAATCCTAAGACTCCAATTACCTGACGGATGATTATATTTCTACTTGGGATTACAAAACTCAGTACGAAAAAGATCACGACCATACTAATCATTAATACTGTCATGATTCCTCCATTATGCTTTTAGTGGCAAGCATATATTTGTCGATATCAAGTATATACTAGCTTGCAGAATAGTTACAAAATTGCAGT
>CAZHHG010000175.1:0-2114 GCA_964532065.1 uncultured Melioribacter sp.
AAAAAGAAGCGGAAGCTCTGAAGGCGAAGCAGTGGCGGACTCGTTTTTTCGCTTTCCTCATTGTTGTCGTGGCTTTTGTTCCGGTTTATTTTCTGAGCAAAAGCCGCTGGGGCAGCGGTGGAAAACCAATGTAAGATGATATTGTCGTAGAGCCTTTATCCCCCGGTTTCCTTGGCAGGCTCTTACAATGAGAGGGGCAAATATCGCGGAATATACCCACCCCGCAGTTTGAGGTTTTCAAGCCGCGTGAAACGGTTAAACAGAAAGGAAAACACCCCGTAGGGTGTTTTCGGTTAAGCCTATTGGCCAGAAGGTGCTATTTATTCTTCAGATCCTGGATTTCTTTGGTCAGAGAGGCAAGCCCTTCGCGATTTTTCTGCACCTCTGCGATAAGGGCATCGTTGAGTTTCTGCTGCGAATGCTCGGTAGGCAACTTCGAGATGCTCACGGCGATACGTATTATGGCAAAAACAACTGCAATGAGCAGAACGATGATGGCAAAAACATAAACGTTTCCACCCTCACAAAGCTGCGATACTTGCTGCGACACTTCCTCCGTTGTTGCAGCCGCTATCATCATGTTATGAATCATATTCTAACCTTTCTATTTTGAACTACATTTCAAACAATGAGCTTATGACCCTTCGGCCCCTAAAGGCAATCAAGCGATTCACTAAACTCATTGGTTCGACTGTAGCCCTTTTTATGCACATGAGTCAAATATTTTTTTCGATCTTATTTTTTTCCTCCATTTTTTTCTTTAAAGTCTTCTGCCTTTTCCGCCTTTTTCTGAGGTGGGAACGACACCAGAGGAACAAAACGCTTGAGTAAATTGCTCTTTTGCGTGGCATCCATCTTCGGAAATTCCTCATTGGGAACGGATAACAATTCCTGAATGTTTATTAATCGAGTTGGAGGTGGAATTGAAAAAGGGGAGTTTGTTTCGGTAGTGGAATTGGCGACGTCACATTTTATAAGCTGTCCCGATTTTCTATCAAATGTCAAAGTTGCCGCATTGAGCGGCATTTTTTCGGAGCTTCTTCGAGATTTCGGCACACTCTTTGTCCATGTAATCGTAAAAACCTGCATTTCAGCCATTCTTTCCTTTGTACGAGGATAATTTAATTCATAAATTTTTACTTTAGAATCTGAATTCAGTCTTTCTAAGTTTACATTCATTTTACCTAAAAAATTTGTCGATGTGGAATAGACATCATTCGTGGTGAGTGTGTCTTTTAAGACAGAGATGCCGGCAGGATAGCTTTCCGAAATATTAGTCGTGCTTAGTAAACTAATATCCTTCATATGGAATCCCCTAAAATATCCACCTCTAAAATGAAAGCTATATTGATCGGTTTCTATGCAACCTGTCAGAAGATTGTTTTCGTTTGTGGGAGCTTTTTTATCTACAGCAATATACGATATTTCATATTTTATATCTTGAGTTGTTATAGCTTTTGTGGAAGGTAATTCCAAGCTTTTCGACATTTCATTAGCTTGGTTCATCATAAGAGATGTTGCAACAAATGCCGCGACCGTATTCGTATAAGTAAATATAGTCATATTGTATATCCCGGTTTTTTATTAAATTTAATTACTTCTCATAGGGCCCCGCCAGAAACACGGCCGGATTCTATTCTTTTACCGGTTGGTTTTTCTCGTTATCATCCGCCTTTTCCGCTTTTTTCTGAGGCGGGAACGACTCTGGAGGGACAAAGCGCTTGATCAAATTGCTCTTTTGTGTGGCGTCCATCTTCAGAAATTCTTCATCGGAAATGGATAAGAGGTTTTTTGTTGTCATATCCGTAATTATACGCATAACATTTTGATTGTATTCCGTTTCAATTAACATTTTAACTATTTCCTCTATTTTCTCTGGGGGAGTTTCCCCTCGTCCGCTTTTGATAAAATGTTCTTTCGCATCCTCTATAATCTCCTCCTTTTGGGCCAAAACCTTTTCATTCTCTTTCTTTGCCTGTTCCAACCTCTTTTCCAATTCTGCTTTGTCTTCCTCGGACAACAGGATATCCCATATACGAATAGGGGGACTTCCGAATATACTTCCAACACCAGCGTACAACAGCAGCAATTTCTTCGCGATGCCATCGAAATTT
>CAZHHG010000176.1:0-2089 GCA_964532065.1 uncultured Melioribacter sp.
TTGCAGTCTTGAACTTTTGCTTCTTTTCTTTCAAGAGAAAAGAAGAGCAAAGTAATTACAATATGAATTCCATAACCTCTACCTATTAGGTCTATACTTAAAATATTTCTCACTCTTCACTTTTTTGCTGACTATTATGTTCTCGCGGAATTCCAAATTCCGCGATTTGATGTAATTCAGAAACTGTGTCGCCGCATCCACCTGATCGTCATACTCGCCGTTCGGAAATTCTTCAAGCTCATCCAAAAAACTTTTAATCCAATTGCTGTTTCCTTTCAGTTTTACCTTACCCGCTTCAATTATCGGAGTAATCGAATGAACCCTTGCAAGCTTGTCTTTATCCGGTTTTATCGGTTTAACTGGAATCCTCGTTTCCCTTTGAATCTCCTGGATTAAGCTTATGCCGCTCGATTTATCCTCAATCAGAATTTCATTCGGCCCGTAAGTGTTGAATAATTCCACCGCTTTCTTTTTTAGCTCCGGGAATTCTACCCGGCCTCTCCATACATCTTCCAGATAATATCCCTCATTCGTTACAATCCAGGTCTGGCAAACTGAATAGTCGTTCTCTTCTTTCTCTTTGAATGCGGTATCCCAGCTCTGTATCGAGGCCACAAATCTCTTGCTGTTAAGGTCATGTTCTTCATAATATCCGAACCATTCTCTTTTTATTATTCTATCGGTCAGCTGATCTATAAATTCCGCGTACACCTCCTGATCGCGAAGGGCAGGGGAGACTTCCTTTTCATACTCTTCAAGTTCCTTTTTATCAATCATCGGATTGTCGTAGGAAGTGAATCTATAACTCTTCCATCCCTCTTTACCCTCAGCTTCATAGTTGAATAATTCATAGAATAGGTGTGTTTCATCGCCGGATTTTTTCCCCTTCGGAGTACCGCCGATAATCGCTCTTGCCTTTTTCTCAAACATCATCGGTCTAATCGATTCTTCCCACAGTCTTCTGTTCTTCAAAATTATCCCGGCTTCATTAAGCATCACAAGATCATATCCGAATCCCTCGATATTCTCCGGTCTGTCCGCACTCCTGAAATCGCAGTATGAATCTTTCAAGTAAAGTATTGATTTAGTCCTATTAAAGCTGTGAAACCTTTTTGGTATCACTCTTAGAATTGGCTGAAAATATCTCTCCATATACCGTACTATATTTGAATAAGTCGTATCCACCCAAAGCGCTCCAATATCGTTATTTACCAATTCATCAATCATATATCTAGCCATTCCTGCCGTCAAACCAAACCTTCTTCCTTTCGCAATTACTTTAACTCTTTCTTTACTCTTATAAAAAATCTCAAGCTGTTTTTCATGATTTCCTAATTCAATGTTTACAATATTCTCCTTCATATGAATATTCATTTTTGCGGTCTTGAACTGGAGTTTACCCCGATTCTTTTATCGGGGCTTCTTTTCTATCAAGCCTGCCCCGTTCCGTTCAGCGGGGAGAAAAGTAAATAAAATCATCATTTACATATTTTGTTCTTTGTACCATCCTCTTTAATTCAGTTTATTAATTGTCTTAAGTAAAGAATTGATTATTCATTTAAAACTGCTCAATCCTTTTTACTATAACATTAAACTTGAACGGTTCGCCGGTCTTCTCCTCGAATAATCTATGGTACTGAGCAAGTATTTTTAATGCTTCAATTTTATTATGCAGTTTAATCGACTTCCGCTTACCGTCTTTGGTATCTGCAATTGTCACTTCAGAAATTGCGCCCATTAATTCATTCGGTATTTCATGCGAATCCTTTATTGTTATCCCTTCCTTCAGTATTGTTATGTAATCGGTTATACGCGAAAATCCCACTACCGCCAGCTCCCGTATTATCTTCTCCTGATCGTTCTTATAATTGTCATATATCTCCCCAATACGCTTCGATAATTCGTTCCTAAGGTTAGCATTGGTTAGCATCCTGGAAGCTGTTACCTTGGCCGATTTTGCCGAATATCCCGCGCGTATGGCGGCCTGTTTGCCGTTTAAATCCTTCAAATACTCATTCAGGAAGATTTTCTGCTTTTCCGGTATCTCGCTTTTACGGCTCATTTTATCAAACTTGACAATTTTCTATAT
>CAZHHG010000177.1:0-2027 GCA_964532065.1 uncultured Melioribacter sp.
GGAGCGTATATGCAAAAGCGGGTTCATAATAGTTACGGGGAATATCAGAAATTTCTCTCTGCACATATGCGAGGATTACATTATCTCTCCAGATATCCTGAAAAGTGCCGTCGTCTGAAGCGTAGACGGCATCACCAACCAGAAGGTTTTCAAAGTCCAACAGCTGGCGAAGGAGCTCAATTGTAATGACTGCATTCTGAGTGTATTTGATTTTATCGAGAATTGCAGGATGAACTTTGAGAGCATTATAGGCAACCGCTCCTATGACACAGAAATTAGGACGCTTGGCAATTTTACCGCGGATTGCTTCTTTGGCTGATTCAAAAACAGCAACCGGATTGCTTGTTACATTTGTAAATTTATCGGCTGATCCGAGAGTGACTTTATTGCCTGAAGGATATGTAGTTAGGTCCTGGACCAGATCCGCAATCATTTTCTCCATACGAAGGGAGATTCCATCCGTGACTACCTGAGTAGCGTGGAGGCGGAGGTTGTAGATATCCTCGTCGATTTCACGGTAGTCGAGCGGATATTCGAGATCGTGCTCTGCGAGGACATAGTCGACTGATGTATGAATATCGGGGCTGATACGGTTTGATTTAGCGCGAATTGCACGTTCTGTATTGTAAACCTTGAAAGATTCTTTTGTGAAGAGAGGGATTTTACCCCCTTCTTTAACTACCGGGACAATTGGAGCAAGGTTTAGTCCTACATGATCTGCGTTGGTATAACCGCGCGCAATGTTTGTAAGGACAGGATCAACTATACGGCGAAGTGCTTGAGTACTCATCTTAAATTTTCCTTAAATATTATTTGAAAGCTTCAGCACAGCATCTTTATATGAGATTTTTTCTGATTTCATGAGAGCAAGGGCGCGTTTGTGAAGAGGAAGCTGGGACTCGTCGACTTCAACATTGTCAAACGATTCATCGGATACCGTGGAGATATCGAGCCCGGGTTTTTCAGCAAATGTATCAAGAAGATTTGTATCGGGAACGGAAGAGAGGAGGTTCTTCAGCGCATTAAGCAGAATTTCTTCATGGGGCTTTGCGGAATTATGGAATAATGGAATATTGGAAATTGAGTTTAATAATTCCGTGAATGACTTTACAAACGCCGGGGTGAACTTACCGACATTAAGCTTTGAGTTAAGTAATTCCGTTAAGCCGGATTCTGCAGTAAGAGAAAAATAGAATGGTTCCGGATTCGAGAGTTTTGTGAAGATCTCCTTATCGGAGAGAATCTTTCTTTCTTCATCGGAAAGATTCATTAGAGAATTTAGCTGGTCGATATTGTCCTGTAGTGAAGAAATAGAATTGCCGAGCGTTAGGAGCTTCTGGTTAATATCGTTCTGGTTGGTACCGGTTTGATTTAAGCCGTCGGAATCTGAGGCGGCAAGATCTTCAGGATCGAATATCTGAGAGCTGAGGGCGACAAACTTTTTGACAGGATAATTATCAATCACATCATCCGCAAACCCGTAGCTGAGGCATTCATCAGAATTTAGGAAAGTGTTTTTAGTACAGAAGTCCTTCAGTTCCTCTTCGGATAAACCTGTTTTGGATTTATAGAGATCTATGATAGTCTGAGTAAACTTTTTGAGATCCTCGGAAGCGGATTCCATATCGTTATGATCACCGATTGCGAGAGACCAGGGATTGTGAATGAAGAGATAGGAGTTCTTATAGACCGAGACTTTACTGCCGGCAAGGGCGATGAGAGAGGCAGCTGAGGCGGCAACGCCGTCGACGACTGTGTGAACGTTTCCGAAATCCCTGAGCTGATTAAAGATTGAAAATCCTTCGAACAGCGAACCGCCCGCGGAGTTGATGCGTACTTCTATTTCAGTGATGTTCTTTTCCTTGAAGTCGGAAAGGATAGCGAGGATTTTTTTGGAGGAGATGCCGAAGGTGGAAATAGAATCGAAAATATTAATTATGCCGATTTTCATTTAATACTCCGAACTTGACATTTTTCTTGACATATTTTAACAATATTTGACATTAATAGCAAATAAAATGTTAATT
>CAZHHG010000178.1:0-2018 GCA_964532065.1 uncultured Melioribacter sp.
ATGCTCACGTTGACTGTCCCGGTCACGCTGACTATGTTAAAAACATGATTACAGGTGCTGCTCAGATGGATGGCGCTATTTTAGTTGTTGCTGCTACTGACGGACCTATGCCCCAAACAAGAGAACACATTCTTCTTGCCCGTCAGGTTGGTGTACCAAGAATCGTCGTTTTCTTGAATAAAGTTGATATGATGGACGATCCTGAATTGATCGACCTAGTTGAAATGGAATTAAGAGAATTACTTACTAAATATGAATTCCCTGGTAATGATATTCCGATTATCCGCGGTTCTGCACTAAAAGCTCTCGAAGCAGGTTCTTCTAATGCTCCAACTACTGACGAAAGATATAACTGCATCTGGGAACTCATGAAGGCGGTTGATGAATATGTACCGATTCCGCAGCGTGATGCTGATAAACCTTTCTTGATGCCTGTTGAAGACGTATTCTCTATTACCGGTCGTGGTACAGTTGCTACTGGTAGAGTTGAAAGAGGTACTTTGAAACTGAACGAGGAAGTTGAACTTATCGGTCTCGGAATCCATAAGAAAACTGTTGTTACCGGTATCGAAATGTTCCGTAAAGAATTAGACTCCGCTATGGCTGGTGATAATGCCGGACTCCTACTTCGCGGTGTCGATAAAACAGAAATTGAAAGAGGTATGGTTCTGGCTAAGACCGGTTCTATTACTCCTCATAAGAAATTTGAAGGCAAAGTTTATATCCTTTCAAAAGAAGAAGGTGGACGTCATACACCGTTCTTTAACGGATATAGACCGCAGTTCTACTTCAGAACAACCGACGTTACCGGTATTGCTACTTTACCCGAAGGTACCGAAATGGTTATGCCTGGCGATAACGTTCAGCTTAAGATTGATCTTATCTCTGAAATCGCTATGGAAGAAGGTCTTAAATTCGCTATCCGCGAAGGCGGTAGAACAGTTGGTGCTGGTTTCGTAACAAAGATTATTGAATAGTAATATAATTGAATAGGGGAAAGTGAATGCTTTCCCCTTACTATGTCTGAACAAGGAGATTATTAAAAGTGCCCGGTCAAAAAATTAGAATTAAACTTAAGTCGTACGATCATATTTTGATTGATAAATCAACTGAAAAAATTATTAAAACCGTGAAAAGTACCGGAGCTGTTGTTTCCGGACCAATTCCTCTTCCTACAAGAAGAACGGTCTTCACTGTTTTAAGATCTCCTCACGTTGATAAAAAATCCAGAGAACAATTTGAGATAAGGGCTCATAAAAGAATTATTGATATCCACAATTCTAATAATAAAACTGTTGACGCTCTGAGCAAATTGGAAATACCTGCTGGCGTCGATATTGAGATTAAGTTATAGGAAAAAAAATGCCTGGTCTGTTAGCAAAAAAATTAGGAATGACTAATATATACTCCGAAGACGGTCAAATTATTCCGGTTACTATTCTTGAAGCCGGTCCTTGTAAAGTCTATGCGGTTAAAACTAAAGATAAAGACGGCTACTCTTCTATTCAATTAGGTTTCGGTGAAAAGAAAGAGAAAAAAGTTAGTAAACCTCAGATTGCCGTTTTCAAAAAACTCGGGTTCATTGCCCCTATGTATCTTAAGGAATTCAGAAACTTTGAAGCTGATCAGTTCAAAGTCGGTGATGATATTAAAGCCGATCTCTTTCAGGTCGGTGATAAAGTCAAGGTTTCTGGTAAGAGCAAAGGAAAAGGTTTCCAGGGTGTTATTAAAAGACATGGGTTCGGCGGTGTTGGTGGTGCTACCCACGGACAAAGCGACCGTGTTAGAGCTCCCGGTTCAATCGGCGCAAGCTCATATCCTTCAAGAGTCTTTAAAGGTCAGAGAATGGCCGGCAGAAAAGGATATGAAAATGTGACAACCAGAAATCTTAAAGTTGTTAAAATTCTTGTTGATAAAAATATTATAATGGTTAAAGGAGCGGTTCCAGGCTCTGTAAATTCAATTGTTGAAATAAATAAATAGTGTTATTGAAAATGAAATTAGAAGTCCTTAAAACT
>CAZHHG010000179.1:0-1950 GCA_964532065.1 uncultured Melioribacter sp.
GAACATAGGATCATAAAGATAATAGAGGGAGGGAGCTTTGAATCCTGTACCGTAAGTGAATTTTAGTTTCATCCCTATTTCTTCAATATAATAAGACGGAGCGAAACGGTAAGTAGTCTCATTTCCGAATTTCTGATGCTTATCGATTCGCAATCCAATCGATACAAATAATGAATTGAACAGATTTGCCTGGTCCTGTAGAAAAAGTCCGGTTGTTGTAACTGACTTTTCCGGAAAAATACTTGAGTATGGACCCCACATGCTTTCGCTTATATAACTCGTATTTGCAATCTCTTTCTCTGCCTCAATCCCGATTGAGATGAGATGATTTTCCAGGAACCTTAAATTGTTCTGCCAGCCTAATTTGATCCTTTCGGAACGGTTGTAACTATCGGAGTATTGTAATGGATGTTCACTATCGAAACCGTCGAAGGCATTACTAAAACGCCGTATTACGGAGGCGCTGAACTGATTTTCCCATTTTTCATTAAAGGAATTAAGTTTGTAACCGGCTTTTAGAATCTGTTCCTCTGTTCTGTAGGTGAAATTAGGATCATCTCCTAGTTTCTCGCTCTGATCGAGTTCGCTAGTGTGTTTATTAAATCTATAGAGCACATCGATTTTTCCGCCTTCATTAAGATTGAATCCGATCCCCGTTGTAAAATTATTAATTGAAAAACCGTCCTTTTCACTGTTACCGTACTTTGAATTGCTCGCGGAAATACCGTCACCTGTTATTCTGTTAAATGAAACAAAATAATCGATCAGACCCAGTTGCCCGGATGTGCTGAGGCCGCCTCTGAAAAAATTATTCGAACCTCCTTCTGTCTGAAGATTATAATTTCGACTGCTCTTACCTGTTTTGGAATAAATATTTACAACACCGGCAATCGCATCGGATCCGTACAATGTACTCTGAGGGCCTCTCACAATTTCAATACGGTCAATATCGTAGATCGACATTGAGGAGAAATCGAACGCATTGTTGGGAGAGGAAGGATCGTTCATTTCAATTCCGTCAAGAAGTACAAGTGTATGGTTGGAATTTGCTCCGCGCATAAAAACGTTTGATAATTTTCCGGGTCCGCCCTGCTGTACAATGCTTAATCCCGGAATTTCGCGGAGAACATCTACTATCGAGTAATAATTCTTTTTTGAAATTTCTTCGGAAGTGATAATTGATACAGAACTTGCTATGGTATAATATGGTGTCTCAGTCCGGTTGGCTGAGATTACCACGTCCCGGAGAATAGTTTTTAAGGTATCATTCTGTGCTGAAACGGGGATTGAAGAGAGAGCCAGTATTACAATAATTTTTTTTAACATGGAAGTTACTCCTTGGATTAAGCTACGGAAGAACCGTAACCGGATTTAAAGATGTAACTTCGTGGGTTAATAATTGATAAGAAGTGATTGAAACAAAATTTCTCATGCAAAACCTTACCCGCGAAGGCAGCCGTTCGAGGCTGTTGTTTAATTATTCCCGGCAGGTCTCCTGGCTCTTCCGGTTTTCAACCGTCTTCCCATCCCGCATTGGAGGGACAGTGACATAATTGGTTGAAAACTTTTACCCCGATTAAATCGGGGTCGGAATTACAGTTGCGGGGCAGCACCGGATTTTAACCGGTTTCCCTATTAAGTCCGAAAAGCGGACACCGACAATTGTTTAAGAACCTGGACAAAAAATAGAAAAGAAAATTCGGAACAGCAAATAAATTCCTAATTCAATTTTACTCTTTGAAAAAAATACATTTATGACTTATCTTGTCCTCCGGATAATAACTAACTGATAAATCATAGTGTACGCATTCACCAATAGTTTTCATCATCAGATTCAAATCCAAAATCACCAAACAGAATTAATTAACATAGGAGAATTTTAATGGGCTGGATTTTTAGAGCATTAAACTCCTCGATCGGTAAAAAATTTGTAATGGCTGTAACCGGAAT
>CAZHHG010000180.1:0-1888 GCA_964532065.1 uncultured Melioribacter sp.
GTATGCATCTTCTGAGGATTGAATACCTGTTGACCTTTGATTTAAATAGCGCAGCTGCTCCATCAGAAGAAACGTCAGAAACACACAGTCGAAAGCTGAAAGTTTCAGGATATAATCCGGTGATTACATAGAATTGTTTTTTCTTCTAATGACAATTCAAATGGCGAAAAGGTTTCAGCGGATAAAAATTTTTTTAAGGCCACGACATGCTTTGGCTGACTCCGGACTGTTCTTTGCCGAAACATAGCATTGATACTTTAAAAGTGACACCATGGGAAAGAACAGCGACCTGAAAAAGAATGACACCCGGCAATCGACCATCCTTCACTTCAGGAGAGCAGCAGAGCTGGCCGCCTTTGTCAAAGGCAAGGGACGGATCGTTTATCCGATGACGATCCACTATTACCTGGGATACTACACACTAACCTTTTGCATTGAAGAGCGGGAGGCAAACGCGATTACCGTAGATATAAACCGAAACCGGGATAAGTGCAAGGAAATTAACGACCCTCTGCTCAAGCGTATGGTCAACGGAGATATCAGAAGACAGTTTCTGACGGATACAGGCGAACCGCAGTTTCTTTACCTTGATTTCAAGGTAAACAAGCTATATTTGATTGATCAATCAGAGGATTTAATATGAAGCCGGAAAAAGAAAAGAAGACATGCCCGAAGTGCAACACGAATGAGCATGTTGTACCAATCGTTTATGGGTACCCATCAGAAGAAATGGAGGCCCATGCAAAGGAGAATAAAATAGCATTCGGAGGTTGCTGTGTCAGCCCTTTTGAGCCCAATTGGCATTGCGAAAGGTGTGATTCTGATTTTCTTTAATGGAGGCGGTCAAGAAGGGTCCCCCAACCGTTTGTGTTCCCGGAAAAATTCATCGGCCTGGCCAAGAGAATTGCGCAAACGCTTTTCGTGAAATGCTTCGAAATCGAAGTTGGCCTCATTGATCGAAAGGAGGTCGCTGATGTTGTTAAAGAGGAAATTGCGGAAATAGTGGTAGGGCTCAACGAAGATATATTCGGATTCGAAAAGGGGATATCCAGGGTCTGAGAGATCGATGAAAAGATCAAGCGACGAACTACTGACCAGCACCCACCAGGGTTTGAAAAATGCCTTTTCCATTCCCTCATATTGTGAAAGCAGGGAGAGCCAATCCTTTTGATGATCATCGAGCGCAGCGGGGGTGTTCAGGTCATTTATTTTCAACTGGGCTATTAGCGAGGGACAGGTATTCAGATACCGCAGGATGTTTTTCACGTCGTGGTAGGGTTTTTTCCACTCCAATAAAAACTGAGACCAATTGTATTCCATACAAGGAATCGCTGAATATTATATCAAAATATAAAATTGAATCTCAATAAGACAAGACTGTTGTAAGGGATATTATTACTTTTAAGTTGATTAATGTTAATTATTAAGAAGCTTACGATATTCTAACTCTAACATGAGGGCAGCTACATCGTCATTAATTCTAATTATATCAACGGAATCAATTCTGGTAATCTGTGACTTCAGTTGTTCTATTTTATCAAATTGAGTGCGTACATTCTCTTTTCTTTCATTTATCAAACGGTTAGTTATTACTTGTATTTGCTGCTGAAGCGCTTCGATTCTTGATGAAGCTGACTGGATTCTTACTAGCCTTCGTTTAATAAAATAATCTTTGAAAAGCGGAAAATGAATTTGAATTTCCTGGCCTGCTAATTCCGGAAATTTATTTTGCAAATAACTTATTTCATTTTCCTGAGAAACTATTTGTAATGAGACGTCTACATTGTATTCCTTACCTTCAGTTTCTGGAAATTTGCTTTTTATGGAACTAATTTCATTTTGCAACTCCTTAATTTTGAATTGCAAATGTTGTTCTTGACGTTTCTTT
>CAZHHG010000181.1:0-1886 GCA_964532065.1 uncultured Melioribacter sp.
AGGCTGCCTCCGAACAAGGTATAAAAATTCCTGATGATGTCGCAATCGTTGGAAACGATGATATCCCTGTCGCTCAGTATTCCTCTGTCCCTCTTACTACTATTCACCAATGTGCTGATAAAGTTGGACGGACTGCAATTGATATTATTCAACGGAGAATTGAAAAAAACGACCTCGGAAATAGAACCATTTTTAAACCTTCCTTGATTATTCGTGAATCTTGCGGTGCTAAAAAGCGAAATAAGGCAGATGACGTCTCTGCTGCTTAATCTCCTGTGACTTTATTAGTCAACGGAATTCTTACAACTTAGTGCAGGATTTATATGCTATATCCGCAAACGAATAAGTATCGGGAAGTACTTGATTTATCTGGATTGTGGGATTTCAAACCGGATCCACTTAAAATCGGTGAAATTGAAAAATGGTTCAATGGGTTTGATCCTCTTACTGAAATTGCTGTCCCTGCCAGCTGGAATGAACAGCTTGAAGAGTTAGGGTACCTTCATTATGTTGGATATGCCTGGTACCAAAAATCCATATTCATCCCCGAAGACTTTGCCACCAAATCGAATCAACTTAGACTTGATGCGGTTGCATTTTCATTTAAATGTTGGATCAATGGCAAATTTGTCGGTGAAGACAGCGATGGCTTCCTTCCGTCAGAGTTGGATATTAATCCTTTTATTGAATTCGGAAAACAGAATAAAATTTCAATCCTCGTTACTAATGAACTCTCCAGTTCCTCTATACCTCAGGGAATTGAACTTCAAGATTATTTAAAAGAAAACAGGTTAAGAGATGAAACGTATCCGCCGGCTAGGTTCGATTTTTTCCCTTATGGAGGAATTCATAGGCCTCTTAAAATTACATCTGTCCCGGATAATCACATCTCTAATATAAAGATTAATTCCAGGATAATTAATAATGATCTGGGAGAATTAACAGTAAGGGTCTCAACAATTAATTCCAGCGGCTTTATTGCCCGTATCTCATTAAAAAATGATGTCAATCTCTTTTCTAATGAACAACTGATTAAGAACGGGTCATTTACGACCAAGTTTGAAATCAACAATTGCCATTTTTGGTCCCCCGGCTCTCCTTACCTGTATACTCTTATTGTTAAAATTTTTGCGGAGCAGGAGGAGATCGATTATTATGAATTACCAGTTGGTATCAGGGAAATTGAGGTTAAGAATAACCAGCTCTATTTGAATCACGAAAGGATTTACCTGAAAGGATTCGGCAAACACGAGGATTTTTCTGTCCTGGGCAAAGGTTTTTCATTACCTGTTATCATTAAAGAATATCAGATGCTTAAATGGATTAATGCTAATTCTTTTCGGACTTCCCATTATCCTTATGCTGAGGAAACCATGCAGCTGGCAGATAAACTTGGATTCCTTTTAATAGATGAGGTACCCGCTAATAGTTTGGACTTCCGTCATGTTAGTACTGAATCATTGGCTAATCATAAAAAGTCGATACAAAAACTGATTGATAGGGATAAGAATTATGCCTCGGTTATCATGTGGTCGCTCGGAAATGAGCCCAACCTCGTAGGTGAACCGAGTTACTACGATGGTAGAGGAAAGAAATACTGGGATGAAATTTTCAGCTTTGCACGGACGATTGATTCTACCCGCCCATTAACTGTCCCAAATTGTTTTCGTGCCGGTCTAAACGACCCGGTTCTGGAATTAAGTGATGTAATTGCGGTTAACAGATACTACGGCTGGTACGAATATCCCGGGCGTATTGAATATGCATGCTCTATGCTTTCTGATGAACTGGATGAAATACACAAAAAATTTAATAAACCGGTTCTTCTCTCGGAATTTGGTGCTGATACCATCCCGGGTCTTCATTCGGTTTCAGATCAGCTCTTT
>CAZHHG010000182.1:0-1665 GCA_964532065.1 uncultured Melioribacter sp.
CATATCTTAAAGACCGAGCTCCTTCCTTATAATGAAGAATGTTTCTTCCAACCGCATAGGTTTATAACCGAGTTCTGAGCCGGCTTTCAAAATTACCAGTCCGGATCTTAAAGGACGGGGTGCGGGTTGTTTCAATTGATCAGTAGTTATCGGGATAATCAAATTCTTATCCAGATTAAAATAATCTGCTATTTTAAAAGTAAACTCCAGCCTCGAAAGGAGTTCTGCTCCTCCTATATTATATATTCCCTCTTTACTAAACTGAATTACACGGTTAATTGCCGTTGAAAGATCATCAATAAAAGTAGGATTGTTGATCTGATCGGTTACAATTCTAATCTGCTGCCCGGCCTTTAAAGAGTCTACAACCCATTTAACATAATCGGGACGCCCGAAATCCGTAGGTCCGTAAAGCACATTAGTCCGAAGTATCGTAAATCTTACTCCGCTTGTTCTGATCGAATTTTCGGCAGCCAGTTTTGATCTTCCGTAATAATTTATTGGCGAGGGAATTGCGTCCTCGGTATATGGCCCGCTTTTACCGTTAAAAATATAATCGGTAGAAATATGAATCATGTGAGCATCTATTGTCCAGCAGTATAATGCAATATTCTCAACACCGTTAACATTTATTTTCCATGCCAATTCCCTTTCGGATTCGGATTTATCTACATTAGTGAAGGCTGCCGCATTAATCACATAATCCGGGAAAAAATTCAGAATAATCTCTTTAACAGAATGCTTATTAGTTATATCGAGCGTTTTATATTCAACTCCCTCGTAAAACGACTTTTCCTCGGCAGAGGCGGTCAGCAATTCAACATCCGGCAGTTTTGAGAAAACTTTGGTTAGTCTCTGGCCAAGCATCCCGTTAGAGCCGATAACCAGTATTCTGGTTTTTATAATGTTGCCGTTAATCATTAATAAATGAATGGATATTGTTAAAAATATTTTCAGAAACAGCCCTCCCAGAATATTCAATCGCCTGTTCCAGGGAGAACTCAACATCTTTGCGGCAAAGATAATTATAAAAAAAGACTGACCCAAAGATATCGCCGCAGCCTACTTTATTTACTTCTTTTACCGCCTTTGCCGGTTTGTCAATCATTATTATTTTATTCCGATCTTTAAAATAAAGTGAAGCCCCTTTTTCACCTCTGGTAACGATTAGATATTTTACTCCCGCATTAAGAACTGTCTCAATATTTTTTGAATCATCAAAGTTTCCGATAGTTTGCAATTCATACCGGTTACATTGCAGAATGTCTATGTTCTTAAGCCAAGCATTTATATCCGGAACCGGTCTGAAATCCCGGTTCAGTTTCGAGTCTACACCACGGGATAGAGTGTGCAGATCGAAATAGATTGTTCCCGAATAATTATCGCGGATCTTTTTTAACTGTGTTGCCGAGATATCAAAACCTGTGATCATATTTATCAGTATTCCGCTGAACCGGTTCCAGTCCCCGATTCCACCGATCATAAGAGGCCGGGATAGATTTAGATACCGTTCTCCTCTTTCCCCAACATCAGAAATTTGCAAAAACACTTCGGGCATTGAATCAGTAGGAATCAGGAAATCCCTGTTTATTCTGGAATAGACTTTCTCGAAGAGGAAATATTTATCACTTTTCAAAGAAGTAAGAAGGAATATCCGGTCATTTT